>CAYJFQ010000005.1:0-88316 GCA_964369955.1 uncultured Erysipelotrichaceae bacterium | reverse complement strand
TGGTGGGCCTGAATGGACTTGAACCAACGACCTCACCCTTATCAGGGGTGCGCTCTAACCACCTGAGCTACAGGCCCACATTTCTTGAATGCCATATAAATATATCAAATAAAAATACATGTGTCAACAACTTATGATATAATTTTAAAGAAAAATTTATGAGGTGAATAAAATGGCTGTAGATGGATTAATACTAAATCAAGAAACTAAGAGTTTGCAGGCAGTTGTCCCTGCTAAAATTAACAAAATAAGTCAACCTAGTGATAGTGAGATTCTCTTAAGTATTCGTGCCAATTATAAAAATCAACAATTATTAATATGTGCACACTCACAATATAACCGTATTAATATCAGTGAAAATAGTTATATTAACCCTACTACTCCTTCAGCTTTTATTATGTTATTACGTAAATATTTAGAAAATGGAATTATTACCTCAATTCAGCAAGGGGGTTTAGACCGTTATTTGATTATTACTATCAATAAAAGTAATGAAGTTAGCGATCGCAAAATCTTTTACTTGTATGTTGAACTTATGGGTAAATATGCCAATGTTATTCTTTGTGATAGTGATAATAAAATATTAGATGCTTTAAAGAGAATACCTCCTTACGAAAATACCAAGCGTGTTATTTTTGCAGGAGCTAAATATATCCCAAATGAAAAGATTGATAAAAAAAATCCTTTGATTAATGATAGTGTTGATCTTGATGATTCTTTAGTTAATCAGTTTGATGGATTTTCTCCATTGTTAGCTAAAGAGGTGCAACATCGAATGGTACATGGGGAGTTATTTAAAAGTATCATGGAAGAAGTATCTAGTTCTCAAAGTATTTATTTTTATCCCGATAGTAAATGTTACCATGTTTTACCTCTGAAACATTTAAACCAAGTGGCTATTACGTATCCAATTAATCAGGGTTTTGACTTAATCTATCAAGATGTTCAAGAACGTTTAAGAATTGAACAATTTACTGATAATATTTCTAAGACGATTAGAAGTGAACTTAAAAAACTACATAATAAACTACCTAAGCTTGTCGATGGTTTAACTCAGGCTCGGGATTGTGATAAGTGGAGAATCTATGGTGATCTAATATTTTCTAATATCCAGCAAATAAAGGGTAATAGAGAGTCTATAACTCTTTTTAACTATGAAACATCATCTGAAGTAGAAATCCCTTTAGACAAGAAATTTGATGCTAAATACAATGCGCGTAAATACTATCAAAAATATCAAAAAGGAAGAAATGCTCAAAGTCATTTGGTAAAACAAATTAAAATCTGTGAAGATTTAATATTATATTTCACTATCCTTCAAGAACAGCTAGAAATCTCAGACTTCCACACTGCCAAAGAAATCCAAGAAGAGCTAATTGAAAAAGGATATATCCGCAAGAAAATTAAAAAAATTAAGAACAAAAAGATTAACTACCAAGAATACACTATTAATGATAAAAAAGTATATCTTGGGAAAAACAATCTTCAAAATGACTATGTAACTTTTAAACTATCAAGAAAAAATTACACTTGGTTCCACACTAAAGACTACCACGGAGCGCATGTAGCTATTGACAGCAACAAACTTAATGAAGAAGAAATTAGATTTTGTGCAAACTTAGCAGCTTACTATTCAAAGGGACGCTTATCAAGCAGTGTTCCTGTTAACTATACACTAGTCAAAAATTTAAAAAAGATACCTAATAGTCCAGCAGGACTAGTAAGTATCAGTGATTATAAAACTATTTTTATTGACCCTGTGAAACCTGATTAATAATAACCTTGAGTGATCATTGACTTAACAACCTTCTCAAAACCAGCAATATTTGCGCCAGAAACATAATCATGTTTATCTAAATCATACTCATTAATAGCCAATAAACATTGTGAATGAATTTCTTTCATAATGTTTTTTAATTGTTGATCAACTTCTTGAAAACTCCAACTCATTCTTAAACTATTTTGAGACATCTCTAATGCGCTTGTCGCAACACCACCTGCATTAGCTGCTTTACCTGGTCCAAATAAAATTCCTTTTTCTAGGTAATACGCTATAGCTTGATTATCATCAGGCATATTGGCACCCTCAGCTACAATGATAGCTCCATTTGAAACTAATCTTTTAGCTCGTTGTAAATTAACTTCATTTTGAGTACCACAAGGTAAAATAACCTCAGCCTTTAAGTCTCCGTCATAAACACTACCAGGATAGTATTTAGCTTCTGGATGATAATTTAAATAGTCTTCTAAAGAAGTTCTCTTAACCTCTTTTATTTCTTTAACAGCTTCTACATCAAGAGAATCAGCCACAATATAACCCTTAGAATCAGACATTGAAATAACTTTAAGACCTAATTCATTAGCTTTCTCTAAAGCATAAATAGCTACATTCCCACTTCCGGAAATAATAGTTTTCTTGCCATTTAGATCAATTCCATTAGCATCAGCCATTTCCTTAACAAAATATAATAATCCATACCCTGTAGCCTCTTTACGAACTAAAGACCCTCCATAATTTAAGCCTTTACCCGTAATAACACCAGCATCATAAGAACCCCTTAAACGACGATATTGTCCAAATAGGAAACCAATTTCACGAGCTCCAACTCCCATATCGCCAGCGGGCACATCAACGTTAGGACCAATATGACGATATAACTCACTCATAAAACTTACACAAAAACGATAGATCTCTTGATCACTTTTGCCTTTAGGATCAAAGTCACTACCACCCTTACCTCCACCAATAGGCAAAGTAGTTAAAGCATTCTTGAATATTTGTTCAAAAGCTAAAAACTTTAAGATGCCTAAGTTAACACTAGGATGAAATCTTAAACCACCCTTATAAGGACCAATAGCACCATTAAACTGAATACGATAACCACGATTCACAACAACCATACCAGCATCATTAACCCAAGGAACTCTAAACTGAATAATGCGCTCAGGTTCGACAATTCTCTCTAAAATACCCATATCTTGGTATTCTGGATGTTTTTGAAATACCACTTCCAAAGAATTAAGCACCTCACTAACAGCTTGAATAAATTCCGGTTGATTGCTATCCTTTACTTTTAAATCTTCAATAACTCTATTAATATAGTTCATACTATCCCCCTATCCTTTAACTCCCTTACTTCCTTTACTGCCACCAAAATTACTTAAAACATTAGTACTATAAGAAAATGTCATCATCTCTTTGATGCGATAATTATCTAACGCAATTTCAATCAAACGATCCATTAATTGTGTAAAATCAACACCAACTTCTTGCCACAAATAGAAAGACAAAGAACCAGGAATTGTATTTATTTCATTAACAAAAAACTTCTTACTCTTTAAATCTTTAATTAAATCAACTCTAGCAACTCCACTTGAGTCTAAGTTTAAAAAAGTGTCAATCGCTAACTGCTTAACTAATTCTGTCTCTTTATCAGTTAAACGAGCAGGAATGATTCTTGAAGTGTTAGCCATACCCTTACTTTTTGAACCACTTAAATATTTTTCGCTATAAGATAAAAACTCTTTCTCATTAACAATCTCTTCAACACAAGACGCAATACAACTATTATGATTGCCCAACACCGAACAATTGACCTCAACGATTGACTCCAACATTTTTTCTACAACTATTTTTTGATCAAATTGTTTAGCCTCAATAATGGCCTCAATAAGCTCTTTTTTATTCTTAGCAGGACTAATACCTACTGATGAGCCTAAATTTGCAGGCTTAACAATCATCGGGTATTCTAACTTGCTTTCTAATTTATTAATCAACTCTTTTTGATTATTCTCAAACTCATTACTATAAAACCAAGTCCAAGGTAATACAGGAACCCCATTATTTTCTAGGATATGTTTCATAAACACTTTATCTTGCCCAACAGCAGCTGCTAAAACATTGCACCCGACATAAGGAACCTTTAACATTTCAATTAAACCCTGCACTGTTCCGTCTTCACAATTAGTCCCATGAACAACAGGAACAATGATATCAATACTAGCAAGTGGTTTACTAAATAATTTATTTTTCACAGGGATAACTAAACATTTATTATCTTGTTTAACTAAGGTTACTTGAGTAGATTGTTTAATTAAATTATCTAAATCTTTAAAATTTTTGATATCTGACAATAACTCCCCAAAATAAAGTTGACGATTTTTACCAATATATAATGGTATAACCTCATATTTATTAGTATCCAAGGCATTAATTGCTTGATTAGCAGAAATAATACTAATCTCATGTTCAACTGATTCACTTCCAAATAAGACACCTACTTGATATTTCATTGTTTTAATCTCCTTAATCAACGTATACTTCTTTATTTTTTCGATAAACTTCAAGAGCTATAGATAATTCCTGCCTTGAAATTTTACGAGATAATTCAATTTCTTCATTTAAATCAACAAACTCGATATCACTAACTTCATGATTAATCAACTTACTGCCTCCTATTATTTCACCAACAAAATAATGAACCTGTTCAGAAATAATTGTTGGATAATCTTTGTATCTTTCTCTTTGAAAAATTGCTAGTAGTCTACCAATCTTTATCTGATACCCAGTTTCTTGATTGACCTCTTTGACAGCTGCTTCCTTCAAACTCTCAAAAACATCACACCAGCCACCAGGAACTGACCAACCACCATCTTGAATCTCTTTAACCATCAATAACTTATCATCTTTAAAAACAATAACTCTGACTGAACTATTTGGAGTTGGGTAAATATCTCTTTCATAAATACTAATTCTTGCATCTCCAGTTAGTTGATTCATCATCTCTTTACTTAAATCCTCAAGTTCTTGATAATTCTCTAAGGCATATGGATCCTTAGAAAATTTTTTTCCGATTTTTGCTAAGGCCTGACATCTTGCTACAAATTCATTATATTTCATATTTTACCTCGTTCTATTATAATCTAAAAATAAAAAAATCGCTATATCTAGCGATTAAATGCATCAGGTAAATCATTCTCAACCAAGAATGTTATTGGTTTTTTAGACATACTATTTAAGGTATTAAAAGCTTCTTTTGTGCTATTAACCACGATAATATCTTTGCTAGAATAACCACTCTCAATTAACCCATCTTTAATAGGAGCACTTTGTAACGGTCCTACCAAGATAACTTTATCTGCACAGCCATTAATCTTTAAGCCGAACTCTTTATTTAATCGATACTGTGCTTCACCTAAATCAATCATTCCACAAGTAACTAAAACTCGAGGTTTAGGCATCATCTTTAAAACTTCTAAAGCCATAGCACTACCCACAGGATTAGAGTTAAAACCATCATCAATCATAGTATGTTGCAAGTATTTCTTAACTTCCAAACGATGTGGAATTTGTTTTACTTGAGCCACTGCAGTAATCAAATCTTTAAACTCAATCCCTAAAGCTTGACCAACACAAATACCCGATAAAATATTGGCAACATTATGCTCTCCCAATAACTTAGTAGTAAATTTATGTTTCTTACCATTTCTATCCACAACCTTAAAGCTAGTACCTTCAGGGGAGTATTTAATATCACAAGCATAATAATCAACATCAGTATTACTAATTCCATAAGTTAAAATCTTACAACTATTTTTAATCCGATACTCTGCAATAAACTGATTATCATAATTTAAAACCCCAACACCATTGACAGGCAAATTCTCAATCATCTGCATCTTTTCATTAATAATATTATTTTGAGATTTAAAGGTCGCAAGATGAGCTTGCCCAATAGAAGTCACTATCCCAATTTCAGGTTTTACAAAATCCATTAAATATGAAATGTCTCCAACTTTATCAGCCCCCATCTCACAAACAAAAACTTGATGAATAGGTTTTAAATATTCCCTAATAGTTCTAGTAATTCCCATTGGTGTATTAAATGAAGCAGGCGTAATCAAAGTGTAATACTTTTGAGCCAATATTTCTCCTACAATATTCTTTGTCGAAGTCTTTCCATAACTACCAGTGATTCCGATTTTCTTTAAGTTAGAGTTACTCATAACAATACCTTTAGCATCTTTAATAAATTGATTCTGAATATATTTCTCAATTGGCATATTAATAAAACTAACTAGATAAATTAACCAATAATTAACAAAAGGAATAAACGCAATTAAAAAATGAATAGTAATAGAATAATTTCTAATTAAACAAATAACAAATAAATCAACCACAAAGAAAGTAACCATTTGTCTTTTAACACGATTTGTAAATACCAAAGGTTTTATTTGTTCTTTTTTTCCAAGTAAAATTAACCATAAATATCCAAAGATTATGAAAGTAAAAATTGACAATAATTGCTCAAGCCAATATAAACTAATAAATCTATTTAATAAAACTAAAATAATTGCCACTATAATAGGAATCAAGATATTTTTAAATAAGTTCTCTAAATTATTAGTCTGCCATTTAAAATAACGATGATTTTCATATCTATTTTGTTGGAACATTTGCAATATAACCATCATTAACGGATATGTAAAAAATAATGCAACTAAATAATAGACACCCTTCTCAATTAACATTAATATATTAAACATTTTTAATTTCCGCCTTTAAGAATATTTCACAAACCTTAATAAATCTATTTAACTGATGTAAATAGGCATAATGATCATCATCCTGGAAAACAGCTAATCCAGCATTTGGTAAATGCTTTTCAAGGTATTCACCCATCCACAATGGAGTGGATTCATCTTTATCACCAAACACTAACAAAGTTTCGCATTTAACTTTTGGTAATAAAGGTGCAACATCTTCATTAACAACTTTCACAAAAGTTTCACGCATGATTCCGCTTAAAGCTTGGTAATCTTCACTGCCAATCTTTTTATTAGTCATTATTTTATCCAAACCTGGTATTTTTGCGATATTTTTCATTATTTTATAACAGTAAACTTTCACATAATAGTCCAGTCCTCTTTTAGGCTTTAATCCGGCAGCCCCTGTTAGAATCATTTTTTTAACAGGATTATCAGAGGCATATCTTAAGGCAATACGACAACCAAAAGAATGACCAATTAAAATCGGGTCGACTATTTTAAGGTTATCGACAAATGCTTTAAAAATTTCACAATAATCAACAGTAGATAACGATCTTGTCGGAATATCGCTTTCACCAAAACCAGGCCAATCAATATTATAAACTGTAAAATACTTATCAAGGGCATCACTGATTGGCGCCATTAATTCACTGCTAACACCCCAGCCGTGCATCAAAATAAGAACTTGTTTTCCTTTTCCTGATTTATGATAACTAACATTTATATCTAAACATTTTATTTTTTTCATCAAACCTATTTTACCACTAAGCTACAATAAAACCAAGGTTAACTAAAGCTTGGTAAATTCCATCTTCTTTAATATGAGTAGTTACATGGTCGGCTGATTGTTTAACTATATCTGATGCATTGCCCATTGCGATTCCGATATCAGCCATTTCTAAACCTTCAATATCATTCCCACCATCTCCAAAGAAAATAATTTGGTGGTCATCTAAATTATTCATTTCGATATATTTTTTCATCCCTTTAGCTTTATTAACTGTTTTATGATTTAAATCCACATAATTGAAAAGACCCAAAATGACTAAAACATCTGCTACTTCATTAAAAATTGTAAAATCATAATCATAATCTTTTGAGAATACTAGAATCATTAAGGCCGTATCTTGATTGTGGTCAAAATCACGGTGTACTAAATCTAAAGATTCATTTAATTTATTTAAACAATCTTCCATATAATCAGTAATTCCATGAGGTGCCAATGTATAGCCATCACAAATTATCATATAAGTTAATTCATCAGTCTTATCACAAAAATTGAAAATATCTTCAATAACTTTCTTCTCTAAACCTAATAAACTTATTGCCTTTGAATTTCCGTCATATAAGGCTTGTCCATTACAACAAATCATTCCATCAAAATCACAGATATCAGTAACACCTAAATATTTAACCATTCTTACATCTCTACCTGTACAGACATGAACTTTATGCCCTAGTTTTTTTAATTCTCTTAAAGAGCTTATTGTACTTTCTTGTACCGAATGGTCATTAGCATCAATCAAAGTCCCATCAACATCAAAAAAGAATGCGGTTTTTTTCATAATTACTCTCTCCCTTTTACTACTTGATTATACACTGCCGCAGATACAACCTCAACAACACTCTTATCAAATGGATCGGCAATAATATAATCAGTTCTTAAATCTTCTTCTTTAATAATATTAGCTAATCCATATGTAGCAGCCAGTTTCATAGATAAGTCAATTTTTTTAGCTCTACTTTTTAATGCACCTTTAAAGACCCCAGGGAAAGCTAATAAGTTATTAATTTGATTAGGATAATCACTTCTTCCAGTGCCAACTATGTAAGCACCAGCTTCTAAAGCATCTGTATAAGATATTTCAGGAGTAGGGTTAGCCATCGCAAAAACAATTGGTTTATCAGCCATACTCTCAATCATTGATTTGTCAACAAGTTCACCCACTGACAAACCAATAAAAACATCGGCATCTTTAATTAAATCTCTTAGATCACCTTTTTCTTGACTAAGATTAGTTTTATTGACAACTTCAAGATACTTACCAACAAAGTTCTCTCTACCTAAGTACAAAGCACCATCAATATCACAATAACTAATATCTTTAACACCTAACGCAAATAATAAATCGCCACAAGCGATAGCTGCAGCTCCAGCACCACTAAAAACAACCTTAATCTTCGCCAATTCTTTACCAACTAGTTTTAAACTATTCAGTAAAGCAGCTCCACAAACAATTGCAGTTCCATGTTGATCATCATGAAAAACAGGAATATCACACTCATTAATTAAGCGTTCTTCAATTTCAAAGCAACGTGGAGCCGAAATATCTTCTAAATTAATACCTCCAAAATTATTACTTAATAGTTTAACAGTTCTCACTATTTCATCCAGGTCATTTGTTTCTAAACATAGCGGAATTGCGTCAATCCCTGCAAACTCTTTAAACAGTAGACTTTTACCCTCCATTACTGGAATTCCGGCCATAGCACCAATATTGCCTAGTCCTAAGACTGCGCTACCATCACTAATAACTGCTACAAGGTTTCCTTTATTTGTATATTTATAAACATTCTTTGGATTCTCTTTGATCTTTAAACAAGGTGCAGCCACCCCCGGGGAATAGGACAAAGCTAAATCACTCTTGTTGTTCACTGTAATTTTACTTGTGATTTCGATTTTTCCATGGTGTTTTTGGTGTAATTCTAAAGATTTTTCATAGATATTATTTTTCATTAATTAGCTCCTTAACCACATAATCCCCAATCATTATTCCAGCTATCGCCACTACCGGTAGATAACTACCAACTACAACTTTATTGTTTTCTTTAAAAATCTTCACAAGAGGAATTAATGGTTTTTCTTTGGAATAAGCTACTTTCACTTTATTAATTCTTTGTTTTTTAAGTTCATTTCTTATCACTTTCGCAAGTGGACACATTTCTGTTTTTGTTATGTCAGTTATTTGAATTTTAGTAACATCTAATTTATTGCCAAATCCCATTGAACTTATTATCGGTATCTCTAGTTCTTTTGCCTTTTTAATAATAGCTAGTTTTGTAGAAATTGTATCAATCGCATCGACTATAAAATCAAGATCTGAGAAATCTAAATTATTTAAATTATCTGGTAAGATAAATTTACTAACTAGAGTAACTTTACACTCCGGATTAATTGATTTAATTCTTTTTAAAAATGCTTCTCCTTTAGTTTGTCCTAAACAATTATCAGTCGCGATGATTTGCCGATTATAGTTATCTTTCTCAATTATGTCAAAGTCTACAAGTACAACTTCCCCCACTCCACTTCTAACTATTGTCTCAACTACAAAACCTCCAACACCACCTAGGCCAAAGATCATTACTTTGTGATTTTGGAGCTTTTTAATTTTTTCTTCACCAATTAATATTTCTAATCTCTGCAATCTATTCATTATTTACTCCTATTAATATCATTATCCATCAGATAAGAATTATTTGTTAATACAAGTTTCTTTACCATTCTTAATTTTACCAAAAAGAATGGACAATTTCATTTAAATGTAGTTTTATCAATTTATATTAGTTATAATTGACTCATGAAAGTAAAAATCGCAAATCAACAAAATGAATTTTTTGGGCTAATGTTATTAAGGAAAGAAGTATTTGTCAACGAACAAAATGTCGATATTAATATCGAATTAGATGAGTTAGACATCACTGCTACCCACTTTGTAGCAATAGACCAAGAAAAAGTGGTAGGTACATGTAGAATTGTGATAAAGGATGACTATTGTAAGTTGGGGAGAATGGCCGTTTCTAAAGAATATCGCTCAAAAGGAGTAGGTAGAAAACTTATTCAAAATGCAGAAAAAACAGTAAAAGAAATGGGAATTAAAAAAATTGCGCTTTCAAGTCAATCTCATGCTTTAGAGTTTTATCTTAAAAATGATTATAAAATTATTTCTGAGGTATTCTACGAGGCTAATATAGCTCATCAAACAGTAGAAAAGCTTTTATAGGAGGATAGAATGAAAAAATTATTCACAAAAATTGAATGGTCTTGGATAATGTATGATTGGGCGAACTCAGTCTATGCAACAAACATTATGGCCGCTATCTTCCCAATTTATTTCACTTCTGTATTAGGAGAAAATACTTTGGGTATCCAATGGTGGGGAATTGGAACATCATTTGCGACATTGATAGTTGCTTTATTAGGACCTGTATTAGGAGCAGTAGCTGATTGTAAAGGAATGAAGAAAAAATTCTGGGGTTTCTTTGCGATCATGGGGATTACTTTTACTTTACTTATGGCTATTAGTGATGTATGGCAAGGGATGTTAATTGGTTATGTAATTTCTTATATCGGTTTCCAAGGTTCGTGTTTGTACTATGATTCTTTCTTAACTGATGTTACTACACCAAAGAAAATGGACACTGTCTCAAGTTGGGGCTTTGCGATGGGTTATATTGGTGGTAGTACTATTGCCTTTGTTATTTCAATTATTATTATGATGATCTTAGGAATGGAAAACCCATTAGGGGTTAAGATTGCAGTTGTTATCACTTCATTATGGTGGGCATTATTTAGTATTCCAATGTTATTAAATGTTAAGCAAGTCCACTACAAAGAAGATAAACCAATAGCAGTTGTTAAAAATACTTTCTCAAACTTAAGAAAAACATTAAAATCAATTTCGAAAAATCGTGGTTTATTCTTATTCATGATTGCATATTTCTTCTATATTGACGGAGTAGGGACAATCATTACAATGTCCACTTCTTACGGTACTACATTAGGAATCGGGACGGTAGGAATGATTCTTGCGTTACTTGTTACTCAATTAATCGGCGTTCCGTCTTCGATATTGTTTGGAAAATTCGCAAAAAAATTAGGTGCCTTCAAAATGATTGGTGGCGCAATTGCAATTTATTTCTGTATTACAATTGTAGGATTCTATATGGGTTATATTGTCGAAAGTAATCCAGGAGATCCTGCCGCACTACAGACTGCCACTATTTTATTTTGGACTATGGCTTGTATGGTAGGGACAGTACAAGGTGGTATCCAATCACTTTCAAGAGCACAATTTGGAAAAATGGTGCCTGCAGAAAATAGTAACGAGTACTTCGGATTTTTCGATATTTTCGGTAAGTTCGCTTCTGTTATCGGACCTTTCTTAGTAGCGCAAATCACTATGTTCACTGGTAAATCATCACTTGGAGTGTTAAGTTTAATCATTTTATTCTTAATCGGTGGAATAATCTTTGTATACGGTCACAAAGATATGGCGAAATCAGTTGACTTAGCTAATAAAAGTAGATAGAAATAAGGCAATGAAAATTGCCTTTTTTAATCCAATAAAAAGAGCTGCTAATATGTAGCTGCTCTCAAAATGATATAAAATAGTCACTATCGAGGAAGACAGTGACTATTTTAAATAGATAGTGTTTATAGTGCGTTAGATATAGTCAAAACACTTTATCAAATGCTATTTTTTCACTGTTATCAAACCATATGGTCCCTCGAAATCTGAAACCATTTTTCTTTAGAACATGTTGCATTTTCAAATTATCTGCATCTGTATCAACTCTAGAATAATAAACCTCTTTTTCTCTACTCATGTCCTCAACCAATTTAAAAACTATACTAGACAAATTTTTGCCTCTTGAATTTTTAACAAACGCCATACGATGAATAACAACATACTTAGTATCGCTTGCCCAAGTACCGTCTAAATTTTCATATGCAGGTTCTCCATTAAAATCAATGCACAAATATCCCAAGATATCACCACTATCAACGATAAAATACCCTATTTTATTTAATGCGTCATTTTTTATGCACGTATAGTCCGGATAACCTGTTTGCCATTGATCTATTCCTTGTTCCTTCAAATGTTTTTTAGCATCATCAATAATACTCATCACTATATCAACTTCCTTTAATTTAACATTCCTTAATTCCACAAAAATACTCCTCCTAATTATATAAATTTCATTCATCATAATGCTTTTGGAATAGACTATTTAGTGTTCAGCATATAGCAAGACAAAGTAAAATAGTTGGTTTGTATCCATTTTTTTCTATCGCACCTATTGTTTATTTATTTACGTCTACAATATCTGCTGATTTCATTCTTTAATTTTTTCACCAAACTAACGGTACCTATTAGAATTGTTGCATAAACTACTCTAAATGTATAATACATATTGCTTTTAACTTACAATATAGAAAAAAACAGATAGCTATGCTATCTGTTAAATTATCAATAAAACACATGATATTTCATTATAAAATACTTTTACGGTATCTTATTTTATTTATCTAACAAGTAATTTGCGATGTTTGCATCCGCATTAATAATTGGCCTAATAACGCTATCTTTACCTGTTAGTAAAACTGTAACTCCAGGTCCGTGCCCTGAAATATAAGAGTCCCCATGAATTATAACTCCTAGAGTTCCCGCATTTTTTAAGTAATCTGGACCATATGCATTATGATGATCCTTAA
The DNA here is from genome assembly GCA_964369955.1 of uncultured Erysipelotrichaceae bacterium. Classification (GTDB taxonomy): domain Bacteria; phylum Bacillota_I; class Bacilli_A; order Erysipelotrichales; family Erysipelotrichaceae; genus CAYJFQ01. Next base: position 75,271 of record CAYJFQ010000005.1, on the reverse strand, counting down.
TAAACACTAAATCGCCGAAACGCAATGAATCTAAATTATAATCTTTATAAGATTGAGAATCACGAGTCATAATATCGTAATCTCCTTGATACATACTACTAACACCTAATCCAGATCCCATTAATTCAGCTGGAACAATATGTGTTACTCCAACTTCGATATACCCATTTTCTTCTTTAATGTTTAATTTATCTAATAAGCTTGGGTCTAAATTCATGCAAGTTATTGTTGGGTAGTCTGTCAATTCTAGCCCTGTGCCAAAAGCTTTCACAAGAATTTTATCATCAATTGTCATTGCCTCTAATGTTTCTTCATCAAAGTAACACATAACATGATCAGCACCACCGTGCTTCCCAGTGACAACTCCTAATTTCCCTTTTGCATCTCCACTAACAACTTTTGCAATGTTTCCAACACATGCAAACGTATTGAATGCTCCATCTTCAAATGTATCAGCGTTTTTAGCACTAACCCCTGGTTCTACATGATCTCCGATAATCCCCATACACTCATCACCTATTTTATAGTTGTAAGTAATTCCGGCAGTAGCTGGTACAATTCTTGGTTTACCATCAGATCCAATACGATAACCTGGTTGTCGCATTACTGGGTGATGTACTTTCCCTTGAATTGACTGCATAACTAATTTGTTTACGTTTGTCTTCATTTTCTATTTTCTCCTATAAGAAATATTTTACCATATCTGCTAGAATGATTTTAAATCTATTTTGAAAATACATTTAATTTTCTCACCTTGTTTATACAAAAAATGACGTTTTGGAACTTTAATAGTTTTAATTAGTTTTCCACCTAATTTAGTTATTATTCGATAAGACGCAAAGTTATCAGGTGAACAAGTGATTAATAATTTACTTCGATTCTTCTTTGCCATCTTGCACAACAAAACAGAAGCACGCAACGAATAGTTATTACCTCTAAATTCTGGATATATCATATATCCAATATTCCCTGCATAATAGTTCTCAATATTGACAAAAGGTCGATAATCACACCTACCTATTCTCACATCATTTTCTTGTAAATGGATATCAAAAAAGTAATCTGTGGCTATAGTACCAAATCTCTTTTTAATTCTTTCTAATTTTAAATAAATTTTATCATCACTTAATTGAATCATCTTGAAAGTACATCTTCAAACACTTCCTTAGTTTTTTGTAAACTTATAGCACCTTCAGATAATTTTTCATCACCATAATAAAAACAAGGAACATAGTAGTAATCAAAACTATTGGCTAACTCTACTTGTTCATTTTCATCAATAAATTCCAATTCAAGAACACTATACTTAGGGTCTTGCTTTAATTCCGAAATGTAATTAACAGCAGCCTTACAATAAGGACAATTTCTTAACACAAAAACTCTAATTTTTTTCACTTCTACGCCCTCCTTTATAATCACAATGAACACATAGTTCATTTATAGCCTTATTATTTGCAAACCCATTAAGGATTGACAAGTACTTTTCACTATTTAAAACCTCTTTAAAAGTTGTGTTTTTAATATTTCCTAGATTAATTATACCATTATGATCTAAACAACATGGAGTTATTACTCCATCACTTAGAACACACAACATCATTTTAGGACCCACACAACGATGATTAGGATTATTGATTGAATTATTTATATCCGGCCAATTAAACTGCTCAACCTCACTAAAATAGACACCGCAATTATCTTTATATTTATTTATAAAATTTTTGGCTTCCTGATTTTTACTTGCCCATAAACGTAATTCAAGATATTTATTTTGATTAGACTCAATAAATTTCTCCAAAGATATTAAGTGCTCTTGGTAATTAGGATCTAAGAATAGACCCTGCAAAGAGATGCTAATCTTTCTAATGGCTGGACTACTTAAAAGTAATTTTGTATAACGCTCAAGATTTGTTCCATTAGTTACAAGTTGAATTTTTATTCCGTGCTTTTCTGCCAACTCTACCACTTCCTTGAATTGACTGTGGAGTGTTGGTTCACCTAAAACGTGGAGGTAGAAATAATTTGTAATTTCTTTTCCTTCTATAAAAAGCCTTTCAATCATCGAAAGTGGCATTTCTGCGGCAGTACGATGGTCTTTCGCACAAAAAGGACAATTTAAATTACAAATATTAGTGATTTCTAGGTAGATTCTTTTTATCATTTTATCTTCTTCTTATTAATATTTTACCATATAATTAAGACATATTTAAAAGAGTGAAAAAAATTGAAAAAAATTAAATTTTCTCTTGCTTGAAGGTTTAAGGTGTGATAATATTATATGGCACAAGTAAGTGAGCCACCTATTACGGGGATGTACTCAAGTGGCTGAAGAGGTGCCCCTGCTAAGGGTATAGGTCGGGAAACTGGCGCGGAAGTTCAAATCTTCTCATCCCCGCCATTAAATAAATGTATATATGGTCCAGTGGTGTAGTGGTTAACATGCCTCCCTGTCACGGAGGAGATCGCGGGTTCGAGTCCCGTCTGGACCGCCATTATGCAGATGTAGTTCAATGGTAGAACACGACCTTGCCAAGGTTGATACGGGGGTTCGATTCCCCTCATCTGCTCCATTGAACTCTAACGAAATCCTTCATTAATGAAGGATTTTTTGTTTAGATAGTTAATATGTTAGGATTAATAAGAATAATGGAGGATTAAAGATGAAGATAGTATTACTAGAATCACTAGGAATATCGCTTGATGAAATGAAGGAATTTGAAAATCAACTAACTGAACTTGGGCACACTTTTAAGGCTTATGAGAAAACTAACGATTTAGAAAAACAAAAAGAATATACCAAAGATGCAGAAATTATTATCATTGCTAATATGCCACTAACAAGAGAAGTTATTAGTAACGCAAACAAATTAAAATTGATTAACATAGCTTTTACTGGAGTGGAACATGTTGATCTTCAAGCCGCTAAGGAATATAACATTGATGTTTGTAATGCTTCCGGATATTCTACGCAATCTGTAGCTGAGCTAACTATTGGATTAATACTCAATCTCTTAAGAAATATTAATAAGACTGAGCAGCGTTGTCGCAACAACTCAACCAAAGATAATCTAGTGGGAAATGAGCTCTCAGGCAAGACTATTGGCCTTATAGGAGTAGGCAAAATTGGTATGAGAGTTGCAGAAATTTCTAAAGCATTTGGATGTAAAGTATTAGGTTATCGCACTACTCCACAAGATGATGGAATTACCTACTGTTCTTTAGAAGAACTATTAAAGAATAGTGATATAGTTTCATTACATTGTCCCGCTAATCAAAGCACTAAAGACTTGATCAGTTTAGAACAATTAAAATTAATGAAGAAAAAAGCCATACTGATCAACACTGCAAGAGGGTCTATTGTCAATCAAGAGGACCTAGCCTATGCATTAAACAATGACATCATTGCAGGAGCAGCACTTGACGTCTTTGATATTGAGCCACCATTACCAATGGAACATATATTATTAAATACTAAGAACACAATAGTGACACCGCACATTGCCTTTGCGACTAAAGAATCAATGATAATTAGAAAGGGTATTGTCCTTGAGAATATTGTTCAATGGACTAATAAAACACCAATTAATTTAATAAAATAAAAAAAGAGGAAATTCCTCTTTTTTTATTTTAAGCTTTAATTTTTAACTTCTTAACCAGTAATACAATAACTACATAACTAACAATCGTTGTAGGAATCATATACCAAGCATTGTAGCTTAATGAGAATGTTATAGTTTCATAATTCCATACTCCACCTGAGAAGAATACTAAACCAGAAATTACATGACAGAAATATCTAACAATATTAGTGATGATAACTCCTAAATAGCGTGGGAATAATGAAGCTAAACCATAAATTGGGAAAGCAACCCCGTAATCTAGTAGAAACTGAATTGGATAATAGATATACATTTGTCCTGATACAAACTGTAGTAACACACAACCAAAAGTTACAACTAAACTTTTCTTCCAACCTAAGTGGTAACTCGCAAGAAGTAATGCAATTACTCCAAGTCCTAAAGTTCCACCTTGTGGCATCTTAAATAAAGGTAAAGAATTAGAGATTACATCTAAGATGTAAAATAATGCTAAATACATTGCCATAAGCGTTAAATCTTTTACTGTAATTTTCATAAAAAAACACCTCCTAAAATTTGAAGGCGCAAGAAGAAACAAGAATCTCCCTACGCTAGCATGAACTAGATCAGGTTATAAGGGTTTTTCTCAGTCTTTCGACACCCCTGTTCACGAATTATATTATAGTATATTTTAAGAATTTAATAAAGTTTTTTCTTCTTCTTGATAAGTTTGAGTTAAATACAAATCATAGAATCTTCCTTTTAAATCCATCAGTTGATTAAAAGTTCCTTCTTCTATTATTAACCCGTTATCTACTACAATGATTTTATCTGCATTAACAATTGTGCTTAAACGATGAGCGACTACAAAGCTAGTTCTATTTTCCATAACTTTTGCGATTGCTTTTTGAATTATTTCTTCATTTTCACTATCTACAGAAGAAGTAGCTTCATCAAGAATTAAGATACGAGGGTCACAACATAAAGCACGAGCGAAAGAAATCAATTGTTTTTGTCCACTCGATAATTTATTACCACCCTCGCCAACTCTTGTTGAGTAGCCGTGATCTAACTCTTGAATAAAACTATCTGCATTAACAATTTGACAACACTTAATTACGGTCTCTTCACTGATATCTTTATTGCCATAGCGAACATTATCGATTATTGTTTCATCAAATAAATAAGGAGTCTGTAATACATAACCTAAACTATTATGTAACCAACCAATACTACGCTTACGGTAATCAACCCCATCAATCAATATTTCGCCATCAATAGGTTCATAGAATCTACACAAAAGATTAACAATCGTACTCTTTCCACCCCCGGTTTCACCAACCAAAGCAACCATATCTCCAGATTTTACTTTTAAATTAAAGTCTTTTAAAATTGGTTGATTTTCATTATAGTGAAAACTAACATTCTTAAATTCTATATCTCCAACAATTGGCTCATAGTTTTCATATCTAGGCTCCCAAATAGTGCCATACTTCTTAATAACCTCATCACTATCCACCACTGTTGGCTCACTAGCTAATAAACTTAAAACCCTCTCAGCAGAAGTTTGAGCCATCTGCATACTAGAAAGTAAATGAGATATTTGTCTTAAAGGGTCAAAAAATTGAGTTGCATACTGAACAAAAAGGACCAGTGTCCCGACTTCAATGATTGAATTGATAGCCATACTACCACCACTCCAAAGTAAAGCGCCACTAGCAAATGAACCAAGGCCAACAATTAAAGGAACAAACAATGCACTATACCAAGCAGATTTAATACTCTTTTCTTTTAAAGTATGAGTTAGTTTATTAAAGTCTTCAATATTCTTTTCCTCAAGCACTAATGTTTTAGAAGTTTTAGCGCCAGTAATACCTTCCGCATAAGCAGCTGTAATCAAAGAGTTTTGCCTTCTGATTTCCCGTTGTTTTTCATGAATTTTATCTTGAAACCAAACACTTAAAAATGCCATAATCGGAACTACGGTCAAAACAATCAAAGCTAATTTCCAATTCACTACCAACATGACAATTGACACAAACAACATCAACGCAAAACCCCAAATCATATCCATTAATCCCCAGGAAATAATTTCCGCAAGCTTACCTATATCATTTCCCATACGCGCTAATATCCATCCATTAGCAGTCTTATCAAAATAAGAAAAAGACAACTCTTGCAGTTTTTTAAAAGCTTTCATTCTTACTAGTTTAGAGAATCGTAATTCAACTCTACCAGCCCAATAAAAGAACTGAAAAATAAAAACACACTGTGACAAAATGAAGCCACCATAAACTAAAACGAAAGTAAATAAACTAGAAAGTTCAAAGCCCTTATCCACAAATTGTTCAAGAGCATATCTATTTAAAAGAGGAAACGCCACATCACAAACAGCCACTAAAATCATAAAGAAAAACAATAAATATAATTCTTTTTTATGATTGGTAAGTAATGAAATAATTTTACTCCAAATACTAACACTTAACTTCTTAGTTATAAATTCTTCTTCTTGGTAACTCATTATTTATCACCTCTCAAATTCTGTAACTTATAAATTTTTTGGTAGAAACCATCTTCATTAATCAAATCAGAATGCTTGCCCAATTGAGTAATAACTCCCTTTTCCAAAACAATGATCTTATCTGCATTTTTAGCACTTTCATAACGGTGAGTAATTATTATTGTTGTTAAATCTTTAGATAGTTCATTTAACGCTTTTCTAATTTTAGTGTCAGTTTCACTATCTACAGCTGACAGCGAATCATCAAATATTAAAATCTTAACATCATTAATAATAACTCTAGCAATTGATATTCTCTGTTTTTGACCACCAGACAGGGTTACTCCTCTTTCACCAACCATTGTTTGATAACCCATTTCAAATCCTTCAATAACTTGATGAACATTTGCGACCCTTGCGGCATCCTTCATCTTTTCACTATTTAAAGTAGTAGAAATCATAATATTCTCTCCAATAGTTTTAGAAAATAAGAAAGGTTCCTGCAATACAATTCCGATATTTTTACGCAGCTCACCCTTGGCAATCTCATTAATATTTGTATCACCAATTGTAATACTTCCTTCACTTACGTCATATAGACGTGACAATAAATGTACAAGAGTTGACTTACCACTACCAATAGGCCCCATAAGCGCAACACTTTCACCAGGTTTTATTTGCAAACTTATATTCCTTAGAGCATTCTTTTCACCATCTGAAAATTTAAAAGATACGTCTTTAAAAGTAATAACATCACTAAAATTAACAACCTTACCCTTATTTAGGTCTTCAGTTTCTAAATACACAATATCAGCTAGACGTTTAGAAGAAACAAACATCTTCCCCATATCGCTAACAATTCTTCCTAATTGTCGAGCAGGCCATAAAATCATTAATTCATAAGTTAAAAAGACAAAGAAATTACCCATCGATAAGTCTCCAATTGAATTAAAATAGATTCCTAAAATAATTGTAGTTAATACCTGTATCCAAACAATGAAGTCAGTAATACTGTAATATGTTCCTAATAATTTAATTACTCTAAAAGTATTATATGTGAAATCATCATTATGTTTCTCAAAACGTTCAGTTTCATAAATCTCTTTATTAAAAGCTTTAACCACCCTTATTCCCATTAAATTTTCTTGAATATTATCAATTAAACGCCCTTCAGATTCGTCACTCTCTAAAAATGTCTTTTGAGTTTTAGAAAAAAACCAAACAGCCAAAACAAAAAGAAGTGGGATTGATAAACTACTAAAGAACATTAAAGTGGGATTAATTAAAAACAAAATAAACAATGCCACTATTGACATTGCGACACAATAAACCATTTCTGAAATTTGAGAAGCTACAAACTTTCTTATCTGTTCAACATCACTGGTGCACTTTTGTACAAGCTCCCCACTTTTATTTTCTTGGTGAAATGTATAAGGCAAAAATTGAAGATGAGAAAATAAGTCATTTCTAATTCTTTCAACAACTTTTTCACTAACGATCGCATTGTATTTACCCTTAGTAAAATTAAAGATACCAATAAAAACATTAATTCCTATAATAGCCATAAATCCGATCCATAAATTATCTCTTAAATAATCAACTCCACCTAAGTAATTAGTAACACTTTTCGTGATTGGATCAACTATTGGTTCTAATAAAATCAGATGGTCGATTACAAATGAAAAAATAAGCGGACTTATCAAAGTAAGTGCCACATATACAAAAACACTAATAATAATTATTATTAGTTGTTTTTTAAAGTCTTTTAAATAATGTTTTATAAAACTAGCGCCAGACATATTATTCTTTGTAGGCAACTAACGCTTGAGCAATTTGATCGGGGCAAGAAGTATTCTTTCTGCCGCACGGTACACCACTAAATTTCTCAATGACCTCATCAATACTCATTCCTTTTAATAGATTAGAAATACCTAACAAATTACCTGCACAACCATTTAAAATTTCTACGTCCACAATTTTATCTTCCTCAATTTGAAAAATAAACTTAGAACTACATACCCCTTTTGGGCTATAAACATATTCTTTCATGTAATTTACCTCACTAAAAGTATTATACAACAAATAAATCAAAAATTCTAAAATTAGACATTTTACTCTTATTTAGTCATACAATACTATTTTAAGTATTATTGAGTAATTGTCTATTAAAAAATTAAAAAATGATATTAAACTAGATGATATAGAGTCAATTACTACCTAAAAATGTTTTACAAAGTAATAATTATTTCATATAATCAACATTGAGGTGAATAAAATGAAAAGAAAATTTATAGTAGATTCATCTGTTGGGTTTAGTCAACAGGAAATCGAAAAGTATAATCTAGGATATACTCCATTTGGAATTACAATTGATGGAAAAGAATATATCGATACAATCAACATTACCAATGAAGAAATCTACCAAGCATTGCGTGATGGAAAAGATTTAAAAACTTCTCAGCCTAACCTTTATACAACCCAAGAGTTGATTAAAGAAGCTGCTGAAAACAATGATGAAGTAATTATCGTTACTCTTCCAAGATACCTATCTGGTACATTTAGCCAAATGGTTACAACTGCAGAAAACTTAGGATTAACTAATGTTTATTGTGTAGATCCACACATCTTCAAGCCAGCTAGAGAGATGACTTTAGCCGCATTAGAAATGGAAGACAAAACAGTAGAAGAAATTATACAAATGTACAAAGATTCTACACAAGAATGTATGACTACTTTCTGCCCTGAAAACTTAACTCAACTTAAAAAAGGTGGTAGAATCTCACCAGCAGTTGCAACTTTCGGAAACTTATTAAAAGTTAAAATTGCGTTAAAATTAGAAAAAGATGAACCAATTGAAAAAGCGGATATCGTTAGATCATATGGGAAAGTGTTTGAGACATTCAAAGGATTACTAGAAAAATATGATTTCTCACCAGAAACTCATTCAATTAACTTAATTGATACAGATGCTCCTAAAACTATAGCAAGTTTAACTGAATACTTAGAAGGGTTGTATCCAGGAATTGAGTTAACTTGTTACCCTCTTGTAACTGCCATCACTGTGCATGCAGGTGTAGGTGCTGTAGGTATACAAATCATTAAGAAAATTAAATAAAAGATAATACAAGTAATAAAGAAAAAGCAATGTCTCAAACATTGCTTTTTTATTCAACAACCTCAACATCCGTCTCTACAAGCATATATGTCATTCCTAAGACATCTAAAGTATTGATATCTATATAAACACTAATTGACTGATACGGGGCTAACATATCGTAGAAAGTCACTATATTTACACTCTTACCAAAAATCTCTACATCCCTAGTATCTTCAAAATCTCTAATCAAGATTCCTTCATTAGAAATCGAAACCTGTTCAACATAGTGATTATCTATAGTAACTACTAACTCTCTTTGAGTACTTAATAATGCGTTATAGGCAATCTCTTCAAACAATATATCCTCAAAATTGCTTTCATTAGGATCTTCAACAACTTCAGCCTTTAATACAACAACATATTCTTTATTAACTCTTAAGTAATTAGCACCTAAATAGAAGTAATAATCATTGCCAACCACTTTTTGATAAGTAATAGGACCAATATTACTAATAACACTAGCAACTAGACTGTTATCATTTCCGTTAAATATTTCAGCGCCAACTTGAATCAAAATTGCCTCAAGATTTTGTGAATCCTCTTCAACAAACTCAGTAATATCGGTTTCTTTCAATTTAGCATTAAAAAATCCTAACTCAAATTGATTCTCAATATTCCCTTGACTTGGGTCAATTGAAAGATAAGTAAATGAAGGAACACTCTTTCCTTCTTCAATTTCAATCATAAAAGTATTAGGCTCCAAAGCCGCCAACCTTTTACCAGACTCTAAATCAATTAAATATAAATCATACTCATTAGATTGTTCGACTAAATAAAATCCACTTGGAATTTCACCAGTACTACACCCAACTAAAATAGAACTAATTAATACAATAAATATTTTTTTCATTACTCACTACAACTTTCCAAGATACTCATTCTCATCAAGCTTATCTTTTTCTGCAATAACTAAAAAGATATCAGTATCTTCAATTCTATAATCCGCGTCAGGCGATAATGTTAAAGGGCCATCTTGAGTTTTGCGCAATCCGATAATATTAATCCCGTATTTAGAGCGCATATTTAATTCCTTCAAAGATTTACCAACCCAACTTTCATTTGCTTTAATCTCCACAATGCTATATTTATCATCGATGCTAATAAAATCAACCAAATTTTTAGACAGTAAAGTCTTTGCAACCTTTTCACCCATCTCTTTTTCTGGTCGAACTATTTTATTTGCACCAACCTTTTCAAGAATCTCTTTGAAGACTTTATTCCTCGCTTTTGCAACGATATATTCTACTCCTAAGGATTTTAAATTCATAACACCAAGAGCACTTTGATCTAAGAGATCACCGGTTGCCACAACTGCGATATCCACATTTTCCATACCGCATTCTTTTAATTGCTCGATGTCTGTAAAATCAGCTTGGATAGCTCGATCACAGAACTTACTAACTCGATCTACATTGACAATATCTTTATCAATCGCAATTACATCACAATCATATTCACTAAGAACTTTCGCAACAGTTGAGCCGAAAATTCCTAGACCTAAGACAGCATATAGTTTTTTTGCCATAATTAATTTTTATCCAACAATTATATTCGCTTGTGGATAATGTACCTCTACTTTCTTTGATGTGCTTTTCTTTAAGAATGTATATATCAAAGTTACAGAACCAATTCTTCCAATATACATCAACAAAATAATAATGATTTTACCTACAGTTGTCAAATAAGGAGTGATGCCTAATGATAGTCCTACGGTCCCAAATGCAGAGAAAACCTCAAAAGTTAACTCCATTAAACTGAATGGCTCAACAATCAATAAGCTAAAGATACCCAAAGATAGAAAACCTAACCCCACAAAGAAAACTACAATAGCTTTTCGAATTATTTCATAAGCAATTGTTTTGTTATAAACTACAATATCACGATTTCCGGTAAACTGATTGACAATTAGCTTATAAATTAAATAAACAGTAGTAGTTTTTATTCCACCAGCAGTACCCCCAGAACTCCCTCCGATAAACATAAAGAAAATCATAAAGAACTTAGTAGCAGTCATTAATGAACTGCAATCAACAGTTGAAAAACCTGCTGTTCTTAAGGTAACTGATTGGAAACTAGATACCATTGCTTTATCAAAAAAATTCAAACTACCAATCGAATTAAGATTGCTATACTCAATCCCTAAAAACAACACAAAAGCCATGACTAGCAATAATGCTGTTGTTTTTAAAACGATTTTAGTATGAACCCTTAAGTGTTGGTAAGCATTTTTATACATTTTAGGATTAAAAAGTACTGGACGATAATTAGTTGATAAATCCCACCACACTGCAAAGCCTAAGCCACCAGCTACAATTAAAAACATCGTAGTTACATTAACCAGAATGTTAGTTTGGTAAGCTAGAAAACTAGTTCCGCCAACTAAATCTAAACCAGCATTACAAAAAGCAGAAATTGCATGGAATAAAGCATAATATAGCCCTTTCACAACTCCAAACTCTCCAACAAAGACAAAACTAAATAAAATAAAACCTACACTCTCAAAAAAGAAAGTGTACTTAATAACCTTTAAAATAAACCCTGTAATATCTTTTAAAGAATCCTTATTTAAAGCTTCTTGCATTAAAGTTTTTTCACCAATTCTTAACTTCTGACCTAATGCGATCATTAAAAACGCAAAAAATGTCATCAACCCTAAACCGCCAACTTGAATTAAGAACAAGATTACTAACTGTCCAAATATACTATACTGCTCTACAACAATAGTTGTGGCCAAACCCGTTACACATACCGAACTAGTTGCCGTAAACAAGTTGTCGACAAAACTTAAAACCTCACCATTATTAGCGATAGGCAAACTTAATAAGATTGCTCCAGAAAACGCCAACAACAAGAACATTGTTGAAATAGTTCTCATTGGATGGGCAGTTAACATTTTAGTTGATTTTTTTTTAAAGCTCATCATTAAATTCCTTTGCTATTGAATTCATCTTTTCTGATATATTCAAGTCATACGGACACAAAGATTCACATTGTTTACAACCTACACAACTAGAGGCTCTAGTGTTTTGACTATAATATCTTTGTTTTGCCCACTCTTTTAAATCGTATCTATTTAAATATCCATCTACTAACCACTGAAAAGGAATGTTAATTCCTGCTGGACAAGGTAGGCAGTATCCACAACGACGACAAAAACTATTTCCAAGTTCTTGTTTGATCGTTAACGTTCTCTCTTGGTCAATTGTTGTAAATCTATCTTTTAATGCTTGGAGATTAGTGTTGTATTGCTTCACACTTTCCATTCCTACTAAAACTATATCACAACAATCATTTTTATTAAAAAATCTTAAAGCTATCTCAACATCTTGTAAAACACCACCACATAGAGGTTTCATTGCGATAGTTACCATCTTTAACTCTTTCGCCCTCTTGAAAATAACTTCTGCTTGTTCTTCTACTAAATTATACGGCAACATGATGCTCTCGAATAAACCACTCTCAACAAGTGTTTTGCTAAAATCAATTGAATGACTAGTAACTCCTATATGCTTAATAAGGCCCTTTTCTTTAGCCTCTAACAGAGCTTTGTAAGCTCCATCTTCACTAAGTAAAATATCTAGCTCTGTTTGACTATTTAAATTGTGAACTTGGTAAAGATCTAAGTAGTTTGTTTGAAACTTAACTAAACTATCAAGGATATCATTTTTCATACTCTGGTAATTCCTAGCCATACTTTTACTAGCTAAAAAGAAATTATTTCTAATTTCTTTTAATGCTTCACCAAAATAGCTCTCACTAACAGTATAACCCTTAGCACTGTCGATCATATAACATTCATCTTCTTGCATTTTGATGAGAATCTCTCTTGCAACTGCGGGATTAAAATTTTGGATAGAGATGCCACCAAAACCTAACCTACTAACTTTAAAAGACATTTTATACCTCTAAGTCTACAATCTCTTTAGCAATCGCTGCACTTAAATTCTCATAACCATTATCTGTAACTAAGATATCATCTTCAATACGAATCCCAATATCCCAAGCGCCAATATATAGACCTGGTTCAACAGTAATAACATTTCCAGGAACTAAAGGTTGATCCCCCAAAATTCCAACATCATGAGTATCTAAACCTAAACTGTGAGATACCCCATGCCAATAATATTCATTAAGTTCTTCAGGTGTTTTAATTAAGCCAACTTGTGTTAAAGTGCTTACATAATAATCTCTTAGTAATTGATTTAGGCCATTACAAGTAACTCCTGGCTTAACTGCATCAATAACAATTTTTTGTCCATTTAAAACAATTGAATATAATAATTTTTGACGTTCATCAAACTTACCGCTAACCGGATAAGTACGAGTAATGTCGGCACGATATCCTTTAAAGCGAGCGCCTAAATCTAATAACATTAAACTACCCTCTGGAATAACTGCATCATTACTTACATAATGTAAAACAGTCGCATTCTTACCACTAGCAGCTATTGTTTTAAAAGCTGTCTTATTGCATCCGTGAACATTTAAACCATAATTAAATAATGCTTCGACTTGAAACTCATGCATACCAGGTCTTAAACCAGCTTTCGCTTGGTCTAAACCAGCTTTAGTAATCGCAATAGCTTGACGAATCATTGCAATTTCTTGTTCATCTTTAACACTTCTAAGTAATGCAATGTTTCTAAAAACGTTGTGAATTCTTAATTCAGCGTAATTCTTATTCACAAATTTTCTAAATGGCATCCCTTGATAATAATCACTTCTAACACTTTCTAAATCTAAATAGATATCTTCAATGTTAGATGTTTTAACCGCCATCTTTAAATCTCTTTCTAACATGTCAATTTCCTTAACAGTTGAAATCATCGCTAATTCACTAGCAACTTGATGATTTAAAACATCACCATCCCACTTAGCACGAACAGGATCATGTTTTAATAAGTACAATTGTTCACTCACAACTCCATTTAAACACTTAATTACAAGTGCGCTATTTTTTTGAGTAATTCCTGTTAAATAATAGAAATTATTATTGTATTGAAAATCATAAATCTCATCGGCATTAGTACATACTTCTTCGCCAGAAAATAAAACTATAAGGCTGTTATCATTAATTGTATTGATTAAATTGTTTCTTCTTAATTGATAGTTCACTATTTTACCTCCCATAAGTCTTTTGGATAGACATTATTTTCTTTCATTTCTTTTAGAGCTTTTACTACAGAAGGCTTATCTTCTTGGTAAGTGACGCCAAACCAATTTTCAGTTGAAGTGCCCATTTTAACTTTAATTTTCCCTTGTGCTAGCAACTCTCTAATTGTAGTAGGAATAACCAACTCGCACTTTAAAGGATTTCCCGCAAAATCATTTCTCATAAAATCTGTGAAATTCTCTTCAGCTAACTCAAAGATACTCTCATCAAATCCCCAGTAATTCATACTAGTAGATTCATCACCTTTTAAATTAATCTTCTTATCATTTTCTTCGTAGTAAATATTATCACCATCTTTAAAGATTTTTTGAATTTCTACAATATCCGTCATATAATCATCTTCTGATGTACAAATAGCACGAGTAACTGAGCCGTTATCACTAACAGTTTTTCCAATTTCAAATGCTACTATTCCATAAGCTTTATTGCTAACTTCATTTTTTAAGAATTCATATATCATTTTAAATGATTGAGCCCCATAATAATCATCTGCATTAATAATCGCAAAAGGACCATTAACCTTGCCTTTACAAGCTAATAGCGCATGAGTAGTTCCCCAAGGCTTAACACGTTCTTGCGGCCTTTTAAATCCTGCTGGTAAAACATCCAAATCTTGATATACATATTCAACATCAATAAATGGACGAATCTTTTTTCCTAGACTATTCTCAAAAACATCGCGATGCTCTTCTTTGATAATTAAATAAACTTTTTTAAATCCTGCTTTAATTGCATCGAAAATTGAAAAATCAATAATTGATTCACCATTATCTCCAATTGCATCAATTTGTTTTAGTCCGCCATAACGTGAGCCCATTCCTGCTGCTAAAATTACTAAAACTGGTTCTCTCATTTTAATTTTTTCTCCCTATTCTTCAAACATTGTTGTTAATGCATCGAAAATACGGTTTTTAATTAATTTAACCTCATTTTCATTCAAATCACGCTCATAAGCATTATGACTTGAAACTGTACCAATTTGACTATAAATGATTTCACCTTCATCAATAACAGTTACATAAGGCATGTAAAGTACCTTTTCATCAGTTTCAGAATCCACTTCTAAAAATTTATCGTTATAAGTCATAAACTCTTGGTAAGCTGGATTGTCATAATCTTCAACAGTAATTGGCCAATATGCGAAAGGCACTTCAGCTTCTCTAGCTGTTTCTTCTAATACTTCGATTAAATGTTGGCAATAATTACATCCTGGAAAACCAACATATAAGACAAAATCAGCTTCATCTTCATATAATTCCATAACTGTATCTAAATCAATCTCTTTAATCCATGCACTAGTAGTCCCAACCTTTTCATAATCAGATAAATCCGCAACATTCAAAGAATTAATTACTTCATTATCATAATCAGGAAACTCAACGGTTGGAACTTCGCTTTCACTACAACCGATAACTAATAGCGCTACACTTAAAATCACTAAAATTTTTTTCATTATATTTCTCCTTTATTACATTAAAAATAAAATCGCAATCATATGACTTAAAGCACCAAAAATAATAAAGAAATGCCAAATCGAATGCGTATATTTTTTCTTGCTAATATAAAAACCTGCTCCAATTGAATAAAACAAACCACCAGCAACCAAAAACACTAAAAATAAAGCCTTAGCTTGAGCAATTAATATCGGTATAAAGAAAATAACTGACCATCCCATGATCAGATAGATTGTCACCGATAACTTCGGAATACTGCGTTGAGCAATTGACTTATACAAAATTCCCACAGTTACTGCTACCCATTGTAAAATAATGATCGCAATTCCCTGCCATCCACCAATCACACTTAAGGCAACAGGAGTATAACTCCCAGCAATCGCCACATAAATCATACAATGATCTAAGATTCTTAATACCACCTTCTCCTCAGAATCATAAGTCATACTATGATATAAACAACTAGTAATAAACATTAAAAACAAGGAAATCAAAAATATACCAACACCAATGGTTTGGATCCACCCGCCTTGTAAATATGACAACACAGCAACAAAAGGCATTATCAACAAAATAAAAGCGGCCATTACACCGTGAGTTATTGCATTAGTAATTTCTTCACCCAAAGAGAGCCTAATCATCTCCTTCATATTCTTCTTTTTCATTAAATAAATAATATAACTTTTAATCCTTAATGTCAAAATAACAATAATCGTTTATAATAGATTTATGAATAAAAAAGCAATTAACTGGCAAGACTATTCTTGCCTCTATACCGGAGATGGAAACAAGATAGAAAAATGGGGTGAATTCACCCTTGAAAGACCTGACCCTCTAGCAATTTGGGCGATGCCAAAACACAAAGAAACAGTAGATGCTAAGTACTTACGCTCATCAGCTGGCGGTGGGGAATGGAAGTATCTAAAGAAACTCCCTGAAGAATGGACTATCAATTACCAAGAATTAACTTTTAAAGTTGCACCTCTTGGTTTTAAACACACAGGCTTATTTCCAGAACAAGCAAGCAATTGGGACAGCATTAAAAAATTAATCAAAGAAAATCCAAGAGAAGAAATTAAAGTTTTAAATTTATTTGCCTACACTGGTGCCGCTACTCTAATGGCTGCTTATGCAGGAGCTGATGAAGTAGTGCATGTTGACTCAAGTAAAGGAATGGTTCAATGGGCCAAAGATAATGCAGGACTATCAAAGCTAGATAACCATAAAATTCGATTTATCGTTGATGATTGTCTAAAATTTATTCTTAAGGAACAAAGAAGAGGAAATAAATATCATGGAATAATTATGGATCCACCCTCTTTTGGCAGAGGGCCAAATAAAGAAATATGGAAATTTGAGGAGCAAATAAATAATCTCTTAGTTGAGGCTAGTAAACTATTAGCTGATGACGCAATATTTTTTTTAATCAGCGCTTATTCAGCTGGTTATAGTTCCACTGTCATTAAAAATCTCTTAAAGGAAAACGTTGTAAGTAATGGTCCTTTAAAGAAAGTAGAAACTGGAGAACTATTGATTCCTGTTTTAAAACAGGGCATTGATTTGCCTTGTGGTGTCTATGGGATAATCACTAATGATTAATATTTTATTTGAAGACAATCATCTTTTAGTAGTTGAAAAACCAGTAAATATGCCTTCTTGTCCTGATGAGTCTAAAGATGATAATCTATTAGATGTTTTAAAGGCTTATCTAGTAGAAAAATACAATAAACCTAATCAAGCATATCTTGGACTTATCCATCGGTTAGATCGTCCTGTTGGAGGTGTAATGGTCTTTGGAAAAACTTCCAAATCTTCAAGTCGCTTAAGCCAACAAGTTAGAGAAAAGAAGTTCACAAAAAAATACTATGCCGTAGTATCAGGTTCTCCTAAATCAGAAGCTAAGCTTTCTGACAAATTGCTTAAAGACTCAAAAAGAAATATTGTAAAAGTTGATAAACAAGGAAAATTAGCAATCCTAAGCTATAAGTTACTTGAAACTGTAGATAGTTTGAATCTCTTAGATGTCGAAATTGAGACTGGTAGGCCTCACCAAATAAGAGTTCAACTATCAAACCAAAAAACTCCAATATGGGGTGATCAAAAATACAATAAAGACGCAGTAGTTGGCCAAAGTATTGCATTATATGCTTACCAACTATCATTCTATCACCCAATCACAAAAGAGTTATTAACCTTTAGTTGTCAACCGAAAACTAAACCATTCAATCAATTTAACCAATAAAAAACAAGGTTATTACCTTGTTATTTTTTTAAGCTTTTACCATTTGAGCCTTAAGATTTCTTAGTTCACGAGCTGATACACGTACGCGTACAGGCTTGCCATCAATAATAATCTTAACTTTTTGCAAATTTACATTCCATTTACGGCGAGTTGCTCGCAATGAATGTGAACGACGATTTCCCGATAAAGCTCTCTTACCAGATATAGCACATACTCTTGCCATCACATTACCTCCTAACGCTGCTTAAGCATTATATCATAGATTTTAATTAATAATCAAGATATTTTTAAATAAAATTAGTCATTACTCATAATAATTAAGACATTACCATTATTTACTATAACGCTACCCTTTTCTTCGGTCAACTCATTAGAAAGTGGTAATGTATCTCTATTAGTTAAGTGATAATTATTTAATGGGTACTTAAAACCTTTCAAAGTCAAATTACACTCATCTAGAGTTAGAAATGACAAATACTTAAAATCATTAGACTTAACAATGTGCTCACCTTTAGCTAATTTATAAAGATGATTATACTCATCAAAATAATGAAGATTTAGATCACAATTAAACAATTCAATCAAATTTGCTAAACTATGATCAAAACGCTTACCCAGAACACCATAAACATTAATTTGACCCTTAAAATCTTTAAGATAATTTAAACTAACTTTAAAATCAGATTCATCTTTAATCGAATTCAACACAATTTTAGGGCCATGATAAGCACTTAAAACATCAGCTTTAACACTATCGAAATCCCCAATAGCCATCAGTATCTTTAAGTTATTATTAATCGCATACTCTAAACCGCCATCAACAACAACACATTCTAAATTTAAATCACTAACCTTTACATCACTACGAGTGATCACATTAATCGATTTCACAACAAGCTTTCAACACGACTAACTATATCACCGTTAAAGACATAACTACCAGCCACTAATACATCAGCGCCTGCCTCTTTACACAAGATCGCAGTTTCTTGATTAATTCCACCATCAACCTCAATTAAATAATCGCCCTTTAAAGCTTTTAACTCTCTGATTTTAGTTAAACCATTTTCCATGAACTTTTGATTACCAAAACCAGGACTAACAGTCATAACTAAGATTAACCCAAACATTGGTAATAATTCTTTAATTTCTGAAACTTCAGTTTCAGGCTTTATTGATAAACCAGGAATAATATCATTCATTTGACAAAAATCCACAAACTCTTTAAAATCAATTTTATTTTCATAATGAATAGTTAAATATTTTGGCTTACACCTTAAAAAATATTTACTAATCTTCATCGGTTCTTCAACCATTAAATGAATATCTACAACCAAACTATTATTGTCTTTCAACGCTTGAACAAAGTCAGGTCCAAAAGTCATATTAGGCACAAAATGTCCATCCATAATATCATAGTGAATCCACTCTGCTTTGCTTTTTTCTAATTGTGCTAATTGTTCTTTAATCTTTAGATAATCAATTGATAATACTGAAGGTGCTATAATCATTGTTTTTCTCCTTTGATTAATTTTAAACAATCTAAATAATTTAAATATCTAGATTTTAAAACTTTTCCACTTTCAACTTCTTTTTTTACCCGACAACCAGGCTCACTATCATGAAGACAATTACGATAATGGCATTCTTTATCAATATCCTTAAAATCACTAATACAACGACTAAACTTCTCCAAATCAAATTCTTTCCAAGAAAGAGCTGAAAAGCCAGGAGTATCAGCCACATATCCATCTTTTATTTTATAAAGACAAGTAAATCTTGTTGTATGTTTACCACGATTTAAAGCCTTAGATATTTCTTGAGTCGCAAGATTGAAATTAGGATTAAGACGATTTAAACAAGTACTCTTACCAACTCCGCTCTGTCCTGTCAAAACACTAATTTTATTAGCTAGCAATTCCTCAATACCTGTTAAATCAAACCCATCAACCACTTTGATACCAACCCTACGATAGTCTTCAATGATTTTATAGACTAGGTGTTTCTCATCGACTAAATCAAGCTTAGTCACTAAGATACAAGCCTCTAAACCCTCATAGTTAATAACGTAATTTAAACGATCAACCAATACTGGTGAAAAATCAGGATCAACAGCACTCATAACTATCAAGACCTGGTCGACATTGACGATTGCTGGTCTTTTTAATTGGTTTTTTCTTGTTAAAAATTCTTCTATTCCATACTGATTTTCAAATTTCTGAAAGATGACATAATCACCTACCAATGGTTTGCCTTGCAAGCGTACTTTACCTCTTGCGATACAATCATAAACTTTATCACCACTAGTAACTTGGTATTGATTAGAGACTATTCTAGTAATTACTCCTTGCATAGTTTAGTAATAACTTAACGTTACTGACGATCCTTCTTTTTGAGTATAAGTAGTTCCCCCAACTGGACTCATTGAGATAACTTTTCCCGTTTCAACAGCAATTGGGTTTCCTAAGTCATCTGTCGGAATTTCTTTTTGTGATAACTTAACTGTTACACCTAGTGATTTTAAAGTACTTTGTGCAACACTAATTTCTTGCCCTACCAAATTAGGTAGCACTACTTTTAAGTAGCCTGAGATTACAAATGTTAATTGATATTCTTTAGTTGGATCAATCTTGAAACCCGGAGTTAATCCTGTTTGATCTAAGATTGTTCCCTCTTCAACTTTATTGTCAACCTTTGTTTGAATTAAAACATTAACATTGGTTATCTGTTTATTAACTAAATCTTGTTGCGCATCAGCTATACTCTGGCCGATATAGTCATCAATATAAAGCCAAGTTCCTTCACTAATTGTTACACCAACAAGTGAACCTTCTGGTATTTTTTCACCAGCAGCTACAGTTTGAGAAAACACTAAATCCTTCTCAACATCATCAGTAACTTCATAGATAACTGCAGAATCTAAGAATAATCCAGCTTCTGTCAATTTAGTTTCCGCTTGATCCTTAGTTAAGTTTATTAGACTAGGGACTTCAACTTGTTTTTCAGGAAGTTTTAAAATACCTGCAAAGAATAAAATCCCCATTAAAGCTCCAATTGAAATAGCGGCAACTAATGTTCCGATAATAATTGAAGCAAAATTAATTTTGCTTTTCTTTTTCGGTTTATAGAAATCATCTGAACTTTCAGTTCCCTTCTTATTTTTTCGATTAAATTTACTGCCCATTTTACCTTTTACAATTGGAGCAACAACTGTTTGACCAGTTTCACTATCAACCATTTTTGTAAAGTCTAATCTTTCAACATCATCTTGTTTTTCACATCTATTTAAAGCATTAATTAAATCACGACAATTTAAATAACGATTCATCTTATTTTTAGCAGTTGCTTTAATAATTACATTTTCAACCGACTGCGGAATATTAGGATTAACATCACGAATAAAAGGCATATCTTCTCTTAAGTGCTTAATCGCTACTTGAACTGGAGTTTCAGCTCTAAAAGGGACATCGCCATTAAGCAGCTCATAAAAAACTACACCAAGTGAATAAACATCACTCTGCATACTTGCAGGTTCCCCCTTTGCAAGTTCAGGAGCTAAATAATGAACACTACCCATCACCGAATCAGAAACAGTTAACTGCAGAGCATCTTGAGCCATTGCGATTCCAAAATCTGTAATTTTGATGCTTCCATCAGCTGTAATTAAAACATTTTGTGGTTTAATATCACGATGAATAATCCCTTTTAAATGAGCAGCCTCAATAGCCTCAGTTAATTGACGCATAATATAAACGGCCTCATTAACTGGTAAAGCTCCACGACGAGCCAATAATTGTTTTAATGATTGACCCTTAACATATTCCATAACTATATAATGACGATTGTTGACATTGCCAACATCATAAATTTCAACAATATTTGGATGTGAAAGAGTTGCTGCCGCATTAGCTTCACGTTGGAAGCGCACAAGTGCAACTGGATCATTAGCCATCTCTCCTCTTAACACCTTAATAGCGACTTGTCTATTGTCTATTGTATCATCAGCAAGATAAACATTAGCCATCCCACCTTCACCAATAGAACCAACAATTTTATAACGATTATTTAGTAATTGCATATTTTTTTACCTCTTCAATATAACTACTGATATGTTGTCATATCCACCATTTTGGTTTGCACAATCAATCATTTTATATACTTTCTTTTCTAGTGTTAACTTTTCATTTAAAATCTTTAATAGTTGAACCTCTTCAACTAATCCATGTAATCCATCAGAGCATAACAGTAAATACTGATAACCCATATCAACCTCAAACACATCAAAGTTCACTCTATTAATCACCCCTAGGGCATTAGTTATGATGTTACGCTTTGGATGAACCTTAGCTTGTTGTTGAGTTATCTCACCATTTAGAACCATATCGTTAATCATTGTATGATCTTTAGTAATTAATTCCAGTTGATTATCAACAGCTTTATAACAACGAGAATCTCCGGCATTGGCAATTACCGTATAATCCCCACTTACAAGTGCACAAACTAGAGTAGTTCCCATTCCTTGATACTTACGATTTGATAATGACTTTTGATATAGTTGATTATTTATTTCGGTTAAGGTTGTCACTAACCATAATTTAATAGCCTGTAAATTATTAAATGACGGCGCATCCGCAAAATACTCTTCAAGCCTATCACAAACAAACTTGCTTGCGACATCTCCCGCTTTTGAACCACCTATTCCATCACAGACAGCCGCTAAGATATTTGATTCTTTGTTTTTGACAACTACTACACTATCTTGATTCGCTTTTCTAACCAGACCAACATCTGTTTGACTATAGTATTTCACTTTCTTCACCTCGATAATTATTACGTAACTGTCCGCATGCCGCATCAATATCATCACCATGTCTAGATCTTAAAGTCACCGCAATTCCTGCTTTCTTTAATAGACTGTAAAATTCTAACGCTTGAAAATCGTCTACTCCTTGATAACCATGTTCATCTACTTGATTATAGGGAATTAAATTTAGATAGCTATTGTTTAATGGCTGGATAAATTCTTTAATCAATTGAACATCTTCTTCACGATTATTAATCCCTTTTAATAGTATATACTCAAAACTAATGCGACGATTCTTAACTTCTTGGTAATTAATTAAAGCTTTCTGTAGAGTTTTTAAAGGATACTTTTGATTAATTGGCATTAACTTAGTGCGAACCTTTTCATCACAACTATGTAAAGATATTGCTAGATTATATTGCTTCTCATTTTTAAATTTCTCGATACCATCAACTAACCCACAAGTAGAAACTGTTAAATGACGAGCTCCGATCGCGATTCCAATATCACTATTAATAATATCTAAAAAATCTATAACATTTCGATAATTATCAAAAGGCTCTCCACTACCCATCACCACAACATTACTAATCCTTTGATCACCGACCTCTATTAAAGCTTGAATAACCTGTAACACCATTTCACCCACAAATAAATCACGTTGTTTCTTCAATAGTCCACTCGCACAAAAAGCGCAGCCCATCAAACAACCAACTTGACTACTAACACATACGCTATTTCCATAACTATGTCTCATAATTACTGTTTCAATTAAAGCTCCATCTTCACAACTTAGTAATAACTTGATAGTCCCATCTTTGCTAATTTGACGCTTTTTAACTTCCAATAACTCAAAACTATAGTTTTTTGTTAAATATTCTTTAAAGTCTTTAGCTAAATTACTCATCGAATTCAAATCAAAAACTTGTTTTCTGTACAACCAATCAAACAATTGCTTAACCTTAAAACTCTTATAGCCAACTTCTATAAATTTTTCTGTTAATTCTTCTATTTTATAATTAAAAATTGAAGTTTTTTTCATCCTTATAATTTTAACAAATAATTATACTCTTTTCAATCTTGCGATATAAAAACCATCGCCATCATTATCACCAATAATTATTTCTTTTTCCTTTTCCATTATATATTCAGGGTGTTTTTCTAAGAAATTGCTCAACTGCCTTTGGTTTTCTTTAGTATTTAAAGTACATGTACTATAAATAAGGTAACCGCCATCCTTAACTAACTTACTACCAACTTCTAAAAGTTGAGCTTGAATACTAACCAACTCATCAATATTCTTAGGATTAATAAAAACTTTGATTTCAGGTTTACGACGCAACACTCCTAATCCACTACAAGGTGCATCAATTAAAACTTTGTCAAAATACTTTTCACCAAACTGTTCTACCGCTTTAGTTCCATCTAACATCATCGTTTTAACATTTTTAATTCCCAAACGCTCAAAAGCTCCGTCCATCAATTCAACACGATGCTGGTGAACATCGCCGGCAATTATTTCTCCCTGATTTTCCATCAAAGCCGCAATCTGTGATGTCTTAGTTCCAGGAGCTGCACACATATCGTAGATTCTATCGTTCTTTGAAGGTTCAACAAAGTATGCCACCTCTTGAGAACTTTCATCTTGAATAACAATTTGTCCTTTTTTAAGATAAAGAGTTTTTAGGATATTGCCATCATACTTTACTTGCATCCTGTTGACAAGTGACATCTTCGGATCTTTAAGGAGCTCACTGTCACTTATTTTTAAAGGATTGTATCTCAAATTAATTGAGCTAGGTTTATTTGAATTTTCTAAAATCTCAATTGTTTTTTCACGTCCATATTGACTCTCAAACATCTTAACTAAGTAACTAGGGAATGAATACTTAATACCTAAATCATCGCTCTTTAACTCTTTTTGGCGTAGGACATTGCGCAAAACTGCATTTACTAAATTTTTATAACCACCTTGTTTATAGTCTTTAGCAATTTTAACAGCTTCATCAACAACACTATAATCAGGAACTTTATCTAAAAAATAAAACTGGTAAATACTCATCATCAGTAAAACGCTAATTTCTTTGTCTAAATTAGCCTTAACCAGTCCTGAAAATTGATAGTTTAAATAGCGATAGTTCTGGATAGTTCCGTAAACTATTGTTGTAGCTAATCCCTTATCGACATCAGATAAATCTTCTAATCTTTTTCTTAATAATAAATTTGAATACTGACGATTTACAAATACTTCGACAAGTATCTCCCAAACTATTTTTCTCATCCTTGTGTGTGTTGAGGATTTACATCGACATAAATCTGGTGTTTATCATACTTCTTTAAAACAACATTTATTTTATCTTGTAAATAACTCAAATCCTTTCCTTTTAAAGTTAGTCTTGCAGCTAGTAAATTAAATCTCTTTGGTAATTCACTAGGTCCAAGAACTCTAATATCATAACACTCTAAATCATTTTTTACACTTTCCATAATACTCTTTAACTTTTCACTATCAGTTCCATTAATTGTCAATAGCGCTAAATATTGATAAGGTGGATAATCCGCCATCTTTCGATATTTCATCTCCTTAACAAAAAAACCATAGTAATCATGATTAACAACATATTTTAAGGCATAGTGATCTACTTGGTAAGCTTGAATAATTACCTTAGAATCCTTAATTACACGACCGGCTCTGCCCGAAGCTTGGGTCAACAAAGAAAAAGTTGTTTCTTGTGCTCGATAATCCAATCTATTTAACAATGCATCACTATTTAAAATACCAACTAAACTAACATTAGGGAAATCTAGACCTTTAGCTAACATTTGAGTACCTACTAAGATATTAGCTAACCCATCTTTAAAATCTTGAATCATTAAAGAAGATCCTTCTTTTTTACCAGTGGTATCACGATCCATCCTCACAACAACAGCCTGAGGAAATAAGTGTTGTAACTCTTCTTGGAGGCGTTCAGTACCATATCCCATACCAAAGAAATCAGAGCTTCCACAACTTGGACAAACTTTTGGGTATGGCTTTTTACTTCCGCAAGTATGACATTGAAGAGATCTATTATCCTTATGGTAAACCATTGAAATGTCGCAGTTATCACATTGAATAACTTCTTGACAACTTTGACATTTAACAACTGGAGTATATCCCCTTCTATTTAATAAAATTATTGCTTGTTGATTACTGTTTAGAGTTTTTGAGATTTCATCTCTTAATTTGCCAGAAATCATTTGATTGCCATTTTCTCTAATATCAACTGACATATCAACAAGTTCAATATTAGGCAAACTTCCATTAACTCGCTTATCAAGCACCAATAGATTATAGACTTTTTTTAAGGCTCTTGCATAACTATCTAATGATGGGGTAGCGCTTGCTAGCACCACACTACAGTCATGATGCTTGCCTCTAAATATCGCAATATCACGAGTATGATAACGAGGATCTTTATCCTGTTTATAAGAGTCATCATGTTCTTCATCAATTATGACACAACCTAAATTCTCAAAAGGTAGAAAAACTGCTGACCTTGTGCCGACCACAACTTTTACTTCTCCATCAATAATTCTTTGGTACTGTTGATAGCGCTCTTGTTGGTTTAATTTTGAATGATAAATAGCCACAGAATCACCTAGTCGCTCAATAAATAAATTAATCATTTGAGGTGTTAACCCTATTTCTGGAACTAAGATTAGAACTTGTTTGTCTCGTTCTACCCACTTTTTTGTGACTCTTAAGAAAACTTCGCTCTTACCACTACCAGTTATGCCGTGTAACAAATTGACAACATGATGTTCTTGTTTAATTAATTCTTGATAAATTTTCTCTTGATCGCTTGAAAGAATTAGATCATCTTTTAAAGAATTATTTACTGCTTGATAACGTTTTTCTCTCTCATTTTTTTCTATTACATTTAACTCTAACAATCTTTTAGATTGACCAGGAAATAATTTATTAAATTCACTAGTTAATACTTCTTGTTTCTCCTTCATAAAAGAAATCGCTTCAGCTTGTTTTAAGTACTTAGATTGATGGTCATTAACAAATCTAAAATAAGTTAAATTAACTGGCTTAAAATCATTAGTATTAGGCCTTAAACTAATTGGTAATATAGTTTGAATAACTTTAATTTTAGATGACAAATAATACTTCTCCATCCATTCAGCTAATTCTAGAAGTTCACCACTAATAATTGGCTTATCATCTAGCACTTCAACTATTGGGTTTAAGTTAAGTGAAGCCTTAATATATTCTTGACACTTAAAACTTAAGCCAACCAATAACTTCCCATTAAAAACAATCTTAACTCGTTTATAAGGTTCAATATAAAAATCACTTACATAACTATAAGTCTTTTTTAAAGCTCCGTATTCAATTAAAACTAAAATTTCAAACATTAGAAAAAATCATAACCTTAGTTATGATTACTACTCCTTTTAATAATTGTTGTAATAATAGCCGCAGCCATTTGAGGATCTTCATTACAAACTAAATATTTATAAAGATGCAAAGACTGCATTTCTAAAGCTGCCTTTTCTAATCTTTCCCTTATTACATCATCAGACTCAGTTTTACGATCCCTAATGCGTCTTTCTAGTTCTGTAAAACTTGGAGGAGTAATAAAAATTAATACTGCATCATCACACTTCTCCTTAATCTGTAAAGCACCCTGTACTTCAACTTCTAAAATAACATTTTTACCTTCTTCTCTAAGTTTATTTACCATCTCTAAAGAAGTTCCATAATAATTGCCAACAAACTCTGCATACTCTAAAAGTTTTCCTTCTTCAATAGCTTGTTGGAACTGTTGTCTAGTTACAAAATGATAGTTGACACCATCAATCTCTCCAACTCTTGGTTTTCTTGTAGTTAAGGAAATAGAATAAGCTAAATTTAATTCGGGATTATCAATAAATAATTTTAACACTGTCCCCTTACCAACACCGCTAGGGCCACTTAAAACAATTAACAATCCTTTTTTCATCTTAAACACTCCTTTTCTTTTGATTATTATAACTTATTTTATTTAAATTTTATATATAACTTTATTGATTAATTGGTATAATAATCTATATGTTTAACAAAAGCAAAACAAATAAAAGATACCATACTCTAAATCATTACTTTAAGGAAAAATACCAGAGTAAAGTAGGAAAAATATGTATTGATGCCAACTATACTTGTATCAACAGGGACGGTATCAAATCAAAAGAAGGTTGTCTTTTTTGCCCTGGAAAAGGAATTAGTGGAATCATTCAACCTCCATCAATCAACCAACAAATAATTAACCAAAAAGAAATCATTCAAAGAAAGTGGGGAGAAACAAAATATTTACTATTCTTTCAAAACTTCTCAAATACTTATGCTTCGCTACAAATAAACATCAACAATTATAAAATATATAAAGATATAGAGGATGTCATTGGCCTTTCAATCGCCACAAGAGTTGATTCATTAAGCGACTCAACCCTCAAACATTTAGACTTAATTTCTCAAGAAATTGATGTCACAATTGAATTAGGGCTACAGACAATCAATGATCAAACAAGAAAATTCCTTAATTGCCACTACACTCTTGAGGACTTCCTTAAAACATATCGTAGAATCTCAAAAACCAATTGTTCAATTGTTGTTCATCTAATTAATGGTCTACCTGGAGAAGATGAAAACCAAATGCTTGAGAATGTAAAATTCTTAAACAATCTAAACATTCAAGGAATCAAGATTCATATGTTACATATTGATAAATCAACGAAACTTGCGGAAATCTATCGACAACAACCATTTGAACTCTTATCTTTAGACCAATATACCGACATTGTCATCAAGCAATTACAACATCTAAATCAAGACATTGTCATTCATCGATTAACAGGAGACCCAACTAAAGATAACTTAATTGCGCCACTATGGACTCTAAATAAAACCGCAGTCTTAAATACCATTGATAAAAAAATGGCTCAAAGAGACATCTATCAAGGTGATTATGTATAACCAGAATATTTTAAATATGACAGATCTTGTCAAAAATTACTTGCTAAGTCTAAATACCGAACTCACAACGGTTGTCGATATGACAGTTGGAAACGGTCACGATACACTATTCTTAGTCGAAAACTATCAAAAGGTAATTGGTTTTGACATCCAAAAAATCGCCATAGAAAAAACAAAAAAACTAACTAGTGCTTACCAAAATCTAACACTTTATTGTTGTGACCATAACTTGGTTGATCAAATAGTAACTAAAGCGGATTTGTTCATCTTTAATTTAGGGTGGTTACCTCATAGTGATAAAACACTATTTACAAATCAAGACTCTACAATCAAGACTCTAAATAAGGTTGTTAGCTTACTAAATAAAAACGGGCTAATAATTATCACTTGTTACAACGGAGACATATCTCAAAAAAATGAAAGTCAGGCTATATTAAAGTGGGCAAATTTGCAAAAAAACTTAGTAACTCTTCAATTTAAAATGCCCTTTAAGGAAACTGCACCATTTACATTAATCATCGGAAGGAACGACTTATGAAAAAAATAATAATTAGTTTATCAATTATATCTTTAATAATAGTTGGTGTTTATATAGACTCAACGATCCTAAAAATTAAAAACCACAATGTTCGTTATCAAGTTATTGAAAATGAAAAAATAACCGAGAGTATAACTGACTACACTGTATTATTTGTTAGTGATACTCACTACAATAACTACTTCCATCAAGAAGACCTACAAAGAATAGTTGATGATATTAATCAATTAGCACCAGATACTGTTATCTTTCTTGGAGATCTCTACGATGCTACGCAAGCAAATATAACTCCTGAAATCGAAGCTAAAGTAACTGAATTATTAGCAAGTATTGAAGTAAAATATGGTAAGTTTGCAATAATGGGCGAATTTGACATCGTCAATCAAGAAATGGAAAATATTGTAAAAAACACATACAACAATAGTGGATTTGAGTTATTGAACAATCAAAGTATTCAACTTCATAAATCAGACAAAGAATTCATCAACCTTATTTCTATAAATACTGCAGACCCTCTATTATCAGATCCAACCAAAGCTCTATCAAAAATTAATCCAGAGACATTTAATATCTTAATTTCACACAAATTATCATTAGATTATCTTAAAGATAGTACACTTATAGATTTATACGTTTCAGGTCATACTCATGGTGGTCAGGTAAATCTTCCATATTTTGGGTCACTATTAGATAACGATTTCAATCAAGATTATCTTAGTGGAGTCTACCATTATAATAACTGTCAAATTGATATCAATAGTGGTGTAGCTACAACTCAATTTAAAGTCAGGTTTAATAGTCAAGCAGAAATAGTATTATACAGATTTACAAACCTACAAAAAAATCAAACTAAATAGTTTGATTTTTTTAATACTTATACACCACTTTCCCTTTTTGGTAAAAGTAGATACAAACAAATATTGACATTAATTCAGCAACTGGAATTGCCAACCAAACACCATTTAAATCAAAGATATTAGGTAGAATAAGCAAGGCAATGACAATAAAAACTAAACTTCTCAATACTGAAATTATGGCCGATACTTTACCATTAGATAATGACGTGAATAAAGCCGAGAAAAAAATATTAAAACCCATAAATAAATATGCTGGTAAAAATAACAATAACCCGTTCTTTGCAAGAGCAAAGGTTGAACTACTACTAGCTATAAACATTCCAATTGCTTGATCGGCAAGCATTATCGTAAATATTATAACTAATACTGATGTTCCGGCAATTATTTTAAAGCTTTGTTGAATAATTTTATGTAACCCTAAATGATTTTCTTCACCATATTTATAACCAATGATAGGAGATATACCCATAGTAAAACCGAAATAAATTGCATTTTGAAACATTTGAATATATAGTATGACACTAATAGCCGCAACTCCTGAATCTCCAACCATTTGTAGTAAGATGAAATTAAACATCAAAGTAGTGATTGAGACGGCAATATTTCCGACTAATTCTGATGAACCATTAAAGATGCTGTGACCTAAAACTCTGAAATCAAATTTAGGTTTAACAAAATATAAAACTCCTTTTCGATTAAACATAAAATAAAATAAACCAATTATTCCAGGGACAGCATTTCCAATACCGGTCGCAATACCAGCGCCGGCAATTCCCAAATTAAACATATTAGGAGAAATTAACACATAATCAAGAATTACATTTATTAAACCACCAATAACACTTAACCATAATCCAAGAGTTGGTTTACCAGCAGTCAACATAAAAGTTTGAATATAAACTTGAAAGAATATTGGCATCGCAAACCCTGCAATACTCAATAAGTAAGTTCTCGCAAGTGGATACAAGGTATCTGATATTCCCATTACTCCTAATAATTGATCAGGGAAAATAAAGGAAACTAAACTGACAAATAAGCCCAATATTGTTCCGACAACATAGAGAACGCTTAAAAATTCTCGAGCTTCTCTTAATTTACCTTGACCCATATATCTTGAGATGATTGCATTACCACCAGCTGCAAACATTAAACTAATTGCCATAATTATTCCGAATATCGGCATAATTAGATTAACAGCAGCCAATGCTTCTTCACCCACTAAATTAGAAACAAAAATTCCATCAATGATTGTATAGGTTGACATAAAAATCATCATAATGATACTTGGCAGTGTATATTTAATTAGAGATTTTAAAGTAAAATCTTTAGATAAAGGATTAACCTTCATTATTTTGCACCCTTAGTTGGTCCACCAAAATATGTCTTTGATAAAAATTCAATCATCTCAGCCATCTTTTCAACTGTATCTTCACCATATTTATCTTTTAATAGTTTTTCAATTTCAACTTTTAGCTTCTCATCTTCAGCGGTATAGAATTGTTTATCAGGACTAACTGATAAATAAAAGACTCTTTTATCTGTTTGAGATTGCGTCCTTATAATATATCCTTTTTTTGCAAGTTCATTTATTTTTTGAGTGACCGCCGGTCTAGTTATCCTTAGTAGATCCGCAATTTGTGAAGAGGTAAATTTATTTGGTTCTGTTTCTATAATATTTAAATACAAGGAATCATGATAAGAAATATTTTCATCATTACGTTCTTCATGTGCTCTTTGTAGTTCTGCAATTGAGAAATCATAGTTTAATTTATCAATTGCTTTAAATAATCTTTTGCTCATATAATTATCCTTTCAAGTAATTAGATATTTTTACTTAATTACTTTTACTTAACTATATTAACTCAAATTATTAACTGTGTCAAATAAAAAACGAAATATCTTTCAATATTTCGTCTACTTCTTCTTTTTCTCAACAAAGTATATAGCAACTAACATCAGTATACACCCAAGGCCTATTTGCCAAGTTAATACATCGCCCATAATTATAACAGCACCCAAAACTCCAAATAAACTTTCTAGCGAAAGAATGAAGCTTGCGATCGAGGAAGATACAACTTCCTGAGTCATTACCTGTAAATAGAAACCCAGTCCTGAACAGAAAATCGCTAAAGCAATTGTGTATTGAATACCTTCAATCTGTAGAGTTTGACCAGTAATTAACATCATCACAAAAGAGAAAGCTGCCATGACTATTAGTTGAATTCCGCTTAATGCAAAAGCAACTTTATTATTACCTAAACTCTCAATCATCAAAAACTGTAAAGCATATAATATCGCCCCTATCAACAGCAAGATTTCACCTATTCCAAATGCCCAAGAGCCACCTTGATAAGAAATTATAAACACAGAAATTAAAGCAATAAAACATCCAATATAAACATTTTTAGAAAGGTTCTGTTTCTTTATCATATTAGCTGCAAAAGGGGTAATAACCACATAAGATACCGTTAGAACAGAGGTCATACTTATCGAAGAATAAACTTGCCCATAAGTTTGAACCGCAAAAGCAATCGACATAATTAATCCTGCTAAGATTGAACGATAAACAAAACGCCTATCTTTCCACCAGGGAAAATTATGTCTAAAGGCAATAAAAAGTAAGATTGAACCAGCAATACTACCTCTCATAAACAATATCGCAAATGGCTCCCACCCTACATTAATAGCTTCTTGAACACCAATAAAACCCATGCCCCATAAAAAGGCTGCTACATATAATAATACTTTAGCTGTAAATTGTGACATATCAAATAATAAGCGCCGTTTCCGGCGCTTATTCCTTAACTTCTTTCTTTGGCTTTTCAATTAAGTCTTTACGAGATAAATTAATTCTTCCTTTATCATCCACCTCAATAACCTTAACTTTAACAATATCGCCAACATTTAAGACATCTTCAACTTTTTCTACTCTCTCATGAGCGATTTTGCTGACATGAATTAAACCATCAGTGTTACCAAATAAGTTTACAAACGCTCCAAATTTTTCAATTTTAACCACTTTGCCTTCGTAGATTTCTCCAGCTTTAGCAACCTTAACAATGTTTTCAATCATTTCTACCGCTTTTTTGATTGCACTCATATCTTGATGATAAATAACAACTTTTCCATCATCTTCAATATCAATCTTAACATTGTCACAAGCCTCGATAATCGCATTGATCATTTTTCCACTAGGTCCAATAACATCTCTAATCTTATCAACATCAATTAGCATTTGAGCGATCTTAGGAGCATAAGTCCCTACTTCGCTACGAGTTTCAGAAATTGTCGCTAACATGTTGTCCATGATCTGCATTCTTGCAACTTTAGCTTGTTGTAAAGCTTCTTCTAAAATTTCTCTAGTTAATCCAGCAATTTTAATATCCATTTGTAATGCAGTAACACCATCTTTAGTTCCCGCAACTTTAAAGTCCATGTCCCCAAAGTGATCTTCCATGCCTTGAATATCAGTTAATACTGTATAGTGATCATCATAAGTAACTAGACCCATCGCAATACCAGCAACTGGAGCTTTAATTGGAACACCGGCAGCCATTAAAGCCATACTGCCTGCGCAAATTGAAGCTTGTGAACTAGAACCATTTGACTCCAATACTTCAGCTACAAGTCTAATCGCATAAGGGAATTCACTAACACTTGGCAGAACTTGTGCTAATGCTCTTTCGCCCAATGCTCCATGTCCAATTTCTCTTCTACCAGGATTTCCCATTCTTCCAACTTCGCCTACTGAATATGGAGGGAAATTATAGTGGTGCATAAATCTCTTAGTATCTACTTCTGTTAAATCATCAATAATTTGATTATCACCAATTGTACCTAATGTACAAACCGATAATACTTGAGTTTCACCTCTAGTAAATAAAGCGCTGCCATGAACTCTTGGTAATAAATCTACTTGAGAATCTAAAGGACGCAGTTCAGTAATCGTACGACCATCAGGTCTAATTTTCTCAACACTAATTAAGCGTCTAACTTCTTCAGCTACGATATCATGACAAATTTCACGAGCTTGTTTAACCGCTTTATCTCTAGCCTTATCGTTAGGGTATTCTTTTCCTTCAAATAAAGCTGCCATATTATCAGTAATTTCATCAATTTTACCATAACGTAATAATTTTTCTTTAATTGAAACAGCAGCCTGCAAATCAGCCTTTGCTACTTCATTAATTTCTGCTAAGATTTCTGGATTTGCTTGATATAAAACAACTTCCATTTTTTCTTTTCCAACTTTAGCTGCTACAGCCTCTTGGAACTCACATAACATTTGAATATGTTTGTGTCCAAACATGATAGCCTCTAACATATCTTCTTCACTAACTTCTTTCGCACCAGCCTCAACCATGTTAACAGCTACTTTAGTACCCGCAACAGTTAAGTTGATGTCTGAAACTTCTAATTCTTCAATCGTTGGATTGATAATATACTTTCCGTCAATTCTCCCAACAATAACACCAGCAATTGGTCCATTGAACGGAATATTTGAAAGACATAATGCTAATGAAGCACCAAACATCGCTGCCATATCAGCACTAATATTTTGATCTACAGATAAACAAGTATTGACTACTTGCACTTCATTACGGAACCCATCCGCAAATAATGGTCTTAATGTTCTATCGATTAGACGACTTGTTAAAGTCGCGTGTTCGCTAGGACGACCTTCTCTTCTTAAAAAACCACCTGGAATTTTACCTACTGAATATAACTTTTCCTCGAAAGTTACTGTTAATGGAAAGAAATCAGTATCTTTTGCAACAGAACTTGCAGTAGCAGCTGATAATACAACTGTATCTTCATATCTAACGATTACACTACCGCCAGCTTGTTTTGCAATTTCTCCTGTCTCAATCGATAATTCTCTTCCACAAAAATCTAAACTAAATACTTCTTTTCCCATCTTTTCTTTTCCTTCTTTATTTTATCGAACTTATTGTAGCATAAAATCATAAAAAAGTAATTATTCAAGAATAAACAATATAGTTTTATTACTTAATTAAACACCAAGAAAAAAAGAGGATTTCCTCTTTTTTAACTAAACGATTCGCTAAACAAACACTATTTATTTATCTTTATTACGTCTTGAGAAATCCATAACGCCCCTAACACAATACCAACTAACACACCAATGGCCGGACCAAACATAAGACTATTTAACATTCCATCTATTGAATCAATAATTAAACCTATAGCCATACCTATCACTGCCCCAAACATTAACCCGAAGGAAATTCCATAAGATAAATATTTATTATTCATCATTTTCCTTTCAAAAAGAAACTAATATTTTTTATCTGTCACAATTAATCGAAATTCATCACATGTCTTGATTCAAAATCAAAAAATACAGCATCAATCAATTTAATCTTCAGAACAATAGTATTTACATCATTATAATCACTATGTCCATTATCCCACCATTCTGCAAATACAAGCTTTAACTTTTTTGCAAGTTCAAGATTATCTTTGTGATAAATATGTCCTAAATTCCTCACTATTCCATGTGCAGAAAAATAATCATTAGAACAGATGCCAACTATTGGGTTCTTTATTATTTGTTTCATTTTCTCAGACTTAGCATCTACAATCGTATAAAAAGAACCATTTTCAAAATAAGCATTCACTATTCTTACAGTGGGTCTGTCTCCATCCAATGTCGCTAGTGATAATAGTGTATCTTTGTTGAAACATTTATTCAACATTTCCAGATCACTTTGCGATTTAATTTTATCCATTATACTTTCCTCCGACTGCATTAACCTATTTTATACATTATTAATTATCTAAAAACTATTCTCAATATTATTTTGTATTTATAAATATTATAGCTCTAATCTTTTCCATTTCCTTATTTTGGTTCTAAACATACCAAAAGGAGAGACAGTGTTAATATGAATGAACCTGCATACTTCCCAAATCGCAGATTTTGTTGCTTTGTCAGCCCATTCTCTTTGATGCGGTTTAAATAACTCGTCTTCAGATAAATTATCAATCATTTCATAAATATCATCTAAGTTTTTTGTTAGTATTTCTTGAAGTTCAAAAAGTGACAATTTTGAATATTTTTGATTAAACCATTGATATAAATCTCCTAACTGATTCCATTTAAACTTATCTGACGGTGTTTTTACTTCGTTCCCTTTCTTATAATCATTTTCCCATTTCAACAACAAAGTTGTCCAACCAACTTGATAAGCAAGATTTTCAGCTGGAGTTCGATCGACATTATCATTTCTTTTATCCTTCAATTCATTGGGTATTTCAGAAAATTCATTGATATATTTTTCGTATGATTTTTTTATCTCTTCTTTTAATTCTTCTTTATTCTTATAGAGATGCATAATATACCTCCAAATAAAATTATTTTATACCTTTTCAATAAAAATATACTTTCTTATAAAAACATATAAATTTATCAACTGCATATAACCGACTATTATCTAAAAATCTCTTCGATAATATTATTCAATTGCTGTCCGTGCAAGCTCTCATCAATTGACTTATCAACTATCTCATAAGCTTTTGCTTGTTTGATGAAATATTTTAAAACCAATAGAAATTCATAAGGATGAATCATATCATTTTGAGTGCCTACTAAGTAAACTGGCATATTCAAATCACTTAAATTATCTAAGTCAATCACTGGGAAGCAATTGGGTAAGAGAATAAACTTTTCCCAGTTTCGATGATTATTTTCGTTATTAAACTGTTTGATAAAGGCATTTTTGACATAGCTAGAATGATTGTCAACAATTTGGTAACCAACACTATTATTAAACGCTTCTAGTCCGCCTTCTCTAAGTGCACAACCTAAATCAAAGAATGCTCTTTTTAACCAGCTCGACATTGAGGTATCAAGCCAGGCACTTCTGACCAATAATAGTTTCTCAACTCTTTCTGGGTATCTCAAACTTAGATTTAACGATACAGCCGCACCCATTGAAATGCCGCCAATAACAGCTTTTTCAATTTTTAAATGATCCATTAAATTAATTACATCATTAGCTAAATATTCAAAATTATAGTTATCCCAATCTACTTCGCTATTACCATGCCCTTGTTGGTTTAAAGTGATTAATTGTACTCCAGCTATTTCTTGATAGGCACTAATTATTTGAGAAATATCACCACCTAATCCATGTAGAAAAATAAAAGGTCTCCCTTCGCCAATAACTTTGTACTCTAAATTTAAATTAGAAGAATTAAAATTATTCAAGATCATCACTCCTTACTTATATTATTAAGATATGTTATAGCACTACTAACATCTTCTTCCTTTACATCATGGATAATTAAAGCTCCTTGATAATTGTAATCTCTTAGCAGTTTTAAATAATGTTGATAATTAAATATTCCTTGACCTAATGGAACAAACTTCACTACATCATCCACAATAAAATCTTTGCCATGAACTATTACGACATTATCCCATAATAACTCAAAAGCTTCATTTAAGGTTTCTTCCATCTTATATACATTGTTTAAGTCAAATAAGTTTGCACCATCCATAATGACTTTTAAATATTTGCTATCGATATCATTTAAATATCTTAGCGCAAAATTTGCAGTATTTATTACATTACTAGCCTCAACTTCAACCCCTAATATTACATTGTATTTTTCAGCATATTTGATTATAGATTTTGTAGTGTTAATTAAATCTTCGTATGCTTGAGTTGTAAGGTTTTTGTCATCCCAAATCCATTTACTGTTTGGATTTTTAGAGCCTGTGCATAAACTAACAATTGGAATATTTAAATTACTAGCAATTTTACATTGTGTCTCAAATTGAATAATTGATTCTCTTCTCTTGGTTAGATCTGGATCTATCATATTAAAAGTTCCAGATAGCACTTCAATAGTTATTCCATATCTATTTGTAAGCTCTCTAATTTCTTTTATTTTATCATCACTTATGACCACAGGCAAAGGACTTAACCCTGCGCTTAAAAGATTAAGTTGAGTATGATATATGCCCTGATTAGTCATAGCTTGATAAACCTTTTCTAGGTCGTGATAATCATAACTACGAGAAAATATTCCTATCTTCATAACTTTATTTACTCTAGGTTTGAATGATTTTTAAAGATGTAGTTATTATCCATATTTTTATCTTCCATAATGCTAACGATGAAAGCATCCAAAGTTATTCCTAAAAACTGTTCAAACTGAGTTCCGCCAGTAACTTTACTTGTAATCTTGGGTAATAATAGGAAATCATCAGAAATGATAGCTAGTGTAGAATTAGGATTTAAAGTAATCGCAATTGTTCTTGCGCCAATGTTTTTAGCTTTATTTACTTGATTAATGATTCCAGTTGTTTCTCCAGATCCACTAGCTACAATTAATAAATCATCTTTTGTGATGGCTGGTGTCGTTATTTCGTTAACCATTACCACGTTGTAGTCAATATGCATTAAGCGCATTGCAAAACCCTTTATTTGTAATAAGGAACGACCAGCAGCACTAACAAAGATACGATTAGCTAAATTTAATTCTTTGTACAAATCATTAAACTTTTCTTCATTAAGTAATTGACACGCTTCTTGGTGCTCACTTAAAAGAAGTTCTACTTTATTAACGACCTTCATTATTAATCTCCATCTTAATTAATCTTGCGATTTCTTTAGGGTTTTCACTATTAGTGATTGCGCCTCCCACCACTACTACAGCAGGTTTTTCAGCCGCAATTTCTTTGATAGTTTTTAAACCAACACCACCAGCAACGCCACTATAACAATTACCTAATTGATTAATGATTTTTAAATCTTCTAAAGGTGGAAGAGTGGTGTCTTGAACATCAAAAGCTGTATGCACACAAAGATAATCGACTCCTAATGCCAGTAATTCTTTACTTCTCTTTCCAATATCACTAACATTAATCAAATCAACCATTACTTTTGTGCCATAGATTTTAGCGCACTCCACAACATCACTAACTGTCTTGTTATCTGCAAGTCCTAAAACAGTCACAATGTCAGCGCCTGCCTCAAAAGCGTCAGTAGCCTCAATTTTTGCACCATCAACTATTTTAGCATCAGCCAAGTATATGTAATTAGGATATGCCTCTTTTATTTTAGTCAATACTTTTAAACCTTCATTTAATAAAAACGGTGTGCCGATCTCAACAATATCAACACTATCTTTCACTTCATCTAGTAACTTTAAACTCTCTTCAAAAGTCAAAGTATCAAGGGCTAACTGCAAGTGACCCATTATAAATACCTTTTTAACACTTCAGGATCAGTTGTAGAAGCTGCCTCTTCATCAATTACAAAGATGCAATTTGAATGCATTCTCAAGAAAGAAACAGGCCACATTGGATCTAGAACCTCTTCTTCAAAAGTCTTTTTAACTAAATCAGCTTTTTTAAGACCACTTGCGACCACTAAAAATAATTTTGTTCTTAAAATATCTTCCATTCCAATTGTAATAGCTTGTTTTGGAACTAAGTCTAAATTACCATCAAAGAAATGAGCATTATTAATTCTTGTGCTTTCTTCTAAATCTATGTAATGTGTTCTTGGAATTAATTTATCATTAGGTTCATTAAACGCAATATGACCATCAGATCCAATACCAGTGATTGCTAAATCAAGGCCACCTTTGGCAAATATTTCTTCGCTATATTCACGACACATCTTATCTAAATCAGCAGCCATGCCATCTGGATAAAATACATTATCAGGATTAACATCAACAAATTTTAAGAAATGTTTCTGCATAAAATATGCGTAACTTTGATCATTATCAGGACCAATACCAACATACTCATCCATATCATAAGTAATCATATCCTTAAAACTTACTTCCTTATTATTAAACATCTCAACTAAATATTTATACATCCCAATAGGAGATGCCCCTGCTGGAAGACAGAATATTAAATTGGGTTTTTCATTAACCGCTTCCGCAACTAAGTCTGCCATTTTTTTACTTACTGCATCATAATCTTTTTCAATAATTAATTTCATAGTGTTCTCCCTTGTTTTTATTATTTTATTATCTCATATTCAAATTGTATTTTAATTTTTTTGAATCAAAATAACCATTTTGAGTAATTGTTTATTAAAAAAGAGGCATAGGCCTCCTTAAGAATTACTTAGTACTAAACAACTTCATTGCACGTAAAACATCAGCTTTCATCGCTTCTTTTCCAACAGTAACTACATCATGGAAAAACACTTTTTCTCTTGTTTCACAATGCTCCTTAACTGCCATACCACCATCTAAACTCATATAAGTGTAATAGTTAATTTTGCGAATTCCATTGGTAATCGCTACCTTAACATCGTCATCTTTAACACCACTACCACCATGCATTACAAGCGGAATATTAACCGCTTCTTTTAAGTCTTTAACTCTTGGTAAGTCAAGTTTTGGCTCACTAGTATAAACTCCATGAACTGTCCCAATTGCAACTGCTAAAGCGTCGATTCCAGTTTCATTTACAAATTGGATTGCCTCATTAACATTTGTATATTCTGCTACATTATCCTCAAATTCTACTTCCGCATGTCCAAAAGTAGAATTTGCCACTTTACCTAATTCAGCTTCAACGCTAGCGCCGTACTTCTTCGCCATTTCCACTACTTCTTTAGACATTTTAATATTTTCTTCAAAAGAATAGTGACTTCCATCAAACATAACAGAAGTAACACCTTCTTCAAGGGCTCTTCTAATATAGTCTAAATCTGAAGTGTGATCTAAATGAATACACACATCAACACTAGCACGCTCTGCAAGCATTTTATAAATTCCGATAATATCTTCCATTTTCACAAAACAATCATGACCTGGACCATGACTTAAAATAACTGGTAAATTCAACTCTTCACCAGCCTCAATAACTGCTAAAGCAGATTCGTAGTTTGGCGCATTAAATGACGCAAATGCAATTCCTTTTTCATCAGCTATAGCTAACAATTCTTTAAGTGTTATCAACATTTTTGTTCCATCCCTCTTTTTGTATATAAAAAAATAAGCATAAATATGCTTATTTTCTTAAACCTAAACGTTTAATGATTTCACGGTAACGATTTACATCTTTATTTCTCAAATAAGATAAAAAGTTACGACGTCTACCAACCATTTTTAACATACCTCTTAATGAAGCGTAGTCTTTTTTATGAACTTTCATATGATCGTTCAAGCGGTTGATTTCTGCAGTTAATACTGCGATTTGCACCTCAGGTGAACCAGTATCGCCTTCTTTAATAGCGAACTCTTTCATGATTTGCTGTTTGTTTTCTTTCGTTAACATTTTGTTTCTCCTTTCAAAATTAGTCCTTCTAATCCGAGTATAAGGTCGGAGTCTCCCAAAACCAAGACTAAAAGCAATAATATATTACCATAATCAAGTTAAATATTCAACAATTACCAGTTGAATAAACAAATTAAATTATTGTAAATCTAAAACCTCCACCAATACCTTTGCAACACCATCATTATTATTATCGGGCGCAATAATATCAGCCACTTCTTTTAACTGATCAATTGCATTTCCCATTGCTACTTTAATTCCAACACCTTCAAACAGAGGCAGATCATTAAAACTATCACCAAAGCCAATAACCTCTGATTTATCAACCTTTAATTGTTTCAAGGCAAACTCTAAACCACTCTGCTTACTAACATTAATTGCGGTGTATTCAAAATAAAATGGTGAAGACATCGCACAATTAAATATTCCAATAAAAGGTTCAGACAACTTATCATAATTCTCAACTAAGTATTCAGGATTACCAGAAACAAGAATTTTATTTAAATGATAATTTAAAAATTCAGCTTGATCACCAACCTCACAAACCTTAAAATCACAACAACGTGATTCATATTCAATAATATTTTTAGTAACTCCATCGATAGTCACATCTGCTTTATAAGCATCATCGACAAACATATAAGTATCATTATCGATCATTGTTATCACTTCAAAATCCTTTAAATAGTTTAAGGCTTCTTTTGATTTCTCAATATCCATAGTTTGATTGTAAAGCAATTCTTTATTTTGATAGTCATACACTTTGGCTCCATTATAACCAATCAATAATCCGCCATACTTTTCAAAGTCTAAGGCTTTTCCGTACTTATAAACACCATTGAGTGGGCGACCTGAACATAAAATAATCTGGTAGCCTTTTTCTAAGGATTTAACTAAAACTTCATGAGTAGTAGGCGATATCACTTTATCATCATTTAACAATGTACCATCAATATCCAACACTATAACTTTTAAACTCATTTTTCCCCTCTATCTATTTTTATCCAAATTGATTTTGAAAGTCATATCTGGATTATAATAAGCAATTGAATACTCAATTAATAAGTCTTTGCCATCATAAGCTTTAGTGTAAACACTCAGCATTGCATCTTTTGGTTTGATATCTAAATGATCAGCCAGTTTTTTATCCGCATTAACAGCTGAAAATTCACGATTAACATTAGCAACTTCAAAGCCAAACTTAGTTAACATCTCATATAAGCTAGAAATCTGAAAATCAGGAACTTTATTATTAAAAAGTCCCATTGGTAAGTAAGAAGTCACAAATACAATTTTTTTACCGCTTGCACTTCTAATTCTCTCAAGTTTTAAAAGTGAGTCAACATACTCTCCAAAAATCTCAGGTAAATGATTTTTAACTACTTCACAACTAATAATTTTCGTTTTTGGTTTTAATCCTAAACTCTTCATTTCATTGTCAAAACTTAAAACTTCACTAAAAAATTTACTGCCGATTGTCTTCTTTTTGATAAAGGTTCCTTTGGCCTTGAGCCTGATGATACATCCTTCATGAATTAACTCGTTTAACGCTTGTCTAACTGTCGGTCTAGAAATATCTAGGTTGTTTGTAAATTCTAATTCTGTCGGTATTTTTCCATCTTCACCAAAAAAGCCTTCATTTATTAGAGCTAAAAGACCAGTTTTAAACTGATAATATAAAGGGATTGGCGAGTTTTTATCAATAATAATTCTTTCTTTAATCAACTTTGAGTTCATGGTTAAATAATAACATATTTAATTGTTATTGACAATTAATGTTTTTTTGTTATAATGTAATTACATTTAAAAGGAGATATCAAAAAATGACTATAACAAGAGAACAAGTTGCTAATATGATTGATCATACTAATCTTAAACCATTTGCAACTAAAGAAGACTTTGTGAAGCTATGTGCAGAGGCTAAGGAACACAACTTTAAAATGGTTGCTATCAACTCATATCCAGTTGCTCAATGCGCAGAACTTCTAAAAGACTGTCCAGTTAATGTAGGTGCCGCTATCGGTTTCCCTTTAGGACAAACAACTATTGAAACTAAAGTATTTGAAACAGAGAACGCTATTGCTAATGGCTGTGATGAGATTGATTACTTAATCAATATTACTGAAGTTAAAGCTGGCAATTGGGCTTACCTAGAAGATGAAATGACAAGAATTGTTAAAGTTTGTAAAGACAAAAATATCTTATCAAAAGTTATCTTTGAGAATTGTTACTTAACTAAAGAAGAAATAGTTAAGATGACAGAAATTGCTAAAAAAGTGAAACCTGACTTTATTAAAACATCAACTGGATTTGGTACAGGTGGTGCTACTGTTGAAGATGTAACTCTAATGTCTAAGACTGTTGAAGGAGCTTGTCAAGTTAAAGCGGCTGGTGGAATTAGAGATTGGGATACTTGTCGTGCAATGATTGAAGCTGGCGCAACTCGCATTGGTACTAGTGCCGGAATCGCGATTCTTGCAGGATTTGATGGAGAAACTGTTGAAAACAAAGGAGATGCTTACTAATGAAAAAAGTATTATTAACTGGTGCTAATGGCTATATTGGTAGTTTATTTAGAGAATATTTAAAGGGAGAATATGAATTTATATGTGTTGAACAAAAAGATTTAGATCTTTCTGATGTTGAGTCTGTATATCCTTACTTCAACAAGTTTGATTTTGACATTTGTTTCCATATGGCAGCTAACGCTCAAACTGCAGCTTGTGAAGAACAACCTGAATTAACAAAT
This sequence comes from uncultured Erysipelotrichaceae bacterium, assembly GCA_964369955.1. Lineage (GTDB taxonomy): Bacteria > Bacillota_I > Bacilli_A > Erysipelotrichales > Erysipelotrichaceae > CAYJFQ01. The sequence goes on along the minus strand of CAYJFQ010000005.1, from coordinate 30,934 downwards.
AAAATTAATGTACTTTCAGCTATTGAGATCGCAAAAGTTTGTAAAGAAAAAAATGCTAGACTTGTTTTCTTCTCAACTGAACAAGTGTTTAATAATCAAGATAATGCACCATTTAAAGAAGATGATACCCCGAAAACAATCAGTAAATACGGAATGCACAAACTTTCAGTTGAACAATTCATTACTGAAAATTTAACTGATTATGTAATCATGCGTTTATCTTGGCAATTTGGTTTATCTAGTAAAAACATTATCGCAAGTCCTGGTATTGTAAAAAATGTTATGAATGCAATGTTCTACCGTAAACCAACTAAATTTACTAAATATGAGTATCGTGGAATGACATATGCTTACAACTTAGTTAAAAACTTTGACAAGTTAGTTAATATGCCTACTGGATTTATTCATTTCAGCAGTATTAATAATTTAACAACTTACGAAAGTGCGCAATATGTCGCGAAACGCTTAGGTTTCTCTGATGAAGAAATTAACTCATATATCTTACCTGATTTAGAAAGATATGCAGATAACCCACGCGATTATCGTTTAGATAATTCTAAGGCATTAGAATTAGGATTTGAACTTTCAACATTTGAGGAAGATGTAGACACTTGTCTAAAAGACTTTGGTTATTAATATTTATTTATATATTTAGAATATATGATTATTCTCCTAAGATAATAATCATAGAACAAAGCACCAGATATAATTAATCTGGTGCTTTGTTTTTTAAGCGATAGATTTGTGTTATCATTTGGATAATTATAAGGAGAATTATATGAAACTAGCGCTCTCAAATATATTGACACGTTCTATTGTTGTGATAATGACAATAATTATTCAAATTGCTTTATGGATAGGATTAATTTATTTTCTTGGTGACTATTCAGAGTGGCTAATTCTTTTATTGCCACTGTTAAGTCTTTTATGTATAAGTTACATTATTATTCAAGACACATATCATGAAAGTAAAATACCATGGATTATTTTAATGTTTATTTCACCACTTGTAGGTGGAGTTATTTATATTTTTTTCAATGGCCATAGAGTCGGCAAAAGAAAAAAAGCTGTCTACAAAAATATTGATGATGTTCTTAAAAAAGCAATCATCGATAGTAAAGACAAACACTGCGAACTATTGAAGAATGACATTCATGCCATGAGACAATCAGAATACCTATTCGAAGTCGCTTCTGCACCCGCTCACACAAATACAAAAGTTGAATATTTTCGGTTAGGAGAAGATAAACTGAAAGCGATGATTAAAGAGTTAAAAACTGCAAAAAAGTTTATTTTCATTGAATACTTTATTATTGAAGAGGGTAAAATGTGGAGTCAAATTGAAGAAGTTCTAATTCAAAAGGCAGAAAGTGGAGTCGATGTAAGAGTGCTATATGATGACTTTGGTTGCTTAATGACTCTTCCTTCAAATTTTAGTAAAAAACTAGCCAAACATAAAATTGTTTGTAAAGCCTTCAATCGTTTCAATCACCTTTTTAACTCAAATTTTAATAATCGTGATCACCGAAAAATCTGTGTAATAGATGGCAATACTGCATTTACTGGAGGCATTAATTTAGCTGATGAATACATTAATGAAAAGAGAAAACATGGACATTGGAAGGACACTGCCATCATGTTAAAAGGAGATGCTGTATATAACTTAACTATTATGTTTTTATCAATGTGGAGTTCAGTCACTGAAAAGATTGAAGATTTCTCAAACTTTAAACCAAATAAAAAATATCTAGCAGACGGTGTTGTCCAACCATTCGGCGACTCACCACTAGATGAAGATGCAGTTGGGGAAACGATTTATATGAGTATCTTAAATCGCTCAGAGAACTATGTCTACATCACAAGTCCTTACCTTATTATTAGCAGGGAAATGATGGTGTCATTAATTACTGCTGCACAATCTGGGGTAGATGTAAGGATTCAGGTTCCAGGAATTCCTGATAAAAAATTTGTTCACTCTTTATCACGTTCTTATTATGAAACATTGTTAAAGGGTGGTGTCAAAATCTTTGAATACACTCCAGGTTTCATTCATTCGAAAATGTTTATCTGTGATGATAAAACGGGAGTTGTTGGAACTATTAATTTAGACTATCGTAGCTTAAGTCTTCATTATGAATGTGGAGTGTGGATGTACAAAACTTCAGTAATCAACGACATAAAAAAAGACTTTCTTGAAACTGAGAAAAAATGTACAGAGATTACTTTGGACAACATTGTCACAAAAGATGAGTTAGGGGTATTTAAGCTTTTAATCCTAGGTATTTTAAGAACCTTTGCACCGTTAATGTAAAAAAATCTCGAGATTTATAATATCTCGAGATTTTTATTTTCTTACTATTTTTTTCTTTTTAGGTATAACAACTGGGATTAAACTCTCAAGAATAGGAACCACTTCCTCAACAAGTTTGCGATTCTCGATATCTAAAATATAGTGTTCTTTTGCGCCTTTGTAAGGATATCCAACATAATTGTTTTCAATGATATTTTCTAACGCATTAATCCTCTTCACAAAAACTGTATTATCACAAACTAAAAATATTGGACGATTATTCAAATAAACTACATATTCGCCAAACATTTTACGATAACGAATATTTCTAAAATCTGATAACTGCTCACAAACAAATTCAATAAAATCAATCGATGTTGCCATATTATCTCCTAGCCTATCTTTATTATGCAATCATACTTATTAGCTAATTCTAAGTATTGTTTTAATTCTTCTTTTTCAAGACTTTTAACATTTTCATATTCATAAGGTGTTCTCATTTGTTGATACTTGTTTTTCGCATAATTATGGAATGGTAAAAGATGAATTTCATTAACCCCTAGCTCCTTTATTATCTTAATCATCACTTCAATAAATTCTTGATTATAATTTGGGATAACAGGGATCCTCACTACTACATCATTTCTTTTAACCAACTCTTTAATGTTGTTTTCAATTAGTGATAGATTCCCATTTATTTTTAACAAATCATTTGAACAATCAGATTTATAATCAATATAAAATAAATCAACATCATCACTAACTGTCAATAGATTCTCAAGAGTAGTATTAGCAGTGGTTTCAATACATAAATGATAGCCTTTGTCTTTAATTGATTTAATTAAATTAACTAATGATTCAAATTGGACAAAGGGTTCTCCACCTGAAATGGTTATTCCGCCATTACTTTCAAAATAATAATCTTCATCCATTGCCAAGAGATCTATAAGTTTTTCTATTTCATATTCTTCGCCAACCAGCTTCAAAGCATCATATAAACAAAAATTAACACAAGCACCACACTTTACACAAAGGCTATCATTGATTATTAATTCATTATCATTTAGAGTAATAGCTTTGTTAGGACAAATGTTTAAACATCGTAAACAAAGTTTACACTTATTTTTTAAATAAAATAAGTGAGTTTCTAAACTTTGAGATTCAGGATTGGCACACCAACCACACCTTAAAGGACAACCCTTTAAAAAAATAGTAGTTCTAATTCCAGGGCCGTCATGAATTGAAAATCTTTGAATTTCAATAATTTTTATCTTACTCATAAAGCACTCTACTTAGAAGTTCATCTTGAACATCTTTATCTAAGTCCACAAAAACTGCACTAAAACCGCTAACACGAACAATTAAATTAGGATATTTTTCTGGATTTCTTTGCGCTTCTTCTAAATCGCCCTTATCCACCACTGTTACCATAAGTTGGCATCCACCTTTTCTAAAGTAAGTTTTGATTAAACTATTAACTATTTGTCGATTTTCGTTAAAGAGCTTTGAAGTAAATTTAATATTTTGAACAGAGCCTCCATGGTATTTTGCATCAAATCTTGTTAGAGAATTTAACATCGCCGTAGGTCCATTTTTATCAGCATGACCAACAGGGTTATTAGCTGGATTCATAAACGTTCCACTTAACCTACCATCAGCACTAGCTCCTGTTGTTTTACCCCATTCTGTATTTGTTTGATTGTTGGATATTACAATTAAATAATATTGCATTCCCTTTTCTATACCGCGATTTCTTATTGCTTTTGCTATATACTCATATAAATCATTCGCAAGATCATCAACTTCTTTTATATCATTACCATACTTACCAACTTTTTTTACCATGTGCAATAATTCCGGATAATTGACAAAATTATTTAACATTGCTTTGTGCAATTCTGAAAATTTAACTACCTTATCTTGGAAGATTAACTGCTTAATTACCATTAATGAATCTGAGGTATTGATGTTGCCATAAGTTTCATTAGTTCCACCTAGATACTTAACCCCTCCATCGAGAATGCTTTTACCTCTAACAATGCAATCATCCATAAGAATACTACTGAATAAAAAAGACACTTCAGAGTTCATAACTTCATAGCTTTGATATTGAGCCTTAACAGACATGTCGGCATAGAAGTCCAAAACTTCTTTATACTTGTTAAAGAACTCTTCAAAACTTTGATAGTCATCTAATTCTTTAAACTTAATATTCCCACATTTAAAAAGCCCTTGATCATAACCACCATTAATCGTGATATTTAATAACATCAGTAAATTTAATAGAGTATTAGGAGTCCCTACACTCTGACCTTGAATCACAAACTCGCCACAACCAAAAGGCACATATTGACTTGCAGTTTTTAAATCTACATTCATCCCAAAAGCAACTGACTTAACATTAACTTCATCATTATAAATTGTAGGGTAAGTGGTCTTATCACCTATTGAATCTAGAGCCAGTTCCCATACTTCTTCACTAGTATTCTTATCGACTCGTAGAGTAAATTGTGGCTCAACATACTTACAAGCCTTTGTGACTTTTAGGGCCAACTTCGCAAAGACATCAGCTTCTTTTGGATGTTTGCGCCCCATTCCACCGACAATAATTCTTCCATTGACCGTTGTTCGACGATTCTCGATTAAAGTCCATAATGATTTTAAATAATTTAAACTATCCTCTTCACTAATTATCCCTTTTTCTAAGTCATTAACTAAAAACGGTCCTAAGATATCATCCATTCTTCCATAGTTAATACAACCAGCTACTAAGGCATAAACCCAAATCAATTGAATTGCTTGATGAAAAGTAGTTGGTTTGTTTTCTTTTAAATGTTCTAAACTCTTCATCATTAACATCTTGTTTTTAACTTCAGACTTATCAAGTTCATCTATTAAATAATCTAAACACTTAACAAATAAATCTAAGGTTTCTAACGAAACCTTTAAAAACTCACTTTCTAAAGGTTGGGCTAAAATTTTAGCCTTCAAACCATTAACTCCTAATTCTACTAACATTTCATAATTCAACATCAATCCCGACATTCTAGCGGTCGCGAGAAAAGGATAATTACAATCAATGAAGCGTCCAACATGAACATCATCCAATACTTGATTACAATAAATTGATTTAATATCATTATCAATCCAATAATTATATAAAGCATTAATTCTATTTTCACACTCAGGCAATTGACTGCCAAAGCTTCTTAACTTATCAAAGACACAATAATGCCCTACTCCACCAACAGAAGAAACGCAACCAAAACCAATTGGTAAAAAATCTAATCTACCAGCAAAGAAATCATCATTTTTACTTCTGGCAAATAATTGAGGATAAATAACTTTTAAACACTCTAATTCACGACGTTCTTTACTAGATTTCTTATGTTGTAAATGTGTTTTAGTGTACTCTTCCATTATTTCCAATTGTTTGATTAAAGGTTTTTCACAGGCTATTTTTTTACTCACTTCAACATTTTGTGCACCTTCTATTTTGCTTACTTTCATAGCGGACCTCTTCTATATATCATAATAATTTTAACATATTGACAATAAAATAACTGATTCAATGAATCAGTTATTTAAACATTGGATGATCAACAATTGCAATCGCATTCTTAGCTAATTTAAGAAACGACATTGGAAATTGTGGATCAATATCATCATTAGAAGTATAACGCTCCCAAGCCTTGATTTTCTTATCTCCTGTAGATAAAAATATACTCTTTTTAGCATTTAGGATTCCCGCTATACCGATAGTTAAAGCTGCACTAGGAATCACTTCATCCGTTGTAAAGAATCTCGCATTGGCTGCTTTAGTATTTTCACTCAATCTCTCAAGATGATAGAAGGCAGTTAATTTATCACTAGGTTCATTAAACCCAATATGTCCGTTTTCCCCTATTCCATCAAGATACAAATCAATACCGCCTGCCTTATCAATCAAATACTGATAAGTTGTACACTCCCTTTCAGGATTGTCAGTATCGCCCTTAATTAAAAAGATATTCTCACCTTTTAAATTAACATGATCAAAAAAGTTTTTGTGCAAAAAATACGCATAACTTTGATGATGATCACAACTTAAACCATAGTACTCATCAACACTAGCAACTCTAACCTGACTAAAATCAACTTCACCAGCTTTATTAGCCTTTATTAATAACTCATACATTCTCAAAGGTGTTGAACCTGTTGGAAAACAAATAAGAGCATTAGGTTTTTCTTTGATAGTTTTAATTACAATTTCTGCAGCTTTTTGCGATATTTCTTGGTAGTTACTTACTACTTCAATCTCCATAACTAACTCCCCATTTTTCTAGAACCGGCTTCAATAGTTCATCGCTATTTTTATAGCCATATTCACCCATTTTTACTAACGGCTTAAAAGCTCCATGATAATCAGAGCCGGCAGTAATAAACAAGTCTTTTTCCTTCGCAACCCTTAAATAATGTTTATTCATATCTTCATCATGATAGTTGGATAGCGCTTCAATTCCCATAACTCCAGCCTCAACTAATTTGTCAATATATTCCGGGTTTTCATAGAAGAAATTAAAAGGATGAGCAATAACAGGTGTTCCACCAGCTTTTAAGATTGCAGAGATGACCACTGTGTAATCTGCATAGGCAGTATAAATATAGTATTCTTTGCCTTTAGTACAATTATCCCAGTAGAAATTAACCATCGGCAAATCACTACGTTCGCCACCTGGTAAATAAGGTTTTAAAATATCATAATGATGATACTTTTCATTGTTAATCAATTCCCCGAATACTCCTTCAAATGGAAAAGAGGCTTTCATTGCTTTATCTAATAGCTCTTCATAGCTAATATCCATTTTAAATTTCTCAATATAGAGTTTAACCGTTGCACTAGCAGCGTCGTCTTCAGCTTTTGTAATAATATCCAAAAACTTATCAAACTCTGTTGTCTCAATATTATAATTGTAAGCTAGAATATGAACAATGTTGTCATCAATTTGTCCAGTAATTTCAATACCTGGAATTCCAATTATTTTATTTTCTTGACATAGTTTAATAAAATCTTTTACTCCCGCCATCGTGTCATGATCAGTCAAAGAAATAATCTTAAGACCTTTTTCTTTAGCCATTTCTACTAATTGCTTAGTAGTTTTTTCACCATCTACCGAATGTTTTGAATGCATATGTAAATCAATCATCTTTACTCCTTACTTAGAAGTTTTTGTGCACCTCTTACAATGATATCTTCCGATTCTTCATTAACAAAAGATGAATCTACCTCGTATCCTTTTGGGTTTTCAAATGTATGTTTATCGGGAATATATCCTACATAACCATTACAATAAGCAGTTACCACAATTTTCTTCTTATTGTCTAAGTTCATTACACTTCTACCAATTTCTCCAAATGTTTCTCCTGGAGTTGTGATAAAATGCAAATCACCTATTTTTATTAATTGCATCTCACTTAACATCGTTTGAAAGTTGCTTTTATGTTTCATTTCAAGGTATCTAGTTGCTCCTTGCCATTTAACATAAGCAGTTCTTTGAATGTTAACAGGTGCATTATCTCTTTTTAAATCATCAATTTCTTTTTCCGTCTCAGCTATCTTTTTTAAACATACTTCATCACTCTCATAACTTCTTGCTTTAAATTCAATATCTGTGATTTTATAACTTAATCTTCCAGATAATAATTCACTATCCTTAAGATTATCTATAACAGCATCCGCTAAAATATTACCCATTCTTTGAGCTTCTTGAATGCCATCCGCTTGGCGATAATGACGAGTGGAATTATTTCCGCTACAACCTTGAAAGAAAGGTATTACAACACCAGGATACATTTCTTCCATTTTATTGCGATAGAAAGAAATATAGTCTCCTGAAAATAAATAATTATCCTTATTTAAAATAGTTGGATGACAGCTATAATTAGTTAAGACAGCCAATAGTGTTCCAGTCTTATTTCTTACACTAACTGTAGTAAGTGTATTATTAGCATAGAAGCTACTATCGATACGATTACTGCCAATACCGATTAATTCACTTTGATTAGTAAATATGTCAACTTTAACTAGCGAATTATTAGCCCAAACTATTCCACCAACAATTTTTTCTATCAAAAGATTGTAATAACTTAACTCAACCTCACTCATATCACTTCGCTTAAAAGCGTCGCATCCATCACACATTCTACTAGCATCGGGGCCAGAATGTGTATGTGTTACTCCAATAAGTACTGACTCATCTTTAATATCAGTTAGTTTACTTACTTTTGTTCTAACTTTTTTTACGAAGTCATGATCAACACCGATTAAATCTAATGCCACAAAAACAACTTTGTCACCTGCGTTTTCAATTATAAGAATACTGGCGTAAAGATTATTTAATATACCTTCACTGCCGTGATCCCTTTCAAAGAAACCTGCCATTCTAAACCCAATAGGCGCAGTGATGTCGATTTTCTTAGCGCTGGCTAACATCCTACTCTTCCTCTTTATTATGTCTTTTAGAGATTCTAGTACTATGTATTGTGTACGAGAATACTTTGTAGTTATAAATAGTTTCTGTGTACTCAAGCGGAATGTTATCATTCACAAAAGAAGAATTTTGAACGACAAGCGCAGGACCCTTCTTTGTATTTAACATCATTTCAGCATCTTTGCCGATAATCATATCCGCGAATATTTCATCTTTTGCATAACTTAAATTTAAATTATAATGCCAGTAGAAAGTATCATATAATGAATATTCCTCAAAATTAAACATTTCCAATTTCGGAACCATACTCGCCACTACATAAGCTCTCTCAATAGCTACTAACTCTTCATTTGCATAACGATATCTAAAGATATAATATACTTCTTCGCCATCTTCTAACTTTAATTTTTTTTGAACTTTGGCATCTGGCAATTTACGTTCAATGTTTAAAACCTTGCTGCGACAGGTAAATCCTTTACTCTCCATCAACTCTGTAAACCCTAGAATCTCTTGACTTCTTTTAACAGAAATATCAGATACGAAAGCTCCTCTATTCTTTTCGATGGTAATCAACCCTTTTTTCTCCAACAAATGATAAGCTTGTCTAGCTGTCATTCTACTAACGAAGAATCTTTCTTGAATAACTCTCTCAGCTGGCATTTTTTCACCAGATTTGTATTTTTTATCTTTTATATCTCTTTCTAATTCTTCTGCAATTGATTTATAAAATGGTTTTTGCTTCTTCATTTTTTTCCTCCTTATAACTAACTGCGATCATCTCTAAATTACCAGATATTAGTAATTTATCTGTCAATCTTGACACTAAAAAGCAATCATATAACTTGACTTCTTGGCCATTAACTCGCCCACATCCTCTGGTAATAGTTATTATATAAAACATATCTATATCAATAATTAAATTATTTGTACATATATATTTTTTTATTACAAAACTATTATCTGACTCAAATATCTTGCCTTCTTTAATATTTTCTAATTCAAACTTATAATCAAGATTAGCCTCTAAAACACCTTCCATGGTATGTAATTCTCTTTTTATTCCTGTCTTATGATCTAAACGATTATAATCATATAAACGATATGTGATATCAATATTGTAAGTTACCTCAAATACAAGATTCCCTCGACAGATTCCATGGACACTACCACTTGGTAAATACACAAAGTCATTAATACGATTGCGGTGCTTTACTAAGTATTTATCTACTCTTGCTTCTTCGATAGAAGAAATTAATTCCTGCTTATCATTTGTATTTGTCCCGATAACTAATTGACTATCATCTTGACACCCTAATATATACCATGCCTCATCAAGACCCTTGGGATGACTTTGCAAAGACAGGTCATCACAAGCGTCGATTAAATTAATTCTTAGCGGAAATTTCTTAAGATTTAAACCAAAATGTTCGGGGTGATGATGATAAAATTCACTCATCTTAACACCCTCTATCATCGAGTCAGCTTCTTCCATACAGCTAACTAGAAACACTTCTCCAATTCGTTCTTCTTGACTATTGAATTGTTTCTTTAAGAAGTCCCCTCCCCAAGTTCGATAGTTGCATATTGGTTCTATTTTAAAAATCATTAAAATCTAACAAAAGACTTCATAACCGCAACTTCTTGACCGGCACTTTCTCCGCATGGAGTAATTGTATACTCATTGATTAAAGCAGGAATTACTACCGATTCTGCAAAGTGAATTATAAATGGCTCAAATTGATTAGTAGGACTTTCAATTAAAGCTTCTCTTCCTTCTATTAAGTTTAAAGCATGTGTTTCATTATTAGTTTGGTGTTTTGTTTTTACACTTGTCCAAACTCTTCTAGTTTCAATAAATTGGAAATCATGTAGTCCTGTTTTTTCTTCTAACCAACCTTCTCCTTTAGCGATTTCAATTGGTTTGAAGGCGCATGTTTCACGCATAAATTGCTCATGTTTATCCCATTGGATTACTTCCATTCCACGTTCCACATTAATTGGACGAGGTTTACCATCTAAACCAACTCGCCCCCAGTCCCATAATTTAAATGTAAAGATACAAGGTGCACTACTGATTTCTAGTACCATAGTATTAGCTCCTGAGCAATGAACAGTTCCTGCTGGAATGTGGTAATGCTCATGTTTTTTAACAGGCACTTTATTTGAGTATTTTTCAGCTGGAAAAACCATTTCTCCACGATTAGATGCTAGTAAATCTCTTTCCATATCCTCACGATTTGCTTGGTCAGTTAAACCTAAATACATATACGTGTCTTCTTTTCCACAATCTAAGAAGTAATAACTTTCATCTTGAGTAAATGCCATTCCAAAATTTTCTTGGAAATATTTAGTGTCCGGATGAACTTGAAGCGATAGGTTTCCGCCCTCCATTGTATCTAAGTAATCATAACGAATCGGATATTCACAACCAAATCTCGCAAACCCTTTTTCCCCAATTAATTGTTTCGGGTACTTGCGACAAACAGTATATCCAGGAACATTGATTTTAACATCTCCAAAAGTTAAATTAACTTCATTTTCTGGAAATAATAAGTTATAGCTCCATGCATAATTAATACGAGATTTATCTTCAATATCCATAACTTCTTTCATCCATTGTCCTCCCCATAGCCCTTCATCATAGAACGGAACAGTAGAGAAAGGTTGATTTAACATTTGTAGTAGACCTTCATTAAAACCTTTGGCACTTAACATACATGGATGATTCTCAACAACAGTATCTAAGTAATAATCCATATCTTTCATTAAGCCATCTTTATGAAAATTACTTAAACGCCAATCAACAAAATAACCTCGCTTAAATTTCTTTGTTGTTTCATCATTATAATTTTTAGCATTAAAGTTATCTAAACCCTTACGATAACGCATTTGGATTTCCCAAATAGTCATATCCGCAAAAACTAGGATATCACCTTTATTAATATAAGTAGCACCTACTCCGACAACTAAAACATTTCCATCACAGTTATCAACTTTTGCTTTAGCAGCAGCTAATTTATCTTGATCAACAAAATCTAACCATTTTCCATAATACGCAAGCGCAAAAACGCGGTCATTAGTTACATATCTTTGTAACATTTTATTCATTACTTCACTATCATAATAAATATCACTTGCATCAATAACCAAGTCAAAGAAGCCATTAAAGCCTGATTTAATTTCTTCAGTATTAACTCCAACTGTACAATCAACTACCACAATATTTTTATTACCATTAAATTTACTTGAAATCTCATTATAAATATTTGCATAACCTTTAAAGGCTTCTGTATCCAACCCCTTAACTACAGTGCTAGGATATTTATTGAAATTTGACTTATAACCATTTAAATATGACATTTTTATCTCCTTTTTTTATTTTAAAAACTCGTAATACTTTGGGTCAGACACAAAGTGTGAGTACAAAGGGCCCTTAACATAAGGTATGTCCCATGGTACATTATTTGCGTCAACCACCATCAAATTAATTTCATAATCATTGTATTTACTATTATATTTGTATGAAACTTCTCCATTTTCATTTTTCATAAAGAAATAAGGAGCTCCATCATATACCTTCAATAGTCCGTAATCACTTTTTGCATCATCTACAATCAAATCCCCGAAGTTGAATGGACTATTACCGGTATTAACTGACAAATGATAATAACCTGGAGGAATAATAACAATATCCCCTACCTTAACACTAACCAAAACTACATCTATTTTCTTATCATTAAACTTAAACAACTGAAAATAACCTTCACCACCTAAAACCTCATAAATTTCTAGGTAATTGGTTTTTGTAATCTCGCTAACACCATGCATATGTCCGTGTGCCTTAATACATTCTCCATTAATCAAATTAGGAAGCAGCAATGTATATTCATACTTGATACCTGCATTTTTAAATAAATCCTTATGCTCCGGACGATAAATTCCATTATACATGTAGTATAAAGGAGTCTCCCTGTCAAGATTGCTAGCGTCATTAAACAACTTATCCATATCTTTTAATTTTCTAACTAAACTCTCATCAACGATGATTCCGTCATTCACAATTAATTCATTTGTTTGATCATCAAAGCTAAGATCAAGTGTACTAGTACTTTTATAATTATGTATCATATTTCCCCCTTGAATATATTGTATCATATTATTACTAATTGTATATACAAAATATTTATATTAATACAATTATATTTATTACTGTTTTCAACTAATTTCTAAGTTAAATTAGCTGAATAAAAAAACCATTGTTTACACAATGGTTTCAATGATTTTAATACTTAAATTGAGTTTTTAAAGGTGTTTGTTGTTGAGCGTAAGTTAATTGGTAAACTAACTTAGTTCCCTTATCTTCTAACTCTTTTAATTTTACTTTGTCTTCTTCAGTAATAAATAAATTATTATTGTATTTAACTGCATCAGGACGATCTTTACGTTGATAGAAACCTGCACAATTTAACTCATCAATTTTAACACCAAGTTCTACAACTTTCATAACGTCATCTAAATATCTGAATACAACGATTGTTTTCTTTCCAAAGAAATCATTTTCAGCAACAATTCTTGCGAATTCTTTGCAAGTAACAGCTCCTAATTCAGCACCTGCCGGTACAGTTAACTCCATTAATCCAATTTGCTCATCATCGAAAGCAACTACATCATTTACAACGATAAACTCATCAGCTCCTAGATATTTTCCAAAAGAAGCTACAACTTGCCCATGAACTAAACGCTCATCGATTTTCCATAATACAACTGACATTTTAATTTTTCCTTTCCTAAATTATTATTTTGTTTATTAAACGACTGATAAACTATCCTTAGTCATTTCAACCATATCTACTAACATCTCTTTTGTTTCGAATGAATCTTTCATTAATAAGAACTCTAATAACATTGGTAAGTTCATACCGCAAATAATGCTGATTTTATATTTTTTAGCTAACAAATAACTTGCATTAAATGGAGTTCCACCTTTAAGATCACAACAAATAACAAGATGGTTATTTTCACTATCTAGTCTAATTACTTCTTTTTCTAATCTTTCTTGCAGTGTTTCACGACTATCATCTTCTAAAAACTCAACACCTACAACCTCATTAGGATCTTGAGGACCACCAATCATTCCTACTGATTCTAATAAAGCTAATCCTAATTTACCATGACCTACTAATATAACTTTTGTTGACATTTTTTACCTCTTTCAACCTAATAAATACATTATAAGTTTAAATAAATAATTAGGGATTTGCAAGCAAATCCCTAATTAAACTAATTTAATTAAAAATTAAGCAATATTGAAATAGCTTAATACTAATGCAGCTAAGAAGATTAACCCAATTAATTTAATTGTAGTGAATTTTTTCTTCATTAACCATACTAATAACATAGTTAAACCTAATCCTAATAATCCTGGAATTAATCCATCCAAAACCGCTTGGATATTAGTGATAACTGGTCCATCTGGTGAATCAACGACAACTTCTAATTTAGTTTTAAAGTTAACCCAAGATGCAACTAGAACACCTAATACTGTAAGACCCATTACTGAAGCTCCAGTAGAAATTTTGTCAACGATGTTAGTCGTTTTCATGTCTGAAAGGATATTAGTTCCTTGTTCGTAACCAATTTTTAATGTTACATAACGGAAACCAAAGTTGAAAATATTCCAAGTAACCAGGAAGAAGATAGGACCGATAATTGATCCTTCTAAAGCCATAGCAGCACCGATAGATGCTAAGATAGGACGAATTGTCGCCCAACCTAATGAATCCCCGATACCTGCAAATGGACCCATTAAACCGATTTTAATATTATTTACTGATTCTTCTAATTCTGAAGTATCTACTCCTGGTTCAGCATTTGCAACTTGTTCTTCGATTGCAAGTGTAGTACCAAGAATCATTGGAATGAATAAAGGCATTGTATTAAACATTTCCAAGTGACGTTGACAAGCTCTTGTCATTTTTTCTTTATCATCACCATATAATTTTTTCAACACTTTTTGAAGTGAGAATAAATAACCTAATGATTGGAAACGCTCATAGTTAATTGATGCCATATCATAGAATGAACGCCAATATACAGAATTGATATCTGATTTGTTAATTGTAACTTTTGCCATTTTCTGTTCCTCCCTTAAGCATCGTCTCTAGACATTCTTCTAGTTCTTTTTTCGCCACCAGCTTTGTTGTCCATTGCTCCAACATATAGTAAAGCGAAAGATAGTCCTAATAGTCCAGTTGAAATTAATGATCCTCCAAATGCAGCAGCTATAGTATAACCGATGATGAAGAATGCAGTTAATTTTGGTTTGTTCATTAAGATGAATAGCATTGCAAACCCTACTGCAGGTAGCATACCACCAGCTAATGTTAACCAGTTAGTAACCCAAGCAGGCATAGCAGCCACAATGTCAGCAACATATGGTGCACCTAATAATACTGCTAAGAAAGCTGGAATGAAACCTTGTAAGAAGAAGAATACCATACCAACATAATGATAACCACATGCACCATCAACATCACCTACAGCAGCTTTTTTATCAGCAGCATGCATTAATGAAGTGTTGATTGTCCAAATAAACATTTGAAGCATTTGCGCCAAAGAAGCAACAGGAATTGCTAATGACACTGCTAAGTCTTTATCCATACCAGAAATGATACATAAAGCCGTAGCGATTGATGTAGCCGCAGCTGCATCAGGTGGAATAGCAGCACCAACAGAAATTGACCCTAAGTAAACAAATTCTAAAGATGCCCCTACATAAAGCCCAGTTTGTACATCACCAAGAACAAGACCCATAATGAACCCAGCTCCAAGTGGACGGTTGATTTGAGTATGGAATCCACCATAGATATCCCACTCAATGATACCAGCAACAACACCTACAAGTAAGGCTAAACCGATATTACCCATATAATTTTTCCTCCTTTTCTATAAATTAAAAAATTAATGAGTTATGAGAATACATTTCTGTATAATCAACTAAATTAGTTACCAAAATATTTGTTTTTAGCGTTAACAAATCTCTCAGTAATTTTCCAAGGACTAGTAATAGCCGTCCCAATAACTAAACAATCTGCACCAGCTTCAAAAGCTGCAACTGCATCATCTCTAGTCCACAATTTTCCTTCAGCAAGAACAAACACATCATCAATAGTTTTCATTTGACTTAATAGCTCTAAATCAACATCGTTGTTGTATTTGTAAGACGTATATTCAGTATATCCAGATAATGTTGAAGAAACGATGTCAACACCAGCCTCTTTAGCCATTTTAGCCTCTTCAAAAGTCGAACAGTCTGCCATAATAACTAACTCTGGATATTTTTCTGCAATTTTACTAACTAAATCATAACCCTTATAACCATAAGCATTCACACGATCAGTACAATCGATCGCAACCACATCGCTACCAGCTTCAACTAACGCATCAACTGCCTCTAATGTCGTTGTAATGTAAACATCGCTCCCTGGTTCCATAATCTTCCAAATCCCAATAATCACAGGTTCACTACCAACAGCATCACGGATAGCCTTTACATAGTCTGGATGATTCGCTCTAAAGCCTGCACATCCACCCATTTTTCCAGCAACAGCCATCTTAACCATATCTTCAACAGTCGCATGTGGATTAGGATCATATGCTTGACATGACACTAACACTTGGTTCTGCATTTTACTTAATGTTTGTTTCTTATTCATAACTCTATCTCTCCTTGTTGAACTTTTGATAATCAGCAGATATTTCACTCATCAACTTTTCACCTTGTCCTTTTTCATAAATCGAACTCAAGGCTTCATAAAATCCTTTTTCATAAGCTTCTTTATCTGTTATATATAAACAATAACCATTGGTATAGCCCAAGAAATTTAACTTCAACTCTTCTCTTAACTGGTTACTCAAACTACTAAACAGTTCGGCAGGCATTGTCACAAATCCATAATCATTGATTTTTAGGAAAGTAATTTTTAACTCTACTTCATCAATACCTTGGAAATTCTTAACAAAAGTTAGGTTAGTTCTTGCCCCCTCAAAGAAAGATTCAACAATTCTTCTTTCACTAAGCGGTAAATCAACTGCCCTTAAAGATTTTTCTTGTGCCTTTTCCAATTTCTCTTGCGCTACTTCTAAACTATCAAACACTTTTGTTTTAAGGAAATAAGATTTGCTGAAGGTTTTTAACTCTTCAAGTTCAACTAATTCAGCACTTAATAATAATTCCTCAATTTTATCTACTATCACTTTTGCAAATTCTCTAACCTGTTTAACATCAGCACTAGTTCGAGTAAACCTTGTACTAATATCACCACAGCTCCCATTTACAAAACACACAGATTGATACTTGTCTTTCAATAATTCAGCTACATCCCCAGGAAAATCAGCGCTTAAGTAATTGCTACTTCCATTTAAAACTGTCGGATGACAAGCAAAGTTATAAAATAGCACTTTCTTATGACTTGTCGTTTCAAACTCCCAACAGACAAATCTCTGATCACCAGGCAAACTAGCATCATGCCTTTCAGCACCAACTCCTGATAAATCTCCATCTGCAATTCTAAGACCTAGTAATTCCTCTTGATTCGCTTTCGCTTCTAGAAATAATTCAATTAATGTCTCAGTAATTCTTTCAACAACAACTTCATCATATTCTCCAAAAATTCCAGTTAAGCCTTTAAAGATGCCATCTCTTGTATTAACCATCCCTGCTTGAGCTGAATGAGTATGAGATGCACTTGCAAAGATTCGATCATCCTTTATTGAGTGCTTACTAAGAGCTTTAACAAATCTCTTAAATAGATAAGCATCAATTGCAACAGTATCCATTGTGATAAACACTGTATCAGCACTACCATCATTTACAACAACAACCCTCATTAATAAATTACTATGTAGTTCTAAGTATTCTCTTAACGGAGCATAGCCCACTAAAAGCGCTTTCAATGATGGATTGATAATTGTGCTAGCAAAACCTAGTTTTTGCATCATAACCTCTTTCACTATATTTGAATTACCTTAACTAAGAATTATTATAGATACTATTTTTTTAAATGTAAAGACATTTCACACAAATTTCACATATTTAAGTAATTTTATATTCAAAAGATAAATTGTATAGATAATTTACTTCTTTTTAGGCAATAACGCAATCCCGTTTAAGATGCCTAAATAGCCTGCGTATGCAGCAACTAAATAAAGTAGAATCTTATTCAGTTCTGAATAATCACTTATAAAAGTCAAAACTACCAAACCAATAGCAGCTCCGATATACGCAATAAATTTAATAATAATATTCTTAGTTGGTTGGTTCTTTCGCATTTCATTCATATCTACAAAATCTAAATCATCAACTTTTTTAACGACATTCATGTTAGCTAACATTATATTTCTAAAATAGTACTCACAACCCAAGAAAAATGCTGTACCAATAGTTACAGACCAAATTAGATCAACACCTGCAAATGCATAAAGTAAAGTTCCTACCATTATTCCAGCTGGAAGCCTATTAGAAATAAGTCTAAACTTTTTGAAATCATCTTGCATTACAATGTACCCTTTTTTATTTCGACGATTATAATAAATGTTTTGCCCTTTTTTATTTTTGTAAATCCCCATTGCTCTTAAGTTATTTTTTTCACGATTATACGACATAATATTTACCCCACATTTGTAAAAAGCATAGCATACAAGAAATCTAATTTCAAATATTTGACAGATTAAAAAAATAACCGAAAAATAATTTCCTTATGATATAATAATAATTACGTAAAACAAGGGGAAAAATTATGAAAACAAAAATACGTCCATTTGGGTGGATTAATCTCAGTTTATTAACACTATTATTATTTTTTATCATTGTTTGTATAGCAACTCCGAGTTATTATTTGGTAGTTCATAGAGACATTGATAATTTATTTTTATTCATACCGATAATTCTAGTTTATCCATTAATACTAGTATTTATGAAAAATTATGGTAAAAGTATCGAAGTAAAAGGAGATCGTATTATCTTTAAATTGGATACGGAAGATAGTTCTTTACTAAAAATTCCATCATTTTATGAAGATGAATTTAAATTAAGTGATTTAAAATTTTATGGGGTGTTCACCGGAGTATTTATTCTAGGGTATGAAAAAGCAGATCGAAAAAAAGCAGCTGAACAAGATTCTGAAATAACATATGATGTTTTAAAAGTAAAAGAAGGAGACTTAAAAGTTCCATTAGGCGCAATCAATATTGGCAGCCCTCTAGCCTTTGTCTTCAACAATCAACAGTACATTATTGATGATTACTTATTTACACCAGAACAGTATGAACTTCTATTTCATACAATTGAAAAAAGTACCGGCATTAAACCTAGTGGCGCTATAAAAGCAATCATGCCTAACAATGATCAAAAAAGTAGCTTTAATTCATTCGGGTTTATTATTAGTTTAGTTCTTAGTTTAATAATTCCTGTCATTCTAGGATTTAGTTTACAAGCACTTGGTAATCCAGCCTTTGACTTATCGAACCTATCATCACCGATCTATGCGATTATGTTATTTGTAGGCTTTGGCAACATTGCGACAAGCATTACTTTAAGAACGAAAATGGTTAGAAAAAGAAACGCATTAATTAATGACACTGTTGGATATGTTAGTAAGATAGGGGCAATTCTAAGTTATCTAGTTGTCATTGCAGTATTCTTATTTATTTATTTATAGGAGGAAATCATGGAAGAACTATTAGTCAGATACGGGATATTCTTCGGGAAAAGAAATACCCTTAAACAAAAACAAAAATTCCTAATAGCTATTACTAAAGAATTTGAAAAGATTGGCTACCAAACAAAATTTGCCAACGATGAGAAAAAGGGTAACTCACGTACAGTTGATTACTTTATTGGAGACATCGGAAAAGCGGACACAATTATTTGTGCCAACTTTGATACTCCAAATAAAGTGCTTTGGCCTAACTACCATTACTATCCATTAAATGGAGAAAAAACATTTAAAAGTTATTGGCTTGCGACTTTATTGCCAAGTTTCTTATCAATGATTGTAGCTCTTGTCTTAATGTATATTATTATTAGTAATGAAACTTTAGGTGGTGACTTTAGACCAGTCTTGATCTTTGTTTCCATCCTTGTTGCTTTCTTGTTATCTACTGTTATCTCAAAAGGATTGATTAATAAGTATAACATCAATCGTAACACCGCTAGTATTATGGCGATCTTAGAGACTGCAAAACGTGTTAAGGATAATAAAAAAGTTGCCTTTATCTTGATAGATAAAGGGTGTAGTGATAATAAGGGTGCTCAGCTAATCAAAAGAGCTCTGCCAACTACTATGGATAAGAAATTATTTATCTACTTAGATTGCATTGGAAATGGCGAAACTTTCACTATTGCACATAAGGAAAATTTAACTAAAGAGAGTGAAAAACTAAAAAAGGCATTCACCGGAACTCAAGATATTAGAATTAAAGAGGTGGATAACGGTAATCTTATTTATACTCCTTCATTCTACTTCAATAGAGCAATCATTATTACAAATGGACATATTAATAATGATGGAAATTCTTACGTAAAAAATGTTAACACAAGCAAAGATACATTTGCAGATATCCCAACTGTTACTGCAGTTGTTGAAATGTTAGTGAAATTTGCAGGTACTAAATAATGTTAGATATTTTGATTAAAGAAGAACAAGAATTACAATTTGAACACTTTGACAATGAAACTGCCTTCAAATTAGGTAGCATGTTAGCACAACAAGCGATTGATAATAATTATCCCTTAATGATAGAAATTACAATTGGCAGTAAATTAGTTTATCATTATACACATAAAGATGCTCAAATATATAATCATAGTTGGATTAAAAAGAAAAGAAATACTGTTTATTACTTTGGACATAGTAGTTATTGGGTTTCTTTCAAACTAAATAAAGATCCTCAAGAACTAGTTAATAAATATGGTTTAACTACTGGAGAATATGCAGCTGTTGGTGGTGGCTTTCCAATTAATTTAAAGAATTTTGGACAAATTGGAGCTATCTCTGTCAGCGGTTTTTCTAAAGACAATGAAGATCACGAACTAATTACTGATGCCCTAAAAAAAATACTAGCTGAAATTAGCTAGTATTTTTTTATTAATATATCAAATTATTTCATTTCAATTCCTTTTACATATACTTTAAGTGGATTAAATTCATTGTCATAAATAACCACATCTGCATCATAACCCCTCTTTAATTGTCCAATTTTATTTTCTTTTAAAAGTTTAGCCGGATTTACACTAACCATTTGCACAATTTCATTAATTGAACACTGACACCATTTATAAACATTATTAGCTATCTTATTCAAAGGCATAACCGATCCTGCAATTCTTGTTTCTCCTTCAAGATGAGCCATCCCGTTTTCCTTGATAACCCAAGAGTTGCAGAAGAAGAACTTTCCATCTTCCATCCATTTACCTGGCATTGCATCTGAAATCAAGATGATGCGCTTTGCAGTCATATTCTTCAAAGTCATAGATACTACATCTTTATCAACATGGACTCCATCAGCTACTAACTCGCAATATAAATCATCAACCATAAACCCGCCAGTAACTGCTCCAGGAGCACGATGACCATGTTGACTCATTGCGTTATAAAAATGAGTAAAACCACGCGCACCAGCTTTATGTGCTTTTATAACATCTTGAGCGGTACAACTAGTGTGCCCAATCATAATAGCAACATCATCGCCAACTTCTTTAATGTACTTAATACTGCCAGGTCTTTCAGGAGCTAGTGTAATACTTTTAACAAAATTGTTCGATAGCTTTTGCCAATTATTATATTCTTCAATACTGGCATCCCTTAAGTATTCAGGTAACATTAATGCGCGATGTTTCTCAGACATGTAAGGACCTTCCATATGAATGCCTAAACAAACGGCACCATCAGTATGAACATAACTACCTAACCTTTGAGCCATTTCTGCCATCTTTTCCACGGTATCAGGTGCAGTACTTGCAAGAAATCCTGTTACACCCTCTTTAATTAAAGCTTTAGCCACTAAGTTAATCTCTTGGTTATTTGCACTAACAAAATCTATTCCTAGTGCTCCATGGTTATGAATGTCGATCATCCCAGGTGTAATCCATTGCCTTTTACCATCAACTAGTTCAACATCTGGATCAACATGTTTAAGATAACCATCACCTTCACCAAGTTCAATGATTCCATTTTCATCAAAATAAATATAACCACCTTCAATAGTTAAATCACCATTACACACTACTATTCCATTATGTATTATTGTTTTCATTGTTATTCTCTTCTATTATTTTATATATTACACTTGCGACATCTTCAGTTATATTATTCGCATATTCTTTAACGCTATTCTTAGAATGACTCATAACATAACTATGCTTAGTTTTTTCAAACATGTAGATATCGTTTTGAGCATCTCCGATAACTGCACACTCATCTAAATTAATTCCATACAACTTACAAAGACTCTCTACAGCCTTTCCTTTATTAATCCCCTTTGGCATAACTTCAATATAAACATCTGTGGAGCCATAGAAATCAAAATCATCTTTAAATTGAGCATTGAGCCTTTTAATCAGTTTTTCACTACTCTCATAGCCTTCTGTTCTAATAACCATTTTTAAAGGCGTAGGAAAATCATTATTCATCAATTTATCTAAATATGACTCATTACTAACATAACCTATATAACCCTTTTTATAGCTATCTAAAAAGTACTTATACACCTCTTCTTCAACATTTAAAAAATGATGTTGATAATCGCTAGTAACTAAAAATGTATTAACGATATTTTCATTTAACAAAGTATTTGTTAATTCCAATAGTTTACTTTTATCCGCAAGATGTTGCTCTACAATTTCTCCATTGTATTTAATAATTCCACCATTTGATCCAATCAAATCGAAATTAAATCCATATTCTTGATTGATGTAAACTTCCGCAAATTCATAGTTTCTTCCTGAAGCTAAAACAACTTTAACTCCACTATTGCTTAAATCTTTTAGAGCTTGAATATTTTTAACGCTTAATCCTTCCCCAAAAACTGCAACGTTATCTAATAAAGTTCCATCTAAATCACTGAAAAAAGCTTTAATCACTTGCTATTTTTCCAGACTAGTTTGCCATTGTCTTTGTATGCTCTTATTGGAAATCCTTGATCCTCAATAGTTTGATAATCATGGCCAGCATTTACATTCCAACACGCAGCCACTTTAAAAATTTCATCACCTGTATTAATTAATCGATGAGCTATTTTTCCATCAATATACTGTAAGCTACCCGCTGTCATATGATAAGCCATAACTTCATCTTCACCATCCCAGCACAATAAATGTCCCTCTCCTGAAGTGCACATATAATATTCAGGATACTCTTTATCGCTGTGGAAATGTCCCCTTGTCATTGCACACTCACCATCAACGGTAATTGGGTAAATACAAGTTAAACCCCAGTTCAAGGCAAACTTATTATCTTCTGGTTGGTCGTGAATCTCACTTGTAACATAGTAAGCTACTTCATCACTGTTACTAGCAGCTTCTTTATTTTCATAGATTGTTGCTGTTTCACTAAGTTTTTTGTAATAAGTTGACAACTTATCACTAATAAACTCACCTGTTTGAAAATTAATTACTCCATCTGTTTTTAGTTCTTTCATTTCATTTCTCCTTTTTTAATTATGCGATATATCGCAATCAACCCAATAGGAACTAATGAAAGAATTCCAGCTCCCATTAAAGCTACATCTGTATTAAAAACACCACTTAGTAAACCACACACTATCGGCGTGATTAATAAGCTACCACCTGAATATATTGAAGTGGCTAACTGTTGTGCTGTCGCCCTCAAATTAACAGGGGCAGTGCTATCAATCATTTGCTTGCTACAAATCATTACCAATGGATAAGTTACCATCTGTAGACCAGAAATATAAACTATTTGCATTGGTGTACTCGCGTATGCAAAACCAAAGAATCTCAAAAAATACATTACAGAAACAAAGATCAAAACTTTATTTCCACCATATTTCTTAATAAACCATCCACCTAAGAAAAAGAGCGGTAACTCACAAATTGCTTGAAAAGACCATTTATAACTAATCTCAGCAGAGGAAGCACCTAAATTCAACATCTTATCAATTGTGATATACGCATCAGCAGTTATTGACATAAATAAGAAAAAGAAAATCATAGTATAAATAAGAAAGTCTTGATTCTTAAGTAATAACATTGTATCTGAAAATTCAATCTTATTATCAGACACAACCTTTTGTGCATCCTCAATAAAATAAGCTAAAACTAAAGTAATAATCGTAATTATCGTAAAAGATGTTCCGATCGCTTGGTAACCTAGATGCTCCAAAACAACAGCCGCTATTGGACAACTAATCGCCCAACCAATGGCCCCGAAAGCTCTGATAGCTCCATAATTATCCAAACAATATTCATCACTTTCAATAACCCAACAATCTAAGATACCTTGCACTATTCTAAACATCGAGAACACTAATAATGTAAAACTTGTGACAATGAAGATGTCAGAAATCTGTAAACTATATAATATCCAATTAACTATCGCAAAAAATATACTTATCCCAAAAAAGACCCACTTATCTGTTTTAAAATAATCACATAAATAACCAAATGCAAACTGACCAACAATAGTTACAATAGCCCCTAGTGCAAATAACCAACTTCTAGCAACGGCGTCGTATCCTAACTGATCTAAGAAAGGAATAAGAAAAATGTTAGTAAATGCATACCCGAAGAAGGCAAGTCCATTAATGATCATAAACTTAATTAGTAATACTTTTTCTTTTTTCATTTTTTTCTCCTAAAAAAATGAGAAAACACTTTTCTCATTAAAATAATCTTGTATATTTTTTGAAGTACTCATCATTAAAAACTTCACCACCATCAACATTTGCACTACAGAAAACTGGCACCTCAACACCCTTACTTGCAATATACTCCGCAACATGTAAACTTACTGCGCCACAAATAACACTATTTGCGATCGAAGAAGTTGGATACATATTAGCTCTTACCCCTTCAACAACAGTAACCGCATCACCTAATTCACCACAGTTATCAATGATTAAATCAGCTAAATCCATTAATCTTTTCCCACTTGAATGACGAGACGTCACTGAACTAGAGTGCTTTAAATTAGTTAGGGCTATTACTTTTGCGCCGTGTTCTTTCGCATATAGTGCCATTTCAACTGGGAATGAATTTCTGCCAGAATTTGAGGCAATAAAAACTATATCTCCTGCACTAATTCGATATAAACCAGCCAACATATAAGCATAACCTTCTAAACGTTCTAAGTGCGTGCTTTTAGTTGGATGATCAGTTAAAGTAATTTCATTCTGCATAATTGGGACAGTAAAGGCTAACCCACCAGCTCTACCATAGAATTCTTCGGTAACTGTATGAGAATGCCCTGATCCTGTCACGAAAAATTTCTTGCCATCAATAAAAGCTTGTCCAATCATTTCTGCCGCTTTTAAAATATTATCTTGTTGCGTTTCTTTGATTTCATTAACTAATTTTAAGGCAATATCAAATGTTTGTATCATTTTTTTCTCCTAATCTTGGTAACTTGACATTAACAAGTCCATCTTTCCTTCTATTTTTAATTCTCCCGCATTAATAGGGAAGAAATAAGTATCCCCTATTTTCACATCAACACCATTAATTTTTCCAGATCCCTTACCAATAGTATAGAAACCAAATTCACTTTGTTGATAAACTCCTGTATCATTACATCTGATACGACGGAAAATAAATTCACCTGGTTTATTGTAGTATTCGATAACCCCTACTCCATTATCCCAAGTTTCTTCAGGTTTAATAGGTCCAACTCCAACATGTGGAGCCTTAATATTATCAATTACTTTCTCAAGGTGTAAATCTCTTGTTTTCCCTGTTTTCTTGTCAATACGATTATAATCAAATGCGCGATAAGTAACATCCGCATTACGAGCAACTTCATAACACAAGCAGTTTTTGCCAACTGCGTGTAAAATACCCCAATCAACGTATAGATACTCTTCTTCAACAGCATCTACATAGGTTAATAATTCATCCCATCGATTATTTTTAGTCATCTCAATAAATTCTTCTTTAGTTTGAGCAGTATGGCCAAACTGAATCTTTGCGCCTGGTTCAGCTTCCATAACATACCAAGCTTCAGGTTTTCCCAATGAGTTTTCATGCTCAAGTGCATAACTATCACTAGGATGTAATTGAACAGATAGATTATCTATCGGATCAATAATCGTTACACGAATTGGTAACTGTTCAGTCTTACAAGCAAAATATTCATCACGATACTTATTGTAGAATTCTGATAAATCCATACCAGTTCCTTCAACCTCATTAGTTCCTAGTGGTACATCTGCAACATTCCAAGATTCACCTACTGGATCTTGTTGGAACTCATAGCCGAATTTTTCTCTTAATTTATATCCGCCCCAAATTCTTTCTTGGAATAATGGTTTAATTTTATACATGATTTTTCTCCCCCTTAATCAATCCATTTTTCTTCGATTGCTACTGCTTTAATTGGATCTTCACCAACAGAGCCAATTATTCGATAAGCAATCTTTTTTAACTCATCTTTGCCATTACCCATGCAATATGAGTTTTTAATTATTTCAAACATTTCCAAATCATTCAAACTGTCACCAAAACACACACAATCATCTAAATTTATACCTAGATAATCAACTACTTCCAAAATCCCTTTAGCCTTATTTATATCGTTAGGCAATACTGAGTTGTAGGTTGGAAAATGCTCTTTAATTCCACAATTATTTAACTTTTTGTAGATAGGATTATCCTTCTTAAGATCTCCCTTAATAAACATTTGGAATATTTTATCATCTTTTGACAAAGGACGCTCAGTGGTTTTAATTCCATTATTTTCAAACCACCATGTGTCAAATATATTGTGATCAATCTTAGTTAAACACACACTATCTTCATTATGTCGATAGACAACTACAATTTTTGGATCATTCTCATTTAGCTCAATTACCGACTCAACTTCTTCTTTAGTTAAGTAATATTCTTTAAATAATTTACCATCAATAAAGAGTTTCCCGCCGTTAGCTAAAATTAATCCATCAAAATCAACTCTTCCCTCAAATAAAAATATTTCATTTAAAGTGCGGCTTGTAGCTAAGAAAACTTTATGACCTTTATCCTTTAATTTATTGATCGTTTCAATACTGGAATCCTCTAATTGATGAGTTTTTTCATTTAACAATGTGTTATCTACATCAAAGAAAAATGCTTTCATAGGTACCTCTTTTCCATAAAGAATTATATCACAATTAAAAAATTGTATATACCAAATAATTAAAATTAAACAATTTAGAAAATACCTTAATATAAAAAAGACACA
The DNA here is from genome assembly GCA_964369955.1 of uncultured Erysipelotrichaceae bacterium. Classification (GTDB taxonomy): domain Bacteria; phylum Bacillota_I; class Bacilli_A; order Erysipelotrichales; family Erysipelotrichaceae; genus CAYJFQ01. The sequence goes on along the minus strand of CAYJFQ010000005.1, from coordinate 3,722 downwards.
TAAAATGTGTCTGTTAATAAGATATTTTATAGTACTCTTCTAGTGTTAATCCACTTTCTTTTACCTTAGTAGCTAGCTCAACACCTAGATAACGATAATGCCATGGTTCGTAAATATAACCAGTAACTTCTTCTTTTCCTTTGTGGTATCTTAAGATAAAGCCATACTTATGAGCATTATCATCTAGCCATTCAAATGAGTCACTATTTTCAAAAGATTCAGTTAGCCACCCAACATCAAAGGCTAGACCTGTTTGATGTTCAGAATAGCCAGGTTTAGCAGAATAACGATTAGCCTCTTCGATTCCATCGCTAGCCGCGTAGCGATTAAATAGATATTCTTGTAAATCATAATCGCGGTATGTGCTCTTAATAGCCACTCCGACATTTGCATCATCCATATCATCTAACATCTTATACAATTGTTTTTCAGCAGTTTCATCAATTCCTGGGTCATAGTTTTTTGGCAACGGGATTGTTTTGCTCGCAATTATTACCCCATCAATTGTAAAAGGTTCTTTCATGTTTTCAGGTGTACAGTTATATAAGTAAGTGACAACATCCTCAGTTACATTACCATAATTATCTTCCACTAGATATGTAATATCATAGATACCAGCTTCATCATCGATAGCTCCATTGATGGTAATTTCGACTTCTTCTTCAGAGTTATCAGTAGCTGATATAATATTTTCTAGTGGATCAATATCTTTATCACTAGTAATTATTACATTATTTTTCAATTCAACAACAGGCGCAACATTGTCAACCACTATAACAGTATGCTTAAACTCCTTATCAAATAACTCACCAACAACCTTAAAAACATACTCTGTTTCTCCGATAATTGTTGTATCAATTACCGGTAATATAACTTCTTGATCAATAGGAATATATAAAGTAGAGACATCAACTGCCTCACCATACATAAGTGTTGTTTTATCGTCGTTGAAGTCTAATTTTATTGAAGAATAAATACTAAAGGCAACTCCTCCAACAACTAATGTAATTAAAATTAAGCAAGCTAAGATAATTTTTATTTTTTTCATAAACTTACCTCCTTTAAAATTATACTAGAGAATTTCAATTATACCTAATCAATTTTAAATGCTTTAAACAATTATTACATTTGTTTAAAATAATAAATATGATATCACTACCAGAAAATAAATAGTATAAATAAATAAAGGGGAACAATATGAAAATAACAGAAATAATAAGTGAATTAGAAAAAACAGGAACATGGGTAAACTATAATAAGTCAAGGGATTATGTTTTACAAGGCGATCCTAATCAAAAAGTTTTAAAAATCGGAGTCTGTTGGATGGCTACAACAAAAGCTATTAAACAAGCGATAGAAGAAGGTGTAAATTTTATAGTCAGTCATGAAAACCCATTTTATCAAGCTACAACATCTCCCGATAAGATTTATTTAGAATCAGCTAATTATAAAAGAGAACTACTAAATTCTAACAATATTTGTCTTTATCGTTGCCACGACTATTGGGATAGATTACCTGAAATTGGGGTAACGGATATTTGGGCTAAATTATTCGAATTAGACTTTAAACAAAGAAATATTAATTCTTTTGAAAGTTATGCAACTTTCACTAAACGCCCAATAAAAGATATCGCAAAAAAAATTGCCACTAAATTAGCGCCATATGGACAAGACACTGTTCAAGTGTTTGGTAATCCTGATCAAGAAGTAGAATCATTAGCCTTAGGTACAGGAGCAGCCACAAATGTACCTCTCATGTTAAAAAATAACCCACAAGCAATTGTAGTTAGTGATGATGGATGTATGACTTATGAAGGAATTCAATATTGCCTAGATAATGAAATTCCAGTTATCAGAGTAAATCATGCACAATGTGAAATACCAGGAATAGAAACTATGGTTGATTATTTTACTAAGAACTACAACATTGAGACAATTTATTTAGAAGAAGGATACAAAGCAACGAGTATTTCTAATAAATAGTACCTTATTAACTATTGTTTAAAATAAAATAGATTATATATTTATTAATTTCATTAAGTTATAATATTTAAAACAACCAGAGAGGTTATATATGTCAAAGTTAAATATCCTATGGGTTAATGATAATCCAGTAACTGCTCACACTATGGTTTTCATGTATGCAATTAACGCAAAAGCTAAAGGTTGGTGGGATGAAGTAGAATTAATTATTTGGGGTGCCACCGCAAAGTTGGTTGCAACAGATTTTGAGATTCAAGAAAAAATTACAACCGCTCTTGAATCAGGTGTTAAAGTAAGAGCTTGTGTGGCTTGCGCTAAAGCATTAGGGGCAGTCGAAGAATTAGAAGATTTAGGAATTGAAGTTATTGCGATGGGTATCCCATTATCTAACATCTTAAAAGATGATGAGAAATTAATCACAATATAGTAGTTATTTAAATGTGTAAACATTTTGATAAATAAACCCTTAATTTAAAAAGTAAAACAGCAGGTACCCAAAGCCTGCTGTTTTACATATTTCTTAACACTATTTCAATTCTTCAAACTTAGCAATCATTGTTGGGTTATTTTTTGTAAGTTTTTTAATTGTTAAATCCTGAGCCTTATCATTTGCGAGTCTTAAATTATTTTCAGAGGATAATAGATTTTCTTTTGTTTTCTCTAAACTTTTAATAGTAGCGTCAATTCCCTTAATAGCATCTTGGAATTTTCTGCTAGCCAAATCATAATTACGGCCAAATTTATCTTTAAAATCAGCAATTTCATTTTCAAAATTTGAAATATCAATATTTTGATTTCTAATTTCTGCTAATTGAGTGCGATATTCAATTGAATTCTTTGCTGCATTTTTTAACAAAGTGATCATCGGAATGAAAAACTGTGGTCGAACTACATACATCTTAGGATACTTATGAGATACATCAACTATTCCGTTGTTATAATATTCATTATCCGGCTCTAACATTGAGACAAGTACTGCGTACTCACAGTTTTTTTCACGTCGGTCTTTATCTAGCTCTTTGAAAAAATCTTCATTTTTCTTTTTAGTAGCAGTTGTATCCATTTCGTTTTTCATCTCAAACATAATTGAAATGTATTCAATTCCATCGTCAGTTTTTTCTTTGAAGATATAATCACCCTTGCTTCCACTACTTGAATCATTATCCTTTTCAAAGTAAGCATTTTGGAAACCGATTGCACGGACTTGATTAAAAGCTATTTCACAATGTTGTTCTAGGCTTTCTCCCAACATTTTTGTTGATTGTCTTGTTTTTAAATCTTTATAGTAATTAATTTGTTCATCTTTTTCTGTTAGTTGATTTCTAAACCTTTCTTCAAGCATCTTTATTTTCATGGCATTGTTAGATTCACTGGTTTCACTTTTTAGTTTAAGTTCTAATATTTCTCGGTTTTTTGATTCTAATTCATTTTTGTTTTTCATTACTTCTTCATTGATTGCTAGGTTCTTTTTTGTATCGGCATTATTCAATTCACCTTTAAGTTTTTCAATTAACTGATTAGCTTCTGCTAGGCTTTTTTCTAAGTTTTTTTCGGCTTGTATCTTAATTAGGTTAACTTCATTATTTTTTGCGTCTTGCAGTAATTTTTCTCTTTGAGCTAATTCTTTTTGAAATTCTGTATCTCTTACCTGACCGACAATTGCGATATATCCAGATTCGTCTACTGTAAATACTTCTCCACATTTTGGACATTTAATTTCATTCATCTTTTATCTCCCT
>CAYJFQ010000004.1:5287-99476 GCA_964369955.1 uncultured Erysipelotrichaceae bacterium | reverse complement strand
GAAATATGATGAAATAGAGGAAATTTGAAATTAAAAAAGCCCTTAAAATAAGGACTTAATGTGTTAGTACGTTGTCTAACTTATTGTTTATTTTTCATATGTGGGAATAGAATAACGTCTCTGATAGTCTGAGTGTTTGTTAACAACATGACTAATCTATCGATACCTAATCCTAGTCCACCAGTTGGAGGAAGTCCATATTCAAGTGCCTCAATGAAGTCAATATCCATTTCAGTAGCTTCATCATTTCCTAAATCTTTTTCACGGATTTGTGACATGAATCTTTCGTATTGATCGATTGGGTCGTTTAATTCGGAGAAAGCATTACAATATTCTTTACCGGCAATAAACAGCTCAAAACGATCTGTAAATCTTCCATCTTCTTTGTTTCTTTTAGATAATGGTGAGATTTCTACTGGGTGTCCATAAACAAATGTTGGGTTAACAATTTTATCTTCAACATATCTTTCAAAGAATAAATTTATAATATGTCCGACTCCTGTATGGTGTTTTTCTACTTCAATGTGGTGTTCTTTAGCCACCGCTTTTGCGTCTTCTAATGACATTTCTTGCCAGAAGTCTACTCCGCTGTGTTCTTTTACTAGATCAACCATGTGTTTTCTTGGATATGGTGTACTCATATCAATTGTATTTTCACCCCAAGGAATCACATTTTCTTCAGTTACTACTGCTTTTGCGGAATTAATAATTCCTTCTGTTAAGTCCATCATTGAGACCATATCACCATATGCTAAGTAAGCTTCTACTGTTGTAAATTCAGGATTATGACTGTGGTCCATTCCTTCGTTTCTAAATAAGCGTCCAATTTCATAAACTTTCTCTAAACCACCTACAATTAATCTTTTTAATGGCAGTTCAGTTGCGATTCTTAAGTAGAAGTCCATATCTAAGGTATTATGGTGAGTTACAAAAGGGCGAGCAGCTGCACCACCTAAAATTGGTTGTAAGACTGGTGTTTCAACTTCTAAAAATCCTTGACTGTCTAAATGATTTTGAATAGCTCTAATAATTCTTGAACGAGTGATTGCTTTATTTTTGCTTTCTTCATTCATGATTAAATCAACATAACGGCGACGATATCTCTCTTCTACATCTGTTAGACCGTGGAATTTTTCTGGTAATGGTCTAAGTGCTTTTGTTAAGTGAGTGTATTTCTGACATTTAATTGAAAGTTCGCCATGGTTAGTTCTAAATACTTCTCCATCAATTCCAATAATATCTCCAATATCAGCGCTTGTGAATAGTTCATACTCCAATTCACTTACACCATCTTTACGAATATAAATTTGGATTCTTCCTTCACGATCTTGGATATGCATAAATCCAGCTTTACCCATTTCACGTTTTGTCATAATTCTTCCGGCGATTTTTACTTTGATTGCTTTTTCTGCTAGTGCTTCTTTGTCTTGTTCGCCATATTTATCAACAATTTCTTTTGTATTAGTGTCTGGTTTAAAACTATCACCGAATGGTGCTACACCTTTACTTTCTAGTTCTTTTACTTTTTCTCTTCTTACTAATTCTTGTTCACTAAAATTTCTTTCCATAAGCCACCTATCATTTTATCGTTTTTATTGTACCAAATATCTCTAATAAATAATATTTATTTTAATTCCAACTCTTCTAATTTCTTTGAATACTCTGATAATATTTCTTCATATTGTTGGTATGTTGTCATATTGTTAAACTTTTGTTTTATTGCGTTGTTTCCAGGTAGTCCAAAGATATACCAGCAAGCATGACCACGCATTTCTTTCATTGCTAGGTTTTCTCCTCTTAATTCAATTAGTTTTCTAGCGTGTTGTTTGGCCATTTCAAATTTTTCTTGGTATGAAATTGTTGGGCTTTCAAGATTTCCATTCTCAAAATTAACACACTCCTTAATTAACCAAGGATTTCCTAATACTCCTCTTGCCAACATATAAGCATCACATCCAGTAAATTCTAACATTCTTTTTACATCATCAACACTTTTTAAGTCTCCATTGCCAATTACTGGAACTTTTACTGCTTGTTTAACTTGTTTAATAATTTCCCAATCAGCTTGACCTTCATAGAATTGGCTTCTTGTTCGACCATGCACCGCAATTGCTTTAACTCCGGCCTTTTCTAAAGCAATTGCCACTTCTACCGCATTGATACTGTTAGTATCCCAACCTGCTCTAATTTTGGCTGTTACTGGTTTATTAACATTTTCAACAATCGATTTTGTCATATTATAAACATGCGCAACATTTTTCATTAAGGCTGAACCACTTCCACTGTTAACAATTTTAGGAACAGGACAACCCATATTAATATCTATTATTTGACATTTAGTATGTTGATCTAAATATTTCGCAGCGATAACTAAACTCTCAATTTCATTTCCAAACAGCTGCATATTCAAAATTCCTTCTTCGTCACCTATTTTTGTCATCTCTATTGTCTTTTTATTACTATAGCAGATAGCCTTATCAGAAATCATTTCCGTGTAGACAAGGCCTGCTTTAAAATTTGCAGCAATTTCTCTAAAGGCCGAATTAGAGATACCGGCCATTGGACCAATAACTACTCTATTATCTATTACTAAGTCACCAATTTTCCATTTCATTAAAGAAGGCTCTCTAATTCACTTTCATTAAATTGGTAATAACTATTACAGAATTGACAGTGAGTTTCACAACCCTCTTTATCTTCAATCATTTTTTTAATTTCTTCTTTATCGATTGTCGCAAGTGCAGACAACATTCTTTCACGACTGCAATCACAATCAAAATATGGTTGTCCTTCTCCTAATATTTTCACATCTGTAAACAGCATATTCATTATATCTTCAATTGTTTTTCCTTCATTAATTAATGTAGACATAGGCTTCAAATCTTTAACTACAGATTCTACATATGTGATATCTTCTTCTTTCGCATCTGGCATCATTTGAATAATTAAACCCCCAGCTGCTAATACCTGGTTTTCATCTCCCACTAAAACTCCAACACTAACAAAGGATGGTGTTTGTTCACTTACATTAAAATAGTATGCAAAATCTTCTCCTAATTCTCCACTAATTAATTCTACCTGTCCTGAGAAGTCGTGTTTCATTTGCAGGTCTTTTACTACTTTTAAATATCCATTAGTTCCTACTGCAGCTCTGACATCCAATTTATTTGTGTGGTTATTTATTAATAGGATTTCTGGGTCACTTACAAACCCTTTAACTCTTAAATCGCTGTAAGCTTTTACTAAAATAGTTCCTATTGGTCCGCCACCATTAATTTGAATTCCTAATGTTTCTTTTTCATCTTTTAATGTACTTGCCATTAAACTTGCGACTGTTAAAGTTCTTCCTAAAGCAGCTGTAGCTGTTGGCCACATCTCATGTTTGATTCTAGCGGTTTCTACTAAATTAGTAGTGTTGGCAATCATTATTCTAACTCTACTGTTACGAGCAAATGCTCTTATTAAGCAATCTTTCATATTTTATCTCCTAAACTATATAAAACTTCCACTAATCAGTGGAAGTTTTATTTGCTGTTTTTTTCTTTTTAGTTTCTTGATATTCTTTAAATATTTCTTGAATTTCCTCATAAACTAAAGTTTCTTGGTCTAGTAATTTTTCAGCTAATTTATCTAATAATTTGCGATGTCCTGAAATAATTTTCTTACAGTCATTATAAGCAGTGTCAATAATTTCTCTAACAACTCTATCGATTTCAGCCGCTGTTTCTCCTGAATAACTTCTAGTCGCATTGTAGTCTCTTCCTAAGAACACAGAACTTGATCCAGTATCATATTGAATAGGACCTAACTCAGACATTCCATAAGTCATAACCATTTCTCTTGCGATTCTTGTAGCTTCTTGAATATCACTATAAGCTCCAGTTGAAATTTCTTTGAATACTATTTCCTCAGCTACACGTCCACCTAAGTAACTTGTAATTGAAGCCATTAAATCACTCTTAGTTCTTAACATCGTTTCTTCTTTAGGAGTAAATAATGTATATCCTCCTGCAGTACCACGTGGAATAATTGTAATTTTTTGAATATCGTTAGCTGCTTCATTAAGTAAACCAATTAACGCATGTCCAACTTCATGATATGCCACTAATTGTTTTTCTTTTTCTGTATACTTGCGACTTTTCTTTGCAGGCCCTGCCATAACACGGTCAATAGCTTCGTCAAGTTCAGTCATGTTAATTATTTCTTTATTTTCACGAACAGCTAAGATAGCAGCTTCATTCAAGACATTCTCTAAATCAGCTCCTGAAAAACCTTGAGTTCTTTTTGCGATAGATTCTAATGAGATATCTTCTCCTAGTTTTTTGTTTTTCGCATGAACTTCTAATATTTGTTCACGACCTTTTTTATCAGGTAAGCTTACAGTTATTTGACGATCAAATCTTCCCGGTCTTAACAATGCTGGATCTAGGACATCTGGTCTATTAGTAGCTGCAATGATTACAATACCACCATTATCAGAAATTCCATCCATCTCAACAAGTAATTGGTTTAATGTTTGCTCACGCTCATCGTGTCCTCCACCTAAACCAGCTCCTCTTTGTCTACCAACTGCATCTATCTCATCAATAAAGATCATACATGGTGAAGTTTGTTTTGCGGCTTTGAACATATCTCTAACTCTACTAGCTCCGACCCCAACAAACATTTCAACGAAATCTGATCCACTGATTGAATAAAATGGAACATCGGCCTCACCAGCTACTGCTTTCGCAAGTAATGTTTTTCCCGTTCCAGGTGAACCAACTAACAAGATCCCTTTAGGGATTCTTGCGCCCATCTTTGTGAATTTCTTTGGATTTTTTAGATAGGAAATTAACTCTTCCATTTCTTCTTTTTCTTCAACACATCCAGCAACATCTTTAAATCTAACTTTGATGTCACTTTCTAGCCTTGCGCGAGATTTAGAGAATTCAAATGCTTTATTATTCCCGCCACCATTAAGTCTTGACAACATCCATAGTCCAAATCCTAAAATCGCAACATATGGAAGAAAGTTTAAAAGAGCATCTATCCAAGTATCTTGATATGGATCAACGATATTTGTTTTAGTTACATCTCTTAACTCTAATAAAACTGGGTCTAATACTTCAGAATTATTTGGAATTCTAGCAGTGAAATTAAATGTTTCTCCACCCTCAATATATTTACCAGTAAAATTTACTACAGTGTTGCTTGGTGCAACAATTACCTCTTGAATTGTTCCATCATCTACAATATCTAAAAATTCATTATAGTTTAAATTCTTTGTAGTTGTTGCGCCGCTAAATGATAAAACACTATATACAGCGATCAATACAAAGAAATATGGAATCAAATTCATCAATGCTTTTTTATTAATTTTCAATTAAATCACCTCTTAAGAATAAAATTCATCTTTCAATACACCAACATAAGGTAAGTTACGATACTTTTGATTAAAGTCCAAACCAAACCCAATTACAAACTTATCTGGAATGTCAAATCCTAAATAATCAGGATTAATATCCACAACTCTTCTGCTTTTCTTATCTAATAGAGACACGACTTTAACACTTCTAACTTTTTTGTTTTTCAAGTGTTCTTTAACTGTCAATAAAGTTCTCCCGGTATCGACAATGTCCTCAACAATAATTACATCTCGATCTTTAACTGAACAGTCTAAGTCTTTCAAAATATTAATTTCTCCAGTAGATTCTGTACCCTCATAAGATGAAACATCCATATAATCAATTTCAATTGGTAAACAAATATATTTAGTAAGCTCAGCTAAAAACGGAACAGACCCTTTAAGTAATCCAACTAAAATCAGATCCTTATCTTTATAGTCTTCAGTAATGATTTCCCCTAACTCTTTGCATTTCTCAATAATTTCTTCTTCAGTAATTAAAATTTCCTTAATGTTATTGCTTAACATCTTATTCTCCTTTGTTAGTTAATAAATATTTTACCACATATATGTTAGGTTTGTTAGTAAAATGTGCTACATCACACCCTAACTGTGGAACTAAAATAATCTGATTATTAGAATTTAAGACCACTGGCCATCTTTCTCTCAAATAAGTTGGAATTTTTTGGTCAATAAAAAATCTACTAACTTTCTTCCAACCATAACTCATTTGAATTTTATCACCCTTTTTCCAATTACGAATTGTCAAAGGAAAATCTTCATCTTTGACAGTAACCCCTTCTTTGCTAATGCCTTGATTAACTGTTGAAAAATATTGAAAATCAGAGTATTCAAGTTTGTTTAATTTAACTAAATAGTTATCAGCATTTTTATTAAAAATTAAAATATTGTCATTTAAACAAAGATAACCATTTGGTAACTTGAACATCCCTCTGTTAGTTAATTGGCGATATATTTCATTTAAATGGTCATTGGAATAATAATAATAACCATTTTTCTTTAAGAGTTGATAGATGACCGAAACATCAATATCAATATTATTTTGAAATATAAAGTCACTATTTACTGTTTCTGTTTTTAGTAGTTCCTGATTTAAGTTACCTATCTCTTCTAAAATTTTCAGTATTTGACTTTCATCTAGACACTCTATTTCTTTTCTTAATTTATTGCGTTGGTATTTTAGTTGATAGTTAGTTTCATCTATTCCGTACTTTAACTGGTTAACATCTAAATATTCGATAATATCCTTTTTTGTTTTCTTTAGTAATGGGCGATATATTGTAAATTCATTAAATTTTGTTTCATCTTTTAGACCATAATAGCTGACAATGCTATTGCGTTTCTTTTGGAGAAAGTATGTTTCAATTAAATCATTTTGATGATGGCCTATTGCAATTGTCTGATAATTATATTTAACAGCTATTTCTTTAAAAAAATTGTATCTAACTTCACGCGCCCAACGTTGAAAGTTGCCTTTTCTAAAAGGTGCTGGATACAATATTTCCAAGGGAATACTTCTGTTTTGACAGTATTCTTTCACAATTGATTCATCATTAAAGGCACTATCTCTTAGACAATAGTTAACATGTGCTACTACTAACTTAATATTTTGTTTATATAATTTGTTTAATAAGTAAATGGAATCCGGTCCGCCGGAAACTCCAACAACTAATTTATTCATCCGACCCTTTACTAGCCATTCTAAATAGTGACAATATTGGGTGATAATTTGGATTAATCATTCCAGTATACTCAATAAATATATCAAATAAGATAATCAAGAAAATCAATACTATTGTTCCAATAATACGATCAAATAAGTAAGTAATTGCTGCCACACCAAAAGTAGCGCTGATAATATAAAGAATAATTACTGTCCGACGATGTCCTAGTTTCAGATTAAACATTAAAATGTGATGTAAATGAGATTTATCTGCATCTGTGATTTTCTTACCACTTAAAGCTCGGCGAACTATTGCCAGAATTGTATCCATAAGTGGAATAAATAAAACTACAAATGGAACTAGAAAAGTAATCAATGTTGTACTTTTAAAACTAACAATTGTGATGCAACTTAATATAAAACCTAAAAATTGTGCTCCACAGTCACCTAGAAACATTTTAGCCGGATAGAAATTAAATGGAATAAATCCGATTAAGGTTCCAATAATAATAAGCATTAGAGTTACAGCTCCAAATTTTCCCAAAGATAAAGCCACTATTACCAGGGTAACCAAAACAATCAATGATATTCCTGAAGCTAATCCGTCTAACCCATCAATTAAGTTAATCGCATTAGTAACGCCAATAATCCAACAGAAAGTTACAAAATTTAATATCCAAGTATTATGGATTGTTACATCAAATGGAAGGTTAATTACATCAATGCTGATATCTCCAAAAGTTATAACAGTGATTGCAGCTAAGATCTGCATCCCAAGTTTGATAATAGCTTTCATATCATGAACATCATCATATAGTCCAGTGATGAAAATTAAAAATGATCCAACATATAAGGCGATTGTAGTTATATCTGGCTCAAAGAAGATAAATAAACTTAGAGAGAATGCTAAAAATATCGCAATTCCACCAAGTTGTGGAATCTTGCGACTATGTACTGTGCGCTCGTTTGTTTGAGTATAAAGATTAAGTTTTATCGCCATCTTTAGTATCAAGGGAGTAAGAATTAAGGTAATGATTGCAGGCAGTGCCACTACCATCAACATGTTTATACTATTCATCTATATTCCTCTTCACAATCTTTTTCATTTTTTTCTCAAAGTCTGGTCGTTCCATCATTATTATGTTATTACAACCCAAACATTTTATCTTAATGTCAACACCAACTCTAACAATTTCCCATAATTCAGATTTCTTACAAGGGTGTTGTTTTTTCATCATCACAATATCGTGTAAACTATATTCCATTTTAACCTCTGTTATTCTTTACTAATTGCTTTAAGTTCTCCATTAACATCGCAATGGTTAATGACCCAACTCCTTTAGGTACCGGAGTTATCGCTTGAACTCTATCTTTAAGATTATTAAAATCTGCATCTCCACACATTTTATCATCTTTAAAATTAATTCCTACATCTATTACTATACTATCTTTATTTATATAATTTAAGTCAAGAAACTCACTTTTTCCAATAGCTACTATTATTATATCAGTATTCTTTGTGATTTCTTTAAGATTAATGGTTTTAGAATGGCATAAAGTAACAGTTGCATTCATGTTAGTTAGCATCATCGCAAGTGGCTTGCCTACAGAAATTGACCTTCCAATAATCGTGATAGATTTCCCAGCTATCGATATATCATAGTAATCTAAAATTCTAATGACACTCTTAGCAGTGCAGGGAGCTACTGTTTGTTGATTAGAAAATAGTAGTCCTAAATTAGTTGGATGAATTCCTTCAACATCTTTGTGGTAATCAATCGCTTGGATAATTTCCTCACTATTCAAATCTCTAGGCAATGGCATTTGAACTAAGATTCCATCAATAGATATATCTTTATTTAGTTTCTTAATTTCTCTTAATAGTTCTTCTTGGGTTATATCATCTTTATATTTTTTAACCATTACTTTAATTTTAGTTTGTTCACTATTTTTAACTATAGAATTTACATATCTTAAAGAGCCATAGTCTTCACCAACAATCACAATTGCTAGACTTGGATTTAGGTTTTGATTTTCAACCTTCAAACAATCTTTAACTTCATTCGCAATAACATCTCCATATAATATTTTGCCCATCTAGAAATCCTCACTATCTATAATAATTGTCACAGGTCCATCATTTGTTAATGAGACTTTCATTTCAGCTTGAAAAATTCCTTTTTCCACAATTATGCCTAACTCTTCTAATTCTTGATTAAAGAAGTTATATAACTCCCTAGCTTGCTCGCTTTTAGCGCTTTTAGTAAATGAGGGTCTACGTCCTGTAGTTACATCTCCATATAAAGTAAATTGTGAGATTGATAATATTTTTCCATTTACATCTTTTAAACTAAGATTCATTTTACCATTTTCATCCTCGAAAACTCTTAAATCCACAGTCTTCTTTGCTAGTTTTTTAATTGTTGGTAAATCATCAGCTAACCCAAATCCAACAAGCACTAAAAACCCTTGATCAATTGATCCAACAATCTTATTTTCCACCTTAACATCGGCATAAGTCACTCTTTGAATTACAATTTTCATAAGCACATTTTACCATAAGTTTGTTGTATAATTAAGATATTATGAAAAATACTCTTGCAACTAAAATGCGCCCAACAAGAATCGATCAAGTTGTGGGTCAAGACCATCTTCAACCGATTCTTCAAAATATTATTAAAAAGAAACAGATTTTTTCGTCAATAATTTATGGCCCGTGTGGGACTGGTAAAACTACAATTGCAACATGTCTAGTTAATGAATTAGAACAACCTTATCGCATAATCAACGCAACAACAACCAATAAAAAAGAATTGGATTTAATTTTTGAAGAGTCTAGTTATCACCACGGTAAGATTGTGATTGTAGATGAAATTCATCGCTTAAACAAAGATAAACAAGATTTGTTTTTATCTTATGTTGAAGATGGGAAAATTATCTTAATTGGATTAACTACTGCAAATCCATATTTTGCGATCAACCCAGCTTTAAGGTCTCGTTGCTTACTTTTAGAAGTAAAAAGTTTAGATAATCAAACTATTGTTAGTTTTTTAAAAAATGCTGTCAGTAATTCCGATGGATTAAATAATGAATACCAGGTAGATGATTTGACTCTTGAATTTATCGCTTCTAAATCAAATGGTGATTTAAGATTAGCTCTAAATTTTTTAGAGATGGGTACTTTAATGAGTCATGATAATATCATTAAAAAGGAAGATTTAATAAAAAATATTTCAAGCTCTTCTATAATTAGTGATAAGAATGGTGATGGAATTTATGACTTAATGAGTGCTTTTCAAAAATCAATAAGAGGTAGTGACGTTCAAGCTGCTCTTTACTATCTAGGACTACTGATTAGTATCAATGATATTCCAGCATTAGAACGCAGATTGTTAGTTACTGCTTATGAAGATGTTGGGTTAGCAAATGGTGCAATTGTTCAAAAAACCATCAATGCAATTGAAGCTTCAAGAATTGTAGGATTCCCAGAATCAAGAATCATTTATGCGAATATTGTTATTGAATTAGCCTTGTCACCTAAATCAAAAACTGCAGAAGTAGCAATCGATAGAGTGATTAATCAAATTCAAAGACAGGCATTCCAAATGCCCACTTATTTAAAACTAACTCCCACTAGTCTAACTGATGCAGAAAAATATGATTATGGAAGAGATGATATTTGGCATAAAATACAATATTTACCCGATCAACTCAAAGATGTAGAGTTTTACACCCCTAACGATAATAGTAAATATGAACAACTTCTCAAGAAAAATTATGAGGCGTTGAAAAAAATTAAAAGAGTTAACTCATTTAAGTTTTTTAAATAAAAAGGAGCCTATGCTCCTTTTGTTTTATATTCTTCTATGTGTGTATGATAAATAGCAACTGTAGTATATATTAAGTTCGCCGTTCCCCAAGTAATTAAATAAGTGGGATTTAATCCAAATGCTAATGTTAAAATCGACAATAAAATGGTCACAAATGAGAAAATTTTGTTCATTGTATTAAATGCTTTAAAAGTGGCCTCATACATTTCTTCTTTTTTCTCTTTACTTACCTTTTCTATTAAGTCTTTAATTTCTTCTTCATCATATAAATCAAAATCTTTTGTAAAAAATACCCCTTTTGAAACTTTGATTATTTTTTGTTTCAAATTCATTGAAACGAAATATGATAACATCATCACAGAAATCATAATTGTTGATATATAGACATTAGAATAAATATTTTTTATAGCATAAAGCATTAACCCTAGCGCTAAAAAGAATAATATATTTACATAAACTATGGGACAAGATGCTTTATCAATTAAAACTGTAATTAATTGAGAATACTCCCCTTCTTCATTAACGTATTTTTTCAATTTTAAATAATATAGATAACTAGTTATTAATGCAATTATAATAACTATCATTAAAGTAAAACTAATCCAAGCGTATATTAAATCAGGTTCACACTTTATATCAAACCCATCAATTCCAATAAAAGTATAGACAAAGGAACCAATTATCCCGCCTACTATTGCTGCTATTACCACTTTAACCCAATAGCTCTTTTTGTTTTTCTCACTAACTTTGTCCATTATTAACCCCTTTATATAAGTTTGAATTCTAAAACAAATAAACTTACAAATACTAACGTTTAATTTTTTTAAGAAATATTCTTTCCCTAAATGTTAGACAATATTGAAATTATTTGTTTACATTAGATTATCATTAATTATGCACAACTGTCAAATTGTATATAAAAAGGTTATCTATGTTTAGATAACCTTAAAATGTTTTTACCAGCTTCCGCCGCCGCCGCCGCCAAATCCGCCGCCAGAGAAACCTCCGCCGCCGCCAAATCCGCCGCCACTTGATGAACTAGGTGGTTTATAAGCAGATGCAGCTTGCAAACTATTTAACGATCTATTCATTGAACTTAACATCATATAAGGTAACAATGAACCACTTGTACGGAATCCTTCTGTTTCAGGTATATCAATATCTTTGAATGCTTTTTCCCAGATATCAGTTAGATTAAATGCATATGCATAAGGCAATACATCGTAGAATAATTTAGGATTTTCAGCCGCTAAAACTTTAATGCGATCAGCTTCTGCTAGTTTGATAAAATCTCTAAGTCCTAAACAATGTGCATAAACTTTCATACCATATTGAGTTCTTTTTGTCATAAATGGAGCAATTCCAATTATTATCAATGTAATTATATAGACTGCAGTGTAAACCAGTTCAGGTATTTCATAAGAACTAATTAATCCTGATCCGAAGGAATAATTCAATATTATAATTCCTATAGCAGCCACAATTGGCAATATTTTTTTGAAGGTTTTTTCTACAACCCAATTTTTTTCAATGTAAATTAGTATTAATCCTAAAACTAATATTGGCACCGCTATAAATATAACAGCAATAAATTCAAAATAGAATTGTCGATAGTAAATACTACCACCGATCAATATCAATATTGTGATTGGAAGTGCACTTAAGAAAAATGTAATAAATTGTGCACCTGAAGAATTTTTTGAAAATAATCTTTTTTGCTTTGTATCAAAATACTGACTTATTTCTGTTCTTGCTTTAGTAATTTCTGATGAAAATGTTCCTTTTAATTGCTCGGTAGTTACTTCATCGCGACCATCAAATAAGCCATAGAAGATGGTAGTTTGATACTTTGGAGCTGATGGAGAAATATCCTTTACTTTGATAAGTTTAAGATCATCATTTGTATCATCAATAATTATTAAGCCATCTTTTGCCCATTCAATCATTAATGCTACAAAGTCTCTAGAATCTGCATTGGTATTGATTACATAACCCATACTTGCAGCATCTAAACCCGCAGGAACGTTAAATTCCACAGGAACAATGATTTTTTCGTCTTTACCAAATTTGAAAAATAGGAACACAACAATTAGGAGCACCAAACCTGATAAACCAATGATTAAGTAATAATAATTAGTGTAATCAGCAAACGTAAAGTAGCTAACTCCTCCACCACCCAATTCTTGGAAGATAGTGATTGCAGAGTATGGTTCTAATTCTTCGGTTGTTTCACAAACAACTTGATTAGCATTTCCGTTGTATTGGCAAGCAATTCCTTCCGAAGTTCTTTCGCCACTTTCCCCTACATAAACTTGCATCTTGTCATAATCAATCGGTTTTGGGAAATTAATTGTTATATTAGCTGATTGAATATATGTATCCCATTGATCGCCAATAACATTTAAATAGAATGCCTCAAAACCATTTAGTTCTAATTCTTTTGTATGCATTGTGTAATTAATAACATATGTTTTTTCACCATTAACATAACGATCTGGATCTCCTATACGCAAACGGTAAGAATGTCCATAATCTTCACCAACGTACTCTTCACTAGATTTAATATCTGTAATTGGGAATGTATAGTTTCGATAATATGTTTCTCCATCGATAGTCCAATCCATATAATATTTTATTGGGATATCACGATAGATACCATGGCGTGAGTCATTGAAGAAAACAGTGATAACTTCATCAATATCATATGTACCATCTTCGTTAACATCAATTACAATATCATAGTCTGTAATTACAAATCCTTCATCAAGTGCACTAACATTTGCGAAAGAACCAATGAATAGAAAGCAAAATACTATTAAACCAGAAAGTAATTTTTTCATCGACTAGAAGCTAACTTTAACGTTATTTCTTTCGTTTTCATCTTCGATTTCAAACATTGGTCTTTTAGTAAATTTTGCAATCATTGCAACTATATTGCTAGGAATACTCTCAACCATAGTATTAAATTGTTTTACAACAGCATTATAGTATTTTCTTGAATTCGCAATTTCATCTTCCATAACTTTTAATTGTCCTTGAAGGTCCATGAAGTTTGTATTTGCTTTAAGATCTGGATAACTTTCAGTTAACGCAAATAAGCGACCTAAAGCTCCACTCAAGCCTTTTTCAGCTGCAATTTTCTCATCAATAGTGTTTCCACTAACTGCTTGATTTCTAGCAGCAATTACTGCACTTAAAGTTTCCTTCTCGTGTCCAGCATACCCTTTTACTGTTTCAACTAAGTTTGGAATTAAGTCATATCTCTTTTTAAGATAGACATCCATAGTTGCAAAGCTTTCTTCGATTTTATTTTTTAAAGTAATAAAACCGTTATAAGTTGCAATAAACCATAATATTACGGCTGCAACGACCGCTAATACAATAATCATTTCCATAATGTGTATCTCCTTACTTTACTAAGATTATATCACTATTTTTTTAATAAATAAAACATACAATTATTCATTTTTCATACCATTGTTTTATTTTAACTCGTTTAGTATTAAAATCTAATTTAGGCAATCCAAATTTCTTTTTACCACTATCTTGATAAATTATTCCTTTTTTATAGAGATTTATACCTATAAGTAAGGCGGTGGCTAAGAATCCTAGATTAACAGCTATACAAAGAAGTATTTCTAGAGAATTAATGTCAGTCAACATCATTCGATAAGGCATAAATAACATTGAAGTTATTGGAAGATGTGAGCAAATAACACCCATTGCGCTATCTAGTTGTGCCGGAGAACTAAATGATAAAGAGAAATAATATAAACCCATAAAGATTATGTACATTGGGCTTTGAATATTACTTGATTCTTCGATATTACTAACAAAAGAAGAAACACTGACCATAATAACTTGGACACTTACTATTCCAATCATCAAGATAATTGATATTGCCATCATTTGAGCTATAAAATCTAAATCAAAATTAATAAATTGTTTAACATCACTAAAGCTATTAAAGTTACTATCAACTAATCCTAACTTTTGTAAAGCAAGACATAGTGGTTTACCTCGATCATCTAAGAACCTAAAGATAAAGACAACTGCCACTACTAATCCCGAAGTTAGTGTTTGTATAATGATATTCAGCCAACCAGAAATCATCTTTCCATAAAAGTGTTCTGAAGGAGGAATGCTTGTTAAGATAATTTCTAATAATTTAGTAGTTTTCTCATAAACTATTTCATTGGCAGACATTGAGGAAAAACTAATCATCATAAAATATATAGCGGTTACTAACATAAAAGCGAAAGCTGTATTATTATTTGTTTCTACTTTATTCTCTAATTCAAACTCAATATTTGGAGTTAGTGAACTTATTGATTTAACGACACTTTGATCCATCACTCGTTTATAATGAAAGCCGTCTAGCAATTCGATAATTAGGTTTGTATCATAAGGGCTTAATGCATATTTTGAACTAATTAGATAATTATTATCTTCAATCGTTAACTTGATATCTGCATCTTCAATTATTCTAATATCTAATTTACTTTCTACTAAATATGAATTAATTTGTTCATTAGAAGTACTGATATATATCGGATCATTAAAATTTGGTTGAATAATCATCATTATTCGATCTAAATTAAAGGCAATTATACTAACCATCAATAATAACCCAGTAAATGCAAGATTAGCCTTATTAAAGAATCTCCGAGAAATTGAAAATTGAATAAGTTCTTTCATAGGCTAATTAAGTCACTGATGTGGACTTGTTCCATTTTCAATTGATATGTTGAAGGAAGAGACAAAACTATTCTCGCAATCTCATTAATCACACTTTTATCTTTAATGAAATACTGAAATGAATCCTCTGCTTTTTTAATCAATTTAATGTTCTCATTTTCACTAAGAGCCCTTTTCTCAGAGTTACAATAACTTAAGTACATTCCAGGATAATTATCTTTTAATTCTTTGATTGTACCTTGAACTTTAACAACTCCTTGTTTTAAAAAAATAAGTTTATCACATATTTCTTCACAATAAGCTAACTGATGTGATGAGAATAAAATAATGGTTCCTGACTCTTTTAGTTTAGTAATAACTTTTAAAAATAAACTTACATTCTCAACATCAAGTCCTGTAAAGGGTTCATCTAAAATTAAGATTTTTGGCTGATGAAGAATTGCGGCTATTAATTGAATCTTTTGTTGATTACCTTTGGATAACTCTTGAATTTTTCGATATCGATATTGAGTTATGTTTAATTCTTCTAAGCATTCTTCTATTCTCCATTCAATTTCCATTTTTGGCATTTTGTGAAGATTACCTAAAAACCTCAGTTGTTTATCAACTGTTAGATCTTTGTACAAACTTCTTTCTTCTGGTAAATAACCACAAATGTTCTTGTCAAATTCAGATAGTTCACGATAATTATAAGTTATTGAACCACTACTTGGTTCTAATAGACTTAAAATCATTCTAAAAGTTGTCGTCTTGCCACTACCATTAACCCCTAGCAATGCGATACTCTGACCATCTTCTAATTTGAAATTAACATTTTTAACTCCTAAGTTTTTACCATAATATTTCGTTACTTTATTTAGTTCTAACAAAAAAATCACCTCACTTATTAATAGAGATGATTTGTTAAAAATCCTATTTATTTTTCCAAGTATTTATTAATTGGTTAATTTTTTCTTTATTATCTGAATCTTCAATATCGAACCAAGTAATATCCATTTGATTATTAAACCAAGTATATTGTCGTTTCGCGAATCTTCTTGTGTTTCTTTTAATGTTATCTAAAACATCATTTAGTTGACATTTTTGATTAAAGAGATCACGAAATTCTTTATATCCTATCGCTTGTAATGATTGGTAATCAAAGTCAGATTCTTTAGTAACTAAATTATTTATTTCTTCAATTAGTCCACTTTTAAACATTTTATCTACTCGAGCATTAATTCTTTGGTACAACTTTTCACGATCTAAAGTTAAACCAATTAACAAGCAATCATAAATTGGTTTCTTTTCTTGCTTACTTAAGTGTTCACTTTTTGTTTGTCCAAGTGACTCAATGAGATTGAGATTACTAACCAATCTCTGTCGATTATTAAGATGGATTTTTTCTGCAGCTAAAGGGTCTAAGTTGTTTAACTTGTCCCATAACTCTTGGTTAGAAAATTCTAGAAATTCTTGTTTTTCAATAGTGCATTCTTTAAAGTCATAGTCATAAATTAAAGCTTTAATATAAAGCCCTGTTCCTCCCACAACTATTGGTAACTGATTATTTTTATTAGCTTCAGAAATAATTTTGCGTGCCATTTTTTGAAAGTTATAGACACTATAATTATCTTGGTAATTAACAATATCTATCAGATGATGTTCAACACCATTCATTTCTTCTTTAGTTACTTTAGCTGAACCGATATTTAATTCTTTATATACTTGAACACTATCTCCACTAATAATTATTCCATTATGTTCTTTTGCAAGTTTAACTGCTAAATCACTTTTTCCAGTAGCTGTTGGTCCAACAATAACTACAACTCTTTCCATTTATTTAGATTGTCCCCTTAATCTTCTTAAAACTTCTTTTCTAATCATTACACTATCACTTCCAAAATAAATGTGATACCCTTCTTTGTTTTCACTGAATTTTCTTACTCCACTATCCATTAGTGGTTTTAAATCTACAATGTTTGGATTGATAACGGTTACCGTTACCTTATCATATGAAGCTTGAATATTTCTTAGATTCCCAAGTCCACCAATACTCAACACCAAACGATCGATAACTTTATTATTTCCAGAATTCATAATTCCAAAAGATAGATAATTATAGTATAAATGGGCAACTAAGGCATAAAAAACAAAGACTACAGCCCCGATAATTAATAACATATAAAAATTACTTCTGGTAAATGTATCGTTAAAATAAGGGAATAAATCAATAAACCCTCCTGGATTTGCGTACATATATGATCCGGTAAAGTTATATCCAATAAAGATGCCTAAAACTTGTAATAAACCAAATAGTAATCCTGTCACAATTAAATGCACCAATAATAAAACAGGTGCTGTAAATAATAGAAATAATTCAAACGGCAGTAAAGTTCCAAATAGAATTGAAACTATTGAACCTAATACTAAAAAGCTTAGATATCTCATTCTCTCACGTTTGAAAGTTGAACAATTCCAAGCTACAAACATAACTGCTGGAACTGCAAACATATTTAGTAAATAATACGGAGTAATTAAACGACCGGCTCCAGCACTTACAATTAAGTTATTTTGTTGAGCAGTCCATACGTTAATATCACCTACATAATTAATGCCATTAGGATCCATCCAGGAACCACCAAACGTGTCAAACCAAAAGGCATAATTTGAAACATTACTTAAACCAGTAATACTCATTACTCGGTCAAAGACTCCGTAAATAAATAAATTTAAAGGATTAGTTATATCCTGAGAAATAAATAACATAATTGACTCGATCAAAGAAATAACAAATGGCCATAATAAAGAAACTAGTATTCCACTTATAAAACACCCAATTACAGTAATGATGATGCAGTAAGTATCTTGGTCAATAAATCCTAAGAAACTATTATTGTTATGATCTCTAGTTATTCTAAAAGCTATTCTTGTAGTCCACACCACAAAGACTGCACCTATTAACCCAGTTTGAAATGGTAATAACATTTGATCAGTAATTCCGCCATAATCTCCTGAATTAATATTTATCCCAAGAATTGTTGAATAGTATTGTGCTCCAAATTCTGTTGGTGATAAAAATGCACAAACCACCATAAACATAACAAAACCTAATACAGCTGAGAATACCGGAGTTAAACTATCTCTCTTCCTTCCAACCATACAAATAATAACTACTAAAGGAATGTTGTTTATTATAAACACTCCAAAGTAACGAATAATATTAAAAAATTCCATCAATGCTTCATTATTAACATCTAGATACAACGATACAATTTGATTAGTTGGCAAAGAACCAACGCCCAACATAATAAAAGCCACAAATAAAACTTTTATTGGAAAGCTCATCATATCAAAAAAATGATTCCATTTTCTCATACTTCACTCCTAAAACAATGTTTTTAATCTAGTAAAATAACTTATATCCTTATAGTGCGCAAAATTCACCCACTTATCAGCTAATTTACAAGTAATCATATTACCATCTTGTATTTTAACATAGAGATGGTCAAAAGCTAAAACGCAATCCGAAAAATCATCAGAACTTATTCTAACAACCCTATCAGGGTTTAAAACAAAAGAAGTTCCAATAGTACGATAATGCATATTACGAATCGGCACAATTTCACTCAACTGTAATAATTGTAAGTTGGTATCAAGAATCGCTCCATTAACAGAACGATTATAACCTGTTGATCCAGCTTGAGTAGAAAGACATAAACCAGAACCTCTAAATACTTCAAATTGTTGATTATCAATTTCTACATTCAAAGTTTGAGTGCGAGTGTTATTTTCAATCCTTATCTCATTAAGAGCATAAAAGTTTCGGCCGTTATATTCAGCCATTACCATCCTCTTTTGTTCGACAACCGGAGTTTTAGTTAACAACAAGTTTACAAACTCCAATACTTCTTTAGTCATAAAATCATTAAAAAATCCAAGGCTTCCTGTATGAATACCAACAAAGACAACCTTATCTAATCGATCAATATACTTAGATACTGCAGATAAAACAGTTCCATCACCGCCAATAGTGATAACGATTACTGGATTGGTATCATCATATATCCAACCACGAGAATTTAAAGTATTAACAATTAAATCTTGAAGTTGTTTGGAAATATCATCTTGTTTTCGATAGCAACAATAGTTCATAAAGACCTTTCTTTTTAATATCAATAATTGTAACATAATAATTAAGGGATGACTAATATGAACAAATCAATCGAAACTGAACACAAGTGTTTATTAACAAAAAAACATTACCAAAAACTTCTAGAATTTTATAAGTATGAGTACCAAGAAATCACTCAAAAGAACATCTATTTTATTGACCAAAAAAATATGATCACAACAAATAAAGCAGTATTAAGAATAAGAAAAATTAATAATGATTCAACAATTACTTTCAAAATTAAAAGAGATGGAAAACTATTTGAATATGAAAAAAACACTGATGACTTGTTAGATTTAGACCTTCTTGAAGTGCTTGCTACTTATAACATCATTCCTCCATTCACTGAAACAGCAAACCTCACTACTATAAGAAGATTGATTAATCTACCTAAGGGTGAATTATGTCTAGATGAGAATCACTACAATAATCAGATTGATTACGAAGTTGAATATGAAGAAAAAGAGAGTCACGATGGACTCTCTATCTTAAAATCTATTCTTCAGGAAAATAATATTAACTATCAAGAAAATACTACATCAAAATTTCAACGAGCTACAAAATAGGATAACTTCTATTTATTATTCTAAGTTTAAATCCAATAAACTAATGAAAAATTCGTCATAGTAACTATCATTTAATTGCCATTGGTTATCAACAACTGTTACAGTTATTTCGGAAGTCATTTTTTCACTTAACTTAATGTTTTCAGCATATCCTTCTAAAGCTTCAATTAATTGTGGAAATAAAATGGCATCTTGTTGCGCTCCATATTCTTCATAAGTTAAATCTCCGATATCTGGAACTTGGTCATAGAACGGAATCGCGACAGGATCTAATACATCACCAATCGCAAAAGGTTGGTATTCAATTGTGATTGTAAGGTTTACACCATTTGTTTCAGAATTAACTACCTCAAACTCAAATTCCTTTAAAAATTCATGGAAGATTGGCATTAATTGTTCTGTATATTCTTCGTCAACATCTTCAGAAATAGAATAAATTATTTGAGTATATTGTGCTAAACCACTTAAAACTGCTTCATGTTCTGCTTTTGCTTCTTCGACAGTATACTGTGCAACTTCCAAATATTCATCTGATGCAATTCCTTGTACTTCAGATTTAATAGATCCAATAATAATTATTTCTTGATCGGTTGGGCCTGTACCACACCCTGATAAGATGAATAATGATGATAATAAAATGACTAATAATTTAGTTGTTTTCATAATTCTCTCCCTCGCATAATAGCATTCTAATTGTATCATATTTTCAAGATGACTATCATTAAGTTAACAAAAACAATGGAGTTATATCTCCATTGTTTTATTACATTATTCTATTCAAAACTTTATTTGAGTTTTCTTTTTTTAATCAATATAAATTGCTTTATACATTATTTTACATTTTATTTCTATATAATTTTGTTTCCTAGAAAATTTTTTAAATCATAAAAAACACATCAAATAGTAGATATTAATTATTTTAAAAACTCTAACATCACATGATAATTATTATCTGCAGCTTTTTCTAAAAAACTTGGATAATCAAAGTCAGCTGTTTCATCAGCTCCATCAGATATACTTCTTAAAACTGAAAACTTTGTGTTATTTACATAGCAAACATGAGCAATGGCAGCACCTTCCATTTCACAAGTTATTGCCCCAAAGTTATTAACAATGAAATCTTTTTTTTCAGAAGAACTCACAAATAAATCCCCAGTACCAACAACCCCAACTTTATAATTGATGCCTACTTTTTTAATTGATTCTTCCAATTTAAGATTTGTTTCTTTATCAGTTGGAAAATAAATCATTTCAATCCCTGATATCATTCCGATAGGATCTCCTGCACCACTAGTATCCATGTCATATTGAACAGCACTCTCACCGATTACTAAATCAAAAACATTCAAACCTTTACTCAATGAACCACTTACCCCAATATTAATAATTAATTCAGGATTATATTTTAATATCATTGTTTGAGTGCACATTGCCGCAAACACTTTACCAACCCCACATTTTACAATCACTACTTCTTTTTCATTAATTTTACCTTGATAAAAATCCATACCACTAATAGTTTCTACTTTTACATCCGTTAATTCATTTCTTAACTTTGTTACTTCTTCACTCAATGCACCAATTATTCCTATCATAACATACCTCTTATTTCTCTATTATTCTATCAAAGATTTAAAATTTTATTACTATAATTTGTTTGAGTTAAGTGATAATTAATTTATTAGTTTTCTTTAAGTATTTTGCAGGGATTTTCTTATTTAATTCCCAGGTTATATTCATTGGTCTGCTACCTTCATGTGAAACATAATTTGCTTCACCTAAATAAGTATAAACTGCTGCGCTTTTTAATATTCGATCATTTTTAAATTCTCTAACAAATAATAAAATCTTAGTATTTGACTCATGATGATTAATATATCTTCTACCTGTAACTGAAGTATCTGAAGTTGTACTTTGACTTTGCCAATGGAATAAAACATCATTAATTGAATAGTCATTATACAAAGTAGTTGGTGAATAATCTTTATCGTCTTTATTTAAAGTTATGAAAAATATATCAATATTTTTATCTTTTAGATATTTCACACCTTCTCTTACAGTTGAGGGATTCAAATAGTCCATTGCGACTAAAATTTGGTCACGAGTATAGTTGCAATGTAGATCTAGTGGACACAGGAATCCTAAGTCTATATTTTCATCTACAAAATCGATATGTTGATAATTATAATTAACGATGCTCAATATCTCTTCGCACATTATCGGATTCAATTTCACTTTATTCAAACTTTCTAACAAACTCACACAACCACATTCTTTATAAGGTTTAATAAATATTGTTATGTGGAACATTTCTAACATTCTCTCTTCAATTTCATCGAATTCAGTTTTATTAGTTGTTAGAATTTCATTAATAAATTTAATGAATCTTCGTGAATTAATCATACAGAATTTTGAAAATGATTTTGTTATTACTTCTTCCAATTCTTCATCAAAATCATTTGCACAATCTGCAATAACTGACAATCTAGAAAAACTGTATTTAGAATAAATTGTTCTAATATCTAAATGATAGTGATCGATGAAATTTTCCAATGATAGTCTTTTTCCAGTTTCTTCTTCAAAGTTTTTAATCTTTAAAATTATACTATTTTTTAATCTAAAAGAAGAGTCAATATTATCTAAAATATATTGCCTTGCTTTCTTTTCTAATTGAATATAACAACCTTTTGGAAGACTTGTAAAACCTTCACTAACTTCTTTACTGATATTAGGACTATCATTAAACAATAAGGCCTTAAATTTTTCTTCGAAGTTATAACTTCTGTTTGACTGTCCAACAAAATCCAAAACTGTCAGACATTCTTTGTTTTCTGAAATTCTTAATCCGCGTCCTAGTTGTTGGATAAAGATAGTTAAACTTTCAGTAGGTCTTAAAAATAAAATTGTATTAATTTCTGGGATATCAACACCTTCATTATAGATATCTACTACAAAGATAAATTTAACCTCTCCATTTAATAGTTTCGATTTTGCAGTTGTTCTTTCTTGACTTGTACTTTTACCAGTTAAGCTTATACTACTTATTCCAAATTCATTAAACATTCTAGTCATGAATTCTGCGTGTTCTACCGATACACAAAAACCAAGACCAATAACTTTATTAATGTCAGTAACATATTTATTTGTTAGATTAGCGATTTGAATAGCTCTTTGATGAGCTATTCCCCCACTTGTATAAATATTGGAAAGTTCTGTTTTATCATAACCTCCCCTTGTCCATCTCAGTGTAGATAAATCTACATCGTCACTTACACCAAAATACTGGAATGTTGAAAGTAGTTTTCTATTGATAGCTTCAGGTAATCTGATTTCTGCCGCTATCCTATTATCAAAATATTTTAGAATGTTCTCATTATCTGAACGTTCAGGGGTTGCAGTTAGTCCTAATAATATTTTAGGTTTGTAATAATTTAATAGTTTTTGATAGGATGGAGCAGATGCATGGTGAAACTCATCAACAATAATGTAATCATAAAAATCTTTTGATGTTTTGTTAGTAAAATCTTGAGAATTGAATGTTTGAATTGATATGAATAGATGTTCAATTTGGTCAGGATGATAACTACCTACAAATAAATCTCCAAAATTCGAATCTTTTAAAACATGTCTAAAGGTGTAAATACTTTGCTTAAGAATTTCTTCGCGGTGAGCAACGAAAAGTAATCTTGATCCTTTGTTTAAATTAGTAAAATTCTTATAATCAAAAGCTGAGATTACTGTTTTTCCAGTGCCAGTTGCAGCTACTACTAAATTTTTGTAACGTCCTCTAATTTCTCTTTCAGCTGCTAAATTATCTAAAATTTCTTGCTGATAAGAATATGGTTTTAAATCAAATAATAAAAAATCTTTAGATTGTTCTTTGAAGTATTTTTCTGAATTAAGTGCTCTTTGTAATCTCTCTTTTTGTCCCTCATCATAATATTCATATTCACTACTTTTGAAATAACTATTAAATGTTTGATTAATTTTCTCTATGGTTTGCGATTGATCTTTTTGTGTTACTTTGATATTCCATTCAAGACCACTAGAAAGTGCTGCATTACTCATATTTGAAGATCCCACATAGGCTGTTGTAAATCCTGTCTCACGATAAAATATATATGCCTTTGCATGCAGTCGAGTACGCTCTGTATCATAACTAACTTTTACTGTTGTATTTTTAAGTTTAGATAATTTATCAATTGCTTTTACATCAGTAGCTCCCATGTAAGAAGTTGTGATGACTCTAAGCGTTCCACCATTGTTGGTGAATTGAGTCAATTCATCGATAATTAATCTTAATCCACTCCATTTGATAAAAGATACTAGCATATCTATTTTGTTAGCTGAAATTATTTCTTTTTTCAATTCATTAAACATTTGCGGTTCATATATTGCACCGGTGAATAATGAACTAACAGCAATTGAAGTTTGGGGTCTTACTATAGCAGCTTCTCTTTCTAATAAATGATGATTGTTCTCTTTTTTAATAATCGCCAATAATTGTTCTGCTTTTTGATCAACAACTAATTGTTGGTGATTTTTCGAGAAATCATTTCCTAGTTTAGAAATGAAATTATTTACTAAATTAATTTGATCATTTAAATTACCATTGTTTTCAATCACATTATCCAACTCTGTTTTGATTAACTCCCTTAGATAATTAGATAAAATAACTGATGAATCTCGCTGATCGATAAATTCAGTTATAAAAGAATTATCTGAATTCTCTTTAATTTCTTCAGCAATTTTGCGATTTATTATCTGTTCGTATAATCCTTCTTTTAACATTATAAACTCTTTTCTATCTATGTATTAACTATCTGAATTATACCTGGTTTTTCTGCTAGATATCAATATTTATTTTTGTCTTGTATAGCGAAGATATTTACGGATTAATAACTTGACATTGACAGATAACAAGTTATGTAGAAATTTTATAGATTATTTAGATTTTTATTTTTGTAGAGATACCTATTGATATTACATTAATAACTATTGTGGTGATTATTAATAATTGAGGTGATAATATTTGGATAATTGTAGTTGTGTTAGGTAGATATTGATTTATTAAAGAGCCTAAAATTCCAACTGACATCATTACTAATATAAAGAATATTCTTCCCTTATCAACACCGAATTTGAATAAGATTGGTAGATTAATCGCTTGAAATGATAGTACACCTATTAAAATATAAAACAACATTTCATATGTAATTGTGATATATCCAGGATTAATACGAACCATTAAACATTTAAATAGCGCGATAAACAATGTAACTATAACAACTGAAATATATCCAAGATAATATTTACTTAGGCTTATGTCGATTCTTTTTATTGGCAACATTTTTGAGTAGGTATTCCATTTAGCTTTCTCATCATAAGCTAGTGCAATCAATGGAATATAAACACTTATAAATGGAATGCTCATAACAAATATATCTCCAACAAATAAAAATATCGATAATATTATTAATAATTTTCCCATCTCTTTTTTTAGTACTAAAAAATCCTTAATTAATAATCCTCTCATCTTTTTCCCTCCTTTGCTAGTAGAACAATTATTTCTTCTAGTGTAGAATTTTCTAATTTAAAATGCTTTGATATTTCTTGTTTTAGTACTAGAAGTTTATATCCATAGGTTTGTTTTTCTATATGAATAATTGCTCTTTCGGGAATATCTTTTAATTGTTCTCCAGTAACCATTGTGATGGCATATTTATTAAGTATCTCATCTTTTTCTTCATTAAAAATGAGATTGCCTTCATTTAAAAATACTATGTAGTCAGCCACCTTCTCAATATCACTAATTATGTGTGAGGAGAATAAAATTGTATTTTCTTCATCTCTAGTAAATTCATTAAAAATATTTAGCATTTCACTTCTAGCCATAGGGTCTAATCCACTTGTTGGTTCATCAAGAATTAAAATCTTTGCGTTATGAGATAAAGCTACCGCTATTGATAATTTCATCTTCATGCCTTTTGAACATTCATTAATCATTTTGTTTTCATTAATTTCAAAAGTTTTTAGATAATCAAAGAAGGTATTTGAATTCCAATTTTTATAAATATTATTCATAATATAATCTATATCTTTTGAATTTAATTTCCCTGGGAAATATGTATCATCTAAAACAATTCCTATTTTGTTTTTAAGTTTACAGAATTCTTTATCTTGGTTACTTGTTTCAAGAATTTTTATTGTTCCAGAGTTTTTATTAATTGTGTTCATGATTAAGTTGATTGTTGTACTTTTACCTGATCCATTTTTTTCCAACTAATCCAACTATTGTGCCTTTTGGAACATCGAATGAAATATTATCAAGTTTAAAATTTTGATATTCTTTTGTAAGGTTTTTGATCTCTATAGCATTCATTTATTTTTCCTCCATTATGATTTCAGTTATCGCAATTATTTCAGCTTTAGTTATTTGGCTTAGTTTTGCAATCTCAGTGATCTTTTGAAGATGAGATTCAATTTCTTTTAGTCCATTTTCTCTAATTAATTCTTTGTTTAAAGATTTTACAAAAGATCCTTTGCCTATGCTTGTGTAAATATATCCATCTCTTTCAAGTTCCTCATAAGCTCTTCTTGTTGTTATCACACTAATCTTTAGATCTTTCGCAAGGTTTCTTATTGATGGTAATAACTCATTTTCTTGTAGTTGGTTGTTAATTATTGCAGATTTTATTTGATTATAAACTTGTTGATAGATTGGGATATCTACATTGTTTGAGATAATTATTTCCATGTTGTCTCCTAAGTGTATATATATAATATATACATTATATACTCTTAATAATCTATTTGCAAGAGTAAATAAAAAACTATTAGTTTTCACTAATAGTTAGTTCTTTTTTCTATAGCTTTTGATAGGGTTAATTCATCTGCGTAATCTAATTGTCCTCCTACCGGTATTCCAAAGGCAAGTCTTGTGACTATGCAATCCTTGTTTGCTAGAACCTTTTTTAAATACATCGCGGTAGTTTCTCCTTCAACAGTGGTATTTGTCGCAAGGATTATTTCTTTTATATTCGGAGTTATTCTACTAATTAAACTATCAATAGTTAAGTCCTGTGGCATGATTCCTTTTTTTGGCGAAATTTCACCGGTTAGAACATGGTACCTTCCATTGAACTGTCCAGTCTTTTCCATTGCGATTACATCTTTACTAGAATTAACAACACAGATTATGCTATCATCTTTACTCTGATCAAGACAAATATCACATTTATCATTATCAGTAAGATAATGGCATATCAAACATTCTTTAACATTCTTTTTAACTTCCGCAATGCTGTCAATAATTGTTTGTGCTTCTAAATCACTCATTTCAAAGATACTGTAAGCATATCTTTCTGCTGCCTTTGCACCAACTTGTGGTAACTTTCTTAATGACTCTATTAAATTTTGAAAACTCTTAGGATACATTGTGGACCTCGATATCTCCGAATAAATCTGTAAGTGAAGATGTTTCATCTTCTTTTTCTTCATTTTTCTTTTCAAAACATATTAGTTGTGCTGGTTTGATTTGTGAACCACGAGTTTTAAATTCTTCTAATAGCTTTGTAGAATGTTCTTTAGTAATCGCAAACACTTTTTTATTACTGCCAGTTACTTTAGACATAAACTTAATATTTAATTCTTCATTAATTTCTTGATTTATTTGGTCTACTATTTCTCTATTTAAACCTGTAACGATGACAAAATCTTCACCTACCGCAAATGGTTTACTTTGTACTAAGGCATTTGCCACCCTTGCGTATTCTAAGTCATGACAACAACTTTCTACTACTGTCCAATTATTGTTTAATTGACCTCTTTTTTCTTTAGATGCTCTTACTAATAATTGTAATAAGTTTTCATCCACTTCAATTGTTGAACTAACAACTTTTTCAATTACTTTTTCCACAATTTCTTGATTAAGCTTTTCACTAGCTTGTGGCTTTTCTTCTACTTGTTTTGTGATGGCAATATGCTTTTCTTGATCACTATCTACAGATAACATTTTTAATAAGCAAGTTTGAAAGTAAATATTTGCATTATTTACGTTACGATATTTTTCACTAGCTTCTAGTAGAATGTCAATCATTGCAAGTAATTTATCTTTATTGGAAGTTTCTAATAGTTCCATAGCTTGATTTTCAGTTATTTTATTTAGAAGGTTTCTTTCTGTAGTTAACTGAAATATTATTGTTTCTTTTAAAATATCAGCCAAATCCAACGTTAGTCTTTTAACATCAATTCCTAATAAATCAATCTTTTCAAGAATATCTAAGACTGCTTTGTTGTTTTTTAAAGTGATATCTTTAATTAGTTGTATTTTTTCCGCTGTTGATAGTAACCCATAAACTTGGTTTAAGTTTTTAATTGTTATCTCACCTTCAGAAAAAGCTAAAAGTTGGTCTAAAATGCTTAAGGCATCTCGCATACCTCCATCAGCTAAGATAGCTACTTCCTCTGCTAATCCTGGTTGATAAGTAATATTTTCAATTTTTAGTACTTCTTCTAATCTTTCAACTAAGCTCTTATTATCTACTTTTGTGAAATCAAATCTTTGACAACGAGAAATGATAGTTGGTAAAACTTTGTGGGATTCTGTTGTTGCTAAGATAAATTTTACGTGAGTTGGTGGATCTTCTAAAGTTTTTAACAATGCATTAAAAGCATTGGTAGTTAACATATGAACCTCATCAATAATATAAACTTTATATTTAGCTTTTATCGGAGAATACTTAACCTTCTCGATTAAATCCCTAATTTCATCTACACCATTGTTACTAGCTGCATCAATTTCAACAATATCTGGATGGCTTCCTTCTTGGATCTCTAAACAACTTTGACACTTGCCACATGGTTTAATTTCTGATTCACAGTTGATTGCTTTTGCGATAAGTCTGGCAACTGTTGTTTTCCCTGTTCCTCTAGGTCCACAAAAAAGATATGCATGTGCTACCTTGTTGTTTTTAATTGCATTTTGAATAGTGTTTACTAAGTGTTTTTGTCCGCCAACTTCCTGAAAAGTCATAGGGCGATATTTTCGATACAGTGCTAGATATGCCATAATTCTCCTTATTTTAGTGATATAATTATATCATTTTTTATTTCTTTTTTTCTGAAAAAACTCTTTTATTATAGCTGCTGATTCTTCCGCTAAGATTCCGCTTGTGATTTCTGGATAGTGATTCCAATTTGGTTGTTTAAAGATTTCAAGATTTGACTGAATGCCGCCAAATTTTTTATCGCAAGCTCCATATACAACTCTTTTTATTCTACTTTGAATGATCGCTCCACAACACATTACACATGGTTCGATAGTTACATAAAGAGTACAATTATTTAAACGCCAATCTTTAGTTTTTTTATTCGCTTTTTCAATCACTAGTATTTCTGCATGACTTATTGATCGTTTACTTGTTTCTTTAAGATTATGAGCTCTTGCAATAACTTTCCCATCACATACAATAATAGCCCCTATAGGGACTTCGTCTTTTTCTTTTGCCTTTTGAGCCTCTTTAAGGGCTAACTTCATCCATTTTTTATCTTCTTGCATAAATATAAAAGGCACACACAAATACAAACTTTTAAGGATGCTACCTTCCGGTCCTGACCTAATTCAAGTGTATTTGTTGTGCCTAATCTATTATACCATTATTTTTTACTTATTCAATTGTTTCACGTGAAACATTTAGATAAACAATAACAAACTAACTGCCATTAACCCCATACCCATAATTAATCCAACCATTGAATGATGATGTTTTCCATATTCTCTAGCTGAAGGTAGTAGTTGATCTAGTGAAATATAAACCATAATTCCAGCTACTGCTCCAAAGATAATTCCAAATAAGAAATTATCTAATAAAGGAAGAAGAATTAAGTAACCAATTAATGCCCCAATTGGTTCTGCTAAACCCGAAACAAATGAATACAATAATGCTTTCTTTTTAGATTTGGTTGAATGATAAATAGGGACAGCAACTGCAATTCCTTCTGGAATATTATGCATCGCAACTGCAACAACAATTGGAATAGCTACTGAAGGTTCAGTTAATGCAGAAATAAATGTCACTAGCCCTTCTGGAAAATTATGAATTCCAATCGCTAAAGCTGTAAACAATCCCATTCTCATTAACTTCTTTTGATTAGTTTGATATTCATTTTCGGTTTTAATTTCATGTGGATTTTCTTCACTGGGTATTAACCTATCTATTAACGCAATAAATAAAATGCCTATAAAGAACGCAACCACAGTCCAAGTAGCGCCAGATTTCTCTCCTAACTCTATGATTAAATATTCTTGAGCTTTAGGAAATATTTCAATCATCGAAACATAAATCATTACCCCTGCTGAGAATCCTAAACTAACAGACAGAAATGTTTTGTTTGTAGATTTTGCAAACAATGCTATAAATCCACCAATCCCTGTACAAAGACCAGCAATCATTGTAAGAGTAAACGCTAATAATAGATTATCCATAAAATACCTCTATTCCTTTTTTATACACTATGTAATTATTAATAACATTATACCAATTCTTTTCATCAAAAGTAATTTATCTACTTTTTCAATAAAAAAGGATTGGTTTTTATCCAATCCTTAATTCTATTTTACAACTTCTTTATTACCAACATATGGCCTCAATGCTTTTGGGATTTTAATCGACCCATCCTCTTGAAGGTTATTTTCTAATAATGCAATCAACATTCTCGGTGGAGCTACAACGGTATTATTTAATGTGTGAGGAAAATATTTACCATTTTCTCCATTAACTCTAATTCCTAATCTTCTTGATTGAGCATCAGTTAGATTTGAACAACTACATACTTCAAAGTATTTCTGTTGACGAGGACTCCATGCTTCAATATCTACTGATTTGCTTTTTAGATCAGCTAGATCTCCTGAGCAACATTCAAGTACCCTGATTGGAATATCTAGTGACTCAAATAATTCTACTGAGTATTTGTACATCTTATCAAACCAATCTTTACTTTCTTCTGGCTTACAAACAACCACCATTTCTTGTTTCTCAAATTGATGAATACGATATACTCCTCTTTCTTCAATCCCATGTGCTCCTACTTCTTTTCTGAAACAAGGCGAATAACTAGTCATTGCCTGAGGTAAAGTTTTCTCATCAACTATAGTGTCAATGAACTTTCCAATCATTGAGTGTTCGCTTGTACCAATTAAATATAAATCTTCACCCTCTATTTTGTACATCATATTTTCCATTTCCGAAAAACTCATTACACCAGTAACTACATCTGATCTTATCATAAATGGTGGAATATAATATTCAAAGCCACGGTCAATCATAAAGTCACGAGCATAAGCTAAAACACCTGAATGAATTCTCGCAATATCACCTTTTAAATAATAGAATCCAGTACCACTAGTTTTTCTTGCACTATCTAAGTCTAAACCATTTAAATTTTCCATTATTTCAAC
This sequence comes from uncultured Erysipelotrichaceae bacterium, assembly GCA_964369955.1. Taxonomy (GTDB): domain Bacteria; phylum Bacillota_I; class Bacilli_A; order Erysipelotrichales; family Erysipelotrichaceae; genus CAYJFQ01. The sequence goes on along the minus strand of CAYJFQ010000004.1, from coordinate 67,704 downwards.
ATGATAAGGTATTTCAAAATCAGGTTTGGTTGGCTCCCCTATTCTGACAACCTCAACATTATCACTATCATCCTTACCTAGAGGAACACTATCATCTAATAAGTTAGGAATAATCATCATTATATCTTTTAATTCTTTAGCTATATTTTCTTCTTCAACTTCTAATTCAGAAATTAAAACTCCAATATTTGCAACTTCTTTTTTTGTTTTCTCAGCTTCATCTTTTTTCCCAGCACCCATTAATGCGCCAATTTGCTTACTAACAGTATTTCTTTTTGAACGTAGCTGATCACCTTCTGTTTTAATTTTTCTAAGTTGAACATCTAAATCGTACGCTTTATCAACAAGTTTTAGTTTATCATCTTGGAATTTTTTACGAATGTTTTCCTTAACTAGTTCGCTATCGTTCCTAATTAAATTAATATCTATCATTATCCTTACCTCCTATTTGCTTTCGCAGATAACTCTTCAATTTCAACCAACATAACAGCTGTCATCTCTAACAACCTATCAGTAAATTTTAGTTCTTCATTTACACCAAATCTTTTAAGAAGATTTGATAATACTTCTTGTTTGATTTTAAAATCTTCAACTACCTCTATTTTACCACTACCCATTATCGATCTATAGTAGTTAGTTGTCTCGAAACCTAACCCTTCTGAGACTCCATCATCATGATAAATTAAGAAAGAAGCTTTATTTGTTTGATTGATTAAGTCATGTTTCTTTCCTTCTCGAGCTCCGTGAAACGCAATAAAATCCTTATCATTTTTTGAATAGTAACAATGGTTAACTGGAACCATGTACGGTAAGCCATTGTCATTTAACCCAATTGTTACAGTACTTGCGTTTTTAATAATTTCAATAATTTCTTCTTTTTTTGATATTTGTCTATCTTTTCTTCTCATAGTCATAAAAAAAGACATCACCCTAAAGGGACGATGTCTCGCGTTGCCACCCTTCTTTAATTAAATGTTTCACGTGAAACATTTAATACTCTATCCATTAACGCTGGTATACGTAAGATTTATAGGTAGATTTCCTATTATTGGTATAATGTTCTTTCACCAAACAAACACTCTCTAAATATACCTTTAATAATACTTGTCCTAATCAACACCTTATTGTATATATTTTAGTCTTCAGTTTCCTCTAAGTCAATATTTTCTTCATTTTTTTCAATAACCGCAACATTTGAAACTATCGCATTATCATCAACTGTAATTACTTTTACACCTTGAGCGCTTCTTCCTTGTTCAGAAATACCTTCTACAGAAGTTCTGATTACAATACCACCCGTAGTTATTATTATAATGTCATTATCATTAGTAACAGTTTTAATAGAAATAAGGTTACCATTTTTATCGGTGGTGTTGACTGTTTTAACGCCTTTAGCTCCTCTTGAAGTTAAGCGATATTGGTCAAGAGGAGTTTTTTTACCATACCCCTTTTCAGTAATTGAAAGAATAGTTTCACCCTCTTTATTAGTACATACACCAATTACTTTATAACCATCGACATTAAATCCTTTAACTCCACTAGCATTTCTTCCCATTGGACGAGCATCGTTTTCATTAAATCTGACTGCTTTTCCATTAGATCCTGCAATAATTATTTCATCATCTCCACTAGTTAATTTAACAGCTACTAGTTGATCTAAATCTTTTAATGAAATTGCAATTTTGCCAGTCTGTCTAATTGATTTAAACTCTTCTACGGATGTACGTTTAACTAAGCCATTTTCTGTTACAAAGAATAAATATTTAGATTCACTATCTTTTGACATTGCTAACATACTTCTGACAGTCTCATCAGTTTCAAGATTTAAAAGGTTTACAACTGGAATTCCTTTAGCTGTTCTACTTGAAGACGGAATGCGGTATCCTTTTATTCTAAACACTCTTCCTAGATTAGTGAATATCATTAAATCATCATGGGTACTACAAGTAATAATTTGGTCAACTACATCATCAAGATTTAGAGTCATTCCTTTAATGCCTTTTCCGCCACGATTTTGTGCTTTATATGTGTCAATAGGGATGCGTTTAATATATCCATTAATTGAAATAGATACAACAATATCTTCTCTTGAGATCAAATCTTCATCCATTACATCATAGTCATCTTCAGTAATTTCACTACGTCTTTCATCCGCAAATTGATCTCTAACTGCAATCAATTCCGTTTTAATAATATTTAAAACACGATCATGATTAGCTAAGATATCTCTTAAGTCTTCAATCAAAATAATTAATTGACGATGTTCTTCATCAATTTTACTTCTTTCTAATCCACTTAATCTTCTTAAACGCATATCAAGAATCGCTTTACCTTGAATTTCAGTTAAACCAAACTGTTCTTTGAATTTAGTTAATATTTCATTATCATCACTTGAGCTACGAATAATTCTAATAATTTCATCAATATTATCTAATGCAATGATTAAACCTTCTAAAATATGTGCTCTATCTAAAGCTTTCTTTAGATCAAATCTAGTACGTCTTTCAATTACTTCAATTTGATGCTTAACATAACAATCTAATGCTTGTTTTACATTTAATAGTTTTGGAGCACCATCTACTAACGCAAGTAGATTTACACCGAAAGTTGTTTGCAGTGGAGTCATACGATATAACTGATTTAAAACAACTTCAGCTTGCGCATCACGTTTGATTTCCATCTCAATTAAGATACCTTGTCGATTAGATAAATCTTGCAAGTGAGTAATACCTTCAATTTGATGATCTCTAACTAATTCCGCTATTTTTTCTACTAGTCTTTCTTTATTAACTTGGTAAGGAATTTCAGTCACTTTAATTCTTTTTTTACCATTATTTTCTTCAATAATTTCAGTTCTACTCCTAATTACAACACTACCTTTACCAGTTTCATAAGCTTGTTTGATTCCTGATCTTCCAAGGATCAAAGCTCCAGTAGGAAAGTCAGGTCCTTTAATAATTTCCATTAGTTCTAAGATAGTTACTTCAGGATTATCAATAACTTCTATACAAGCATCGATAGTTTCCTGTAAGTTATGTGGAGGAATATTGGTAGCCATTCCTACCGCGATTCCAGTTGATCCATTAACTAATAGATTTGGAAAACGACTCGGCAAAACTACCGGTTCTTTTTCTTCACCATCATAATTGTCTTCAAAATCAACAGTATCTTTATTTATTTCTTTCAACATTTCTGCTGATATTTTACTCATTCTCGCTTCAGTATAACGCATAGCTGCAGCACTATCGCCATCGATATTTCCAAAGTTTCCATGACCATCGATTAAAGTGTAACGATAAGAAAAACTCTGTGCCATCCTTACCATTGAATCATAGATAGCACTATCACCATGTGGATGATACTTAGCCATTACATCCCCAACAATACGCGCAGATTTTTTGTGAGGACGATCGCAATACATCCCTAATTCATTCATACCATAAAGGATTCGGCGATGAACTGGTTTTAACCCATCTCTTGCGTCAGGTAAGGCACGAGAAACAATTACTGACATCGCATAATCTAGAAATGAAGACTTCATTTCTTTAGATACATTAGCTTGTTTTATTTTTCCGTGATTAAATTGTTCTGACATAAAACCTCCTAATAATCTAAGTTCTTAACGAACTGTGCATTTTCAATAATAAAATTTCTACGAGGCTCAACTTCTTCACCCATCAACATCTCAAATATTTGATCAGCCTCAATTGCATCATCAATTGAGACACGACTTAAAGTTCGAGCTTTAGGGTCCATAGTAGTTTCCCATAACTGTTCAGGGTCCATCTCCCCCAACCCTTTATATCTTTGAATACCGTATCTTTCTTTAAATTCTTCTTTATGTATTTCCAACTCTGCATTTGAATAAGCATATCTAACTGCATTTCCCTTAGATATTTTATATAGTGGTGGCATTGCAAAATATAAGTATCCACCTTCAATAACTGGTTTTAAGAAACGATAGAAGAATGTTAATAATAAAGTTCTTATGTGTGAACCATCAACATCAGCATCGGTCATGATTACAATCTTATGATATCGTAATTTACTTAAATCCATATCTTCTCCAAAACCACACCCAAAAGCAGTGATCATTGATCGAATCTCATTGTTTTCAAATATCTTATGGATACGTGCTTTCTCAACGTTAAGAACTTTTCCTCTTAGTGGTAAGATTGCTTGAAATTCACGATCTCTTCCATCTTTTGCAGACCCACCAGCTGAGTCCCCTTCAACTAGATAGATTTCACAAATCTCAGCATTCTTACTTGCACAGTCTGCCAATTTACCTGGTAATGTACTTACTTCTAAAGCATTTTTCTTCCTAGTTAATTCACGAGCTTTACGTGCTGCAATTCTTGCTTTTGCAGCAAGAGCAACTTTATCCATTACAATTCTTGCATCACTTGGATTTTCTAATAAAAATCTTTCAAGTTGAGTTCCAAAAATATTTGAGACTATTTTACGAACTTCCGCATTTCCTAATTTTGTTTTAGTTTGCCCTTCGTATTGAGGATCTGGATGTTTAACTGAAATAATTGCAGTTAAACCTTCTCTAATATCATCACCTGAATAATTTTCTTCATCTTTCTTCAAGTAATTATTTTCTTTCGCATAATTATTGATAACACGATTAAGCGCCATTTTAAATCCATCTTCATGCATACCACCTTCGTGAGTATTGATGTTGTTGCAGAAAGTATAAATATTAGAAATATAATCTTCTGTATATTGCATTGCTATTTCCACAACAATATCATCCTCTATACCATCTACATAAACCGCTGAATCATGGAGAGTTTTTTTAGATTTATTTAAATAGTCAACATATTCAACAATTCCACCTTCATAGAAGAATGTCTGTTTCTTTATTTCTTCTTCTCTTTCATCACTAATACTAATTGTGATTTTTTTATTTAAGAATGCTAACTGTTTGATTCTATCTCTTAACTTATTAAAATTATAAGTTTGTGTCTCTGTAAATATAGTATGATCAGCTTTAAAGCGCACAAGGGTTCCATGTTCAATAGTATCTCCAATAACTTCTAAATCTTTTAATGATTTACCGCCATCCACAAATTTTTGTGCATAGATTTTTCCGTCACGATAAACATTAACTTCTAACCATTCACTTAAGGCATTTACAACACTAGCCCCAACTCCATGAAGCCCTCCAGAAACTTTGTAGGCTCCGCCGCCAAATTTACCTCCTGCATGTAAAACAGTAAAAATTGTCTCAACAGCAGATAAACCAGTTTTTTCGTGTTTACCAACCGGCATTCCACGTCCATTATCTCTTACTGCAATAACATTATCTTTTTCAATAGTTACTTCGATAGTATTCGCATGACCTGCTAATGCTTCGTCGATTGAATTATCCACTATCTCCCAAACAAGATGATGAAGCCCAGCTTCTGATGTAGTTCCAATATACATCCCTGGTCTTTTTCTAACAGCTTCTAATCCTTCTAAGACTTGAATATCATCTGCTGTATACGAATGATTTACTTTTTCTATCATAAATTCTCCTTTAAAGTTCAATTTTTTGATACTTAAGATTTTTTAAAACATTATCTAAATGTGTACAAGTTATAATTGTTTGATTACTATTTTTAATCATCTCAAACAATCTTTTTTGGTTCGATAAATCTAACTCAGATAAAACATCATCTAATAATATAATAGGTTCTTGATTAAATTTATCCTTGATAATTTTTGTAATAACTATTTTTAAAGACAACATTAGCAATCTAATTTGTCCTTGTGAACAATAATTCTTTGCAAGTTGTTTATCACAATAGAATTGAAAATCATCTCTATGAATACCATAATTGGTTTGTTTAGTAATGATATCTTTTTGTAGATTTTCTGATAGTTGTTTTTTAATTGATTCTTGATTTAATTCTTTTGTTAGCGATAAATATTCTACCTCTATCAACAAATCCTTATCTGTTAATAGATGATAAATTTTTGAAAGTTGAATATTAATTTCTGAGATATAATTAAATCTCTTAGTAGAAATCTTACAAATAATTGGAGCTAATTGTTGATCAATTATTTCCAGCAATGTTTGATCTAATTTATTTTGTTTCAACAATAAATTGCGATCCTTAATTAACAAATTATATTGATTCAACAAAATTAAATATTCTTTATCAATTTTACTAAGTTCACTATCAAAAATCCTTCTTCTAACTTTTGGTGAAGAATTTATCACAAATAAATCATTTGGACTAAAAACCACCACTTTAAAAATCCCAATAAAATCACTTAAAGTTTTAACACTACTTCTATCACAAAAGAATTTTTTTCCTTCTTTACTAATAATAGCTTTTAAAGTAGTTTTGTTTGTTTTAACCTCAATACTTCCATAATCAAAATCATTCTGGATTAATTTCTCACTATCAGTGGTTCTAAATGATCTTGCGGTAGAAATAAAATTAATAGCTTCAATAATATTTGTTTTACCTACACCGTTATTTCCAACGATTACTACTAATTGTTCTTTGAAATTAATTTTTAAATTATTGTGATTTCTAAAATTTAAAAGCGTTAGTTCACTTATTGACATGGTTCAATTAAAAATGACCTTTCTTCAATTTCTATTACATCACCTGCATACAACTTACGTCCACGACGATTCTCTTTTTCTTTGTTGACATAAATATTTAAAATCTTAACCATTTCTTTAGTTTCTGCACCACTGTTTACAAAGTCTCCTACTTTTAATAATTGACCTAATGTAATATATTCCCTATTTAATGTTATTTTTTCCATATACTTACCTCAACATACAAAGTTATTATATCACAAAATGCTTAAATAAGCCATTTATATTACTCCTAACAAACAAAAACACCAATTTGGTGTTTTTTGTCATTTTATCAAAATTTGTCTTAAAAACCTTTAAATTAACTAAAAGTCTTAACAGGTACTATTAATTGGATTATTGATTCATCATCAACAGCTTTTACTACAAAAGGCTTAACTTCATTAGAAAATTCAATAATAATTTTAGAAGAACCTATATGTCTAATCGCATCATAAACATATTTACCACGGAATGATAAAGTTAATGCATCTCCTAAATATTCATTAAATATTAAATTTTCCTTAGAAAATCCTACTTCTTGAGACTTTGTTGAAATTACAGCTTCCTCTGCAGATAAAGATAATTTCACAACCGAAACTCCTTCATTTTTTATAAATGAAGCACGATCAATCGCATTCAAAATATCCTGCGCATCAACAATTAATTTAGAACTACAATCTTCAGGGATTAATTTAGAAGTATCTGGAAACTTGCCATCTATTAAGCGAGTTTGGACTAAAGTATTACCTAAATAAAATTGAATTTTTTTATCACTAACAGCTACTTCAATCTCATAATCTTTATCAATAATTCTTTCTACCTCATTCAATGACTTAGAAGGGACATTAATATTAAAACTTTCTGAAAAATTAATTTTATAAATCTTCTTAGCTAATCTAAAAGAATCAGTCGCAACACATTCTAATATTCCATTATTAGTTATAAAATTAACACCAGTCAAAATTGGTCTAGTCTCTTTTTCACTAGTCGCAAAAGTTGTTTGATTAATAATCTTTTTTAACTCATAAGAATTAATTAAAAAATTCATAGTTGGTTTACTAAAATCAATATTTGGATATTCACTAGCTTTAACTCCATTAATATTAAATTCCGCACTATCACCACTAATTTTAGTTAAAGAACCATCAATTATTTGAAAATGAATAATATCTGAATCAATTTTTCTTACTATTTCACTAATGTATTTAGCTTCAATTACAATTGAACCAGTATTAGTAACATCTAGAACAAAACTATTATCCTTAATAATTTTAGTTTGAATTGAAATATCAGAATTACTTCCAGTCAAAATAATTTCATTTTGTTTGCATTCAAGTTTTATTCCTGATAATGCAGGTAGTGGAGTACTTGCAGAAATAGCTCTAGAAACTGTAGTTAATCCTGTTGAAATTATTTTCTTTGAAATTTTAAAATCCATAAGATATCTCCTTTTATATTATATTTATATTAAATTATTTATTATTATTAGTACTGTGGAATTGTGGAAAACTATAAAATACCCTTTATTTATAAGATTATTTTAACAAATTATAATGTTGATTAATAGTTATTAATTTTCATTAGTAAAATAGTCTTCAATTTTTGTAATGGCTGTTTTGTAATTTTTGTCAGTTTTAATTAAATTTTCAACCTTAGTACAACCATTCATAACTGTGGAGTGATCTCTTTTTCCAAATAAATCACCAATTTCCTTAAATGGAAGATCTAAATGTTTTCTAATTAAGTACATAGCAATATGTCTTGCGACAGCTATATTATTTGTTCGAGACTTACCTTCAAGTTGACCTTTTGAAAGACCATAAAAGTTTTTCACTGCGTCTTTGATAATTTTAGGAGTTAATGTAGAATTAATAGAGTAAACATCTTTTAAAATACTTATTGCAAAAGGAAGATCAATTTTTTCTTTATCATTATTTTGAATTAAATTAAAAATAAGACGATTTAAAGCACCTTCAATTTTTCTAACATCAGAAGAATAATTAGCAGCAATATAATCAATTACATTATTATCAATATCTAAACCACTAGTTTGTTTTTCTAATTTACTTTTAATAATACGAACAGCAGTCTCAAATTCTGGCGCATTAATAGTAACTGTCAAACCAGAAGAAAAACGTGAAACTAAACGATCTTCTAAACCTTTTAATTCATGCGGCGGACAATCTGAAGTTAAAACTATTTGCTTGCGTTTATTTACAAGCTCATTAAAAACATGGAAAAATATCTCATCAGATTTCTTTTTATCAGCTAAAAATTGAACTTCATCAAATAATAAAACATCTACTGAAGATAATTTATTTTTATAGTCCTCAAGATTATTTTTAGAGTGAAAGACCCCTGTCACAAAATCAGAAGCTGTAATTAATAAAATTTTTGCGTCTGGATTTTTCTTTTGAATATAATTACCGATAGAATTTAATAAATGAGTTTTCCCTAAACCAGAATCTCCATAAATAAATAAAGGATTATAAAATTTACCAGGACTAGTAGAAGCTGCTAAAGCTGCACTATATGGTTCTTTATTAGAATCTCCAACAATAAAAGATTCAAAAATATAATCAGGATTTAAATCCTGAGCATTTTTATTAAAAAGTTGTTTTTGACGATCTTCACTAATCTGGAAACTATTGTTTAAATTTGAAACATCACTTTGTAAAACAATCTGACAAGAATATTCACGATTAGTAACTTCACTTAAAGAGTCATTTAATATTTCGATAAAAGAATTCAACACTTCTTTTTGTATAACATTAAAAACCACTACTGTCGCAAGTTTATCAGTAAGGCTTAATAATTTAGTATCATCAAAATAAGTTGTATAGATAATAGTATCTACAACTTCATTCTGTTTAATTACACTTAATGCTTGGTGCCAAGTGTCTTGTAAATATACATCTAATCCGCTAATAAAAATCCCCTCCCAAGAACAAAACTAATTATAAGTTAAATATTATCAACTATTCAATAGTCAAAAAAAACCACTTCACATAGTTATCCACAATAAATAAATTAAACAATGCAATATTTAAAAGGTTATAGATAGTTATCCACAGTTATCCCCAAATATTAATTTGGGGATAATGTTTATATTTTTTTAAAAAATGTGAATAATATTTATATAATGGATAACTAAAACGATAAATTTAAGTTATCAACATTAAAATGTTAAAAAAACCAGTATTCAAACAACTAAAAATTATCCACAATTATAATTATCAATGTGGAAAACTAAAATAATGATTGTGAATAAAAGAATTAGTTTAAGATAGAAATAAGACAATAAATATAATATAATATAAATATTAAAAACACGGGGGTAACAAATATGAAAATTATTCTTGCTATTATCTCAAATGAAGACAGTGCGAACTTATCATCAGAACTTACTAAGGCAAATTTCTCAGTAACACGCCTTGCAACAACTGGTGGATTTCTAAGAGCTGGTAATACAACATTGATAGTTGGAACTGAAGATGAAAAAGTAAATGAGGTTTTAGAAATCATCAAAAGAGAAAGTCAAAAAAGAACAGAAGTTATTCCATCTACTGCAACTTATGATGTTGGTCGTTATGCAGCCTTCCCGGTTGAAGTACAAGTTGGAGGTGCAACAGTCTTTGTAATTGATGTAGAACAATTTATTAAAATGTAAAAAAATAAGCAGATCTCCAAATTGAGTTCTGCTTTTTAAATGTTATCTTTCTTTTAAGGTATTACCTCTATGAGTAAAAATTCTTTTCGCAATTTCATTTCCATAATTGATGGCTTCTGTTAAAGGATAACCCTCACTCAACTTTAAAATTACTCCACTACAAAATCCATCACCACAACCAAGTGGGTAGCCATTAACGTTATAAGTGTTGATATTCTCTTGTTTTTGATTTTGACAAAAATAAACACCATCAATATCTAGAGTAACTATTAACCAATTATAATTATTCTGTTGATATATTTTATAATAATTATTATGACCTGTTTGTCTTGAGAATTCATGACGATTTAAAATTACCCCATATGTATAAGGAGCAATTAATTTACTAGGTAAACTTCCTATTTGTATATATTTAAGTTGTGGATTAATTTTTAAGATGCGATGAATTAAATAATCATCATCAGTATCACTAATTAAATATTCGGCATTGCTAAATATTTTATTAGGTATTGTTTTTTCATTGTTAAAATAGAAATCATCTGTAATACTTGAAATCAAATATTTTTGAGTAGCTGACTCAATAGATGTAAAAATTGGAGTTGGTTTATTAATTGTTGGACCCTTGATAGTAACACCAACATCTTTTAATTCCTTAACCAAGTTCTTTTTGTGGATATCATTACCCCAGACACTAATTAAAGTATTTGGTATTTCTAAATAGCCCAAATTAAAAGAAATATTTCTTATAACCCCGCCAGAAATAAAATAATCCTCAACTTTATTACAAGTTCCTGCCTTAATTATTGAGTCACTATAAATTAAGTGGTCATTAATTGCAGTTCCGATTAAAACAATTTTATTCATAAATATAATTATAGGTTATAATAAAGTCGTAAGTAAAGGAGATATTATGAGAATTGGTCAATCTACAGATATTCATAAATTAGTTGAAGGGCGTGATTTAATATTAGGAGGAGTGAAAATTCCTTTTGAAAAAGGCTTACTTGGCCATTCTGATGCGGATGTTTTATTGCATGCAATCTGTGAATCAATTATTGGTGCTTTAGGTATGGGTGATTTAGGAAGACATTTTCCTGATACAGATCCTAAATACAAAGGTGCTGATTCGATGATTTTATTAGCAGCGGTTGAGGAGTTGATGAGAAACAATGGATATCGAATTGGTAATTTAGATGCGTTAGTTATTATTGAAAAACCAAAACTAGCTCCATATATTAATCAAATGAAAGAAAATGTTGCAAAAATTTTAAATTGTCCTTTACAAGATATTAATATAAAAGCTACATGTGCAGAAAAATTAGGATTTATTGGTAGTTCTGATGGAGCTGTTGCTCAAGCAGTAGTTTTATTAGCAGGGAGAGAAAATGAATAAAGTTAGAGTTAGATATGCACCAAGCCCAACAGGGTTCTTACACATTGGTAACGCAAGGACTGCGTTGTTTAATTATTTATTTGCCAAACACTATGAAGGTGATTTTATTTTAAGAATTGAAGATACAGATTTAGAAAGAAATGTTGAGGGTGGAGAAGAGAGTCAATATTTCTATTTAAATTGGTTAGGTATTACTCCTGATGAATCACCAGCTAATCCTAATCCTAAATATGCTCCATATCGTCAAATGGAACGTTTAGATATTTACAATAAATATGTAAATGAATTATTGGAAAAAGGTTATGCTTATAAATGTTATTGTACTAGTGAAGAATTAGAAGAAGACTACAAAAAACAAGTAGATGCTGGATATTCTTCTACAAGATATAGTCGTTCTTGTCTACATCTAACTCCAGAACAAATAAAAAAATATGAAGATGAAGGAAGAACTTATAGCATTAGAATTAGAGTTCCAGAAAATGAAACATATGAATTTGAAGATATGATTAGGGGGAAGGTATCTTTCGAATCTAAAGATATAGGTGATTGGGTACTAGTGAAATCAAATGGTATCCCTACTTATAACTATGCGGTTGTTGTTGATGATCATACAATGGATATCACTCATGTATTCAGAGGAGAAGAACACCTGAGTAACACTCCAAAACAAATGATGGTCTCTAAAATGTTAGGGTGGGATATTCCTAAATTTGGACACATGACATTAATTGTTAATGAACAACATAAAAAACTCTCTAAAAGGGATAATGATATTATGCAGTTTTTAAGTCAATATAAAGAAGTGGGATATTTACCAGAGGCCATGTTTAATTTTATGTCTTTGTTAGGTTGGTCTCCAGCTAGTGAACAAGAAATTTTTACGCACGATGAATTAGTTAAAGAATTTACTGAAAAACGCTTATCTAAATCACCAAGTATGTTTGATAAAGGCAAATTAGCTTGGGTAAATAATCGTTATATTAAAGAACTAAACCCCGAAAAAATCAAAGAGTTATGTTTACCGTTTTTAAAAGAGACTTATGACTTATCGGATAAGAGTGAAAGTTGGTTAGAAAAATTAATACTATTATACCAACCTCAAATTTCTTATGGGCAAGAAATAATTGCTGCAAGTAAAGTATTCTTTGTGGAGCAAGAATTAGAAGAAGACGCAAAAGAAGTGTTAACTTGGGAAACTACTCCTATTTTAAAGGAAGTTTTTTATCAGGAAGTTAAAGATATTGAGTGGACTAGTGAAAATTTAAAAACCGCAATGAATAATGTTAAAAATACTACAGGTATTAAAGGAAAACCATTATTTATGGGATTAAGAGTATTAACCACTCGTATTACTCATGGACCTGATTTAATGACTACCCTAGAATTATTTGGTAAAGAACGTATTTTAAAAGAGTTGGCATAGGAATTAAATGATGAAAAAACTTAAAGAAATCAAAGTAATGAGAGACCCAATTCATAATTATATTCATGTTGAATATCAATTATTATGGGATCTAATTAACACAAAAGAATTTCAAAGACTTAGGAGGATACACCAACTAGGTGGAACTTTTGTGGTATTTCATACAGCTGAACATAGCCGCTTTGGTCATTCTTTAGGTGTTTATGAAATTGTGCGTCGCATGATTTCAGAAATCTCTAGCCTTAAAGAGAAGTTAAATGATTTTGATAAGATAACTGTAATGTGTGCAGCCTTACTCCATGATGTTGGTCATGGACCATTTAGTCATGCTTTTGAAAGTGTAAGTGCGATTAATCACGAAGAAATGACAATTAGAGTTATTCTAGAGGATAGTGAAATTAACAGAGTTTTAAAAAACTATAACCATAAACTGCCACAAGCGGTAGCTAGTGTCATTAATCACACTGCTGAAAACAAATTATTAATTCAATTAGTCTCAAGTCAAATGGATGCAGATAGAATGGATTATTTATTAAGGGACTCTTACTTTACAGGTACTACATATGGAGAGTTTGACTTAGAGAGAGTTTTAAGAACCTTAGTAGTGGTAGACAACCAACTTGTAGTAAAAGAAACGGGAGTTCATACAATTGAAGATTATATTATGGCTCGTTACCATATGTATTGGCAGGTATACTACCACCCTACCTCAAGATCTTTTGAAACTCTATTGGTATTATTGTTTAGAAGATTATTAGAAGTTGGAAATGTAGAGAAATATCCAATGTTTAAAGGACTATTTAAAAGTGATGAAATAACAGTTAAGGACCATTTTTTATTAGATGAGAATACTTGTTATTATGGTTTTTCTTTAATGGTTAATGATGAAGATAAAATACTGAGTGATTTAGCAAGTAGATTATTAAACCGTCGCTTATTTAAGTATAAAACTATTAAAGAAGGAGAAACTGTTGAGGATTATTTAAGTTTGGTTGAAGGGTATGATAGTAATTATTACCTATTTATCGATTCAGCAAAACAGATTCCTTATCAACCATATGTTGCTGGAAACGAGAATTTAATTAATGTTTATACAAACGCACAAGAAATAGTGGAATTGTCTGAAATTTCAACAATTGTAAGGGCGATTGTTAAAGGGGTTCATAAAGAAGATTATAAGATTTATTACCCTGTTGAAAACAACTAGTAATAGTTGTTTTAATTTGTCATTTTTTGGCTTGCATTTATATATAATGATGGCTATAATAACTAGGAAATAAAATATATGAAAATTCAATTAATAGTAACTAAAAAAGATCTAAGCACAGGTGAATATAACCTGTTAAACAAAGGTATAGGGGACTACAACAATAGTTGCTTGACTTACTTTGATAAAGAAAACAATTATATGGATATCAAAATTGGAGATAATGAGATTAGTTGTTATCGTCGCAGTGAATTAAAAATTATTTATAATTGTGTCAAGAATCAACAATCGTCAATGTTTATTAGTGGCGAACACGGAGATTTTGAGTTAAAATTGTTTACTCACGAACTGGTTATTGAAAATAATTCAATTAGTGTGGATTATGAAATATTAAATGGATCAGACGAAAATGATCGATTTTTGATTAATTGGAGTTGGCAGGAGTCTAAAGATGAATAAAATAGAAAATAGAATAAAACAAGCATTTCAAACTGCTGTAAAATCAGCTTTTGATTATAATGTAGAACTAGAATCAATCGGTGTAGAATTACCGCGCGATAAAAGTCATGGTGATTATGCATTAAATATCGCTATGCAGTTAACTAAAGTATTAAGACAGAACCCGGTAATAATTGCCAATAAAATTATCGAAAATTTAGATAATAAATCAGCTGGCATTGTGAAAGTTGAGATTGCTGGACCTGGGTTTATAAATTTAACAATGGATAATGAGTCAATTACTTCTATCATTAATGTCGTATTAGAAAAAGACGAGGATTATGGAAGAAGTGATTTCGGAAATAATGAGAAGTATAATATTGAATATGTTTCAGCTAATCCAACAGGTGATTTACACCCAGGACATGCTAGAGGAGCTGCTATGGGAGATGCCATCTCTCGTTTAATGAAATTTGCAGGATATGATGTCACACGTGAATATTATATTAATGATGCTGGTAACCAAATTATTAATATGGCAAAATCTTTACAAGCACGTTATTTCCAAGAATTTAGTCAAGAAATTGATTTTCCTGAAGATGGATATCGTGGCCAAGATTTAATTGAAATTGCCAAAGAGCTTGCCATTGAAGTTGGTGAAAAGTATTTAACGGTAGATCTTAAAGATTCATTAGCAGACTTTAAAGCTTATGGAATTAAAATGGAATTGGCTAAAATCAAGAGAGATTTAGAAAAATTTAATGTTGAATTTGATGTGTGGACAAGCGAGTTATCACTATACCAACAAAACATGATTGAAAAATCTTTGGAGCGCTTAGCAAAGTTAGATATGACTTATGAAAGTGAAGGCGCACTCTGGTTAAAAACTACTAACTTTAATGATGATAAAGATCGTGTACTTAAAAAAAATGACGGATCTTATACTTATTTAACCCCAGATATTTCATATCACTTAAATAAATTTGAAAGAGGATATGAAAAATTAGTTGATTTATTAGGTGCTGATCATCATGGATATATTAATCGCTTAAAAGCAGCTATTAGCGCTCTTGGTTATCAAGCAAAAGCACTAGATATTGATATTATTCAAATGGTTAGGTTAATAAAAGATGGTGAAGAGTATAAAATGTCAAAAAGAACAGGCAACGCTTTATCATTAAGAGAATTAATTGATGAAGCTGGAGCTGATGCTCTTAGATATTTCTTTGTAAGCCGTGCAGCTGATACTCATATGGACTTAGATTTAGATATGGTTACTAAACAATCTAATGAAAACCCGGTATATTATGTTCAGTATGCTCATGCAAGAATGTGTTCAATCCTGCGTAATGTTGATGAAATAGGAATTGTTGAAAATTTCGATTTGTTAACAAACCAAAAAGAAATTGATTTAATGAAACAAATTAATGAATTTACAAGTGTTGTAGTTGATGCTGCAAGCAGCAGGCAACCACATAAGGTGTGTAATTATATTCATAAATTGGCAACACTATTCCACAGTTTCTACGGAGAGTGTAAATGCATATGTGAAGATGAAAATCTTCAAAACCAACGATTGTCATTGGTTAGGGCGACACAAATAACTTTAAGAAATGGATTGAAGTTAATTGGTGTCAATGCAATTGAAAGGATGTGATGAAAATGAGTTTATCGATGGTAGATGTAGCGTATCAAGTATTAGGAGAAAGTAGTAAAGGGATGAATTTCGTTGATCTTTGGAAGAAGGTGTGTGACAAAATGGGTTATTGTGACAAAAATGAAGTAAATAAAATGTCTCAATTTTTTACAAATATTTCACTAGATAATCGTTTTGCGCAAATTGACAATGTTTGGGATTTAAGAGTGCGTCACAAATTAGAAGACGTTACAATTGATCTTGAAGCATTAGAAATTGAAGATGATGAAGATGAAGAAGTGGTATTTGATGAAGAAGTAAAATTCTCTACAGAACAAGAAGAGGAATAAAGATGAAAATCAAAAAATATTTAGCTGAAAATAAAGATAAGATGTTAGAAGTGTTAACAGAATTAATCAGTTACCCAAGTGTAGAATTGGAAAAAAACGGCGATTACCCTTTTGGTGAGCCGGCTGCTAAATGTTTACAATCAGCATTGAATTATGCAGAAGAATTTGGTTTAAAAACAAAAAATATTGAAAACTATATAGGTTTTGGAGAAATTGGTAGTGGTCAACAAACAATCGGTATTGTTGGACATTTAGATGTTGTTCCTCCTGGAAATGGCTGGAATACCGATCCATACACTGCAACTATAATTAATGAGCGTATGTATGGTAGAGGAACTAGTGATGACAAAGGACCGATGGTTGCCGGATTATTTGCCTTTAAGTATTTTGTAGATAATAATATCCCGCTAAATAAAAAAATGCGCTTAATCTTTGGATGTAATGAAGAGAGTGGTTTTAAATGTATCCGTAAATATGTTGAAGTGGAAGGAGATTGGGATTTAGGCTTTACACCCGATGGACCATTTCCATGTTGTTTTGGAGAAAAAGGAATTATTAGCTTTAACTTAGTTGGTGATAACAAAATCTTCAAAGAAATAAAAGCAGGTGTTGCGGTAAATAGTGTACCAGACTCTTTTTCAGCTTTAGTTAAAAAAGAGATAATAGATTATCAAATACTGAATAACAATATAAAAGAAACACCACTAATTAGTTACTCAATTACTGAAGAAGATGATTTTTATAGAATTGTAACTGTAGGGAAAGCGGCTCATGCAAGTGTACCTAAATTAGGAGTTAATGCAGCTACTTATGCACTAACAGCAATTGCAGAAGCGATTACAATTGATTCGCCAGAGCTAAAAGAGTTTAAAACATTAATTAACACTAACTATTTGGGTAGTGACATTGGAATTGATCTAGTAGACCAATATGGAAAACTTTCATTCAATGTTGGAATTGTAAAACTTATAGAAGATAAGTTAGTTTTAGGTGTTGATATTCGATGTCCATTTACACGTAAGAATCAAGAAGTTATTGATGGTGTCACAAGAACCTTTAAAGTATTCAGTGTTGAAAAAATCAGCAGTAAAGACGGATTATACCAACCAGAGGATTCTGATTTTGTACAGTTATTAACTAATACTTATAACGAAGTAACTGGTAAAGATTTAAAACCTGTAAGTATGGGTGGTGGAACTTATGCTAGAGGAATTAAAAATACTTTAGCTTTTGGAATTGGAACTGAAAAAAACACAAATATCCATGATGCAAATGAGTTCATTGATATTCAAGATTTAATGGAGGCAACAGAGATTTATATCATTGCCCTAGAAAAGATGTTAAAATTATGAGAAATAATGAAAAGAAAATAATGACTATTACCGTTGTTGTTTCATTGCTGATTTGTGCTTTTATCATGATTGCAGTTAGCTTATGATTTGTCTGAGTTATCCTATGGATAACTCTTTTTTATTGAAAGTAATATATCTAGGTTTCTAAAAAACAAGTATAATAACTATAGAAACTAGAGGAATAATGAAAAAAATACTAATAATTGAAGACGATCAAATAATATCTCAACAGATAAATAATCACTTAACCTCATGGGGATTCAATCCAGTTATAATTGAGGATTTTTATAATGTAATTGAAATTTTTGAAAGAATACAACCACAACTTGTTTTATTGGATATCAACCTACCATTTAAAAATGGTTTTGTAATATGTGAAGAAATAAGAAAAATCTCCAAAGCACCGATTATCTTTATTTCTTCAGCCTCAGAAAATATGAACATTGTAATGGCGATGAACATGGGTGGAGACGACTTCATTATTAAACCTTTTGACCTTGAAGTATTAACGGCAAAAATAACAGCACTAATAAGAAGAACATATGACTTTAATGAATCTATTTCAGAATTAACCTTAAAAGACATTGTATTAAATTTAGAGACTGCGACTCTTAAATACAATAATCAAGAAGTAATATTAACTAAAAATGAATTTTTAATCCTTAAAATACTTATGGAGAACTACAATAAAATAATTTCACGTGAAGAACTTATGCAAAAACTTTGGAATAATGAAAGTTATGTTGATGATAATACATTAACTGTTAACATGACTCGGCTAAGAAAAAAAATTAGCGAATTAGGAATTCGAGAACTAATCCGTACAAGAAAAAATCTTGGGTACATTATTAATGATTAAAAAGTATCTAGCAACAAAAAAAGAGTTATTAGTCATTACATTAAGTGTAATGACAATTTTTCACCTTGTCTTTTATCTAGAAAATATTAACTTTGGAACTATTTATTATGGGTTTACTCTTTCGATACTGACAATAGTAATCTATTTAATAATTGACTATTTTAAATTTGTAAATAGAATAAGGAAACTAAAAAATTATCTACACAATACACTTTATCAAGATAATTTCAATTTTGAAGGTGAAAACGAACTAGAGAAATTATTAGAAACTATAGTCAAAAAATTACTAAACAACCAAGATAAACTAATAAACAATCAAATCATTCAACAAAAAGAGTTAATAGATTTTTATACAACTTGGATTCATCAGATCAAAACTCCAATCTTTGCGCTTAAATTGTTAATCAAGAATTATTCAGAAAATAATGATCTCTTATCAGAATTATCAAAGATTGAAAGTTATTCAGATACTGCATTAAATTATATTAAATTATCTGATGAAGGCACCGAACTATCAATAAAAGAATATGATGTTAAAGATTTAATTAATGAAGTTATAAAAGAATTTTCAATAATTTTTATCACAAAGAAACTAAAGCTAATAATAAAACTAGAATCTCACTTTATTAAAACTGATAAAAAATGGTTTAAATTTGCGCTTAGTCAATTAATCTCAAATGCGTTAAAATACACTGATAGTGGAACAATTCAGATAATTCTAAAAGATAATAATTTAATAATAAGAGATACAGGGATAGGAATTAATGCCGAAGATCTTCCAAGAATATTTGATAAGGGATTTACAGGTATTGCAGGGCGTTTAAATAAAAACTCAACAGGTATAGGACTATATCTATGTAAAAAATCATTGGATTTATTAAATCTTAATATTAAAGTTAACTCAAAAATTAAAGAGGGAACTACTTTTGAAATACCTTTAATTCAAAAAAATCATATTTTTGAATAACCTTACAAAATTGTAAGATTAATGAAAGTCTATTCGATGGCTGAACTTTTAAGCTAGATCTACAATAAAGAAAAAGAAAAGGAGAAAATTATGGAAATACTAAAAGTAAAAAACCTTAAAAAAGTATATGCCTCTAAAAACAAAAACAATATTGTAGAAGCTTTAAAGGATGTAAACTTCACTGCCCAAGAAGGAGAGTTTATTGCGATAATGGGAGAAAGTGGATCAGGGAAAACAACGTTACTAAATATCATCGCAACTCTTGATAAGAAAACACAAGGAGAAATTATAATTGGTGATAAAGATATTACCAAACTAAAAGAGAAAGAAATTGCAAAATTTCGAAGAGAAAAATTAGGTTTTGTTTTTCAAGAATTTAATCTATTAGATACTCTTACCGTTAAGGAAAATATTATCCTTCCTTTGGTTTTATCTAATAACAACTCAAAACTAATTGAATTAAAATTAGAAGAAACCGCAACAAAATTAAATATTAGTGACATCTTAGATAAATATCCTTTTGAGATTTCTGGTGGTCAAAAACAAAGGGCGGCAGTCGCAAGAGCAATTATTACAAACCCTCAAATATTGTTAGCGGATGAACCAACGGGAGCTTTAGATTCTAATTCTACGGATTCCCTATTAAAAGAGTTCAAGCATATTAACAATCAAGGACAAACTGTATTAATGGTAACTCATAGTGTTAAGTGTGCGGCAGCTAGCAGTAGAATTCTTTTTATCAAAGATGGGATTATCTTTCATGAACTTTATAAAGGAAATTTATCAGAGAGTAAATTTTTTGAGAAAATTTCTGATTCATTAACTGTTCTTCAAAATAGTGGTAGCAGTTATGTACAATAAGTTATATTTCAAACTTGCGATAACTAATTTAAAGAAAAATTCAAAAATGATTATCCCTTTTTCTATATCAGTAATTCTAGCAGTGTTCATGTTTTATAATGGCATCTCTCTTTCAAAGACTGATACAGAAATATCTAAAAGTTTGGGTCAATTGTTGTCACTGATTTCATCTTACATAGCAGTATTCTCAGGATTTTTATTATTTTATACTAACAGTTTTTTAACTAATCGTCGTAAAAAAGAATTTGGTCTTTATAATATACTTGGTTTAGAAAAAAGACATATCAATATTGTGATTTTTGTTGAGAATGCGATTATTGGAATCTTTTCAATTATATTAGGTATTATACTTGGAATTATTTTGAATCGTTTATTAATTTTTATGTTATATAATATTGTAAATTTTGATTTAGTATATACATTTCATATTAGTTTAGAGGCGATTTTAATAACGGTTTATGTGTTTCTATTTATCTTTCTTTTATTATCCGTTAGCAATACTATTTCAGTTTATCGATATAAAGCTATTGATCTAATCAATGCAGATAAAAAAGGAGAAAAAAGACAAAAATCAAATCTTCTATTAGTAGTTATTGGAATAATTGCCTTAGGGTATGGTTATTATTTGGCCTTGTCTACAGAGAATATTATGTATTCTTTACAAAACTTCTTTATTGCTGTTTTGGCTGTGTCACTAGGCACTTATTGTTTCTTTAGTGCCATTACTTCTTCTACCTTAAATCTAATGAAGAAAAATAAAAACTACTACTATAAAGCAGAAAATTTTATTTCAATCTCAGGCTTAGTTTTTAGAATTAAAAAGAATGCAGTAGGATTAACAATTATTACTATTTTATCAACAGGAATTATTATCGCAATAGCAACAACAACCTCACTATATTTAAGTATTGGTGAGATCTTTGAATCAAGATATCCTAGAGATGTCGATATGACAATAACAGCCACATATGCAATTAATCAAGATATGATTGAGATAATTAAACAAGAGTATCCTGACCTTGAAGAACCAATACTTTATGATTTCTTTTATTGGTATGTTAATGATCAAAAAGATGTAATATCTATGGAAGTGAGAAATTACTCCTTTGAATATACTCAAGAGGTAACACAAGATTATGTCCCTATTAATTTCATTTCAACTGAGTCTTACTATCAAGCAACTGGAAAAGAAATAGAAATAAAAGAGAATAGTTATATATCAACAAATGGGTATAACGATAAATTTGACTTCTATGGAATGAATCTACAGTACCAAGACTCAAATAATGAACTACTAAAAAGTGTTACCGGAGTAAATTTCGCATTAGGAGAAACAATAATCCTTAATACAGCAGATTATGATAAACTAATTGAAGTCAGTGAAACAGAAGTTATAATATCAAGTCTTCTTTTTAATCTTGACAATCATTTAGAAGCAGAAAATGAACTAATTACACTTGTTGGAGAGAATATCGATGGTATACATGAAAACTATATTTCAATAAAACCAAACAGCAATAGAGAATTTTATTCAATGTACGGTACTTTATTCTTTTCAGCATTTATGATTACTTCAATCTTTGTAATTGGGATTTTACTAATCCTTTACTACAAACAAGTAATTGAAGGCTATCAAGATAGAGATAATTTTACCATTCTTAAGAAAATTGGAATGTCAGACAAACTCGCAAAGAAAAGTATTAACAAACAAGTTATCATGGTGTTCCTACTGCCAATAATAGCAGGAACAATACATATCATATTTTCATATAAAATAATAACTCTTATCTTAAAACTCTTAAGTTTAACAAACGAAGCTTTATTCTTAGTAACAACAATAATTACTACGATAATCTTCTTTATTATCTACCTAATAATGTATTTAATAACTTCTAAAGTTTATAAAAAAATTGTAAGTCAATAACTAAAAAAAAGATTATCTCTATATTTTGAGATAATCTTTTTTAAATTTAGAAAAATTAAGATTAAACTTTGTTGTCAGATCCTAATACTTCAGTGATTTTGTGTTTAACAACTGAACGGATGTTGTTACGAGCTACCGTTAAATATTGACGAGGATCGAAATGATCTGGATGCTCAACAAAATGTTTGCGGATTGAACCAGTCATTGCTAATCTTAAGTCAGAGTCAATGTTAATTTTACACACAGCCATAGAAGCTGCTTTTCTTAACATGTCTTCTGGAATACCGATAGCATCAGGCATTGCTCCACCGTTGTCATTAACCATTTTTACATATTCTTGCATTACCGAAGAAGCTCCGTGTAATACGATTGGGAATCCTGGAAGACGTTTTTGAATATCTTCTAAGATGTCAAAACGTAATTGTGGTTTTTGTCCTGGTTTGAATTTGAATGCTCCATGGCTTGTTCCGATTGCGATAGCTAATGAATCTACACCAGTACGGTTTACGAAATCTTCAACTTGCTCAGGGTCAGTATATGCTGCATGTTCATCAGATACATTAACATCATCTTCAACACCAGCTAAACGCCCTAATTCACCTTCAACAGTTACTCCATGCGCATGAGCATAATCAACAACTTTTTTTGTCAATGCAACATTTTCTTCGTAGTCTAAATGTGAGCCATCGATCATAACTGACGTGAACCCTCCATCAATACATGATTTACATAATTCAAAACTATCTCCATGGTCTAAGTGTAATACAATTGGAAGATCAGTATCTTCGATAGCTGCTTCAACTAATTTTACTAAATAACCATGTTTAGCATATTTTCTAGCGCCAGAAGAAACTTGTAAAATTACTGGTGAGTTTGCTTCCTTTGCAGCTTCAGTGATTGCTTGAACGATTTCCATGTTATTAACATTGAAAGCACCGATCGCATATCCGCCTTCGTAGGCTTTTTTAAACATTTCTTTAGAATTAACTAATGGCATTATATATTCTCCTTTTGTTTTTCATACATATTTTACTACTTATTTGATAGATTATAAAGTCTTAAATACAATTTTACAAAATCACAACAGTTTTGATTACATCACCATTTTGCATATTTCTTACTGCGCCTAAGTTATCAGTAATCTCACCAAAAACAGTATGTACACCATCTAAATGTGGTTGTGGATCATGTACGATAAAAAACTGACAACAACCAGTGTCTTTACCACGATGGGCCATCGATAAAGATCCAGCTTTATGAACTAACGGATTACTCTTAGTTTCACAAGGAATTGTATAGCCAAGATCACCAGAACCAGATCCATTAGGGCATCCACCTTGAGAAACAAAGTTAGGAATCACACGGTGAAATGTCTTTCCATTATAGTATCCTTCATTAATTAGCCTTACAAAATTCTCTACAGTTATTGGTGCATGCTCTGGATACAGAGTGAATGGAATTTCAGCACCATTATCTAATGTCATTAAACCTTTAATCATTATATACCTCTTTCTTTACTATAATATAATACTATCAATTAATTAATTCTTCTATTATTGTTTTTAACTTTATAATAAAATTATTGTATGAAAATACAACTACCCTTAGAAATATTAACAATAATCAACACATTGGAAACTAATAATTTTCAAGCGTATCTAGTTGGAGGAGCACTAAGAGATTATTTACTAGGAAATAATCCCAAAGATTTTGATATAGCAACTTCAGCTAAGACCAATGATCTTGAAAGAATATTTTCAAATTATCAGATAGTTAAAACTGGAATTAAATATGGAACGTTGACAATTGTAATCAACAATTTACCAATCGAAGTCACAACATATCGTTATGATGGAGTTTACAACAATAATAGACAACCCATCGAAGTTAAATATTTAGATGATATTAATCAAGACCTATTAAGAAGAGACTTTACAATAAATGCACTAGCTTATAATCCTAATAGTGGACTATTAGATATTTGTCATGGTTTAAACGATTTAGAAAATAAAACAATTAAAACAGTAGGTAATCCAGATCTACGTTTTCAAGAAGATCCCTTAAGGATTCTAAGAGCAATTAGATTCTCAACTACTTTAGATTTTACAATTGAAGTTGAAACTAAAATTTCAATTTTTAAAAATAAAGATTTATTAAAGAAATTATCTTACGAAAGAATATATCTAGAATTTATTAAGGTACTATTAGACTTAAAAACTCCCGATTCATTTCTTGAATATTTAGATGTTTTCAGTGTAGTGTTGCCTCAATTGAATCAAATCAGCAATCTTAACAACGCTTTATTAAATATTGTTAATAGTCCAAAAGATTTAACTCTTAGAATTTCATTATTACTAATTAATATAAATAATCATAAATCAGCTGAAGCATTTTTAAATATATTAAAAGTGTCTAATTATTTAAAAGATAGAGTTTTAAACTTAATTTCTTATCAGAATCTAGAAATTAACTTAAATAAAATAGAAATAAAGTATATTTTAAAGAAAATGGGAGAAGTTACATTCAATGAATTACTATCTCTTCAATACCACAGCAGAAAAATAAGCGATGATGAATTACTGAAGATTAAATATATTTTAAACGAAATTATTGCTAATCAAGAACCATACCAAATTAAACACTTAACAATTAATGGAAATGATTTAAAACAATTAGATATTCAAGGTTCTGAAATCGGAATTCTCTTAGACAAAATATTAAATAACATAATATTAGGGAAAATAAGTAATGAAAAAAAGTGTATAATAAATTGGGTTAGTAATTATCAAACAGATAATCACTAAAATGATTTGAGGGCAAATATGGAAGAAATAATAAAAATAAAAGGCAAATCTAAAATTAAAGGTTCTGTAAGAATTGGTGGAGCTAAAAATGCGACTGTTGCACTTATACCTGCTATCGTACTAGCGAATGAAAAAGTTAGAGTTTTCGGTGCACCTAATATTTCAGATGTTGATGCTTTATGTGAATTACTTAAAGAATTAAACTGTGAAATTGAGATGAATGATTATAGTGACATCACGATAGATCCATCAAAAATGATTAATATAGATTTAACACATCCAAGTGTAACAAAATTAAGAGCTTCTTACTATTTTATGGGCGCTCTATTAGGCAAATATAAAGAAGTAAAAATATTAATGTCAGGAGGCTGTAATTTAGGGCCTCGCCCAATTGATTTACATCTAAAAGGATTTGAAGCCTTGGGTGCAGTTGTTGAAGATAGCCATGGTGTATATCATATTCATGCTAATGAATTAATCGGTAACTCAATCTTCTTAGATTTTGCCTCAGTTGGAGCTACTATTAACATTATGATGGCAGCTGTTTATGCAAAAGGTCGTACTACAATTGAAAATGCAGCTAAAGAACCAGAAATTATTGATGTAGCTAACATGTTAAATAAAATGGGTGCACAAATTAGAGGTGCTGGAACTAATGAGATTACTATTGACGGAGTGGATTACTTAGGAGGTTGTATTCACGAGATTATCCCTGATCGTATTGAAGCTGGGACTTATATTATTTTAGGTGCAACAGCAGCTGAAGAATTACTAGTTGAGAATGTCATTCCTCTACATATCGAATCTTTGTTACTAAAGTTAAAAGAAATGAATGTTGATATAGAAATTGGAAATGATTGGGTTAAAGTTAGAAAAGGAAACAAATTAAGTCCTATTGATGTTAAAACTCTAACGTATCCAGGATTAGCCACAGACTTGCAACAACCATTATCAGTTCTATTAACTCAAGTAGAAGGAACATCTAAAATTAGAGAAACTATTTACTTAGAAAGATTCAAGCATTGTTATGAATTAAATAAAATGGGCGCGAAAATTGAAGTTAATAATGGAATGTCTTTAATAACAGGAGCAACAGAGTTATCAGGATGTAGTGTTGTAGCTACCGACCTTAGAGGTGGAGCAGCTATGGTTATTGCAGCCTTAATCGCGGATGGAGTAACTAGCATCAGTCAGGTTTATCACATTGATCGCGGTTATGATGGAATTGATGAGAAACTAAAATCTTTAGGAGTTGAAATTACTAGAGAGACTATTTAACGAATAATTCTTTAATTATTCGTTTTTTAAGGAGTTAGAATGAAAAAGAGAATGTTGTTGATCATTAGTACTTTAGTTTTGTTATTAGTTTTTATCATCTATGATAATAAGAATATCGAAGCTACAACATTTAATTATTACAATGAAATGATTCCTCAAGAATTTGAAGGATTCAAAATCTGTCATATTTCAGATTTACATAATCAAGAATTTGGGGAAGGTCAAAAAAATATAATAAAAGAAGTGGAATTATTAGAACCTAATATTATTGTGATTACTGGTGATTTGGTAGACAGACATAAATATAATTTAGAGATAGCTCTAGAATTTATTGAAGGAATAAAAGATTTATCCCCTATTTACTACGTTTCAGGAAATCATGAAGCTTGGTCAAATGAATATCAAACGATTAGAAGTAAACTATTGGATTTAGGAGTAATTGTTCTAGATGATGATTCAGTTTTAATAACTAAAGGAAATGAAATTATTGAGTTAATTGGAGTTAGTGATCCGGATTTTTTAACCTATGATTACTTAGATGGAGTAGATTATCGCAAACTAGAGAACACCCTTTCTGCATATCAAGATAGTGAACACTTCCAAATTCTACTTTCTCATCGACCGGAATTGATGGATATCTATAAAACTTATAGTATGGAGTTGATCTTCAGTGGACATGCTCATGGAGGACAATTTAAAATCCCGTTTATTGGTGGAATAGTTGCACCTAACCAAGGTTTTCTACCGAAATATACTAATGGTGAATACACCGAAGGAAATACAACGATGTATGTAAGTAGAGGCTTAGGCAATAGCATTATTTCGCTAAGGATCAATAACAGACCACAAATAATCAACGTAATATTAAACGCCAGAAATAAATAATGTTCTTAACAATAAATATCTAGATTATTATTTAGATTGATTCTGCAAAACTGACTATTTCTAAAATATCCTCTTTTAACAGACTAATTAATTTCTCACCATCACTAATATCTAATTCTGTAGAGAGTTGACTTTTAAAGATATAATCGATATGTTGAGGATCACTTGTTAAAAGATAATCAAATTTTCGATCTTTTAACTTTAAATAATATTTATTTTGAATTTTACGATTGTATCCAGATATCCACAATTCAAATTGACATCTTTGGTGAACAAAGATAATTTGAACTTTAAGACCTCTATCTTTAAGACTATCTTTGAATAATTGAAAATAGGCAAAATCTAAATGATTTTCCATTATATTATTTGAGGTAGAAAATTCAGGCAGTTCTTTTTGTAGTTGGATTTTTAAGTATCTAAATAATTTAATAAACTCCTGGTAAGATTCTAGAATGTTAGTTGTTTTAATGATTTGTTGATAATCATTTAATTTGTTAGAGTCAAACTTCATAGTATTATTCTCCCTTAATTTTTAAACACCTTTTATAACTAATATCAATAAGTAAAGAACCAAGTGGTGCAGTTAGTAATATTGCAAGCACTGCAAGAGTTAGAGTTGCTTCACCAACTGCTAATCCTTCATTTAAGGCAATGGAGCCAATAGCTGCTTGTACCGTGGCCTTAGGCAAATAACTAAAAACTACAAACATTTTTTCAGAATTATTTAACTTGCTTTCAATTAATGAAATTAAAACACCAGCAGAACGAGCAATCAAACCGAAAATTAAAATAATAAATGCCCCTAACCCTGCTGCTAAAGCATAGTCAAGATCTAAAGAAATACCAACCAAGACAAATAATAATATTTCCGCAATAATCCAAAGTTTTGAATAGATAACCCCAAGTTTTAATGACAAATCTTTGTTAATTTGATTAATCGAAATACCGATACTCATAACTGCGATTAATGAAGAAAAACTAATAATTGAATTTAAGTTATCTTCAATTGTAAATAAGGCAAACCCAACACTAATAACAAGAAGAGTTTGAATAATTGAATCTAACTTTGTTATGGTAAATAAGAAATTAAGAACTCTTCCAACAACAATTCCGATTATAAACCCTAAAAAGATGGAAACAGGAATATTAACAAAACTTAAAATATTAAATCCTTCACCATTTAATAAACTTAGTAAACTATAAAATAGAATAATTACAAAAACATCATCAATTGAGGAAGCAGCCATAATCATTTGAGGTATATTCTTAACTTTGTTGTAACCCTTATCCATTAACATCAACATCTTAGGAACGATAACAGCGGGCGAGACAGCCGCAATTACACTACCAATTAAACATGCTTCGAGATAAGTGATGTTAAAAAAGAAAGGCGCTATTAATGTAATGGCCATTACTTCAAGTAGTGCAGGTAGAAAACTTAAAAACAAAGCAGATTTTCCAGAGGATTTTAATTCCTGTAAATCTAGTTTTAATCCAGCTCTAGTTAGAATTATTAACAAGGCCGTTCTTTTAATGTCCGGAGCTATATTAATTACTTTGTAATCAATGACATCGAAAACAAAAGGGCCCAATATAATCCCAGCAATCAACATTCCTAGTAAAGGTGGTAGATGTAACTTCTTTGTGAGGTTAGACAAAACAATTCCAAAAATAAAGATTAGAGCGATACTTATCAACATAGTTTTCACCTAACACAAAAAGTGTCTTTCTTAAACATTTTACCATTTAAAAAGCTGATAGAATCAGCTTATTTTTTATATAGTTTTTTAGCAACAATAAATGGTTCACAAGTTAAGTTCATATTAAACTTTCTGAAGATATATTCATCCGCTGCTGGTAATAAGGCAGAAGAATGAACTTCACAATGCCTTAACTTAGGCAAGTATTCCATAGCTAAGGCAGCTGAAGGATTACTTTTAGCACTTATTGATAAAGCAATCAATATTTCATCAGCATGCAATCTTGGATTACTATTACCAATAATATTTGTTTTCATTTCTTGAATGGGAACTATTACCTCTGGTGCTAACAACATTTGTTTTTTAGGTATACCCGCCATTATCTTTAGAGCATTTAAGAATAGTGCAGCAGGAGAACCTAATAATGAGGTAGTCTTAGAAGTAACAATAAATCCATCTGGTAATTCAATTGACATGGCAGGTGATTCTGTTTGTAGAGATTTTTTCAATGCTGCTGCAACAACTGGTCGATCGTTACTTGAAATTTCTAGTTGTTTCATTAACGATTCAATTTTATTGACAGTTTCTTGAGTTCCGTTAGAAAAGCGATGATCTGCGACAGCAGAATAGTAACGGCGAATTATTTCTTGCTTACCATATTCGTGAGCAGCTTCATCATCAACAATACAATAACCTATCATATTAACTCCCATATCTGTAGGTGATTTATAAATACTAGTTCCAGATATTTCAGTTAAGATTGTGTTTAGAATTGGAAAGGCTTCAATATCACGATTATAGTTTACAGTAATTTGTCCATAGGCTGACAAATGAAATGAGTCAATCATATTTAAATCATTTAAGTCAGCAGTAGCTGCTTCATAGGCAATATTAACAGGATGATCAATCGCTAGATTCCAAATTGGGAAAGTCTCAAATTTTGCATATCCAGATTTAAATCCCTTTTTATAGTCATGATATAACTGTGAAAGGCAAACTGCTAGTTTTCCACTTCCAGGACCTGGAGCCGTAACAACGACAAGAGGTCTTGTAGTTTCAACATACTCATTCTTTCCGTATCCATCATTACTTACAATTAATTCAATATTATTAGGATATCCATCAATTGGATAATGTTTATAAACTTTAACCCCTAATTTAGACAAACGTTCTTTAAAAGCTTTTGCTTGTGGTTGCCCAATGTATTGAGTAATTACTACACTCCCCACAAATAAATTAGTTTCCCTAAAAGCATCAATTAACCTTAAAACTTCTACATCGTAAGTAATTCCTAAATCAGCCCGTGTCTTGTTTCTAGCGATATCGATAGCACTTACCGCAATTACAATTTCAACTTGATCTGACATAGACTTTAACATCAATAATTTAGAATCAGGCTTAAAACCATATAAGACACGAGATGCATGATGATCATCAAAAAGCTTTCCTCCGAATTCCATATATAACTTATTGTCGAATTGATTAATTCTTTCTAAGATATGTTGAGATTGTAGTTCAATATACTTCTCATTATCAAAAGCTATTTTCTTCATTTGCATCACCCCATTTTACTATTTTCAATACTTTAAATTTTATCAAAATAAGCCTTATAATACAATATGAATAAGAGTTAACATTATGATTATTTGGCCAAAATTTTAGAACATTAATTTGTTAGAATATTCCTAACTTCTAGTATGATATAATTTAATTAAATAACGATAGGGGAAAAGTTATGTTTGAATACATTAATAATGTACAAGAATTAATTACTACAGTAGTAAAAGAAGAAACAGAGAATATCAAACAAGCTATTGATTTAGTGACACAATCAATTCTGGATAAAAAATCAATTCACACCTTTGGTGCAAGTCATGCAGGGATCTTAAGTGAAGAAATGTTTTATCGAGCAGGAGGCTTAATGATTACTAATCCAATCTTTGGCAGAGAATTGATGTTAGACACAAGCCCAATTACACAAACCAGTAAAATGGAGAGACTAGTTGGATATGGAACATATCTAGCTGAAAATGCTCACATCAAAAAAGATGATGTAGTGATTTGTCATTCTGTTTCAGGTAGAAATCCTGTCACTATTGAAGTGGCTATGTATGCTAAAAATATTGGCGCTAAAGTTATTAGTATTACTAACCTTAGTTACAGTAAACAAGTTACCTCTCGTCATCCAAGCGGAAAAAATTTATATCAAATTAGTGATGTGGTTATTGATAATCACGGAGAAATTGGTGACGCTTGTGTAAAGATTGAAAATATACAACAAAAAGTTGGCCCAACATCAACAGTGGTAGGAGCTTGTATAGTTAATACTATCACGACAGAAGTTGTTAAGAAACTAGTTGAAAGAGGAATGGAAACACCGCCCATCTTCTATAGTGCAAATGTTGATGGTGGTGATCAAAAAAATAAGGAACTATTTAAACAATATCAAGATTCTATTCATTATAAATTAGATTAAAAAAAGGGGAATAAAAATGAAAATAGATTTACACATCCATTCAATCTATAGTGACGATGGAGATTACAGTGTTAAAGAAATAATGGAACTTGCAAAAAAAGAAAATGTTGATGTCCTAGCAATTGCAGACCATAACAGTACAAAAGCAATTTCAGAAGGATTAAAATTAGCTGAAAAATATGGAATTAAATATATACCAGCAGTAGAAATTGATTGTACATACAAAGGCATCAATTTACATATCTTAGCTTATAATATGGACCATACAGCAAATTTCTTTAAAACAATAGAAAACCAATATCACCAACAAGAAACAATAGCTACAATCGAAAGAATCGATAAGGTGCGCAAATTAGGAATTGTTGTTAATCAAAAAGAACTAGATAAAATAATGAGAATGGGGATTGCAACAGGTGAAATGATTGCGGAGGTTGCCCTAGCAGACCCTGAAAATAATAATAATGAACTTTTAAAACCTTATCGCCAAGGTGGAGAAAGAAGCGACAACCCATATGTTAATTTCTATTGGGATATTTGTAGCCAAGGTAAAGCAGCTTACGCAGAAGTTAATTTCCCAAGTTTAGAATCTGTAGTCAAAGGAATAAAAGACAATGGCGGAACAGTTGTTTTTGCACATCCCGGAAAGCAAGTAGACAATGATCTTGAGTTATTGGATGAAATTGTTAAAACAGGAATCGAAGGATTAGAAGTTTACAGTAATTACCATAGTCCTGAATTATCCGAAAAGTACTTAGATTACTGCTTAAAAAATGATTTAATAGTAAGTTGTGGTAGTGATTTTCATGGAAAAACAAAACCAGCTATTACAATCGGAAATACCGATAACATAAACAAGAATATTGAAAAACTTCTAAAGTGGTAAAATGACCACTTTTTTATTGAAGAATAAGTTACCAGGTGTTAAAATACATTCAATTAAACAAGGACTAAAAATGACAAACAAAGAGATAATTCAACTATTAAATAAATATATTTTAAGGCGAAGAATAGGGATTTCAATTTCATTTTTAAATTTTATTTTTTGGTTTATGATTGCCGTATGGATAGTTAAGATTTTTGATTTTTGGCTAATCAGTTTACCTATCATTGGTTTTGGTTATTTAGCAAGTAAAACAATCAGACTCTTAGATTGTTACAATATTGTGATTTACTTAAAAATAAATAAAATCACTTTAGAAGATATTGGTAATCTACAAGAGAAAAGACAATATTATATAAATTATGTTTATAAAGAGCTATTGTGGTTAGAAAAAAAGGAGAGAAAAAATCATGATTGATGACGATTTTATTACCGGGGCAATACTTGGATCTGTCATAGCTGAAGAAAGTGAAGGTTCAATCCCAAGTAGCTTAACACTAAAGAACATTGAAAAAACAATTAAACAATGCAAAGAATCCACCTTTAAAAACAATGTGTGTCCAAAATGTGGTAGTAATTATCTTTTAGTTCACAATTTAGGCATAAAAAATCACCTAACAACAAGTAAACATGTTTCTTGTATGGAGTGCACTTATTCTAAATGGTAGAAACTTTCAAGATGAGGATTTCTTTTATATAAGCCTATTTTATTTTTAATAACGATAGATGCCAAAAGGAGTTTTGATACAAAGATGTATTTGTTAATGACTATAAGAAGAATACTTGAGTTTTTGCACATTGTGTTGATAAAAAACAAAACGTAAAAAAAATTGTTATTTAAATGAAATAAAAAATCTGATGCTTAATTTGTAAAGTTTCAGATTTTTTATAAGTTATAGAAATAAAGTTAATAAGTTAGAAGTGTTGCAGTGCTCGAAAATATTCACACAACAATACTATTCACGATATTTTTTAAGGTTAACTACAAATAGTATTATAAAAGCCATCAATAAAATAGTGCCGGTAGTTTTATCTGGTGTGTAAAAGAAATACAACAAGGCAAAAAACAAGGCAATACTTGCAAATATAATTCCAAATCTACTACGAGTCATATTTATTCTCCTTAGGTTTAAATTGCATCCTTATCATACAATGATTAAATTTATAAATCTACACTTTCTTTTAGTGATAGAAATAACGAGAATGGTATCTTTAAAACTATTTTTATTAAAATCTCCAATAAATCTAATAGTATAGTATAATACTTGTTGTTGTTAAGAAAAGAGGTAGTTTATGAGCTTTGCAAAATCAGATAAATTAGGAAGCATGTCAATAGGAAAATTATTGTTACAAATGAGTTTGCCAGCAGTTTTCTCAATGTTGATCCAATCCTTATATAATATTGTAGATAGTATCTATGTTGCCCAATTAGGACAAGATGCACTATTCGCACTTGGACTTGCATTTCCAATGCAAATGTTCTCCCTAGCCATAGCTATTGGGTGTGGAGTTGGGACAAATGCTTTAGTCGCAAGAAGACTAGGACAAAAAAGAAAAGACCATGCAAACCAAACTGCAACAACAGGCTTAATCCTTGCGGTAATCCATTCGTTAATTATTTTGGTGATTGGTGTATTTTTCGCAAAACCATTCTTAAGTTTATTTTCAGATAGCCCAGAGATAATTAAAATGGGTAGTGACTACCTTCAAATCGCACTCGCTTTTAGTTTAGGGCAACAAGTTCAATTAGTTTGTGAACGTATTCTTCAATCAACTGGAAACATGATTATTCCAATGTTTTCTTTACTAATATCTGCTGTTACTAATATTATATTAGACCCTATTTTCATTTTTGGTTATTTTGGTGTTCCGGCTATGGGGGTTTCAGGTGCAGCTATTGCAACGGTGATAGGACAATGGACAGGGATGGCATTTATCTTGTTTATTATATTTAATAAAGATCATGATGTAGTTATTAGTTTAAAAAATTTCAAGTTTGAAAAGATTGTGGTGAGTAAAATTTATAAAATAGGAATTCCCACTATGATTATGAATGCTATAGGTTCTGTAACAATTAGTTTAATGTATGGTATTCTTGTTGTTTTTAGTGATGTGGCAGTTAATGTTTTGAATATTTATTTTAAGGCTCAGTCATTTATTTTCATGCCAGTCTTTGGAATGACACAGGGAGCGATGCCAATTCTATCATATAATTATGGATCACAAAATCGGCCACGTTTTGATCGAACAATTAGATTAATGATAATCTCATCTATTTCAATAATGACAATTGGTGTATTAATTTTTATGATAGCACCTGAACTGATCCTTAGTATGTTTAATCCAACTCCAGAATTAATTGATGTTGGCTCTATTGCCTTGAGAATCTTATCGATGTGTTTTATTTTTGCGGCTATAAATATTGTTGCTATCAATGTTCTGCAATCGATAGGCTATAGTATTTACAGCATGACTTTAACAGTTCTAAGACAGATTGCAATACTTGTACCATCTGCATATATCTTAGGTCATCTGTTTGGACTTGATGCAGTATGGTGGTGCTATCCAATTGCAGAATTCCTAGTTATGATAATATTTGTGCCAATAACACTTAAAACAGTTAATAAGTGTTTTAAAAAAGCAGAATAGTTTAGTGGTTAGTATTAAAAGGGCGCATAGTTGTTGAATAGAAAAGGTAGAATATGAAAATAATAAAAGAAATCTCTAAGATTATTCCTGGTTTTTTGTTAGCTTTATTAATTGCAGTTATTGCAAGTTACTTTGAATCGATATTACCGATCCACCTAATTGGTGCATCGGTAATCGCATTATTTATAGGGATTTTAATTAATACATTTTTTGATACTAAACCATTTAAAGTTGGTTTACAGTTTACTTCAAAGCGTGTACTTAAAGTGGCGATCATCTTGTTAGGTGCTTCTTTAAGTATTGACACTATTTTAAATGTTGGACAATTATCACTAATGGTAATGTTGTTTACTCTAGCTACTTGTTTTGGTGGCGGATATTTCATAGGTAAAGCCTTAGGGTTAAACTGGAAACTGTCTAACTTAATTTCTGCAGGAACTGGTATTTGTGGGGGTTCTGCTATAGCGGCTATTGCTCCTGTTATAGATGCTAAAGATACAGATATTGCTTATGCGATGAGCGCTACTTTCTTATTTGATATGATAATGATACTAGCGTTCCCAATCATGGGACATTATTTAGGGTTAAGCGATATGGCTTATGGTTTATGGACAGGTACTGCTGTCAATGATACTTCTAGTGTTGTAGCTGCAGGTTATGCATTTAGTGAAGCTGCAGGAGACTTTGCAACAATGGTAAAACTTACAAGAACTCTATCAATCATTCCGGTAGTAATTATCTTTGCCTTAGTCAATATCAGAATTAAATCAAAAAATCATTCCCATAAAACCTCAAGAAAAGTAAATTACTTTTCATTATTTCCATGGTTTATTTTAGGATTTATTGGATTATCGATAGTTAATAGTGCCCACTTAATTCCGTTAGAACTTTCTTTATTGCTTAAGGATTTAAGTAAATTTTTAATGGTCGCTGCACTAGCTGCTATTGGATTAAACACCCATTTTAAAGATATGCAAAAAGCAGGACCTTCCCCAATGATCCATGGTTTTATAATTTCGGCCTTAGTTGTAATAGTGGCACTTGCGGTCGAATATGGTATGGGTATAATCTAATTGTGCTATACTTATAAAAAGGAGTGCTAACATGAATAAAATCTATTATTTTACAAGAACTGGTGACAGTTTAAATATTGCTAATCAAATCAAAGAACAAATTGGTGGAGAAGTAATAAAAATTGATGATCATAGAGATTGGTCAGGCACAACTAATTTTATAAAAGGTGGCTACCACGCTAACAAAAAGACACTATTTCCAATAGACTATAAAAAACCGGAAAAAGGAGATGTAATATATTTATGCTTCCCACTATGGTCAAGCAATTTTCCGCCAGCTATTCGTCAATTTTTATTAGAAAATAAAAGAGAGAATATTGTCGCAGTTCCTACTTCTCTTGCGACTCACTTAAATGACACAGAGGGTTTTAAAGAGATAATTGAAGTGATTGGAAAAATTAAAACAATAAATATTAATAACAAATAAGTATGCTTTTTTAACAATATTGTTTTTTAGATACTGCATACTTTAATTTAATATGTAAGAATGTTTTAACAACTCAGAGAAACTCAACACGAAAGGAAAATAAATGAAAGAAAAATTAAGGAGACAGCTAAATAGAGGATCATCTGTAATTGAGATAATAATAGGTGTTTTTGTAATAATTGCCTGTGTTATTGGAGGTATAGGTGTAATATATAATACTGATATTCCAACATTATTTTCTAATCCTGAATATTTTATTAAGTGGATAAATATTATTAGTTATTTTGTTATTGGTGTTGAGTTTGTTAAAATGATAGCCAGTCACAGTGTTGACTCAGTAGTTGACGTGTTACTAGTGGCTTTGTCTCGTCAAATGATTGTAGAACATCTGAAGCCAATCGATGCATTGCTAATTGTAATCGCAGTTAGCTTATTGTTTGTAGTCAGGAAGTACTTATATATTTCTCAGATTGATAAAAAAGTTCGTCTTGAAAACAATCAAAAATAAAAGTGCTTCAGCACTTTTTAAATTGTTATTATTTGATATAGCATTAAGATTAAAGGAATTGTAAAGATTGATAGTAATGTTGTAATACACACTATTCTAACCGCATAGCGGTAGTCCTTATTATATTGTTGAGCATAGATTCCAACATTACTACCCGTAGGTGCCGATATACAAATCAATAATGTTAAAGCTAAAATATCTAAGTTACTTGGTAACAACATCATCACCGACATAATTGCAAGTGGTACAATAACTAACTTTACAAAAGCCAACTTATAAAGATTAATCGAAGTAAATAAACTTTTAATATTAGTTTGTGCTAAGTAGACTCCACATAGAAACATTGCGATTGGTGTATTCAATGCAGTTACAGCTGAAATAGAAGTTGCAATAATCTCAGGTTTTGGTGCATTAGTGACAAACAACAAGATTCCAATTAATGACCCAAGCACTGTTGGGTTTTTTATTAAGGAATTAATTGAGATAGATTCTTTGTCTTTAGTCAACAAATACACACCATAAGTTTTCTGCAAGATATTTAACTGTAAAACATTGCTAGTCATTAAGAAAACCCCTTCTTCACCTAAAGTGGCCTGCACTAAAGGAATTGCTATAAATCCAACATTAGAAAAGGCGGTTGAGAAATTTGCGATTGCATCATTACTATAGAAGATTTTACCAATCATCATTGTTAACATTAAAACAAAACCACTAATAATAAACGAATATCCAAACAACTCAAACTTTTCAATTGTAAACTCAACCCATAATGAGTTAATAATTATTGCCGGCACTAAAACACTAACTAAAATATTGCCTAATTCTTTTGCGGTATGAATACCTAATAATTTAGTTTTAAATAATGCCCATCCTACACCTAGTAAAACAAACATTACTGCAATTTGGTTAAATAAAATAATTCCAATTTCCATATCATTCTCCATTACAACTTAACTATTATAGATTATTTTTTTAACTTATGTGTACTATTTAATTTGTTTGTGTATTAAAGATATAAATTATATACTTATTAAGATGAAAAAAATTAATCTAGGGGAAATATTTATCAGTTTTATGAAGATTGGAGTAACTACTTTTGGCGGTGGTTATGCGATGGTGCCAATTCTAAAAGCTGAGGTTGTTGATGATAAAAAATGGATAGATGAAGACGAGTTGCTTGATTACTATGGGGTCGGACAATTAACACCTGGGTTAAATTCAATTAATGTTTCTATTTTTATTGGAAATAAACTTCGGGGTTTTATTGGAGGAGTTTTAGCTGCTTTCGCGATGGCTCTCCCTTCTCTGTTGATAATTCTTTTAATTGCGATATTATTTGAATCAATGATGAGTATTGAATTAATAAGAATTATCTTTGAGTATGTAAGAATAGGTGTTTGTGCCTTAATTTTAGATGCAGCATTAAGAATGACAAAAAGAGGGTTAGTTGATATATATACAGTAGTTATCTTTGTTTTAACGTTAGCTTTAATGTTTACTAATATATCTGTAGTGCTAATTATTTTATTAGCTGGTTTTTTAGGTTTAGTAATTCAATTGATTAGACAAGGGGTTAAGAAATGATAACATTACTTGTCTTATATTATGAATTTTTTGTAACTGGATTATTTGCGGTTGGTGGTGGTTTGACCGCCTTACCATTCTTATACGCAATGGTTGATAAGTATGATTGGTTTTCTATGGCAGAAGTTATCAATATGATTGCGATTAGTGAATCAACTCCTGGTCCTTTAGGTATTAATATGGCAACTTTTGCTGGTTATCATGCAAGTGGAGTGGTTGGTTCGATTGTTGCGACTTTTGCGATTATGACTCCTTCTTTGCTGTTGATTAGTATTCTTGCGAAAATGTTAGAGAAGTTTAAATCTAATAAATATGTGGTTTATGTATTTTATGGTTTAAGGGCCGCGGTCGGGGGATTGTTATTGAAAGCCTTTTATGATGTAGCTAGTGTTACTTTCATTATGGAGGGCAAGACCTTAAATTTGGTAGGGTTGATTGTTTTTGTGATTATTTTATTTTTGATTAAAAAGTTTAGGTGGCATCCAATTATTTATATTAGTTTATCGGCGGTTTTAGGCTTTATAATTAACTATTTGTTAATATTGATTTAATTATATTTACATATCATAACTGAAGTATTATCATTATTTAATATAAGGAGATATACAAATGAAAATATATTTAGACACTGCTAATATCGAGAAGTTAGAAGGATATCTTGGAGCATACAACTTAGATGGGTTCACATGCAATCCGACTATTTGCGCACGTGATAATGCGGATATTGATAAGTTATTAACTATCGTTCCTGATAAGATGGCATTCTATCAAGTAACACAAGAAGATTACCAAGGAATCTTGGAAGATGCTGATAAAATCTTAGCAGCTAGAAGCAATGCGATTATTAAAATTCCAGTGACAGCTGATGGATTGAAAGCTATTAAGACATTAACTGAAAAAGGGGTTCCAGTGCTGGCTACAGCTATCTACACTTGTTTACAAGGGATATTAGCTGCACAAGCGGGGGCTCAATACTTAGCACCATATACTAATAGAATGAGTGATATGGGTAATGATGGGGTAAAAGTTGTTTTAGAACTTGTAGCCGCTATTAAAAATCAAGGATTAAATACTGAAGTTGTAGCTGCTAGCTTCAAAAATTTAAGTCAATTAAACGACTTATTAGTTGGCGGTTGCCATAGTGTTACTATTCCTGTAGACTTATTTGAGAAAATGATTAGCAATGACTTAACAAGCAGTTCAGTTAAGAGTTTCTCAAAAGACTGGGAAAACTGTTACAACAGAAAAACATTTCTTTAATTTATAGAGGCTTAAGCCTCTTTTTAATTTACTAAATAAAGCACTTATTGTATATTTAATATATGAATATTCCAATTGATGCAAAGAGTTTTACAGTTCTAAAAAAACTACTTGTTAGCGAAGTTTATTTAACTGCAAATGAATTGGCTAAAGATTTAGACATTTCTAAGCGTAGTGTATACTACGCGATAAGTATGATTAATGATTATTTAACCAATGAAGATATTTCAATCATCGAGATTGAAAGAAAAATTGGTATCCTTCTTAATGAACAACAACGCAATCAAATTAAAAAATCAATCGATAGTGTAAGTAAAACACAAAATTATATTTTTGCACCAACTGAGAGAGTGAACTATATTATTTGCTTAATTCTTCAAAGTAAAAACACAATTTATGTTGAAGAGCTTAGCACTAAATTAAATGTCTCAAGAAATACAATATTCAACGATTTAAAGGTAGTGGAATCAAAATTAAGAACCTATGACCTAAAGATTAGCTATACCTTAAAAGAGGGATATAAAATAAAAGGTGGCATCAGCAACAAACGTGCCATCTATCTAAATTATGTCTCGATGTTGTTGCCGCTTTTTAATAGTGGGATTATTGATTTTGGAGATCGTATTCAAATAAATATTGATTATTATTTACTAAAAAATATTGAAAAGAAATTAAATGTTCGTTATGTTTCAGGAACCCTCTTGTCACTAGCGATAATGATTGTTGGTTTTACCAATCAAGGCGAAGAAGTTGAATTGACAGATTTAGATAACGAAGAAATTAAGAATACAAAAGAATTTGAGTTAATAGAACAATATTTTCCGAGTTATAGCGAAAATGAAAAATTATATATAACCTTGCATTTATTGGGTGCAAGATTACAGGTAGTACCAATCTTTGATAAGAGTGTTAGCTATGACCAAGAAGTGTATCAAATAGCTAACAACTTAAAAATGGAATTTGAAAGATTAGCTTGCGTAAGCTTTGACAATGACAACGAAGTTTTAGAAGCACTATACTCACACTTAAAAACTTCGATGTATCGTTATAAATATGGGATTATTTTAGAAAACCCTATCGCGGAAGAAGTTGTAAAAAATTACAATCAACTCTATGAATTGACAAAAAGAGCGTGTGATTATCTAGATCGTCAAATTGGCATCCCTATATCTCGTAGTGAAATAGCTTATATAGCCTTACATTTTGGATCTTTTTTAAGAAAGAAAACAAATGATAGACTAAGAATTCTAATTGTTTGCCCTAATGGTGTTGCGACAGGCAACATGTTGAAGAAAGAAATTCTAGAGTTAGTTCCAACTGCAGAAATCCTAGGAGTTCAACCATTTTCGGGGTTTGTAGTTTGGGATAATTGTGATTTAATAATTTCAACTGTTGAAATTAATAGTGATATGCCTTCAATTGTAGTAAAGCCAATTCTTTCTGATAATGACCGTAAGACAATTTTAAATTATGTTCCCTATTCAATTAATAATAGTCGTAAGAATTACGATCCAAATGATGTTTATCAAACTTTTAAGAAGTTTGTTAAAGACGGAGAAGCTGAGAGATTTAAAAATGCGATCTTTAGTTATTTTGGTAGTATTGTGACTTTTCAGAGTGGGAAGATAGGATTAAATGATTTACTAGACCAACAGAGAATCAGTTTTATTGAGAATCTTGATTGGCGTACTGCAATCAATAAAGCATCTGAGCCTTTATTATATTTAGAAAAGATATCTCAAGACTATATAGATAAGATGATAGGAGAAATTGAACACTTTGGTCCTTACAATTTTATTACAGAGGGTGTAGTTTTAGCTCATGCGAAGCCAATTGATGAAAATAGTAATTTAGATGTAGCTTTAGGTATTAGCAAAAATGGAATAGAATTTGCGAAAAATAAAATAGCTAATGTTATTATTATTTTAAGTGTTGACTACCAAAAAGATCATTTCAATATCCTTAAAAACATTATGGGTTTATTTGGAGTTGCCACTAATGTTGATCAGTTAGTAAGACTTAAGGATAAAGAAAAAATCTTAAAATTTATTGAAGAGTCTATACATGACTAATTTTTGCACGAAAAAATTAAAAAATATGTGCTTTATAAACAATCAGTAAAAATTGTACAATGAATCCATAAAATAAAAGACAAGGATGGGTTACAATGTTTACTGATTTTTTAAAGCCTGAAAATGTTCAAGTAATTGAAAGAGTTGAAGATTGGAAGGATGCGATTGAAGTCGCAGTTAGACCTTTGATAGATCAAGGGTATGTCACAGATCAATATATTAAAGGAATTATTGAAAGTACTGAGCGTTATGGTGCTTATTATGTGATTACTAAATATGTTGCGCTTTTACATGCGTCTAGTGATCAAGGTGTAATTAAGACGCAATTTGCGGTAACCTTACTAAAAGATTCGGTATATTTTCATGAAAACAAAAAGCCAGCCAATTTATTAATTACTTTAGCTGCTGCTAATAGTACTGATCATCTTGAGACTCTTCAAGTGATTAGTAAAATCTTTGAAGATGAAAATACTATTGAAGAATTGATTAAGATTGAAAATCCTAAAACTTTGTACGAAGAACTTGTCAAATATGCGGATGAATAAAATCATCCTTAAGGAGGATAAAGCATGGAGTTTTTAAATGTATTGCAACAAATCTTATCTACACCTTCAATCCTAGTTGGTTTGATGGCATTAGTTGGATTAGTTTTGCAACGCAAACCAATCGAAGATGTAATTAAAGGTACTATCAAAACTATCGTTGGGTTTGTAATCATCGGAGCAGGTGCTGATGTACTTGTTGGAGCATTAAATTATTTTGGAATTTTCTTTAACTTTGCGTTTGGTGTACAAGGTGTTGTACCTAACAATGAGTCAATCGTTTCTTTAGCTTTAGTTGATTATGCAGAAGCTACTGCTTACATTATGGCATTTGGGATGTTAACTAATATCTTAATTGCTCGTTTCTCTAAAGCAAAATACATTTTCTTAACAGGTCACCACACTCTTTACATGGCTTGTTTAATTGCGGTTGTATTAACTGTTGGTGGTTTAAGTGGTGTTACACTAATTATCGGTGGTTCATTAGTGTTAGGATTCACTATGGCTGTATTCCCAGCTATGGTACAAAAAACTATGGTTAAAATTACTGGGGATCCAGATTTAGCATTCGGACATTTTGGAACTGTTGGTTACTGGTTATCAGCTGAAGTTGGTAAATTAGTAGGTAAAGGTTCAGAATCTACTGAAAACATGAAGTTCCCAAAAAGATTATCATTTATGCGTGATACTACAGTAGCAATTGGTTTAACTATGATGGCTTTATATTTCTTAGTTACTGCAGTAGCTGTTGCAAAACCTGGATTTGATGTAGCTTTATTAGGTGGTCAAAGCTGGTTTATCTTCGCAATTGTTAAATCATTAACTTTTGCTGGTGGTGTTTATGTAGTATTAGCTGGTGTACGTTTATTAATCGCAGAAATCGTTCCTGCATTCAAAGGTATTTCTGAAAAAATTGTACCAGATGCTAAACCTGCACTTGACTGTCCAGTTGTATTCCCATATGCTCCTAATGCGGTATTAATTGGTTTCTTATGTTCATTCTTAGGTGGTATTGTTGGGTTAATCGTTTTAGCAGCTGTTAATGTTGCTTATCCAGTGGCGTTAATTCTTCCTGGTGTTGTTCCTCATTTCTTCTGTGGAGCTACTGCTGGTGTATTCGGCAATGCTGAAGGCGGACGCCGTGGTGCTGTTATCGGTTCATTTGTAAATGGTGTTGCAATTACTTTCTTACCTGCACTATTAATGCCGGTTCTTGGAAGCTTAGGTTTCGCAAGTACTACATTCTCAGATGCTGACTTCACAGTTGTTGGAATTGTTTTAGGAAACATTGCAAACTATGTACAAGGTAATGCATTATTAATTGTTTGTATCGTAGTAGCTTTATTACCAATCATTATTTCACCATTAATCAAAAGTAAGAAAAAGTAATAAATACAGATAAGGAGATATAGACTATGAAATTAAACTCAATTATGTGTTGTTGTGGTTCAGGACTTGGATCATCAATGCTGGTTAGAATGAATGTTGATAAAGTATTAAAGAAATTAGGTATGACTGGAATTGATGTGTCACATACGTCTGTGTCTGATGCTGTTCCAGGTGCTGCTGATTTATTTGTGGTAGGG
The DNA here is from genome assembly GCA_964369955.1 of uncultured Erysipelotrichaceae bacterium. Lineage (GTDB taxonomy): Bacteria > Bacillota_I > Bacilli_A > Erysipelotrichales > Erysipelotrichaceae > CAYJFQ01. Next base: position 23,308 of record CAYJFQ010000004.1, on the reverse strand, counting down.
GCAGACTTAGTTGATTTTACTAAAAATCTTGATAATGTTGTTGTTCTTGAGAACATTGTTTCTCTACCTGAATTAGAAAGCAAGTTAGTACAGTTTTTCAAAGATAATAATGTTGAATAATATTAGATACTAATATTGATAAAAGGCAGGCAATTTACGCTTGCCTTTTATACCATTATTGTTGCAATGATAATTAAAAAAATAGATAATTTAAATACAAGGAGATTTGGTGTAAAAAATGACAAATACAAATAATTTTGAGAATTTGAAAAAGAAAATTACTCTAGAGTTGTTAAAAGAGATGAAACAAAGCAAGGGGGGCCATATTGGAGGCTCACTTTCTATTGTTGATGTCTTAACAGTTCTATATGGAAAACAATTAAAACATGATCCTAAGAATCCAAATTGGAATGATCGCGATTACTTAATATTGTCAAAAGGACATGCAGGACCTGGATTATATGCAGCTTTAGCCGTAGCGGGTTTTTTTGATCCAAGCGTATTATTAACATTAAATGAAGGCGGAACTTCTCTTCCTTCGCATCCTGACCGCACTAAGGTGCCAGGAGTTGATATGACAACCGGGTCATTAGGGCAAGGATCTTCAGTAGCTGCAGGAATTGCCTATGATTTAAAATTAAATGATAAAGATCAATATGTTTATGTAATTGTTGGAGATGGAGAATTAAATGAAGGGCAAAATTGGGAAGCGTTCCAATTTATCGCTCACCAAAATTTAAGTAATTGCATTGTTCTAATTGATGATAACAAAAAACAATTAGATGGCTACACTGAAGAGATAATTAAACAATTTTCAATTGAAGAAAAGATGAAAGCCTTTGGATTCACAACTCAAATAGTTAAAAATAACTATACAGAAATCGACCAAGCTATCACAATCGCAAAATCAAACAAAGCTACTGCTAACTGCATTATCTTAGATGGTATTAAAGGGCAAGGAGTTGAATACTTTGCAGAGTTATACGCAAATCATTCAGTTAAGTTTGGTGATAAAGAAACGATGGTTGTTGATGAAATAATTGAAAAATTAGAGAAGGAGGTAGCTTAGTATGACATACAAAATTGATACTAATCTAAAAAACCCAGAACAAAGAAGAATATTTGTCGATACTCTAATTGACATTATGGGAAAAAACGAGAAGGTTTATGCACTAGAAGCTGATTTAGGCGGGGCTAGTTTCTTCACTGATATCAAAAAAACTCAACCTCAAAGATTTGTGAATGTTGGGATTGCAGAAGCTAATATGATTGGTGTAGCAGCTGGTTTAAGTTTAAGAGGAAATGTGCCGTTTGTTCATACATTCGCACCTTTTGCGACAAGACGTGTATTTGACCAAATATATCTATCATGTGCGTACGCGAAAAATACAATTAATATCTATGGATCAGATCCAGGAATTTGTGTTGGAATTAATGGTGGAACTCATACTTCATTTGAAGATATCGCAATGTTTAGAGCTGTTCCACACGCGAAGATTTTTGATCCTGCTGATGGAACGCAACTTGCTTGGTTGATAAGAGAACTAGCTGATAAAGAAGGTGTTCACTATATTAGGAGCGGAAGAAAATCAATGCCATCAATTTATAGTACTGATTCGACATTTGAAATTGGTAAAGCTAATGTTTTATGCGAAGGTAGTGATATCTTAATTGTAGCTACTGGTGAAACTCTTTATGAAAGTTATATGGTTGCTGGTGAAATAGGTAACTGTACAGTACTTGATATGTTTACAATCAAACCACTAGATAAAGAAGCTATCATAAAACATGCGGAAGGAAAGAAGCTTATTGTTTCAGTTGATAATCATAACATCAATAATGGTCTAGGAAGTGCAGTTGCGGAAGTTATTGCAGAAGAAGGGATCAATACACCTCTACTAAGATTAGGAGTGGTTGAACAATTCGGACAAGTAGGACCTCAAGAATATTTAAGAAAAGCATATCGCATTGATAGAGACTCTATCAAAGAAGATATCTTAAAAAGATTAGAGAAATAAAACTTAGGGTATAAGCATTAGTTTATACCCTTTCTTTATGTAGATCACTAGATAGATTAGAGTATTTTCATATATAATAAATGTATGGATACAATAAAAGGGTTAACACAAAACCAAGTAAAACAAAGGATTAAAGAAGATAAAGTAAACCACCGTCAGAAAAAATTGACAAAAACTTATAAAGAAATATTTACTAGTAATACCTTTACCTTATTTAATCTTTTTAATATTATCATTTTGCTAGCTCTACTCTCAGTAGGCGCTTACACTAATATCTTATTTATGGGTGTAGTTATCAGTAATTGGTTTCTTTCGATTTATCAAGAGATAAAGGCAAAACGAATCCTTGAGAATCTAACTCTACTCAATAAAAGCGAAGTCACAGTTTTAAGAGAAGATACTTATCAAAAAATTTCTACAGAATTACTAGTTATAGATGACGTTGTAGAGTTAAACACAGGCATTCAAGTACCAAGTGACTTAATTATTTTACAAGGACAAGTGGAAGTTAATGAATCATTATTAACCGGAGAAGCTGATAATATCGCAAAAAGTATCGGCGAGACTTTATTGTCAGGAAGTTATGTTGTTAGTGGCAAAGTATTAGCTAAAGTTATTAATGTTGGAAAAGATAATTATGTAAATAAGATTACAGCTGGCTTAAAGAATCTAAAAACTCAAAAATCTGAACTATTAACTCAACTAAATAAGATTGTAAAAATTGCAAGCATCTTTATAATTCCTTTCGCGATAATATTATTGTTTAGCGGGCTTTATATCCAGGGAAATAATTTAAGAGATGTTGTAGTAACTACAGCTGCCTCATTAATTGGGATTATGCCAAAGGGTTTAGTATTATTAACCACACTTTCTTTAATGGTTGGAGTTATTAAACTAGCGCGTAAAAAAACATTGGCTCAAGATCTTACTTCTGTTGAAATGTTGGCTCGTGTTGATATGATATGTTTAGATAAAACCGGAACCATTACTACTGGTGAAATGAAAGTGATTAATTATCATAGTGTTAGTGATGACCAATTAATACTTAATAGTATTATTAAATATAATGTTGATAGTAATGCAACTATCACCGCAATAAGAAAATATTTGAAAAGTGGAGATATCTTAGAAGGGAACCTTGTTGAGTCATTTTCTTCAGAACGTAAATACAGCAGTGTAAATCTTAAAGGAAAGGGTACTTATTATTTGGGTGCTAATGAAATCTTATTTAAAGATAGTGATCCTTTTAATCTCAAAGCTTCAAAAACAATGTCACGTTATATTGTCCTGGCCTACTGTAAAAAAGAAAACCAAATTGGATTAAATGATGAACTTATTCCTCTAGGATATTTTGAGATTGTCGATACTTTAAGAGATAATGCTCAAGAGTTAATCGAATACTTCTATAGTCAAGATGTTGATATCAAAATTATCTCTGGAGATAATCCCATTACAGTAAGCGTGATTGGCAAAAGTGTAGGAATTAGAAATTATGATAAATATCTTGATTTAAGTGAAGTTAAGAAGATTGATAATGATTGTTTAAACTATACTGTCTTTGGTCGTAGCTCACCTTGGCAAAAACAAGAACTAATTAAACTTTTCCAAAACAATGGAAACACTGTCGCGATGACAGGTGATGGAGTTAATGATATCTTAGCTTTAAGACAGGCTAATTGTAGTATTACAGTTAAGTCTGGAAGTGATGCAGCAAGACAAGTTTCTCAACTTATTTTAATGGATGATGATTTTTCTTTTGTGCCGAACATCATTAATGAGGGGCGACGAGTGGTTAATAACATTACTTTAGTAGCTTCTTTGTTTTTAGTTAAAACCGTCTTCTCTTTTTTAATAACGATTATTACAATTTTAACAGGCAGCGCTTTTCCTTATATCCCAATTCATATGACAGTGGTTGGAATGTTTGCAGAAGGAATACCAGCTTTTATCTTAGCCTTACAACCAAGTGAGAAAAAAGTTAATAATCGATTTATGGAGAGTGTATATTTAAATACCTTACCAACAGGAATCTTAATTACTATCTATTACTTAATTATTCAATTTCTTCTACCTAAATTTATGATAGTTACTAGTGGTGAATTAAGTTCATTGTTAGTTTTAATTACTGGCTTTGTTTGGTTGGTACAGTTGTTTATTATTTCTCAACCATTTAACATTTTGAAGTTTATTTTATGGATAAGTATGGAAATAGGATTCTTTAGTACTTTGTTTATCTTTAAAGATTTCTTAGAAATTAGTACTTTAAATTTAGAATTATTCTTTATCTTTATACTGTTAGCAGGAGCTAGCTATTTCATATTACTATTACTTAAAAAATTACTGATATTAGTTAGGGGTGAATCAATTGTTGAAGTTTAAAAAAATAGAGAGTGAAGATCTAAAGATTTTGCAGGAGTATTTTAAGAAGCGAGATAATCGCTTTTGCGATTATACAATTGCTAGTATTTTCATGTGGAAAGATGAGTATCATATGGAATACTCGATAGTGGACCAGACTCTATACATTAAAGAATTGATAAATGGTGTCCCTGCTTTCTTTTATCCAATTGGAAAAAATGCTAACCTAGATCTTATTTTTAGTCACTGTGATCATAATAACTTAAAAAAGGTTGTAACTTTAGTAACTGATGAAGGACTAACTTATTTGGATAACAATTACCAAATTATGTTTATTAATCATAATCGTGACTGGTCTGATTATTTTTACTCAAAAGATAGTTTACTTAATTTAACAGGTAAAAAATATAGTACACCAAGAAATCACATCAACAAATTTAATAGCACTTATACTAATGTAAAAGTAACCTCAATAAATAATGACAATATCCAAAAAGTAATAGAATTCTTTAATATCTATAGAGAAAACTATCATAAAAACTCAGATAGTTTTGAAATTGAGAACCAAGGAACTCTTAAAGTTTTAAATCATTTTTTTGAGTTAGGCTTATTAGGAATGGTTGTATATGTTGATGAACAGATAGTGGGATTTTCAGTCGGTGAAATTATTAATGATACTATTTATATTGATATTGAGAAGGCTGATGTCCAATATCATGGGGTTTATCCCTTTATATCAAATCAGTTCTTAAAAATGTATGCAAGTAGTGATACAATTGAATATGTTAATCGTGAAGAAGATGATGGCGATGAAGGCTTAAGAAAATCTAAAAATGCTTATCGTCCTTTGTCATTATTAAATAAATATGTTGTGGAGGTTAAGTGATGAAACTTAGCAGAAAATTTATTACTAAGACTTTGATTATGATGGTTACAGGCTTCATTATCGGGGTTGGAATTGGAATCTGTGAATTGTCAGGCTTTGGGGCAGATCCGATAACTGTATACTATCAAGGTGTTTCTAAATTCTTCAACATCAGTTACAGTCTTGTAACAATGTTATCAGGGATTGTGATGGTATTAATTGGTGGTATTCTATATCCGAGAGTTTTAGGGATTGGAACGATTTTAATTCCCTTTTTAATGAGTGCTGGGGTTGAAGTTTCTTTAAGTCTATTAACAAGATCTGAAGATTTTATTAGTAGACTTATTTTATTGGCTATTGGATTACTTGTTATTTCTATTTCTGTCGGTTTTCTAATTGCTTGTCAGGTTGGTAATTCACCTTATGATTCAATGGTCTTAGGCATTGCTCATAAATCTAAAAAAGCTTATTATGTAGCTCGTTGGTTTGTTGATGCAATCTTTTTAGTTGTAGGACTTAGCTTTGGTGGTGTTCCTACTTTCTCAACTATTTTCTGTTTTTTATTTTTAGGAAAGCTTATTACTTTCTTTTATGATATTGCCTACGAAAGGTTTAACTTTAAATGTTTTATAGAGGCTTAATATTAATTAATAACTATAGCTATAGTGAAGAAGTTAAATATCAGACTAAAAGATTAACTGAAGAATTCAAAAGATTAAATGTAGAAATAGAGGTTAAAAAAGCTAATCTTTTATTGGGTTATATTTCTGACCAAATAGTGTGTAACTTAAAGGGATATGATTTTATTATTTATTTAGATAAAGATAAATACCTACTTGAAATAATAAAAACAACTAATATTAGAATCTTTAATTCGCCAAAAGTCATCAATATCTGTGATGATAAGCTGTTAACTCACCTAGCATTATCAGATCAAGGAATTAGAATGCCAAAGACTTATTCTTCACCACTTTGTTATGTTGATGCAAATTTTGACCAACAACTATTAGATGAAGTAGTTAATAATCTTGGGTATCCTTTAGTCATAAAGGAAGCACATGGATCAAAAGGTAAACAAGTTTATTTGGTTAACAATCAAAAAGAGTTACAAGAATTAAGTAATCAACTGATTAGTAAACCATTTCTCTTTCAAGAGTTTATTAAATCTAGTTGCGGTAAAGATATGAGAGTTATTGTCATAAATAAAAAAGCTGTCGCCTGGATGTTGAGGGAATCAAAAAATGATTTCAGAAGTAATGTCGGAATAGAAGGAAGTGGAAGTGTAGTTAACTTACCTCCAACTTTCAAAGAAATGGCTGAGAATGTGGCTAGTACTTTAAACATGGATTATGGAGGCATTGATATCTTGTTTTCTGAAGATGATCAACCAATTCTTTGTGAGGTCAATTCTAATGCTTTCTTTACTGAAATAGAAAAAACCACCAATGTTAATATCGGTGGTTTATATGCAGAATATATTTATCAAACAATCTACAAGAAGTAGGTTGTTTTTTAAATAACTCCAATTCTTTTAAAGGCTTTCATCAGACCATCATCTTTTATATCGTCTGTAGTGAAAGTGGCAATATCTTTTAAACGTTGATCACCATTGCCCATCGCAATTCCAATGTTGGCATAGTTAATTGCTTCATAATCATTTAAACTATCTCCAACAGCTACTGTAGCTGAATAAGGAACCTCATGACAATTAACTAAATATTTAATAGCTGATTCTTTAGATACTTTCTTAGGAGAGATTTCTACGTAATTAGTTTGTAGATTACGCATTATTCCAGTAGAATAAGCAACATCCTCCAATTGTGGCAGAATTCTATTTATAGCTTCTAAGTCATCTGATAGAATTGAGAACTTACTAGCTTCTGGCAATTCTTTACTTCCATCAAAACGCATAGCTTTAAATGGTTTTTTAGAATGAATTAGTGCTTGGTCATATTCAACAACATTACTCTCAAATACACGCACACTTTTTTCAGCCAAGTCATTAAATAATAGACAATACTTGGTGTCAATAAAATAGCCAACAGTAGGTTCATTCTCAAATAATTTTAAGATTTTTTCAGCTAAAGTCTCCTCAAAATAATGATCTAAGAATAAACGTCCATTTAAAATAATATAACAACCACTAGCACAAATAATCCCATCATACTCAATGATGTCCAAGACATTTTGAGGCAGTAAGCCAACCGTACGACCAGTACAGATATAAATTTTATGACCATTTGTCTTAGCTTGTTTAATAGCCATTATGGCACTCTCAGGAATATAATCATGATCTAATATAGTGCCATCAATATCTAGAAAGATATGTTTAATATCATTTAACATAAGTAACAATCTCCTCTAATGATTTGCGAGGCCTTGCAGCAGGATTCTCATTGGGATAACCCAGCGGTGTAATACCAACAACCACATATTCTTGAGGAATCCCTAAATTCTTTTTAACATCACTCTCTTCAAAAGAACCTAACCAACACGTACCTAAACCTTGATTATTAGCCTCTAGCAACATAAAACTTAAAACAATCGAACAATCAATACTAGAAGCTTTTTGACCACAACTCATTATTCTTTCTTCTGTTGAACAAATAACGATAACAACAGGAGCCTCTCCAATAAATTTTTGATTACGACAATCTATTTGTAGTTGTGCAATCTTCTCAGGATTGCTAACTACATAAAAATGCCACTTTTGGCGATTTAATGCAGAAGGAGCTAATCTACCAGCCTCTAGGATAGCTAATAGTTTTTCCTCTTCAATAGCTTGATTAGTATAAGATCTAATACTTCTACGATTTTTAATTGTTTCCATAATTAACCTCCTAACCCTTATATTTTATCATAATAAAAACTGAAACAAGGGTTAACATTCCATAAATATTTTTTTGATTTCAATATTTATAAATTGTTACACTTCTATTTATAATGCTACAACTTAAAACTTTGAGATATAATATTAATTGAACAACATTAAAAAATATTTAAAAGGAAAGAACTGGTATAGAAATAATGGGAATTATTGAACTTTTATTACTTGCGATTGGTGTATCTATGGATGCGTTTGCTGTTTCAATCTGTAGAGGGGTAAAACTAAAGGAAGTAAAACTAAAACATTCATTAGAAGTTGGTTTATACTTCGGAGGATTTCAAGCGCTTATGCCAATTATTGGATATTTTATTGGAGGACAATTTTATGATCTAATTAAAAGTCTTGATCATTGGATATCCTTTTTTCTTCTCGGTTTTATTGGTTTAAAAATGTTGAAAGAATCTTTTGATTGTGATGAAAATGATGAATCACAATCAATGTTAATACTTTCGATAGCTACAAGCGTTGATGCCTTAGCTGTTGGTATTTCCCTTGCGTTATTAAACATCAATATTATTGTTGCGGCATTATTTATTGGCATTACAACATTTACTTTTTCAATAATAGGGATTAATATAGGCACAAAATTTGGCATTAAGTATAAATCTAAAGCTGAAATTATGGGCGGAATTATTCTTATCGGTATTGGATTTAATATTTTAATTGAGCATCTATTCTCCTAAATCAGATATATAAGGTTGCTAACAAAAAAACTATCACATTAAGTGATAGTTTTTTAGAGATGACACTATTAGTGCCAATCCCTTACTTCAATATTTTGAAGGTCAACAGTTTTTGAAAGGTTTGAAAGAAAAGGTTTTAAAATGTTAAAGCCGTAATAGAGCAGTGGTTGACCCTCAATCCAATGATAATCTAGTTTTAAATAAGTGTGATGACCATTAAATTCTTCTTTCTTAAAATCTTCAAGAATTCGATTAGTACTAACTTCTTCTTGAGTTAAGACTCTAAACAAATGAGCTACTTTGACTAAAGATAAATCTATACCTGTTAATTTGATAGTAACACTATTTAAAGTTTGGTCAATGCTGATTATTTCATAACTAAGATTACTTAGATATTGGTTAGTGATAATTCTAGGATTATTGATATAGAAATCTCTAACACTAAAATTAGTTGTAATGATTTGGTCAAATAACAAACTAGTTTCTTCATTCTCATTGTTGAGAATGGAAATGAGAAACTTTTTAACAGCTCTATTAATCAGAGCTTTACCAAATAATTCTTTTTGTAAATTGTTAACTGTGTTAATTGCGTTGATTGCTTTCATATTGTTTCTCCTTGTTTATAAAGGAAGTATAACAAGTGATACGAGACAATTATGTCTCATAAATAATAAACTAGAAACTTTTTATTGTCTCTAGTTTATTTGCATATCTATTTAGATTATTTCACCAATTTCTTTATCAATATCTTTGATTTCTTTCTTATGAATTATGTCATAAATTGTTGGTACTAAGAATAAGGTGAGAATCGTCGCATACAACAACCCACCAATTGTGACAATTGACATTGCTTGATTTAACGCGCCAGCCATACCACCACCTAAGGCCATAGTAGACATAGCAAGAATTGTAGTGAAGGCAGTCATTAAGATTGGCCTGATTCTAGCCTTACCAGTTTGAATTAAAGCTTCTCTTTTACTCAAGCCCTGAAGTCTTAATTGATTAACATAATCTACAAAGACAATCCCATTATTGACAACAACTCCTGAAAGAATTAAGAACCCTAACATTGAGACAACACTTAAATCAAGCCCAGTAATAAATAGTGCAATGATCCCACCAGTGAAAGCTAAAGGGATGGTAAAGATAACAATAAAAGGCGATAATAATGATTGGAACTGTGCAACCATAATTAGGTAAACAAAGGTAATAGCTAATAAAATCATTAATACTAAATCATAGATAGCACTTGAAATAGTTTCATTCTCTCCGGTTAATTCATAAGTATAACCCTCAGGAAATTGATAATTCTCTACAACTTTTACAATATCCTGATTGACAAAGTTAATGCTATGAGTACTACTAATATTTGCTGTAACAGTTTGTGTTCTTCCTTGATTATCACGACTAATTGATTGTGGGGTGTAAGCTTCACCAATTTCTGCAACCTTTGACAATTTAACACTTCCATCGGAAGTAGGAATTTCCAAGTCTTCTAATCCCTGATAGTCAGGAGTTTCTGGACTATTTACAACAACAGAAATTTCATCTAAATCAATATTTAAAGTAGTACTATTAGTTTCAATAGTTAAATAGTTAGCAACTTCTTGGTAAATTGTCGCAACTGTTAATCCATATTCACTAGCTTTGTTTTTATCAACTATGACACGTGTTTCAACCTGCCTTTCTTGAGTTCCATCGATTACTGTCTCAACACCGTCAATAGCTCTAAAGCTCGTACCAAGGTCAGTTGCGATCTCTTGAAGGACATCTAAATTATTTCCCTTTATATTAACTGCAATTCCGCTGCCACCAAGAGCAGAGATATCCATATTAGAAGTAGTAACCTCTAATTCGACATTATTATCTTCAGTAAGTCTAATCATTTCATCCTTAACTTCAAGGTTAGTCAATTTCTTATCTTCTTTAAGTAGAACATATAAAGAAATACTTTGACCTTCGCCACCGGAAGATTGGCTCATAAATGAACTATTACCACCATCACCCATAACCGCAACAATGTCAATATCATTAATAGTTAATAACTCATCAGCAATCAATAAAGCTTCCTCTTGAGCTTCCTCTTCAGTAGTTTCTTCAGGGAAAGTAATCACTGCACTTAATTGAGTTGAGTCCATTTCAGGAATGAAACTTGTAGGCATTGTAAAGACTGCAAATCCACTTAATACTAATAATGAACTAGTTAAAACAATAACAATCCATTTTTGGTTTAGACACTTTTCAAGCAATATCGCATACTTATCAACCATTCGATCAAACCAACGATGTTCTTTTTCGTTAATGTTTTTAAAAGTCATTGAGGCAAAAGCTGGAACAACGGTAACAGCAACCAATAAACTCGCAAATAATGAGTAACCAATAGTTAACCCCATATCAGTAAACAACTGTCTTGAAATACCTTGAACAAAAACAATTGGTAAGAATACACAAATAGTTGTCAAAGTAGAAGCCGCAATCGCACCAGCAACTTCACTAGCCCCCATAACAGCAGCTCGATAAACAGAAACTCCTGCCTTCCTAAGACGATAGATGTTTTCAATAACAACAATACTATTATCAACTAACATCCCAACACCCAAAGCTAAACCAGAAAGAGAGATAATATTTAAAGTAACATTACTAAAATACATTAGAACAACTGTAAATAATAAGCTAATTGGAATACTAATTCCAATAATTAAAGTAGGCTTAATATCTTTTAAAAATATCCATAATACAATTAAAGCGATCAAAGCACCCCAACCTAAGTTGCCCATAACGCTATCAGTAATTAAATCAATATAAACACCCTGATCCATAAAAGTTGAAATATTTAAATCAGGATTATTATCTTGTAATCTCGCGAACTCTTTAGCAATATCAGAAGACACTTCATTAGTAGAAGAAACACTATTCTTTTGAACGGTTAAAATAATCGCATCATTACCATTAACCTTTGTAAAGTTTTCATCACTATTATCACCTAAAGTAATATCCGCAACATCACTTAAGTAAACAGGACTCATACCATCAATCCCTAAATCGAATAACAATAAACTACTTAACTGCTCAACATCAGTAAACACATCACCAACCTTAACAGTATAACGATTATCACCCTCACCTAAATAACCAGCAGGCATTGAAAAGTTTTGAGCGATTAGAATATTGGAAATCATCTTAGGAGTAACGATTGAGTCAATATTAGCGCTATCTAAAGCCTGATCACGAGCGTTCTCAAATTCTTTCAGAGCATTATTTAACTCAGTAGTTTGATTCGAAAGAGAAACTTCATTTTTAGTAAACTCAGTAACTACATCCATTTCTTGTTTCTGAAGGGTGTTATATTGAGTTGTTAGTTGTTCTTTGATTTTAGAATAGTTATTTACTAGTTGTTGAGAGTTTGTTTGATTAATTTGCGCAACTGTTAATTGATTAATTAAATCATCCTCAAAGATAAACGATGAACTAACATCATATCCCATCATGGCAAGGGTCATAGTATTTTGTTCTAATAGTGAAGCTAGTTTATCAGGAATTGTCAGTGGATTATCACTAGGCAATAAAATTCCATCTTCAATCATCTTTTCAATATAAAGTGCAGTATCACCGATTGTAGAGCTTGCAAGATTAGTTAAAATTCTAGTAGCCATTTCATTTTGTGAGAGTAATACTATTGTTGTATATTTATTTAAATCATTTTGATAAGTGTTATAAGTGTCAATAGCATTTTCTAAAGCTACAGAAGCTGTTGATAGTTCTGTATAGAATTTATCCTTTTGTTTAACTAGTTCATTACTAGCGGATTTAAGTGCACTAACCCCATTGTTTAATTGTCTCTTACTAGCATATAAATCTGAGTCGATATGCTTAACCATCTCATCATTGATTTCATCAATTTTTTCTTGGTTTAAAACAATTTTTAACTGTGGTTGAGTTAACCCATCTGCAGAGACACTAGCTACCCCATCAATTCTTTCAATGGCTGGTATTACTACATCATTGGCATAGTTCGAGATTTCTTGAATATCCATACCACTAACATCGATACTCGCCATAATTATTGGTAACATATTAGGATCTAACTTCATAAAAGTAGGTGAAGAAACCATCTCATCAAAGTTACCTTTAACCTGGTCAACAGCCCCACTGATTTCAATTAATACAGAATCCATATTAGTATTATCAGAAAACTCCAAAGTGATAACACTAACATTTTCACTAGAGGTGGAACTGATATTTTTTAAGCCACCAGTTGTAGCTAAAGCAGTTTCAAGCGGTCTAGTAACCGAAGTTTCTACTTTCTCAGGAGTTGCCCCAGGATATGCAGTAACAACTACTACATAAGGCAAATTAATTGATGGTAATAAATCAGTTTTTAAGTTAACAAATGATATTGCCCCAAGTATTAACACAAGCACAATTCCTACCAATACCGTATAGGTTTTTTTGACACTAGTTCTTATCATAATGACCCCTCTTCATAATTAAAATTCAATAATAAGATTATAGCACATATCACAAGTTGATATCTTGCATTAAGATGTTACCTATGTTATCATATTAAGGCCTTACTTTAAACAACATACCGTTTAAGGCGGAAGGAGAAAAACATGAAGAAAAATATTCATCCTACTTACAACAAGATTAAAGTATTATGTACATCTTGTAACAGCGAGTTTGAGACAGGTTCTACAACAAAAGATATTAAAGTAGATACTTGTAGCAAGTGTCATCCATTCTATACTGGACGTCAACGTTTCGCAGCTGCAGCTGGTAGAGTAGAAAGATTCAACAAAAAATATGGAATGAAATAAGAGACCCTGTCTCTTATTTTTTCTTTTACAAAATTTAAATAGTAGATAAATTTAAATAGTTGTATAATTACTTTAGAAAAAGGGGATTTAGAAAATGGAAAAATTAAATTTAGGAAATAAATGGACTAGATTTGAAGGTGATTTTACTCCAGAAGCTGCTAAAAGACATGGTTCAGAAATGTATCGCAGAACTAGAATTCATAGTATAGTTGTTTTTATGTTAACGACAATAATTGTGTCTTTAATAGCATATTTAGGAGAGTTGTCAGCATTCTTGCCTTTATTGTTAGCTGTTTTTATTACACCAGCAATTTTTTATGGAGCTTATAAAACTTATAGAACTTTACAAACTACTGGTAAATTAGAATTAAGGACTTTAATGGATGGATTTAGAGATGGATGGTTTAACATTATTGCGGCAAATTTAATTGTTTCAGTCAAGGTAATCTTATGGTCATTATTGTTTATCATTCCTGGCATCGTTTGCGCATATCGTTACTTCTTTGTTAATTATATTTTGGTAGATAATCCAGAAATGCCTTATGATGAAGTTTTGAAATTAAGTGCTAAATTAACTAATGGCCGTAAATTAGATTTGTTTGGATATGCATTATCTTGGATCCTGTGGATATTAGCCATTGTATTTACATTCGGATTAGCAATCTTATATGTTGGTCCTTATATGGAGCATAGCGGTCTTGCGATCTATGATGCAGCTATCAAAGATTATAATAATTCAGAAATAGTGGCTTAAGAGAATCTATAATTAAAGAGGCATTGCCTCTTTTTTAATGGTGCAATCTCTATGGTCAAATTAAAATAAATTTGTAAGATTTCCTAACTTACAAAGTCTTATAAGTGAAAGGGGGCAATAAATTATGGATTTCCAAGATATATACAATACTTATTTCAATGATGTTTATCGGTACATTAGAAAATTATCAAATAATGAATATATAGCCGAAGAAATAACAAGTGAAACATTCTTTAAAGCAATAAAATCAATTGATAGCTTTAGGAATGAATGTGATTTTCGGGTTTGGTTATGTCAAATTGCTAAAAATAGTTACTATACTTTTCTTAAGAATCAAAAGAAATATGATAATCTTGAAGATTTTCAATTAAACAACATCATTGATCAAAATTCATTTAATCCACAAGAAATAGGAAAAAAAGAACAAGTAAGAGAAATACAAAAAAATCTCCACATTCTTTCAGAGCCCTATAAAGAAGTATTTATGTGGAGAGTATTTGCAGATCTTAGCTTTAAACAGATTGGTCAAATATTTAATAAAAGTGATAATTGGGCGTGTGTTACCTATCACCGAGCAAAGACAATGTTAAGAAATAAAATGGAGGATAAACCCTATGAAAAATAAATGTAATATAGTCAAAGATATACTGCCACTATATCTTGAAGATATGATTAGTGAAGATACTAGAAAATTTGTAGATAGTCATATTGACCATTGTGATAAATGTAAAGAAGAACTAGAATCATTAAAATCAAACAATACAAACAACGAATTAGAAGGAGAGGATTCGATTAAAGCGCTAAAAAAAATAAAATTTGATATCCTAAAAAAACAAATAGTAACTGCCATCATATCCGCTCTTATTCCAACAATAATAATAACCTTATCAGTTGCCTATCTAACTGCTCCTAAGTACCTCGCTTACTCTGAGGTAGAAAATTCTTTTGAGGTATATGAAGTAAATGACTATGTTAATGTTTCATTTATAGGAGAATATGAATTACACCAGTTAGAAACAGGAATCTATGAAATAAGTGTCTATGATACCCTATGGAATAAAATATTTAATCCAACAATAGAGCAAACGATAACAATCAATCCAGACGGAGAAAAAATAGATACTGTTTATTATATTTCGAATAATGGAGAAGATTTAGATCAAGTTATCTACGGAGAAAGCGGGAGTTCAGGTAGCGGAAGAATAACTTTACCACGACTGTTTATAGGTTCTTATTTTTATCTTGCGGCAATTGTGTTTATTGTAGCTTTAGGAGTGTTAGTTATTTTTAAAAGAAATGAAAAAATAAAAAACATTTTACTAAACATTTTGTGGTTACCAATTTCTTATATGATTAGTTCAATCGCAATTACAGGATTAAATATGGATACATATTCATCAAGTCGAGATGTATATTTAATATTAATTTTGACGACAATGATCTATTGTTTAACTCACCTCTTATCAAAAAGAATAAGAAAACCAAAAGTATAAGCACTTACTAATACGTTTATCTCTAAGATAAGCGTATTTTCTTTTCAAGAAACTTCAAAGTTAATCATTAAAAATATATTTTTTGTGGTACAATATTACCTCAAAAGAGGCAGCAAATATGAACAATTTTAACTGGAGTTTAAAGACTGATATTTATTTTGGAAAAGCAGAAATAATAAAATTAAAAGATATCCTAAAAGAACATAAAAATATCCTTCTTGTCTATGGCAGCGGAAGTATTAAAAGAAACGGAATCTATCAAGAAGTGCAAGAATTATTAAGTGGTTTTAATCTTTATGAAGTTAATAATATCAACCCTAACCCTTTAGTGGAGGATGTTGAAAGAGGGGTTGAAGTTGCTAGAGAAAATGATTGTGATTGTGTACTTGCGATTGGTGGTGGTAGTGTTATTGATTGTGGAAAAGCTATTGCTTGCGGAATCTATTATCAAGGATCTCCTTGGGATTTCATTAAAGACTCAAGATTAATCACTAAGACCTTACCAATCTATTGCGTTTTAACATTAGCAGCAACAGGATCAGAAATGAACGATGGGGCAGTAATTACTAATCCCTTAACTAATGAAAAAGTCGGCTTACATCACCAATTAATTATTCCTAAAGCTGCGATTTTAGATCCTAGCTATTTAAGTAGTTTACCAGCTTATCAAACAGCAGCTGGGGCAATCGATACTATATCTCATGCGTTAGAGAATTATTTTAAAAAGGGTGACGATTGTTTGTTGATTGACTCAATGATTGAAGGAATAGTAAAGACAGTAATTGAATGTGCACCGATTGTGGTTAATAATCCAAATAACTATAGCGCTCAAGCTAATTTAATGTTAGCCAGCGGAATGGCATTAAACGGACTAACAGGTCTTGGTAAAAGTGGTAAATGGTCATGTCATGCGATGGGACATGTGTTAAGTGCTTTTTATAATGTAACCCATGGTGTATCATTGGCTATTGTTACACCACGATGGATGGAATATGTGTTAAATGACCAAACTGTTGAGAAGTTTAATAAATACGGAACTAATGTTTGGGGTTTAAGTGGTGAACCTTACCAAGTGGCTGAAAAGGCTATTAGTTTAACAAAAGAATTCTTTGAATCATTAAATATTCCAATGACATTAAAAGAGTTAGAAATTACTAAAAAAGACTTTAAAGCAATGGCGGAAATAGCTGTTAGAAATGGAAGTTTAGATAACTCAATTGTTAGTTTAAATGTTGAAGATGTGGTAAATATTTTTGAAATGTGTCTATAAATTTTAGGTAAATTAGTATAAAATAATAAAGTAACTGAGGAGCAATAATATGTCAATGTATCATCAATATCGCGACGGGTATATCGAAGTAATTACCGGTTGTATGTTTGCGGGTAAAACCGAAGAATTAATTAGAAGAATAACTGTTTTAGAGTATGCAAAAAAGAAAATTCAAGTTTTTAAACCAGCCATAGATAATCGTTATAGCATAACTAAAGTGGCCTCTCACGCAGGCACACAAGTTGATAGTATTGCGATCGGAGAAGCTACAGACATTTTCAAATACCTAAATGATGATACAGAAGTAGTGGCAATTGATGAGATACAATTCTTTGACTCCAATATTGTTTTAGTTTGTGAAATTCTTGCCAACCAAGGCAAGAGAGTTATGGCAGCAGGATTAGATATGGACTTTAGAGGCGAACCATTTGGAATTATGCCAGAGTTATTAACAAGAGCGGAATTCGTGACTAAATTAACAGCAGTGTGCACATCTTGTGGTGATCCTGCAACAAGAACTCAAAGACTTGTTAATGGTGTGCCAGCTAAGTATGATGATCCTATTGTCTTAGTGGGTGCTAGTGAAGCTTATACAGCTAGATGTCGTCATTGTCATCAAGTTGTTGGAAAACCAACATTATAAAGTGGCTATTTAGTCATTTTATAATTTAATAGTAGTATATAATATATAAAGAAAGTAATTAGAGTGAAAAATATGAGTGTAATGTTTGAAAGATTAGATAATATCAAGAATCGATATTATGAATTAAATGATGAATTAATGAAACCAGAAACGATGAAAGACAATCGATTATTGGCAAAACTTGCGAAAGAACAAGCTTCTTTAAAAGCGACAGTAGATGCTTATGAAGAACT
>CAYJFQ010000004.1:0-5187 GCA_964369955.1 uncultured Erysipelotrichaceae bacterium | reverse complement strand
ATTCATACATCAACAGCGACAGTTCTTGTAATGCCGGATGTTGATGATGGAGAAGTTGAAATTAACGATGCGGATTTAACCATTGAAACTCACCGTGCCTCAGGAGCAGGTGGACAACATGTTAACAAAACAGATAGTGCTGTAAGAATTACTCATAAACCAACAGGAATTAGTGTCAACTGTCAAGATGGACGCA
Source organism: uncultured Erysipelotrichaceae bacterium (assembly GCA_964369955.1). Taxonomy (GTDB): domain Bacteria; phylum Bacillota_I; class Bacilli_A; order Erysipelotrichales; family Erysipelotrichaceae; genus CAYJFQ01. The sequence goes on along the minus strand of CAYJFQ010000004.1, from coordinate 4,991 downwards.
GTCAACATGACAACCGCGATAAGGCAATGCGTTTAATCAGAGCTCGTATTTTCGAAGAAATGCAAAGACAAAAAGATGCAGAATTAGGTGAACAAAGAAGATCTAAAGTAGGAACAGGAGACCGTTCAGAAAAGATTAGAACTTATAATTATCCACAAAATAGAGTAACTGACCATCGTATTGGACTAACTCTACAAAAACTTGACCGCATTGTAGATGGTGACCTTCAAGAAATTATTGATGCTCTAAGTGCAGAAGACCAACGCGCAAAACTAGCAGGAGAATCAAATTGATCTTCCGCGAACTGTTAAAAATTGGGATCGAAAAATTAGAAGGAAGCAATATCTATACACAATCAGCGCAACTTCTTTTGTTGGCATACTGCCAAGAAGAAAATATCGACCTATATGCGCATTATCAAGATGAAGTTCCAACCAAGATGATTACTAAGTTTAATCAAGCAATAGATAGATTAATTAAAGACGAACCACTAGCTTATGTTATTGGTTATCAACCATTTTATGGATACGATATTGTTGTTGACAACCGCGTATTAATTCCAAGAAGTGAAACAGAAGAATTAGTTGGAGAAATCTTAATGAATATCGACAACAAATTTAACGATTATCAAGAAATAAAGGCAGTAGACATTGCCACAGGAAGTGGCGCAATAGCGATCGCCATAGCTAAAGAAGAGCCTAGAATTAGAATGACAGCTACTGATATCAGTGAAGACGCACTAGCTGTTGCACAAATAAACAACAATAAACATGATGCAAATATCACCCTAAAGAAATCAGACATGCTAGACTCATTACTGAATGAAAAATTTGATCTAATAATATGCAACCCACCATATATTAAAAATGATGAAATTCTTGACAACAGTGTCAAAGACTACGAACCATCATTAGCACTATTTGGAGGAAATGATGGTTTAGATTTCTATAGAAGAGTACTAAAAGATGCAGACAAGATTCTAAATGACAGATTCATCATCGCTTTTGAGATGGGATATGACCAAGGAATCACACTACCTAACCTAGCAAGACAATACTTCAATAACTGTGATATTAAAGTTGTGAAAGATATTAATAAGCTAGATCGAATGTTAATAATCACATCAAAGTAAGCACAAGTAAAATTGTGCTTTTTTATTGAGTGATGATAAAATTGCGGAATATAAGAAGGTGGGATCAAATTTTGAAATTGTTATACCTTTTAGTTTGCTTTATAAGCATGATATTGAGAAATTCAATCTCAATAAATTTCAATAATCCTTGTATTGAATTTGTAATTATATTTATTGTTCCAGTTCTATCTTATAAAATAGTAGGTTGTTTTTATACAAAAGGCGAGAATCCCGGTAAAGGTAGTTTATGTTATTTTTTTGTATTCTTAATACTGCAAATTTTATTAGCCATTATACTGTTAATAATTAACAGTGTCTGCATTATACTAATGGTGAGCATATCGATTGTTATTTTGATATTAATATTCTATAGATTCAAATAATTTAATTTCAGGTTAATTATATTTATGATAGAATAAAAAATATGAAAACAAAATTAATTGATAAAGAAAATATCGATGAGGTTGCTAGTATAATAAGTGCTGGTGGAATTGTCGCTTTTCCAACAGATACTGTTTATGGTTTAGCTGTTAGTAGTAATGATTTTACAGCTATTAAGAATATGCAGATTGCAAAGGGTCGACCTGAAAATAAGCCATTTCCAATGATGGTTAATTCTTTATCTCAAATTGAGATGGTTGGAGTAGTTAATGACTTGGAGCGTAAAATTATTGAGAATTTTATGCCTGGTGCTTTGACGATAATTTTAAATAAGAAAGTTGAATTAGCTAATGTTGTAACTAATGGATTTTCAACTGTCGGAGTTAGAATGCCTGATGATGAGTGGATACTGGATTTAATCGATATAGTTGGGTGTCCGTTATTGGTTCCTAGTGCTAATTTGAGTGGTGAGCTTAGTTGTACTAGTTCTAGTGAGGTTTTACTACAGCTTAATGGTCGTATTGATGGAGTTGTTGAGGGTCATTCGATGGCTGACACTGCTTCGACTATTATTCAAGTTATTGATGATGAGATTAATGTAATCAGACAGGGAAAATTAACTATTGAAGAAATAAGGGGAAAAATAAATGAAGGATAAAGTAATAGAGGGATTAATTAATCAGGAGTTAGAAAGACAGACTGATAATATTGAGTTAATTGCGTCTGAGAATTATACTTCTAAGGATGTAATGGAGGCTGTTGGTAGTGTCTTGACCAATAAGTATGCTGAAGGTTATCCTAATAAGCGCTATTATGGTGGTTGTGAGAATGTTGATAAGATTGAACAATTAGCTATTGATCGTTGTAAAGAACTATTTGGGGCAGAACATGCTAATGTTCAAGCTCACTCAGGATCACAAGCAAATATGGGTGCTTATTTTGCAATTTTAGAACCAGGAGATAAAGTCTTAGGAATGGATTTAGCCGCAGGAGGACATTTAACTCATGGTCATCCGCTAAGTTTTTCAGGGATGTTATATGAATTTCATGGTTATAATGTTGACCCTGTTACGCATTTAATTGATTATAATAAATTAGAAGAAATGGCTGTTGATATTCAACCGAAGTTAATAGTTGCGGGTGCTAGCGCTTATCCGCGCACAATTGATTTTAAAAGAATTCGTGAAATCTGTGATAAAATCGGTTGTTATATGATGGTTGATATGGCTCATATTGCTGGGTTAGTGGCAACTGGATTACACCCTAGTCCAGTTCCTTATGCAGATTTTGTAACTTCTACTACTCACAAAACTTTAAGAGGCCCAAGAGGTGGCATTGTATTGTGCAAGTCTGAATTTGCGCCAATGGTTGATCGTAAAGTTTTTCCAGGTATTCAAGGTGGCCCTTTAGAACATGTAATTGCTGGTAAGGCTGTATGTTTCTATGAGGGCTTATTACCTGAATTTAAGGATTATCAACTTCAAGTTATTAAAAATATTCAAGCCATGGTTGAAGTTTTTAATCAAGAAAATATCATAATGGTTAGTGGCGGTAGCGATAATCATATGCTACTAGTTAATGTTAAAGAGTCATTTGAAATTACTGGAAAAGTAGCTGAAAAAATTCTAGATGAGGTATGTATAACTTGTAATAAAAATGGAATTCCTTATGATGAAGAAAAACCATTTACTACAAGCGGAATCAGAATTGGTAGTCCAGCCATGACAACTCGTGGCTTTAAAGAAAAAGAATTTAAAATGGTAGCTCACTGGATTATAAAAGCGTTAAATAATTATCAAGACAAAGAAATTCTAGATTCAATTAAAAAAGAGGTAATTAACCTAACGGCTAAATACCCATTATATAAATAAGAAAGAGAGAAGATAAAATGTTAAAAGTACTAGACCACCCATTAATTACTCATAAATTAACTTCAATGAGAATGGAAACTACTGGAACAAAGGATTTCCGTCAAAATCTTGATGAAATTGCAGGACTTATGGCATATGAAATCACTCGTGATTTCAAAACTGTTGATGTTAAAATCAAAACCCCAGTACAATCATGTATTGGTAAAACAATCGCAAATGAGATTGTTTTAGTTCCGATTCTAAGAGCAGGATTAGGAATGGTTGATGGAATCTTAAACTTAGTCCCAACAGCCAAAGTAAGCCATGTCGGAATGTATCGTGATGAAGAAACGTTAGAACCACATGAGTATTTCTTTAAATATCCAAGTGTTATTGATAATGCGGAGGTTATGGTTTTAGATCCAATGTTAGCTACTGGTGGTAGTGCTAGCGCTGCTATTACCCTTTTAAAAACAAAGACAAAAGCAAAAAACATTAAACTTGTATGTTTAGTTGGAGTACCTGAAGGTGTCAAGAAGATTCAGGATGATCACCCAGATGTTGATATCTACTTAGCTGCTTTAGATGAGAAGTTAAATGAAAAAGGGTACATTGTACCCGGTTTAGGTGATGCTGGTGATCGAATTTTCGGAACTAAATAATTGATTTAAGATCTTCAAGTATTTTATTGTTAATATTAATTGAATTAGAGCCAATATAGGTTGTTGAAAGACCACCTAAATAGTTGGCTCTTTTTATTGCAATTTCTAATGAGGTTCCTGATGTTACTTCACTAATTAAAGTTGCCATAAAAGTATCACCAGCTCCAGTTGTGTCAATTGTTTCAACAAAACTAGTGGGAATAAGTTTAGAAACCTCCTTATTATGGAGGTAACAACCTTCCCTACCCATTTTAATAATAATATTTTTAGTTAAGGGCTCTAAGGTTTTTAAAATATCTTCTAATTTATCAGTCTTTAAAATATCGGCAATTTCATAAAAACTAGGGCAGAAATAATCAATATAAGGAAGAAAATTAATAATTCCCTTCATTCCCTTTTGATAGCGATCCTTTGAAGTATCCGCAAAAACTAAAACATTGTTTTGTTTAGTTTCTTTCAATATCTCAACTAGCCCATCTTCTTCTAAGAGATCCATTGAAAATATTGAAGCTATAGACAAAGCCTTTATTTCTTTTAGCCAATGGTAATCAAACATTGATTTGTTATACTTACGATGAGCCCCTGCTATTACCTCAAAACTCCTCTCTCCATTCTCATCTAGGGTAATAATTGAAGTGGTAGTGGGAATATCTATATTGTAGTTAACTGCTTTAGTATCTAGATTATTAGTTAAATAATCAACAATCTCTTGTTCATTTCCAATAGAACAACTAAGTAAAGGTTTCTTCAATAATTTTGTAAGAATAATAGCTTGATTAAGGGCATCTCCTCCAAATCTTAGTTCTTTACTTTCTTTATTTCGATAGATATCCATTACACAACTACCAAGACATAAACAATCATATTTTTTCATAACTTTATTATATAATATTTAACTTTAAAATATTGTATAATCAAAATAGTTAATTTTTTAACTTTCTATGCAATAAAACAGACACTTAGAAC
>CAYJFQ010000003.1:16286-104449 GCA_964369955.1 uncultured Erysipelotrichaceae bacterium | reverse complement strand
TTAGAGGTGATATCATAAACAACTCTATTAATACCTTTTACTTCATTAGTGATTCTTGAAGATATCTTTTGTAGTACGTCAAATGGAATTCTTGCCCAATCTGCACTCATTCCATCAATTGATGTTACCGCTCTAATTCCGATAGTGTATTCATATGTTCTTTGATCTCCCATTACTCCTACACTCATCATATTAGGAAGTGCTGTAAAGTATTGCCACACTTCTTTATCTAAGCCTGCAATCTTAAATTCTTCTCTTAAGATTGAGTCACTTTTTCTTACTAGTTCTAGTTTTTCTGGTGTAACTTCACCTAAGACTCTTATTGCTAGTCCTGGTCCTGGAAATGGTTGTCTATGAACTATTTCATCACTTAATCCTAACTCAGTTCCTAGAGCTCTTACTTCGTCCTTGTAAAGGGTGTTTAATGGCTCTATTAACTTAAATTTCATATCTTCTGGTAATCCACCTACATTATGATGTGATTTGATTGTTTGGGCAGTATCTGTGCCACTTTCTATAACATCTGTATATAGAGTTCCTTGTGCTAAGAATTTAATATCTTCTAACTTGGAACTTTCTTGATCAAAGACTGAAATAAACTCATTGCCGATTATTTTTCTCTTCTGTTCAGGGTCACTTATTCCCTTTAATTTTCCCAGGAAATGATCTTGTGCATCAATCTTAATTAAGTTCATCTGTAACTTCTCTTTAAACGTTTTCATAACACTCTCAGGCTCACCTTCTCTAAGTAAACCATGATCTACAAACATACTAACTAAGTTACTACCAATTGCTTTATGTAGTAAAGCAGCCACAACAGCACTATCAACACCACCACTTAATGCACACAACACCTTCTCATCTTTAACTGTTTCTCTGATTTTCTTAATATTGTCTTCAATAAAAGACTTCATATTCCAATCATTCTCACACTCACAAACCTCAAAAATGAAATTCTTTAAAAACTGATAACCATTAACTGTATTTCTAACTTCTGGATGAAACTGGATACCATAGATTTTCTTCTCATCATTAGCCATCATCGCATTACCACAAGTAGAAGAACTCGCTACATTAATAAAACCCTCAGGCAAAGTATAAACCTGATCTCCATGACTCATCCAAACCGTCTCAGTTAAATCTAAACCCTTAGTCATTAAACACTGATTATTAATAGTAATATCAGCCTTACCATACTCTGCATGCTGACAGCCTTTAACCTCTCCCTTTAAATCATGAGAAATTAACTGCATTCCATAACATAAACCCAAAATAGGTAACCCTAACTCATAAATACCCTTATCAATAGTAAAAGCACTATCATCATAAACGCTATTAGGGCCACCAGAAAAAACAATACCCTTAATATCTTTATCATTTTTTATTTCTTCAGCCGTAATTTTATGAGAAAGAAGTTCACTAAAAACTCCTAACTCTCTAATTCTACGACTAATTAATTGGTTATACTGACTACCAAAATCCAAAACAATTATTTTATTTCCCATGGTAATTTGGCGCCTCCACAATATGTTCTACATCATGAGGATGAGACTCCTGCATCCCTGCATTAGTAATCTTCACAAACTGAGCTCTCTCTTTTAAATGCTTAACATTCTTACAACCAGTATAGCCCATACCAGATCTTAATCCACCCATTAACTGATGAATCAACTTATCGATATCTCCAATATAAGGAACACTAGCCTCAATACCCTCAGGAACTAACTTATTCAACTCTTTCTTACCACCTTGGAAATAACGATCACTGGAACCTCTTTCCATGGCACTTAAAGAACCCATACCAACATAAGTCTTCATTAACTTACCATCAATATTAACCACATCACCAGGAGACTCTGTACAACCAGCCAACAAACCACCAAGCATTACACAATCACCACCAGCAGCTAAAGCCTTCACAATATCCCCAGACAACTTAATACCGCCATCCGCAATAACACCAATACCATAAACTTTCGCTACCTCGTATACATCATTAACAGCAGTAACCTGAGGAACGCCAACACCTGCCACTACCCTTGTAGTACAAATAGAACCAGGACCAACACCAACCTTAATACAATTAGCTCCTGCATAAATTAAATCAATAGCAGCCTGAGCAGTAACAACATTACCACCAACAATATCAATCTCAGGATAAGCCTTACGAATCTTCTTAACGCTATCCAAAACACCAATTGAGTGCCCATGTGCGCTATCAACAGAAACTATATTAACTCCAGCTTCAATCAAAGCGCTAACTCTATCTAAAATATCACCAGTAACTCCAACAGCAGCCGCCACAATTAACTTACCATCAGCATCAACAGCTGCACTAGGATATAATTTGCTATCAATTACAGTATCTTTAACACTCTTAACTTGACGTGCCTGTTCTTCAACTGTCATATTTTTATGAATAAAACCTAAACCGCCTGCAAGTGCTAATGCTCTTGCCATCTTTTCTTCAGTAACAGTATCCATCGCCGCTGAACAAACTGGAATGTTTAACATTACTTTATCAGTTAATCTTGTTTGTAATGTTACACTTGCCGGCACAACTTTTGAATATGCTGGAACTAACAACAAATCATCAAATGTGTATGCTTCTTTTATAATCTTATTATTCATCTTTTTCCCTCTACTTTATTTTAATGATTATACCACAAGAATAGCTCTAGAAAAATGTAAACTTCACTAAGTTATGCTATAATAAAAAACGAGAAAAGTGAGGTAATTATGGGTAAAACTCTACAAGTATTAGATCGTCTAAGATCAATGAATTTTAAAAACATGATTAAATATGCCAATGAAATAGCTACCAAAGAAAATAGAAGCACAATTGGTATTCTAATAGATATGATCAACTGTACTAGAAAGTATCAATCAGGATATATTGACTACTATGAATATGAATTTTACTTAATGAGCGAGGAACAAAAGAAGACATTTTTAACCTCAGTAAAAAACTATGAACTAGTTAAGAGATTCAACAATAAAGAATACTTTAAGTACTTTAATGATAAGTATGAATTCAATAAAAAATTTAAAAAATACATCAATAGAGACTTCATTCTTTTAGACAACAACTTTGAAGATTTCAAAAACTTCCTAAAAAACAAAGATAAAGTAGTTGCAAAGGTAGCCGATCTTGACGGTGGTAAAGGAGTAGAAGTAATCAACCTTGAAAATAAAGATCCTCAAGAACTATACAATAACCTAATAAGTAACAATCAACTATTAATTGAAGAATTTGTTGTCCAACACCCTGAACTAGCGTCTCTATATCCAAACTCAGTTAACACCATGAGAATGTTCACCTTCAACGATGGCAAAGAAGTCCATCATCTAACGACTGCTCTTAAAATGGGTAACGGAGCTAATGTCGACAATTTTGCGACAGGAGGCATGTACACCTTTGTTGATGACAATGGATTAGTTCTATATCCTGCGTTCGATAATAAAGATCAATTATATGAAAAACATCCTGTCACCAACAAACAAATAATTAATTTTCAAGTACCACTATACCAGGAAGCAAAACAACTATTGGAAGCAGCAGCTAGAGTAGTGCCGGAAGTAAAATACATTGGTTGGGATGTCGCAATTGGAGTAGATAAGCCAATAATAATTGAAGGTAACTCTAACCCTGGAGTATTCCAGCCAAAAGCCAGTCTTTCTAAAGATAAGGTCGGTGTTATCCCAAAATACGAAAAAGCCATGAAGGTTAAGATATAAAAATATAAAGTGCAACTCCTGAATTCAATAACTTACGGACCTGCACTTTTTTTATATACTCACAAAACTAAATTAGGTTTTATTTCTAATCAATATTTTAAAATTCTAAGTAAATAAAAAAAGCTATCAAATGAATGATAGCTTTGATTCTTACTTTGCGCCAAAAGCAAGCAACTTTCTCGTTTTCTAGAAGAAACCTACGAAAGCACCTAATAGACCAACTACTAATAATGCTGAAATACCAAGAACTGGAGACCAGTTTTTCTTTTTAAGAAGGTAGAAAAGCACTAAAGTAATAGCTAATGGAAGCATTTTTGGAAGGATTCCATCTAATACGTTTTGCACAACGATGAAGTTTGGTTCACCAGTAGCTGTAGTTCCGTTAGGAATCTGTAAAGCTGTAGTAGTTCCACCGAAGAAAGCAGTTAAAGCTCCAACAACCATAATACCAAGAATAGATGCAGCACGAGTAAACTCTTTTGCATTTCTTGTCATTACTTCGATTGCGCTTGTACCCATGCTATAAGACCAGCTCATAAGAACAAAACGTAAAGCCATTTGGATACCAAATAAGATTACGAAGAATAAGATAGGACCTACAAAGCTTCCATCAATTGCCATAGTAGCAGTGATACCAGCAGTGATAGGTACTAAAGTAAACCAGAAGATAGCATCTCCGATACCACCTAAAGGACCCATAGCAGCAACACGTACCGCACGGATAGTCGCAACATCAGCTTTTTGTTGCTCAAGAGCTAATACGATACCCATAACGAAAGTTACTAAGTAAGGGTGAGTATTAAAGAACTCTAAGTTATGACCCATAGATAAAGATAAGTCTTCTTTATTTGTATGAATTTTAGTTAAACCAGGAAGGATACTATATAACCAACCATTTGCTTGCATTCTTTCGTAGTTGAAAGAACCTTGTAAATTTAATGATCTCCATACCATCTTGTTTAAAGTAGCTTTATCAAGATTAGCAGCAGGTTTTAAATCTGAATAGTTAGATGCTAGATTAGATGCCATCTGATGATCCTCCTTTACTTACTAAATTTTTAATTTTAACATTTGTTTGATAATCACTTAAAGCAATAGCGATACCGATGAAAGCTACTAATAAGAAGCCTGAACCACCTAAACCAGCTTTTTCGATAATTAATGCTAATGCGAAACCACCGAAGTAAACTCCCCACATATCAGAAGATAACATAATTTTCATCAACACAGCAAATCCAACGAAACGCATCATACCACCAGCAACACCTAATCCAGTCCATACCCATTCAGGTAATGCAGTAGATAAAGCTTCTCCGATAGCTTGACCAGAAATTAATCCAGCACTTGCTACAAGAGCAAAGAATAAACCTAAAGCTCCCATCATTACCCAGTTGATAGTAGTGATTCCACTTGGGTTAGCTTCAGCAGCATAAGCATCAGCTTTAGCCATAACAAATGAAGTTAATGTGAAAGTTAAGATTACACAGTATTGACCTAATAATGCAAAAGGTAAAGATAAACCTAAAGCAGCACCAGTGTCAGCACCAGTTGAAATTGCAAATACAACAGCCATAATACATCCTAATACAGAGTTAGCAGGTTGTGCTCCTCCAACAGGCATTGATCCTACCATCATTAATTCGTAAGATCCACCAACTACTAAACCAACTTGTACATCGCCTAAGATAGCACCAACAACTGGTCCTAAGATAATAGGACGATATAAAACGTTAGTTAAGTTAAATTGGTCAATAGCAGCAAAGAAAGTTACTACTGCTACTAATAAAATTTGAACAATATTAAACATTTAGAAAATTCTCCCTTTCTATTTAAATAATTTATCGATGCTTTCAGTTCCTTCACTAGGCACCTTACGGATTTCAAGTTCAACACCCTTATCCTGGATAGCCTTAAATGCAGCAACATCAGCATCATCTACACATACAACCGTAGCTACTTGGCGCTTGCCTTCAGCCATATGCATATTACCAATATTTACTTTGGTGATAGGTACACCACCTTCAATCAACTTCAATACATCCTGTGGATTATCGCAGATGATTGCAATTTTTTGGTCTGGACCAGCTTTTGGCATTACATCGCAAGTCTTTGCAACTGTAAAATAACGAGTTTGACAGAAACTTGGAGCTGCCATGTCCATAAGACCTTGTCGGAACGAGTCACTAGCAACAGCGTCATTAGCAACTAATATTAAATTAGCTCCTACACTTGACATCCATTGAGTCGCAACCTGCCCATGAATTAATCTATTATCAATTCGACATAAAACGATTGGCATAGTTTTCTTCCTCCTGTGAATTAGTACAATAGTACCTCATACAACTATATTATGTTATTAATCACATATTTTCTTTATATTTTTAAGTATATTATTTGTATTTTTCAACATATACTGTATAATATATTTATGTTTATAAAGACTTCGTCCGCAACCGCGAAAGAATACCTAGAGGTAAGTGATAAAAATGAATTTGACAGTAGTTATGTCTTAAATGAAGAAATTATCTTAAGCAAAAGCAATCATTACATGTTTAGATATAATCGAAGTGTTTATATCGAACCATACCAAGGAATTGCAACTATCGCTATAACTGATGATCTAAGTAAAGAACCTTCATTATTTATTATTCAAAACCAATTTAAAATAAGGTCAGGCTTATTCTTTTGTTTTGTGGCAAACTCATTTAAACCTAAGATAAAAGTCAGAATTCACACTAGATCAAGTTTTGAAATCTTTAAACTTGCCCAAGAAATCCAGTTAAACTCTGTCAACAGCAAATTCATCATCGATGAAATATACGCTGTTTTCTTTCTTTCGAAAAATATTGACTACTCATTTCCTAAACACACTCATGATTATTATGAATTAACGTATATTGATAATGGTGAAATGATTATCACTCAAGATAATAAAGAATTAACACTAAGAAAGAATGATTTAATCATCACAAAACCAGGAACTCATCACTCTTATCGAGCACTCAATAAAGTAACCTTCATCAGCATTATGTTCTCCATGACAAAAAGTGAAGTTACTAAAATTGTTGGACAAAGAATTAAATGCACTTCAAAGATGGTTCAGGAAATTGAAAAGATATATAATACTTCGGATGTTAAAAACCAGTTAGCCTGTGAGTTAATTGTTTGTTATCTTAAGTCATTAATCTCAATGATTGAACACTACGATATCCATGATTTGATCCTCACAACAACTAATCTTCCAAAAAAGATATTTGAAAATGAAATGTTCAATGAAATTATTAACTACATTCACAATAACATTTATACCGCTATCGATGTCGAAGAAATCTGTAAAAAGTTCGGAATCTCAAGAACAACTTTGCAAAATCTATTTAGAGACAATCTCCAAACCACTCCAAAACTATATATCAACGATGAAAAGCTAGCACTAAGTAAAACGCTACTTAAATACAAACATAAGACCGTTAGTGAAGTGGCTGAAGAACTAAGTTATGCTAGTGTTCACTATTTTTCAAGAGTATTTAAGAGCAAATACAATATCAATCCTAGTGAGTATGCTCAAAACCGCAAACAAAAAGAATTAAATTAACTACACAATACCAAGATATTGTGTTTTTTTTATTCAAAAAAAGGAACACTTAGTGTTCCTTATCTTACTATCTATTTTTAAAGAATCCTGGAATATCATCTTCCTCAGGCTCAACAATTGTTTCTGTTTTAACTTCAGAATTTGGAAAACTACGATAAACATTATTACGCTCTTCAAAGCCGGTCGCAATAACTGTAACGATAATATTCTCACCAAGGTTCTCATTAATCGCAGCTCCAAAGATAACTTCAACTTCTTTGCCTGCCGCTTCAGTGATAAACTCAACAGCCTTCTGAACATCAAACCCACTCATTGAACTACCACCAGTAACATTGATGATTGCCTTTTTAGCTCCAGATATTTTTGTTTCTAATAATGGTGAATTGATTGCCTCATTAGCTGCATCAATTGATTTATTATCACCTTTAGCCATACCAATACCAATTAAAGCTGCTCCTTGACCTTCCATAACTGACTTAACATCCGCAAAGTCTAAGTTAATCATTGTCGAGACTGCAATCAAATCAGTGATCGTTTGAACGCCTTGTCTTAATACATTATCAGCTTCTCTAAAACTATCCACTAGAGGTTTAGCTCCAAATATTTCTAATAAACGATTATTAGGAATAATAATTAATGAGTCAACATGCATCTTTAACTCTTCAATACCAGCTAAAGCTACATCCATTTTTTTATTACCCTCAAAATAAAATGGTTTAGTAACAATACCGACAGTTAAAGCTCCTTCTTCCTTTGCCACTTTCGCAAACAAAGGAGATGCACCTGTACCGGTTCCACCACCCATACCAGCCGCAATAAATACCATGTCACTGCCTTTCACAGCTTCTCTGATTTCCGCCTCAGATTCTAAAGCTGCTTCTTTACCAATTTTTGGATTTGCACCAGCTCCACGTCCACCACTTGTTTCACGTCCTAGAAAAATCTTTTTATCAACCAGTGAAGAATTAAGAACTTGTAGGTCAGTATTCGCAACATAAAACTCTACGCCTTGCATCCCGTCTTCAACCATTCTATTAACCGCATTACATCCGGCTCCGCCTACTCCAAAGACTTTAATTTTCGTTACTTGATCATAATTAATTGCCATAATATCCTCCTATAGCTTTTCTGTAAATAAACTCTTAAATTTATTTGTTATACTCTTATCTTTTTTTAGATGCGCTTGCATTAATACATTATTATATAATTCTACATCAACACTTGAAAATTTTTGATTGTAGATATAACGCTGATCATAGTAAACATAGAAGCCACCTAAATTACTAACTAAATCACTAGTTCTAGCCCCAATAGTATTAGGGACATAGAGTTCAACTTTTGAATTCAAACCATTCTCCATCGACTCATTTAAGCCCTTAACTCCAACACAATCGCCATAAACTAGGAATGAAACTTCACCCTTATTAATGATGTTAGAACATAGATCTAATACTTCATTAATCCAATGATATATTTTTTTATTAACTAAAGTATTCAACTGACCCTGAGTTACAACCTCTTGTTTACCATCGTTCTCTGAAACCCAAACAGCTAAATTACTATTTAAATTATGCATCGATAAATTGTAACGACAGAATTCTTTGGCGGTGTCATAATCCATCTTTGTATTATTAACAATTTCAGTCAACCAACTACCATAACCAGTATCAATAATCTCAACACTAATTAAATTACCCTTACTGTATAAAGTTAAGGCGCTATAATTCTCAAACAAACCTAAACTAATCACATTAGTAAAAGTGCTCTTGCGACTTAAAATCATCTCTTTCCCAGCCGCATAACTATCTAAACAGATATCTAAAATCTCCAATCCTGCCTTTTCACAAGCACCAACATATTGGTAAGTAACTTCACGATTGGCATACAATAAGTCAAGTTCCATAGTTAACAGATCCCCAGCTAACCCAATAGGACTATCCTCAACCGGAACATTGTTAACATAAACTTTTTTAATAGCAGTATTAATTAAAACTAAACCAGGCTCAGAAACGACGCTAGCTTCCTTTAAGGCTTGCTTAACATCTTCTTTAGTGACCAATTGTTCATTAATTGTCACCACTACTTTTTTATTTGTTTTCTTAACTTGAAAACTTGGAATCATCAAGATAACACCTGTTAAATTAACTCCTAAGTGTTCTGAAGTGCGATTAACTAACTTTCTAATTGAATCAGCAACAGCCTCACTATCAACAACTTTGCCACTCTCAATTCCGTATAATTTTGTTTTTTCGACTTTTAAAATATTTAAACGAGTATTTAAAAATTCTCCAGTAACTAGAGTTAATTCACCTTGATTTATTTGTAAAGTCGAAATTAATTTATCGCAGCTCATAACCCTCCACCTTAAATAATTATAACAAATAATTATTTACTTGTCGTATCTACTTAATATTTTTCTCAAAATAAGCCTTTACTCTTCTAGTACTCAAATCAGTTATTAAAACACAACCAATAATTAAACCTGCAATCAGAAGAAAAGCACCAGCATAATCATATAAGTTATTAACCAGTGAACTATAAGAAGACCCACCGTTATCCACTTTAAATACCCCAATTATAATTAGAGATAAACCAATACAACTGAAGGTAGTCGTAACAGCCACCCGATATAAATACTTTGAAATAGAACGCTTTCTTAAATTATAAATCAACATAAACAAAGAAAACACCACTAAAGATAAAGACCCTACAATAATATACATATAAACTTCTAAAGGATAATAATTATCCAATAAATTATTCAAACGTGCATTATTCATCGGTACTAAATAAACATTAAGTAAGCGACAATCAATCTCATCAATAAGTTCATCCTTATCAGGATAAGTGGCTAAATCAACTTCCAACAGCTCCGTCAAACTATTCTTATAAGCCTTAAAATCAACATTAGAACTAATACCAGACATTAAATAATCAACATGACTTAATACTTCCGCATTTAAATCAACACTCTCTAGCGCATCACTAACTAAGTCATCACGCAAGTGATATTCTGCTAAGATCGGAGCTGAATCTTCAATTATCTCATCACTAACTATCGACACAAAATCTGAATTCACAATAGCGCTCATCATTAACTCTTTGCTATGAAAAGTGTACATAAAAAGATTTATAGCTAAAATCAAAGTAACTGCTATTCCGATTATAATTGAAAAGACATTTTTTAAAATTTGATTCCTATTCACTACAAACACCACCCGCTACTATAAATAATATACTATGCTTAGTTAAGCGCTTTCCAATCAGAATAATTAGACAAGTCACCCTTAACTAATTCCAACGCTAGAATTACTACAAACATTCTTTCAAACATCCCATAAAACCGATTTTTAAATGGAATTATATTCGTTGGATACAATAAATAAATAAATACCCCTATTAAAATCAATAAACTACTGATTGGTAACTTTAAATACTTACTATTAAAATAATCACCTATTAAATCAAAAGCTAAAATAAGACTACGCCAATAATTATCAATAGCCCTTCCTTGGGTTTTAATCTGTAAATAATCATTACCCTCTTTAATAAACTCCAATTGTTTATCACGATTATTAATTATGCCCTTTGCTACTGCTTCGGTATTTTTAAGTAAATCTTTGACAATTTTCTTATCCATATTGGCATTATACACCTTTTTAAGACAAAAAAATCAGCAATGCTGATTAAATTTCTGCCCATACAGGGATTTCATTACTTCGTCTAACAAGTATCGTCTTCTGAAAATCTGTTTGGTTCATAAACTTAAGAACTTCATCTAACTCCTCATCATTACATCCATAAAGAATCTTTACTTCAATATCCTTCTTCAATAAGTCAGCTGACACAATCATAGTGTCGATTACTTGTTTTTTCTCACTGCCGACAAAGACATCAATTTCAAACCCATCAGTTGATAAAGTATCGTTTAAATAACCATAATCAACCGGATAAATAAGATTACTATAACTCGGATGAACGCTCCCTCTTTTACGATCAATTACAATATCTGATGAAAAAAACAAAGAGTCCAACTTTTGCCAAAATAATGCATTATTTTCTATTTCATTCTTATTATTATTCATACAATGAAATTTTATCATAAATATGAAAATTGTCAATAAATTTACATAATATTTTCATTTCTTTTCATTATATACAACACAATCATTCCAAAGAAAATTCCAAGAATCATTCCGATAAAGACATCAGTGAAATAATGGACATTTAAATAGACGCGACTGACTGCTACAATACCCGCAAACACATAGGCTAAAATTCCAGCTTTCTTATTATATCCATAAATCATTGTTGCCGCAAGAAAAGAAGATGTCGAATGACCAGAAGGGAATGAAAAACTACTAGGACACTCTACAATATATGATCCCAATAATTGACAAGGACGCACAACTCTGAAAATGTTCTTTAAAATAAATTCTTGAACTAAAGCGCCGACCAACATTCCTCCTAGATAATATTTGAAAAATTTTAATTTTTTCATCAATAAATAAACTGCTATCCAATACCAAAACCCAAAATCTACAATTACTGATCCAAAGACAAACAACCCATCTAAAATTGGATTTCTTATTGTTGAGAAAAATTCAATAAACCAACTATTTATTTCTAACATATTCCTTAACTCCTTCAATATCTTTAAAAACATTTTCATTTATCATCTTTAATCGTTGATAACTCATATGACCCCTATCAACTAAACAACAATTCATCCTTAATAGATTAGCTATCTCATAATCATGGGATGTATCACCAACCATCAAAACCTCATCAGCTTGATAATTTGAGCTATCCAACCAATCTTTAACTTGGTCAAACTTTCCTTTCGCATAAATATCGCCAATACCAATTATCTTGTCAAATAAATCACTAATTCCTTTTTCATAAGTTTGTTGAAGCAAGTTACTTTCTTTAGTAGCTGATATTAAAACATGTTGATGTTCTTTGTCTTCTCTAATGAAATTAATCGCATCTTGGAATAACCCAATTTTCTCAAAATTTTTATGAAATAATTCCATATACTCTTTCGCAAAATCCTCAAACTTTCCAAGATTTTCATCTAATCCTATTGCCTGATAATAATCTCTAATTGGAAAAGAAAACTTATCTAAGTATTCTTCTTTAGTTAGCGTCGGTTGAAAATACTTTTTTAAGACAATGTTTATTGAATCTAAACAAACTTGAAAATCATCCAAAATTGTCCCATTAAAATCCCACACTATTACTTTTATTTTATTCATATTCATTAAAATATAGATCCTTAAATGCTTCTTGATCCAACTCCTCATTTAATTGATTAAAGATAATTAATGTTCGATCTTTTTTAGTGTAATTTATATACTTATCCAATAGATAATAATCAACTACACTACTAATAACAAATTTAAATTCCCCAACTCTTTGAAAAACAGAGTTTAAGATCATAAATAAAGTATCTTGATTATCATAAACTATCTCTTCTAAATAAGCGCCATTACTAATTAAATAACCAACAACTATACCATCTTTTAGACAATACTCAAGTTGACAATCCATCATCTTATTTCTAATCTTCAAGTCCTCGACATCTTTTAAACTGCGATGCTTATAAGCGTTAAATTTAGAAACATATTTATTGTATGCATCTAATACAATTGTATAGTCATCACTCACCTTTAAGCTATAACTTTTAGTAACTGGCAATAACTTATCCATTGTAAATTCCAATTCTGAAAAATAGTCTTTAAATCCAAACTTTCGATAAATATCAGGTATGTACCCTTGAATTATCACAATATCAGACTCAATTACCTCTAAGGCCTTCTCCATCAGTAAACTCATATTACCTTGTCCTTGGAATTGTTGTTTAGTTATAACACCTATAATAAAACTATAAGAATACAATCTATCTTTAAGAAACAGTTGGTGATTACTTACACTTAAACAACTAACTATTTCACCTTCTTTATTTTCTAGTAAATAATTATCACATTCTTGATAGCGATGTTTAAAAAAGAAGTTTGTGAATCCACCATCGTCAAAAGCGAAGTATTTCTTCCACAAACTTTTAATTTCATCTTGGTCCTTATTTAAAGCTTCTCTAAAAATCACTGTCATCTGATTCTGTGTAATCCGCATCTATTACTTCATGCCCTACTACATCTTCATAATCACCAGAATATGTATAGTTATCATTTTGATAGTTTTCATAGTTCTGATTAAAATCTTGATTATTTTTCTCAAATTCACGATAACTCTTTTTAATTGATGATTTAACACTAAAAATCACTAACACAATAATCACAACAATTCCAATTAATAACACCCCGATAATTGGCCACAAAAAATAAAACAATAAATACATAGCCGCAAAAGTTCCTAATGTTGATAAAAGTTTCATAATATCCTCCTAAATAATTCAAGTTATTTTCTAATAATTTTAGTTTTTTTCAAAATAATTCCTGCTTTTTATTTCTTTGGTACAACGATATAAAAGATAATCCAAACTACTGCAACAAGTATAGCAGGTATTATTATCTCATTAAAAATAAACGAAAGAACAGTTACATAAAGTCCAAGCTTTAATAAATTATATATCATTTTATCGTTAGACATCTTATCCTCCTAATTCTTCCTTGCGTTGATCGTAACGACTAGCTATTTCAATAATTTTATTTAATCGATGTCGCATTCCAGACTTGCTTATCTCTTCATGGTAAATAGTATAGTACTTTTCACAAAGTTCGACAAGTGAGTCTTCCGCATTAGCTAGTCTTAACTCCGCTATCCACATTAATTTTTGTTCTAAAGAATCTAGTCCTACCGTTTCTTTGATTAATTCAATTGAGGTAATTTGTTTTTTAGCCGCAATCTGTGATTTAACATTATTAGCTACTTCACAGTTGTTTAATCTTTGGATGTTGTTATTGAAGTCTCTTTCAATTCTAATATTCTCAAAATTTAATAGACTATCATGTGCACCAATAAGTTTTAAGAAATCACCAATCATTTCGCTTGACTTAACATAGACAACATAACTGTTACGTCTAGTAATTATTTTCATCACTACTCCGAATTTTGCAGTTAAACGCTTAACAAAGTTAGCCAACTGTTGGTCAGGCAAACTTAACTCCAAATGGTAATTAGTAACCCTTGGACTATTAACACTGCCACTCGATAAGAAACACCCTGCTAAATACGCTCTTATACAACAATCATCCTCAAATAAAGACATTCTTGGATAACTAACTAAACCATCTTCCCATAAGTTTAAGTCGATTAAAATCTCTTTTACCTTATCAATAACTTTAACTTGGTATAGATTGGCTTTTTTAAAGCGCATCTGTTTTAAAACCACCAGTTGTGGGTCTACTTGATAAAGTTGTTTTACATACTCAAAAAACCTTCTAACAATAGTTGCATTCTGGTGTTTAAAGACAAGGTTTAATTGTCGATTACTAATTGTGATACTACTATTAAGTTGAATTAATGATGCCAGTTGAGCTTTTTGACAACACACTCTCAATTGATTATGACAGATTTCATTCTTAACTTCTTGAGTGAATGACATTATTTAATAAGTCCTTTCAATGTTTTTTTAAGTTTATTAATATCATGTCTTATTAAATTGTTTTCATAATTTAACAGTTTTGTCTCTACCAGTTGGTAATCGTGGTCTGCCTCATCAACCATAATTTGAGCCGCGTTTTCTTTAGCATATAAATCTTGAATTCTTTGAGGTATCTCATCATTGGCAACTACTACTATATCGACGTGGTCATTGATATGTTTATTTAAAACTCTAACATGGTCTTCTACTGAATAATTTGTAGTTTCACCAAACTCACTCATAGCATTACAAAAATATATTTTCTTAGCCTTAGTTTTACTTAAGGCTTCTTTTATATCAGGAATAATCAAACTTGGTAAAACGCTAGTAAATAATGAACCGATGCTATAAATAATGTAATCAGCCTCATAGATTGCATTAATCGCCATTGGATTGGCATAGACTTTTTGACGATAGAACACCTCATCGATATCTCCGCCCTCAGCAGTGATATTATGTTCACCATCAACAACACGTCCGTCCTTCATATAGGCACTAAGTGTAACTTTAAAGCTAGTTGAAGGAATAATTTCCCCCTGAATCTTTAAAAAGCGTGACATTTGATAAACTGCATCTAAAAAACTGTCAGAATTATTAATCATTGCAACTAAGATTAAATTTCCTAGGTTATGTCCAGATAATTCTGCACTATCACGATCGAATCGATAATTCATTAAATCTGCGATTAAATGCTCATCTTTCGATAAGGCTATCATGACATTTCGAATATCTCCTACTGCAGGAATGTCAAAAATGTCTCTTAACCGGCCTGTTGAACCACCATCATCAGCTACAGTAACTATTGTCTTTAAGTCAATATCTTCGATATTTTTGATAGCTCTTAACATTATAGATTGACCAGTTCCGCCACCAATTACTATTACTTTTTTCATTCTATTTCTCGCTTATAATCTCGATCTAATTTTAATACTTTATAATTCATTGATAAATAGTCACAGAAATAATTGACTACTGATACACTGCGATGTTTGCCTCCTGTGCAACCAAAGGCAATAGTGATATGAGTTTTTTGACTATTCTGAAAGCTTTTAATCACAAAATCTAAATAAGGTACAATCTTCTCAATCATTTTAATAGTTAAATCATCATTTAAAACAAAATCTCTAACTGGTTTGTCATTGCCGCTCATCTCTTTTAATTCTTCATCCCAGAAGGGATTCTTTAACATTCGGCAGTCAAAGATTAAATCCGCATCCAAAGGTAATCCATAACGATAACCAAAAGATACTAAACTAATTGAAAAGGCGTTAGAACCATCTTGAGTTCTTTCTTTCTCAATTAATGACCTTAATTCACTATACGAAAGATTACTAGTATCGATTAATAGAATATCTTTAGTAGTTTGTTCAAATTGTTGTCTCTCTAACTTAATAGCTTCCGCAAGTGTAGCACATGACTTATTAATAATGTAAGGATGCTTTCTTCTAGTGAATTGATAACGATGAACTAAAACGCTATCTTGAGCATCCAAAAAGATTGAACGTAAATCAAAATCCTGAAGCCTTAGTTTTCTTTGAACATCGCGAAACTCTAGAGCCGATGTCGTAATTGCGATATACTCATAACGCTTATCTTTATTAATTGCCAACCAATCAATTAGATCATCAATTATCCCAAGTGGAAGGTTATCCATACAAAGATAGCCTAAGTCCTCTAAAATACTCATAACACTGCTCTTGCCAGCACCTGACATTCCAGATACTAAGATTACTTTTTTTGTCTTCATATTTATCACCTTTCTCATATTATATACAAAATTCTAAATTACTTATAGTAGTTACTTATATCTTTAAATTCGTCATAATCTAAAGGTTTAATTGAAGGGTTAAAATAATCCTCTTTTAACATTTGGTACTTACTAGGTGCTAATGGATTATAGTTAAGTGGTTCAATCTTTAAATTAAGTTTGTCACAAAATTCTTTAGTTAAACTTAAATTGTTTTGATCATTATTAATTCCTGGAATAATTGGAACTCTAATAATCATCTTGTCACTTGCAAATTTCTCAATATTCTCAAGAATAATTTTATTATCACTTCCACAATATTTTTGGTGAAGTTTACTATCAAAGATTTTTAAATCAACATATAAGCAATCAATATAATCAATAATCCTTTCAATATTCACGCTACTAGTAAAGAAAGAAGTCTCAACTGTTGTATGGTAACCTAATGCTTTTAATTCTTTTAATAACTTCTCAACGAAGTCAATTTGTGAAAAAATTTCACCACCAGATAGAGTAATCCCTCCATTACTAACACTATAATAAAGATTATCCTTTTCAATCAAAGCCACAAGCTCAGATAGTTCATAATACTTGCCATTTTCCACTATCTTATTAGTTGGGCAAATACTAACACAAGCCTTACATAAGTGGCATTTACTTTTATCGTAATCGATTTTGTCACTAAAATTTAAAGCACCATACTGACAAACATTAACACATTTTAAACATTCAGCACACTCAGTATTCTTAAAAAGTAAGCCACACTTCCCATCGATACCCTCTGGATTATGGCACCATTTACAACTAAGTGGACAACCCTTAAAAAAGATTGTTGTTCTTAAGCCTTCACCATCATGCAAGGCAAAACGCTTAATGTCAAAAATTATCGCCTTATTCTCCATAACTATTTCTCGCAATTATTTCATTCTGTAAATCCACTGCCAATTCAGTAAAATAAGCCGTATAACCCGCAACTCTAATTGTTAAGTTACGATACTTATCAGGATCTTTTTGAGCCTTTACTAATTCTTCTTTATTTACTACATTAAACTGAATATGGTGAATATTTAAATTCGCAAAACACTTCAATAACTGCGCAAATTTATCTATCCCTTTTTCACTATCAAATAAACTAGGTACAAACTTCATATTTAATAAAGTCCCGTTCCCAGCTAATAAAGAGTCAACCTTATTAACCGAGTTTAACAATGCAGTAGGACCATATAAATCACGACCATAAACAGCACTCATCCCACCATCAGCTAGCGGCTCTAAAGCTTTACGACCATCAGCACTAGCTCCTAAGTTTTGACCCATAGGCACATGTGCACTAACAGTATAAAGACCCGTCTGATAGATACCACCTCTTGCATTAGTATAATCCTTCAATAAACTATCGAAGTACTCAACATACTCTGAAGCTATCTTGTCAACCCAATCAACATCATTTCCATACTTTTCAACTTTGTTTAAAACTGTTAAACGTAATGTTTCATCCTGGAAATTATTTTTTAAATTCTCCAATAACTCGTCAGGACTAACAATTTTATCTTGAAAAACTAACTTTTTAATTACTGCTAAACAGTCAGCTAAGTTTGCAACTTGAATTAATTGAATTCCACTTAAATTATATTTAGCACCACCTAAAGTTACATCTTTACCTTTATCTAAGCAGTCACTAATTACTCCTGATAAAAAAGCTGAAGGTAGAATTTCTCCATGAATTCTGTCAACATAATCACAACAGTCAATCATCTTTTCAACAAAGTAACTAATCTGTTTTTTAAGTGCCACTTCTAATTCTTGATAAGATTTATAATCAGTAAGATTTCCTAAGTCTAAACCAATTTGCTCATCATTTAATAGACAACGTCCATTATTTAATGTAAGTTCTAACGCCTTCACAATGTTAAACATTGCTGCATCACTCCAACCTAAATAATTGCCTTCAGTTGTCAATTCAACACAACCAACAACTGAATAATTGTTAGCATCTTCTACTTCGATTCCATTTTTACAAAAAGCCGGAATAATGCTTGTATCATTAAATATTTGTGGCATTCCGCTACCTTTACCAATAACTTCTGCACAACGATAGAAATATTTATCAGGACTGCCCTTCCAAACACGAGCTGAGAGATTTGGTTGTGGTAAACCTAATTCTTCCTGAGCCTTTAAAAATAAATAACTTAAATCATTAGTTGCATCATTACCTTGCTTATCAACTCCACCAATGCAGATATTAAACCCGATTGGGAAACCTGCAAAGTACTTAGCTCCTGATTTAGATCGCATATATACTATTTGATTAAACTTCAACCAGAGAGCCTCGATTAGTTCTAAGGCTTGATCCTTATCTATTACTCCACACTCTATGTCTTTTTTGTAATAAGGGAAAAGTGTTTGATCCAAACGCCCAGGTGAAAAACTTGAGGCATTACTTTCAAGGTGTAACAAAGTATAAAGGAACCAAATCGCTTGAAGACTTTGGTGAAAATTTTCAGCTGGCTTCTCACTTAATAATTGACAGTTTCTAGCTATCATTAACAAGTTATCACGATGTTCTAAATTTGTTTTATCTTCAGCCATTTGCAACGCAAGATCACAATATCTTTTGATAAAGATAATCGCTCCTTGATAAACAGTTGCCACTGCTAAATAAAATTCATTATTAGTTTCTTGGTATTTCTTAAATGCTTGGTCCATAATTTCTTTAGGTCCTAATTTTAACCATAATTGATTATTGGGGTTGATGTGTCCTTGTGCATGATCTGTTTGGTTAATCTTGACAACTTTCTTAATTTTCTTAATTTTATCACCAATATCACGATTGATTACATCTTCTAAAGATTTACCATCCCAATATTCTATAAATTCTTGAAAGAATAGATCAATATCATCTTCTCTGACATTAAACTTATCTTGCGGTCTAGTTGGTAAGTCTCTAATCTCTTTTTTTAACCAATCAATACCACTTTCTACAAAGACAATTCCATCTCGACTATTAGCGCTACGATTTCCAACTATTAACTCCTGAGGGTTGATAACTATTTCCAACTCTTCACACGCTTTCTTAAAAGAAAGAGCCCTCTTTAATTGAATGCTTTTTTCTTCATTGTTCTTGTAACAATCTGTAATTAAGATACTTTGTTGAAGAGATAGAAAACGATCTTTGTTTAACATCTCTGCTTTTAGATATTCTATTCTTTTATTCAAAATTAATCCTCCAAATAGTGACTAACACTAATAGCTGCAATAGCCCCATCATTAGCAGCTGTCACAACTTGTCTTAAAGTTTTTTCACAAACATCACCAGCACCATATAAACCTTTAATACTAGTTTCCATCTTTTCATTAACTAAAAGATAACCGTGTTCATTAGTAATATTTAAATCAGTCAAAAAGCTTGTAGATGGGTCAGCTCCAATATAAGGGAAAACTCCATTAGCACTAATGATGCTGATGTTGTCATTTTCAACGCTTTTAATCATTAAGCCTACAACCTTATTATCTTCCACAACTACTTCAACTGGTATACTTGAGTAAGTAACTTTGATTTTTGGATTTGCCATCAATTTATCTACCACCAGTGGGTCAGCTCTAAATTTATCTCTTCTTATCACCACATTTACCAAATTGGCAAACTGTGTTAAATACATAGCCTCTTCTAAAGCAGAGTTTCCTCCACCAACTACTACTACATCTTTATCTTTAAAGAAAGCGCCATCACAAATTGCGCAATAAGAAACACCTCGCCCATACATTTCTTTTTCCATCGGAATATTTAATAAGCGCTCTTTAGTCCCAGTTGCGATAATAACAGTTTTACTCTTATAGACACTATCATCATTACAAGTGATGTCAAAACCTTCTTCTACTACTTCTAATTTTTTTACTTCTCCATAAAGATATTCAACTCCTAGTGAGCTAATATGATTAAACATCTGCATTGCTAGATCAACCCCACTAGTAAGTGCAATACCTGGCCAATTAGCAATTTCTGCGGTTTTAACTAACTTGCCACCTGGTGCATCATACTCTAAGATAGCTACTGATAAATTTGCGCGTTTCGCATATATACCAGCTGTTAATCCTGCTGGTCCACCGCCAATAATAATTACATCATATCTATTGTCCATGAATGATCTCCTTTTAGAATCTCTTCTAATTCTTGGTAATTCCTAATTATCTGATTAGGCTTAGCAGCACTTAGTTTTTCTAAACGCTCTTCACTCTCTAAAAAAGCCACTGTATAAGCTCCAATATTCTTACCACAATTTACATCATCAACACTATCACCAATATAAACCATACTATCAAAGCCACGATTTAAATTTTGACAGATTAATCTCAATCCTTCTGAATTAGGTTTTGCAGTAGTCACATCGTCAATACCGACATAAGTCTTAAAGATATCAGTTAACTTACAAATTTCTAAAGTTGCCCCAATTGCCTGATGGTCTTTGTTTGAGAAAATCGCAAGATCATAGCCTTGTTGTTTAAGGTTGTTTAATGTCTCAACCACTCCTTCAATTGGCTCCAATTTTTTCTTCATTACTTTTTTGTTTAATTCACGATACTCTTTGATTATTTCATTTAACTCAATCTCTGGAAAATATTTCTTCATCCCTATTTCTAAAGCTGGCCCAAATAATTCATCCATCTGTTGATCAGTTAAACTTTCCTTACCATACTTCTTTAACAAAGTATCATAAGTTTCTTTAATTATTGGTCTAGTATTGACAATAGTTCCATCTAAATCAAAAACTAAGATAGGTTTTACTTTTTTAAATAGTTTATTATATACCCCAAATAATCCTAATAAACCAATCATAATGAAAATTAATGAAGTTAATTGAGCACTTTTTAAGCCCATAAACATTAAACTATCAGTTCTAAAAATCTCGATATAAAATCTAATTACACCACTAGCAATCAAAAACCAATAAGTATAATCCCCACGCTTTTTAATCCAATACTTCTTAATAACTGTATAAATTAAAATGTAAGCCACAACATTAAAAGTAGCTTCTAATAAAAACATCGGCATACGATAAGCCCCGTCAATAAACATTCCTTGTTTAATAAACTCTGGATAATAATTAAAATAAGATTCGCTAACCACAGGGCCATAAGCCTCTTGGTTAAAGAAGTTACCCCAACGCCCAATAGCTTGTGCAATTAAAGTTACTGGTATCGCACTATCCAGTATTCTTAAAAAATCAAATTTCTTTTTCTTATGTAAAAAGAAAGTATATAGGCAAGCTCCGACAATTGCGCCTTGGATTGCTAATCCGCCTTCCCATATCTTAAAAATACGCAACGGGTCATTTAAATAAACACTGATATCTGGATAGAATAAAACATACCATAGACGCGCTCCTATTAATCCTGTGATAACACACATCAAAAATAAATCATCTAAAAAATCTTCTTTATAACCCTTAATTTTTAAATCATAGCCAGCTACAAAATACATTGTAAAGAACCCTGTTAACATTGTGATCGCATACCATACAATTTCAATATTTCCTATTCTGACAAATACACTGAAACTTGGAAAAAACTCCATTAGTTATTCCTCCTTATATAGTCTTTAACTCTTTGGTCAAACTCGATATTGCTATTAAACCCCATTTCATTAAGATTGAAGTTTGTGACAGCACTTTCAATAATTGTCGCAGTTGAACGGCCCTCACGAACTGGGACAATTATTTTAGGTATATCAACTCCTAAAAATTGAATATAGTGCTGTTCCTCAAGAGGAATCCTTTGGAAATCTTTATTCTCAATTCTCTCTAAAGAAATTGCACAATCAATATAAATCTCCGGCATTACCGAAGAAGCTCCGTACATTTTAATTGCATCGATAACCCCAATACCTCTAATTTCTAACATACCATACAATAACTCAGGTGCACTGCCTAAGATTCTATTTTGAATCCTTGAGGCATTAACTGCATCATCAGCAATCATAACATGACCTTTACGGATTAACTCAAGAGTAATTTCACTCTTACCAACTCCACTTTCTCCCATAATCAGAACGCCACGCCCATGAATACTTAACAAACATCCATGAAGATTAGTTGTAGGTGCTAAGTACTTGTCTAAGTACCCAACAATATCTACTAACAGTATCGATGACTTCAACATCGAAGAAAAGATTGGGAAGTTCTTATTAGCAGCAATTTCTCTTAAGACATTAGGACAATGACGATTTGAAGAAATAATGATACAAGGTGTAAAGGCGTCTGTGATAAGCTCAAATCTCTCTCTTTGAGTTTCTTCATCCAAAGTCTCAATATAACTTAATTCTTTATTTCCTAGGATATTAACTCTTTTCATTTCACTTTCTAAGTAATAGCCTGTCAATTCTAATCCTGGTCGATTGACATCAGGAGTGACAATCCATCTTTTTAATGATTCTTGGTCACCCGTTATTTGGTGAAGATGAAGACTCTCAACTAAATTGTGTAACATTACAGCTTTTTCTTCCACGTTTACCCTCTTTCTAACAATGGTTTTAAATACTGTCCAGTGTAACTATTTTCTTCTTCAATTATATCAAATACACTACCACAAGCAACGATATTGCCACCTTTATCTCCTCCACCTGGCCCTAAATCAATTATATAGTCAGCCGATTTAATAACATCGAGGTTATGCTCGATAACCAAAATACTATCTCCTTGGTCAACAATTCTTTGAAGAACCTTGATTAGTTTTTTGACATCATCACTGTGTAAACCTGTTGTTGGTTCATCTAAAATGTATAATGTTTTACCAGTAGCTTTCTTTTGAAGCTCATATCCTAATTTAACTCTCTGTGCTTCACCACCTGATAAAGTGACTGCGTTCTGCCCAAGTTTTACATATCCTAACCCTACATCTTGAACAACTTGGATCTTAGAAGCAATCTTGTGTAGTGGCGCAAAGAACTTAACTGCCTCATCAACGCTCATTTCTAAGACATCATAGATATTTTTGCCCTTATATTCAATTTGTAGAGTTTCTTCATTATATCTTTTTCCGCCACACTCTTCACACTTAACATAAACATCTGGTAAAAAATGCATTGAGATCTTTTTAACACCATCACCCTGACAAGCTTCACAACGTCCGCCACGTACATTGAAAGAGAAACGACCTTTATCATACCCTCTAACTTTTGCGGCAGGAGTAGACGCAAATAAATCACGAATATCGTCAAATACTCCTGTATAAGTCGCAGGATTTGATCGCGGTGTACGCCCAATTGGATTTTGGTCAATAATTACTAACTTATCCAACAGTTCTAATCCTTTGATTGATTTATGTTCTAAAGGCTTAGATTTCAGGCGACCTAAATTATGAAGAATAGCTTTCCCTAAAATTTCATTCACTAATGTCGATTTTCCGCTACCACTAACCCCAGTCACACAAACAAAATTATGTAAGGGGAACTTAACATTAATGTTTTTTAAGTTATTAGCAGTTGCGCCCTTCACTTCAAGATATTCTTTTGTTTGTTTACGATACTCGCTTGGTAGTTCTATTTTTTTACGCCCACTTAAATATTGAGCAGTGATTGAGTCTTCAACTTTTAAAACATCTTCTAATGTTCCGTTAGCTACAACTTCGCCACCAAGTTCTCCTGCCTTAGGCCCAATATCTACTAACCAATCACAAGCCATCATCGTCTCTTCATCATGCTCAACAACAATCAAAGAATTTCCTAAATCACGCATACTAAGTAAGGTATTAATTAATTTGGCATTATCTTTTTGGTGTAAACCAATTGAAGGCTCATCTAAGACATATAAAACCCCAGAAAGATGTGATCCGATTTGAGTGGCTAATCTAATTCTTTGAGCTTCTCCACCCGAAAGTGAACCAGCAATTCGATTTAAAGTTAAGTACTCTAAGCCGACATCTCTTAAAAATGTTAAGCGCTCTATAATCTCTTTATTAACAAGCTTTGCGATCTCTTTAGCAGTTACACTTAGCTCTAGATTATTCATCCATCCAATCGCTTTCTCAACATTGAAAGCAGTAAACTCAGAAATATCAATTCCTCCAACTTTAACTGCCAAAGCTGTTTCATTTAATCTCTTACCCAAACAACTAGGACACACACTATCTGCTAAAAATGTTTGGTACCAATCACGAGAACCAGAAGAAGTGGTTTCACGATATCGTCTCTCAATTAAAGCCGCAACCCCCTCAATAAAGTCATACTTCTGAAAAACATTTCCTGAGCGAGATTGAATAGTATACGCAATCGGTACATCACTACCATAAAATAAACGCTCCTTTTGATAGCTACTTAACTCTTTAAAAGGTAGGCCGATATCAACATCATATTCATCACATAACTTTTTAAAAGTTTGCCACTCAATATTTTCAGAATTAACAATATTTTTGTAATAAATAATTGCTCCTTGCAAAATTGATTTATCATGATCTGGCACTAAATAATCTAAATCTACACTTTGAACAATTCCTAGGCCATTACAACTGTGACAGGCACCTAATGGGTTATTAAACGAGAAAAGACGAGGCTCAATAGTTGGAACTGAGAACCCACAAATAGGGCAAGAATAATTGCTTGAAAAAAGTACTTCCTCGCTGTCAGTTTTAACAATTGCTAGTCCGCCACTTTCCTTCAAAGCAGACTCTAAAGAATCATGAATTCTTGACTTAAAAGTTTGGTCATCTTTTTTAACTAGACGGTCGACTATGACATTGATATTATGCTTTTTATTTTTCTCTAAAGTTATCTTATCTTCTAACAACAAGGTATCTCCATCAACTTCGACTCTTGTGAAGCCTTGTTTCTTAAGATTTTCCAAAACATCTTTAAAGGTGCCTTTTTGGTTTTTGACAATTGGCGATAAGATTAAAAGTCTCTTGCCTTCTGGTATTTCTAAAACCCTCTCAACCATACTCTTAATTGTTTGTCCTTTAATTTCTTGACCATGAATCGGACAGTATGGAATTCCTACTCTCCCATATAACAAACGTAAGTAGTCATAAATTTCAGTTGCTGTTCCGACAGTAGAGCGAGGATTGTTGCTCGTTGTTTTTTGATCAATAGAAATTGCCGGTGATAAACCCTCAATAGAATCAACATCTGGCTTCTCACTATTGCCTAAAAACTGGCGAGCATAGGCACTTAAAGACTCAACATATCTTCTCTGTCCTTCAGCATAAATCGTATCAAAGGCCAGTGAAGTTTTACCACTCCCACTAACTCCGGTCATTACGATTAATTTATTTCTTGGAAGGGTAATATCAATATTTTTTAAGTTATTTTCTCTCGCACCTTTTATTACAATATTTTCATTATTCATCTTATTCACTTTTTAGTTCATAAATCATATCGCGAAGTGAAGCTGCTTTCTCAAAGTCTAATACTCTTGCGGCTTCTTTCATCTCTTTTTCTAGAGAAATTAAAAGATCTTCTCTATCAGCTGATTTAATTTTCTTACCTTTCTTGTTTAAGTAACGTTTGTATTGTTCCTTAGTTTCTTTTCCTGAAATTACATCACGCACCTCTTTAATGATGGTTTTTGGAATGATATTGTGCTCTAAATTGTAAGCCTCTTGGATTTCACGTCTTCTTTGCGTTTCTTTAATTGCGGCATCCATCGAGTCAGTCATTTTATCGGCATACATAATTACCTGGCCCTCACTATTACGAGCAGCACGACCAATAGTTTGGATTAGCGATCTCTGCGATCTTAAGAACCCTTCCTTATCAGCATCTAAAATTATTACTAATGAAACCTCCGGGATATCTAATCCTTCTCTTAAAAGATTGATTCCTATTAAGATATCATACTTACCTATTCTTAAGTCATGAATTACTTCAGTTCTTTGTAGAGTTTTAACTTCATGGTGTAAGAACGCTACTTTATAGTTCATCTTTAAAAGATGTTCATTTAAATCTTCAGCCATTCTGACAGTTAATGTAGTAATTAAAACACGTTGTTTCTTGGCAATTCTTTGGTCTAACTCAAAGATGATATCATCTATTTGACCTTTTGTTGGTCGTACTGAAATAACTGGATCTAACAGCCCTGTTGGACGAATGATCTGTTGAACAACTTCATTATTAACCTTCTCAAGCTCATAATTACCTGGAGTTGCGGAAACATAGATAACTTGATTAACAACTTCCTCAAATTCCTCAAACTGCATTGGACGATTATTGAGGGCTGATGGTAATCTAAAACCATACTTAACAAGGGTTTCTTTTCTTGAACGATCACCATTATACATCCCCCTAACCTGAGGAACTGAGACATGAGACTCATCCACTACAAGTAAAAAATCTTTAGGAAAGTAATCAAAAAGATTCCATGGTCTTTGTTCAGCGGGGCGTCCATCTATGTGTTGAGAATAATTTTCGATCCCTCGACAAAACCCTAACTCTCTTAAGGCATCGATATCTTCAAGAGTTCTTTGTTCGAGTCTTTGCTTCTCAACCAATTTATTCTCAGCCTCAAAGTAAGCTAAACGTTCAATCAATTCAGCTTCTATTACTTTACAAGCCTCGATCATTTGTTCTTTGTCTCGTGCATACTCTTCAGCAGGAAAAATATTATAAACATCATAAGCATTTAACACTGCATAAGTTAATGGATGAACTTCAAGAATTCGCTCAATTAAATCGTCAAACATCTCAATTCTTAAAAGATATTCATCAGTATGTCCTAAAGCCACCTCAACAACATCGCCCTTAACTCTAAAAGTTCCTCTTTTTTGATCAGTGTCATTTCTAAAATACTGTCTTTCAACTAACTTCATTAATAATTCATTTCGACTAATTACTTGATTAACTCTGATGGTAAAAAACATGTCCTTATAGAATTCAGGATTACTACTTGCATAGATACATGCGACTGAAGCCACAATGATTGTGTCTCTTCTCTCTAGCACTGCGTTTAAAGCTGCCATTCTTAACATATCTAACTCTTCATTAATCATGGCTGTTTTTTCAATAAAAGTATCACTCTTGGCAATATAAGCTTCTGGTTGGTAGTAGTCAAAGTTTGAGACAAAATACTCTACTTTATTGTTTGGGAACAACTCTTTAAATTCTCCATATAATTGCCCGGCCAAAGTCTTATTATGCACAAAAACTAAAGTCGGTTTATTAACTTTAGCTATGACATTGGCTATTGTGAAAGTCTTGCCAGTACCAGTGGCTCCTAACAAGACTTGGTGTTTTTTATTATTATTTAACCCATCTACTAATTGGGCAATCGCCTTTGGTTGATCTCCATTTGGTAGAAAGGGTGAATCTAGTTGAAATTTATTCATGACAATAACGCGATTCCTTTATTTAACTGAGAATCTAACTCCTCAATATTCTCAACATAGTAACGAGCGCAATCAGAATAGAACTGAGAATAAACCTCATTATCAATATAACTTGTCACCTCTAAGTTATAATCAGCTTGATAACCATTAAGAGCCTTCAATGTAGAATCAGAAAAATAACCATCTTCACGATCAACTGGATAACCTAGGAAATTAAGACCTTTTTGAATATAGCTCACAATCTCAACATTAACCTCATCATGTTCGACCTTAAAATCTTCTTCGACATTAACACCTGGAGTAGTAATAAATTCTGGTAATGACACTTGGTAATCAGGAATAACTCCCACACCATCAATCCCACCACCACTAGATCTAAACCATTGAGTTTGAGTATATTTTAAAGCACTACCATCCGCAAAGGCATATGTTGTTTGACTAGTACCCTTGCCATAAGTTTGATCACCCACTACAGTAGCCACTCCGTGGTCTTGTAAAGCGGATGCAAACACCTCAGAAGCACTAGCGGTATTTTCATTAACTAAAATTATCACATCCATAAAACTATCATATTTAAAATCAGTCGCTTTATATTCGACCTCTTCACCATTACCATAAACTTGTTTAAAGATAACATCATCTTTTTCTAAGAATAAGTCAGTCATTTTTACAACCGCATCTAAATAACCACCACCATTATTTCTTAAGTCAATAATAATTTCGGTAATTCCCTCTTTCTCAAAATTATCTAAAACAGCAACCAATTCATTAGGTGTATAAGAACCAAAAGTAGTAATTCTGATAACTCCAATATTGTCATCAACCACAGAATCAATAACTGTATTAGAAATACTAGCTCTTGTGACAGTTACATCTTTTTTAACACCATTACGTTGATAAGTAATAACTACATCACTACCCTCTTCACCTAAGATAATTTCACGAATTTCATCAAAACTCATATCCGTAAAGTCAACTCCGTCACCAGCTACTAAATAGTCACCAACTTCTAAACCTGCTTTCTGCGCAGGAGAATCCTCAAATACATCACTAATAACTGGGTATGGACTGAATGCCTGCATTTCAATCCCAATTCCAACATAAGTTTGATCAACGCCCAACTCAAAAGACTCTAACTCTTCCTTAGTAAAATAAACAGTGTGCGGGTCAAAATCATTAGTACTCATACCCACCATTGCTTGTTCAATTAATCTATCTGACAACTCTACATCAGTTCCTGCATAATACCATTTATCATTTAAAACTTCATGAAGTTTAGTTAACTTTGCGAATTCATCATTAGTATAAGAACTAGGAAAAATACTAGAATGCGTATACCAGCCACCTACAAACAATAAAACTGAACTTACAAATATTAATACATTTTTTATCTTTAAATTTTTCATAAAATACCTCACTATTATTTTACAATAAAAAACGGTATTATTAATACCGTTTTGATTTAGCCTGTGTACCTACCATTACGCTTAATGTTGTAGATTGTGTTTGGATTGGCTTTGCAAGGAGCACTCTTCACTTCACAACGCTTACTATAAGCAGTTCCCCCTCTTCCAGTTCCCATGCTTAAGTCTCCAGAATTTTTAAATTTATTAACCATCTCCGTAAAATTATTTTTACCTAAATAAATTAATTCATGATGTAAATGTGGACCAGTTGAACAACCACTATCGCCAACATATCCAATTAAATCACCTTGATTGACGATATCCCCAACTGATACAATATCACTTACACCCTTCTTTAAATGCATATTTAAAGCATAATAAACATCTTCGCCTATCTGCATAATCATCGCAACTTGATTGCCACCACCTGATAAACCAGGCCATCCACAACTACTGCAGAAATATCCATCACTTGAACATCTATCGGAAACAAAGACTATTACACCATTGGCTGGCGCAACTAACTTACTTCCCATCGGAATCGCGAGATCAACACCAATGTGATAACCACCACTTGAATAAAACCAAACAGTCTCACTAACTCTAAAGTTCCCTTTAACTGGATAAATCCAACCAGGAGATGGTGCTACAGTTCCTAAGGCATCACTAACATCATTTAGCGAATCTTTAATCTCATCTAAATCTCCAGCGATTGAGGATCTCTGTTCCTCAAGTTCACCTTCTTTTTTACGATACTCAACAACTATCTTATCTACTTCAGCTTTCAAAATGTTTAATGAGTCCATATTAGTACTTAAAGTTTTTCTTTGTGCTTCCAGGAATGTCTTTTGGCTTAAAAGGCTATCTTTGTCTTCATTAAGAGCTTTTACTTCTTCTTCTAATTTTCTAATCTGTTCATTATCATATTCAGTAATGTCTTTTATACCTTCAACTCGACGAATAAAATCTCCAAAGTTTTCAGCCCCAAAAATAAAGTCGATATAACCATTTAAATTAGAGACACCTTGCATACTTGCCATTCTTGTAGTGATTGCCAGGTTTAAAGTGTCAATATTATCTTGACGAATAATGATTCTATTTTCTAGAGTTGTGATGTTTAAGTTTACATCTTCGATGCTTTTATTAATCTTATTGACTTCGCTTTGAATAGTATCAATTTGTTGGCTATATTTTGAGGCTTCATCTAAATATTTATCCAAATCTTTTTGGATTTCATTGATGTCAGTATTTAAATCAGCCAAGTCACCGAAGATATCATTTGCCTTATCTGAAAGATAAGTTTGGAATTCTTTACAAACGGCCTTCTCTTCACTACTACTAACTGGTTTTGAACATAGTTCATAATAGTAATCTTCTTCTGCCTCAAAGTCTACAGCCCCAATCTCAAAAGGTCTACTTAATGAAAATAGTAAACCAAAAGAAAATAAGCCTATTAGTATTTTTCTTAAATATTTCTTCATTATCTACCCTGCTTCAAATGTTTAGTTACAGATACTACACTACCAAAGAATCCTACTAACATTCCAATTGTTACTAAAATTAAGGAAATTTGAAAAACCATTGGAACTGGAGGCGCTAACGACAAGATTGAAGTAAAGATATAACCATCCATCATAATATAAACATAACGATAACCAAAAACAATTAAAAGAATTGGGATAATTGACCCGATAAACCCAATAATCATACCCTCAAAAACAAAGGGACGGCGGATATAACCATTAGTTGCGCCAACACTACGCATAATTGAGATTTCAGTCTTACGGCCATTAATCGCAATCTTAATAGTGTTATAAATTAGAAAGCCAGCTAATAAAACAAAGAACATCGCGACAATTAATCCGCCACTATTAATTGCGTTCATCGCATTTATCATACTAACAGTATTTAAACCGCCATAGTTAGTATCTTCAACATATTGAAGATCAACAATCTCATCAGAAATATCTTTTAGTAAATCACCATTCTCAACACGAACATAAAAAGCATTTCTCATCGGATTATTAGCTCCACGATAAATCTCATAGCTATCACCATAAGAATCAATAAATTTTTCTAACTCTTCATCTTTAGAAGAAAAGGTAATACTAATAATTCCATCTATTTTGTTGATTTCTTCTTCTAAATAATCAATAGAGACATCAGTAGCGGTGTTATCAATCTTTACTAACATTTCAACATTTTGTTGAATGTGGTTAGTCATATGCGCAAGATTGAAGCTCAGCAGTGAAACTGCTCCAATTAATATTAAAGTAATCGAGACAGCACTTGCCGCAGAAATTGCCATAGCCAAGTTACGAGTAATTCCTAAGCCAGCTTCTTTTAAGTTTCTAAACAGGATTGTAAACATTTTAAGCCTCACTACTTTCTTTTGTTTTATCTACTTTACCAGTATCCGAGACAACTCTTCCATTGTCTAAAGTTATTGTACGATTTGGGAACCTTTCAACTAGTGACATGTCATGAGTCACCACTAAGATTGTTGTCTTTTCTTCAACATTAATTTTGGTAATCAACTCCATAATTTCTCTTGCCTTTGCGGCATCTAAGTTACCAGTTGGCTCATCAGCAATTAATACTTTTGGATTATTAGCAATAGCTCTTGCGATTGCCACCCTTTGTTGTTGTCCTCCGGATAATTCTCTTGGATATGAACGTCCTTTATCAGCCAAATCAACCAACTTTAAAACTTCACGAACTCTTCTTCTAATCTCATCGTTAGTTTTGCCAATACATTCCATTGCAAATGAAATATTCTCAATTACTTTTTTGTGACTCAATAAGCGATAATCTTGAAATACTACTCCGATATTACGACGATATAATGGTACTTTGCTATGTTTTAGTTTGCCAACATTTATTTTATTGACAACAGCCGTCCCATTAGTCGGTATTTCTTCACCATTAATTATTTTAATAAGCGTCGACTTGCCACAACCTGTAGGACCAATAACATAGACAAATTCACCATGATCAATTTGAATATTCACATCTTTTAAAGCACTAACACCATTTTTATAAGTTTTGTTTATATTTTGTAAAGTAATCATTGTTTACCTCTTTTATTTTCTTTTAAAACTAAATAATTATACACGATATTCACCAAAAAAGCCATTCCCTCTAACCTCATTAGCTTGATTAGAAATGATAAAAGCTTCCTTGTCAATATCTGAAATTTTTCTAATTAAATCAGGATATTCTTTTGCGTCAATAGCACATAATAAAACTGGACGTTCTTTGTTAGTATACCCTCCATAAGCACTTAACACTGTTGATCCACGATCTAGCTCATCATGAATCATCTTTGAGATCTCTAAATAATGCTCAGAAATAATATTGACGCTAATAGCCTTGTTAGTCCCAAACAACAAAACCTTATCAATCACCAAAGAACATGCATAAGCTGAGATTAGCCCAATTAAAACAGGCTCAATTCCAAAAACTAAGTATCCAGCGAGAACTGTAACAACATCAATAGTTAAAACTAAATTTGGAATCGGAAGATGAGTAAACTTATTAATGACTAAGACAGGCACATCAACCCCACCAGTACTTGCCCCAACTCTAAACACCATTCCCACTCCTAAACCAGATAACACTCCAGCGTATGCGCTAGCTAAGAATGGATCAATATTTATTTCAATTGGGTAGTTCATTAAGATACTCAAAAATAATGGATACATTAAGGAACTCGCAATTGTTTTAAAAATAAACTTTCTACCCAGAAAAATACCGCCAACAATAAATAAAATAACCACCAAACTGTTGGCAATAATATCTTTACCAATATTTAATACAGGACTTAAAACTACCGCAATACCCGCCACTCCCCCTGACAAGATATTAAAAGGCAAAACAAAGTATCTTACAGCCACAACTAAAAGAAAAGTTCCAATCGTAATTGCTAGATAGTCTTTGAGGATTCTTTGTAGTTTCATAAAAATATTATATACCTCTCTACTTTATTATTCAAACTTTAAAACTTTTTACCTAACTATATTTATGTTAATATGATTTTATAAGGGGGACATTATGAAAAAAATTATTTCTATTATTTTAATCATTTTCATGTCTTTTGGGTTGATTGGATGCAGTGCTCCACAAACAGTTAAAGACAATTCAGAATTTACATCTTTTGTCGAAGCACTTCCTGCTAGAATGCTGCCAAATGATGCACCGATATTAACAAGTTTATTTTTAAATCCTGAGGACTATGGTTTTCAACCAGAAACTCCTGATTATGCGATCGAATCTTACCAAG
This sequence comes from uncultured Erysipelotrichaceae bacterium, assembly GCA_964369955.1. GTDB lineage: Bacteria > Bacillota_I > Bacilli_A > Erysipelotrichales > Erysipelotrichaceae > CAYJFQ01. The sequence goes on along the minus strand of CAYJFQ010000003.1, from coordinate 70,768 downwards.
AGCATCTAGATTCAATCCAAGATTACCGATTAATCTTAGCGGAGTTAGAAGAGTTTGATTATAACTCTTTATCTTATGATCAACAAATTACTTATGATGTCGTTAAATATTCATTAGATGAAGTTATTGAAAGTGAAAATTTCTACTATTATGCAAACAGTCAACTTGGTTCTTTCTTAGGAATCAACTCTGATTTGCCTTATATCTTTATGGCGATTCCACTTGTGGATAAAGCTGATATCGAGACGATGATTGCAACATTAAATGATTTGCCAAGAGCTTTCCAATCATACATTGACTTTGAGAAAGCGAAAATAGAAGAAGGAATGCCTGACTTTATTGAATTTTACCAAGCTATTTACGATCAAGCTTCTTTAGTTGTACTTGCAGGAGATGATTATTTCCTTTATGAAAACCTTAAACAAAGAATTACCGAGGTGGATGGTTTAACTAATGAGGATATTAAGAGTTACCAAGCTCAAGTTACTGATGCCCTTACAAATGGATTTATAGTTGCTTATAATTTGCTTGTTGAACAAATGCCAGACCTTGAAAAAAGTGCTGCTACTAAGCGTGAAGATGTAGCGCTTTATAATACAGAATTAGGAATTGAATACTACAATTTACTACTTAAATCAAATGTTGGAATTGATTTAGATGCAGAAGAAACTTATGAATACCTAATCGAAAAAGCAGACATTCTATTAACGGAAATATTTACGGAATACGGAAAAGATGGAAATGCCCATCAAGTGACTAAGGTAGAAAACATTGAGCAACATATAAATTTCTTATATGCAGATACTCTGGAAAACTTTCCAGAAATTGAACTACCGGAATTTGTAGTTAGAGAAGTAGATGAATCTCTTCAAGATAGTTTTTCACCTGCCGCATACTTTATCCCGCCAATTGATGGACACCAAGAAAATTTAATTCTCTTTAATCCAGCTAATATCAGTGATGATACACCGATGACAATTATCCATGAAGGATTACCCGGTCATATGTACCAATATAATTATGTAAGACAAAGCGACATTCCGACAATTAGACAAATAATTTCTTACACGGGTTATAGTGAAGGTTGGGCAAAATATGTTGATCACTACCAGATTACTCATTCTGAATTAATAGAATACTATCCAAGTTATGTTTCGTTATTAGAAAGCGATTTTTCTTATCTACTATGGGCAATAATTGATGTGGCTATCCACACTCAGGGATGGACTCCTGAAGATGTTCTTGATTTCATGTCAGAGTTCTATGAGATCGACCAAACAACTGCAAATTATTACTATGATGTTGTCTTAGAAAATCCAACTAATATGGTTCAATACTATGTAACATTCTACATGTTGAGAGATCTTAAAGAAGAATTTAAAAAGAATAATCCAGATGATTATACTGAATTATTATTCCATACTAAAGTTTTGGAAGTTGGATCAGTACCATTCCCAATTCTTAAAAAGCATCTAGATGCTTATGGTAACTAAATAAATACTAAAAAGATATGATTATAAAATCATATCTTTTTTCAATTAAAAACTGAAAACTATTTAATTGTTTTCAGTTAGTATTTCAACATTTAAGTTAATCTTAAAATCTGTAAGTTTAATTTTTACACCAGCCGCTTCTAACATCTTTTTGCTGGCGATTACTGAGTCGGTGTTTGCATATTTATCATCTTCATAAATTATTTCTTTTATTCCTGATTGAATGATAGCTTTTGCACATTCATTACAAGGAAATAATGAAACATATATTCGACACCCATCTAAGTCTTTAATGCTATTGAGAATTGCATTAAGTTCCGCATGAACAACATATGGATACTTCGTTTGATTTAGTTCACCTTCTCTTGTCCAAGGAAAAACAGAATCGTCACACCCAATAGGCATACCATTATAACCAATGCCCACAATTTTATTAGATTTATTGACAATACAAGCACCAACTTGAGTTGAAGGGTCTTTAGATCTCTTACCAGCTAAATGAGCCATCGCCATAAAATATTGTTCCCAAGTTAAAATATTATTATCCATATTATTCCTGTTCTAAGTAGAATTTATTCATACTAGTCTCAATGTGATCAGCATAATCATCTAAACCCCAAGCACGATAATTCTCAATAACTTTAATATCTGTACCATAATAGACTGTATCTAGAGGCTTAGGTTCCATCGTCCTAACAGCCATTAACCCAACTATCAAGCCACAAGCGATTGCGGTATTTAAGAATAAACTCTTATTGTGTTTATAGAAAATAACAATTCCGATTAATCCACCAGCAATAGCTCCCCCTAAATGACCAAATAGACTAATATTAGGGCTAAAACTAATTATTACATTTAGCGCAATCAACATATAAACCTGACGATACATCATTGGATTTTTAATTAAACCAGTTTTGATGAAATAAACAATCAATAATGCAAACAAGGCATATAAACCACCGCTAATACCTAAAGTAACAGTGTTAACCCCAGTTAAATAAGCTAACCAAGATCCAAAAATAATCCCCATAATTAAAGTAATTGCATAATTAAATTTACCTACTATATTCTCCAAGAAGATCCCAAGATTATAGAGCGCATACATATTCATTAAAAAATGAAAAACAGTGATATGTACAAAACCTGCGGTTAAAAATCTCCAATACTCACCCATTCCATCAACAAATGCTGTATATAAAGCGCCTAAGTTAATTGCGACAGCTACTTTATCACTACCACCAACAAATAAGCTTGCCAAGAAAACTAAACTACAAATCCCAATTATTACCATCGTGACACTAGGCAATTTTAATTTCTTAAGTTTCTCTTTAGTCTTTTCAGAACGAAATCTTTTAAGATTTTCATTTATTTCTTTTAACTCTTCTTCAGGATTTTCACAATCCAAATAAATCTGAATAAAATCTGGAAAAGAATCTAAAATCTTATCATCCACCCCATCAGAAATATCGTAAACATTCTCAGGCAATTCTTCTAATCCCTCAACATGACAAGCTAATTCAATGTATTCAATCTTTTTACCCATAAGTTTTCCAACTTTATCAGTAATCTCAATATTTTGTTTATTGGTTTTATGATCATCTGTATAAAGACTGGAAAGTTTGATCAAAGGATAGTTTTTAGCCTTAAAATTTGCAAACCATAGACCATGATTATTCCCTTTAATTAGTATTGGTACATAATCATGATCAACTTCCAATTGATACGCAATTCTTAATTGATAAACTTGATAGTTATCATTAATTTTCTTCATTTTCTACTTTCTCCAGTACATCCTTAAAATACTTAGGAAGTTCTACCTCAAGTTGTTTAAGACTTTTATCACTTGGTAGAGTAAACTCTAATTTATAAGCGTGCAGTAGTTGACCATTTGTGTCCATAGTCTTACGACGTCCATACTTCGGATCTCCAACAATAGGATGTCCAATATAATTCATGTGTACTCTAATTTGGTGAGTCCTTCCGGTTTCTAGTTGACACTCAATTAGAGTATACTTATTAAATCTTTGAATAACCTTAAAATTTGTGATTGCTGGTTTACTATTTTTACTTGTAACCGCCATTCTTTTACGATCTCTTTCGTCACGTCCAATTGGTGCATCAACAATTCCGCTATCATGATTAATAATACCCTCGACTAAAGCTAAGTATGTGCGTTTAATCTTATGGTCTTCCAACAATTTTGATAGATAAATATGAGCTTTATCATTTTTTGCAACTAACAACAATCCGCTTGTATCTTTATCAATACGATGAACTATTCCTGGACGATTAACTCCATTAATTCCAGATAAATCTTTTATTTCATACAATAAACCATGGACTAATGTTTTATCATATACCCCAGCTCCGGGATGAACAACAAGCCCTCTTGGTTTGTTAATCACTAATAGATCGCTATCTTGATAGATGATATCTAAATCCATTTTAATTGGAGTTAAATCTAACTCCTGGTTAGCTGGAATCTCAATACTTACTTCATCATCTAATGAAACACTATAATTACTTTTAACATTCGCACCATTGACAAGAATCATTCCATCACTAATTAATTTTTGAACCCTTGAACGCGAAAGATTACTATCATGTTTACAAACAAAGACATCTAACCTAGTTTTAATATCTTCTTCTGCAACAATTAACACTTTATTTTCCATATAGCTCTTCCATAATATAGTCAAAAATCATTAACCCTACACCAACACATAAAAATGAATCAGCTAAGTTAAAAACTGGAAAATCATAGCCAAGAATTATGAAATCTAAGAAATCCCTAACATAGCCTAATGTTAAACGATCAATTAAGTTACCTATTGTCCCACCAATCATTAATGCCATAGCAAAAGAGAAAGCTGAACGTTTAGACTTAATAAACCAAGCTACTAAAATAACAAGCATTGCAACAGAGGCAATGACAAAGAAAGTTGTAGCTCCTTGGAAAAGTCCCCAAGCAGCTCCTGTATTCTTGACATAAGTAAAGCTAAAAAATCCCTTAATAACCTCGATAGGTCCATTACTTAGTAAATAATCAGCGGCCCAAATTTTACTAAGTTGATCCAACACCACAGTTACAACAACTACATATAATAAATAAAATATTTTCTTCATTACTAACGATTACTGCTTTCAAGAACTTCTAACAAGTCATTATCAAGTCTTTTTGCAAACTCAGTAATAACCGCAACTGTATCACAATAATCTTTACGGTGAATAACTCCGTGATGACTGTGAATATAACGAGCAGGAACAGACATTGTGATAGTCACAACTCCTTCACCTGTTTTATGGATTTCGCCTGAATCTGTACCCCCAGCAGTTAAGATGTTATATTGAAAATCTAATTCCATTTCTTTACATAGATTAGCAATATACTCAACAAAACCACGATGACCTAAAACTGAACCATCTTGAACGCTTACAGTAGGACCTACACCAATCTTGCAATCTCCTTTACCGCCTGGGAAATCATCAGCGGTAGTAACATCTAAAGCAATCGCAACATCTGGTTGAATTTTGAAGGCAGAAGTCTTAGCACCTCTTAAACCAACTTCTTCTTGAACACTACCAACCGCATAAACATCACACTTATGGTCAACGCCTTTTAAATTACGAACAACCTCAGTCGCAATTAAAGCTCCAACACGATCATCCCAAGCTTTTGCCAATAAGTAATTTGGATTGCTCAATACTTCAAAATCACTCTTTGGAGTAATAAAATCCCCAATTTTAATTCCTAACTCTAATACTTCTTCTTTATTTTTAGCACCGACATCAACAAACATATCAGCTAAATCCATAACTTTAGAACGTTGTTCTGGTTTTAAGCCATGAGGAGCTTGACAACCTACAACGCCATAGATTTTTTTACCCTCTGTAGTAGTTATAATTAATGGATGAGCCAATAATACATGTGGCCACCATCCGCCAAGTGGAGTTAAACGAATATAACCACTATCTTCAATTTTGTTAACCACAAAACCAATCTCATCAATATGACCAGCTAACATTAATTTAGGACCATTGCCGCTACCTTTTTTAAGCCCAATGATTGAACCTAACTTATCATAACTAATTTCATCTACATATCCTTCTAAATAACTCTTCATTACTCGAGTTGCTTCTTTTTCTGCCCCAGAAGGACCATCTGCTTGACAAAAATCTTCCATCATTTTTAAATCGCAATTACCATATACTTTTTCCATTTTAAGTACCTTTTCTTTCTAGTCTCTATAAATAATTACAATAATTATACAATAAAACCTTAATATTAACTAATTATTTCATTATTAAACAATAAAAAAATACATTTCTTTATCTTCACATGAATATACCGATAAAATCATTATACTTTTAATAGATGAAATGACATCAATCTAATAACACTTGAAATAAGGCTCGAAATTATCAACCCAAAGAATAAATTTTGAAAACTATAAATATTTCGTTATAATTAACTAGAGTATTTTTAGGAGGTATTAAAATGAATAAAATGACAACCCACAGTGGAATTGAATTTGATCCAATTTCTCCAGATATAAATGGTATAAAAATAAATGATATTGCTCATGCATTATCTTTGATGTGTCGAGGAAATGGGCATCTAAACTATTTTTACTCAGTGGCGCAACACTGCGTAAACTGTGCTTTAGAAGCAAGAAAAAGGAACTATACATCTAGAGTACAGCTTATTTGTTTGTTACATGATGCAAGCGAAGCATACATTGCCGATATAGTTAGACCGATTAAATCAGAGCTTGATAAGTATTTAGAAATTGAGGAGAACCTTCAAAGTTTGATCTACAATAAATACTTAAACTATGCACCAACAAAAGAAGAGCTAGCACAAATGAAAGAAATAGATGATGATATCTTAATCAAAGAATTTGAAGTGTTAATGAATAAAGAGGTGACACCAAATATTAAAGGCAAGTTAAACTTTGAGTTAACTCAATTTAACATAATAGAAGAAAATTTCATTCAACTATTTAATGAATTAACTAAAAAATTGATTTGATAAGTAATACATCAAAAAAAGGAATCCTTTAATAGGAATCCTTTTTTTTAAAGATTACACTGCACTAATTAGAACTTTGTTGTTCTAATTCTTCTTGTTTCTTATCTCTAGATCTTATTAAGATATAAACTTGTAAAATAAAGATAAGTATGTGAACTACAGTCCAGATATCAATCAACTTAAATGCTAACACTAATGGTTGAGTGATAAAGAATAAAACAATGGAAATAAGAGTTAATATCAACATAATAATTATACATTTAAATTTAAACGCAAGTATTAAAACTATTAATGAGCCAAGAGTTAACAATAAATTTGTTAAAGTCATTCTCTCATCACCTTGATTAGTTAGGTTGTCATTGTTATTATTATTTGTATTGCCATCAATTATAGGTGATTCTTTAATCTCTAAAACCAAAGAAGAATCAGAAGAAAGATAATTTATTTCATCTTTTCCAACAACATATTCAGCGGTTAAATTGTAAGATCCAAGTTCAACATTATCTAAGCTATAAGTGACTTTGCCATCAATAACTTCAATTAATTCTCCAAATAATAAATTATTGTTTTTAAATTGAATAAACCCTTCAGGATTATCTTGTTTAACACCACTTACTACCACGCTCAATAAATAGTCATCACCAACAACACCTTCTTGATTATTTGAAACATTAGTAGCTGTAAGAGTAGTGATAGTATTAGCTTTATCGATAATGAATGAATAAGTTTTATCACTCTTAGTGTTATCAGTCCATTTAGTATTAACTTTGTCATTTAAAGAAACGACAACTGTATAAGTACCTGAATCTGTTTGCTTGTTGTTTTTAATAGTATAAGCAGAGTTAGATGTAAGGTTATAAGTTTGAAAGGTATTATTGTAAGTAAATTCTGTCGTGTCTTTACTTGGTATCGGTATTAATTTTTCTTTAACACCAGTAGTGATAACAGTATCGCTATTTCCTGGATTATAATTTGAACTATCATCATCAGGAATATATTTAACTTCAATATCACTGCTTCCCTCACTTATGTTTTTGTAATCATAAGAAGCTACACCGTTAATAAGTTCTAAGATACTTACCTTTTTACCATCAATATAATATTCTACACTACCACTTAACACTTCCCCTTTAACACCAGTTACTTTAGTAGTTAAGCTATAGTCATCACCTTCTAGTGGTATAGAATTTCCAGAATTGTTAGTAGTAGTCAATAAGACATTAGGATTTGCCTTATCGATTGTAAAGATATAGGTCTTATCAGTAATGGAATTATCGCTCCATACTGTATTAATAGGATCTATTAATGATAAAGTTACTGTGTAACTACCAGAATTAATCTGTTGAGAGTTTGTAATAGAATATAATGGATTAACTGGAATATTGTAAGTTTGAGAATCTCCATTATAAGTAAATAGTGTACTGTCCTTTTCAGGGATATCAACTACATCGATAGTGCCTGTTACTGTTATTTTAGTAGTATCTCTTTTATTATATGGTTCACCATTTAATGTATTTAATGTCACTTCAACAGACTCACCTGCTCTTAAAGCACGTACCTTATCAAGGTCTTCCGAGCTTAATGTAATAGGTAAATTGGCGTCAGTTTCAGTAATTGAAGTTGCGTTTGAATAAGTGATTAATTGTTGAGTAGTTAGATTTCTTAATTTAAAAACAGATAAAGAGAAATCACTAGCTGTTAAAACAGGAATTCCAATATCATTAATAATGACATCAATTGAATTAACAACTTCATTTTCATCCTCGCCACTAAAAGTGTATGTACCATTTAATGTAACAGGATATACATAAGGTTCATCTTTGGAAGCCCAGGTTTTACTGCCAACATTGATAACATCACTATTAGGTAGAGCTATTTCTTTAATATAAGATATATCAATATAAGCATTAAGACTAATATTTCTCTTATACTCCTTTTCTACTTTAGTAACATTTTCATCAATATAAACAAACTCACCTAGATAATAGACAGTTGAGTTAATAGCTCCCCAAGGTTGACTTGCGCTAAAACTATTATCTCTAACTCGATTAATAAAAATCTGTTGAATACCACTACAACCACGAAATGCATCATTAGCTATAGAAGTTACACCTTCAGGAATAGTTAATTTAGTTAAAAGATTACAATCAATTAGAGCTTTACTGTCTAACTCTTTTAGATTATTTGATAATTTTAATGATGTTGTAGTGGTGGGAATTATACCACCAACATAGTGTTCAACTGGATAATTTATGTCATCTATTTCAAAATAACTCGGCATGGTAATGTCAGTATCACTACTTAAATAATCAAGAATAGTATTAGTTGTCATATCAAATGCCCAATCATCAATCTTAATTACATTTTTCCAATAAACTACCCCTTCTGGTGGATAAACACCCCACGGCGCACCTGCGATTGTATCCTTTAGTTTGTTTGGTATGTGAATTTCTTTTAGGTTTGGACAAGTAGAAAACGCACTATTACCTATTGTTGTTACGCTGTCAGGAATAATGATGCTCTGTAATTTTTGGCACTCTGTAAATGCATTGCTTCCAATTGAAACTAGAGTATTAGGCAATGCAATTGTTTCTAAAGACCCACATCGATGAAATGCATAATCCCCAATAGAAGTTGTTCCTTCCTCAAAGATAACACTGGTTAGACTACTACAATAGAGAAAAGCTGAAGTGCCTACAGTTTTTGCGCTAGCAGGAATTGTTATTGAAGTTAAATTTGCACAGTTACTAAATGCTCTATCAGGAATTTCTTGTAAATTGTCTGAAAGTTGAATAGATTTAAGGTTTCTTGAAAAAATACCCGATTTCATGTGCTCTACTAAATAAGTAGATCCTTCAATAACAAACTCATTAGGCATTACTAATTCAGTATCGTTGCCAACATATTGATTAATCGTGTTAGTGGAAGTTTGGAACATCCAATCACCAATTCTAACAACATCATTCCAATATACTGCAGTTTGAGCAGACGCTCCCCAAGATGCACCTGTAATGTCATCTTTTGGTTTAGTTGGAATGTGAATTTCTGATATTCTAGTATCATAAAATGCATATTGTTCAATACCAACAACTGAATCAGGAATGGTAATTGATTTTAGAGCATAATTATCATCAAAAGCATAAGATGGAATAATAGTTATATTTTCAGATAATTTAATTGTGCGAACATTCGTTTTAAACATTCTCGGTTTGAAAGCTTCTACTAGATATTCAATTCCATTAGTTTCAATTGTGCTTGGCATTACTAAATCAATTTCTGTCCCGATATAATTGGTGATAGTGTTATCACTTGTTGTAAAGACCCATCCATCTTGAATAACACTATCTTTCCAGTAGACTGTAGTTATACTTGATTTTGCACTCCAAGGAGCACCAGTGATTGTATTACTTACTTTTGTAGGGATATTAATTGAGGTTAATTTATCACAATTAAAGAAAGCATAGTCTCCGATTGAAGTGACTGAATCCGGTATAGTGATAGTACTTAACTTTGACCCAGGATTGTTAAATGCGCTCCGTGGAATCGATTTTAAGTTCTCTGACAATTTAATATCAGCTACTTCGTCAGCGAAGAGATTAGCACTAATTTGTTCAACAGGGTAAGTTACCCCATCTATCTCAAATTCATCGGGCATTACAATGTTTGTATCATCCCCAAAATATTTTACAATTTTTTTATCAGTTAAATTAAATAACCAGTCATCAATTCTTGTGACATCTTTCCAATATACGACTAAACTTGAATTATTACCTCCCCAAGGAGCGCCAGTAATGGTATTGGTGATTTTTGTCGGTATATGAATTTCTGTTAGTTCTGTACATCCGGAAAAGGCGCCATCACCAATACTAATGACGCTATCAGGAATTGTTAAAATTTCAAATTTATTTGAGCTAAACGCATGTTTACCAATAGTCTCAAGTTTATCCGGCAACACAAGTGTTTCAAATGTCCCTGCAGAATAGAAGGCATTATTTTCAATAACTTTAAGATTAGCGGATAGATTTACAGATTTTATATTTCCGGTATAACTAAAAGCTTGAGATTTGACAATTTCTACACTATCTGGAAGATCAACACTATCAAGGGTTCTGCAACTAAAGAATGATTCTGCACCAATCGATGTAACTCCATCATGTATTGTCACATTTTTTAGATTGTTGTAACGATAAAATGCGTCGTCTGGTATTTCTTTTAAGTTTGTAGATAAATCAACGGATGTAATATCATACTGAAAAAGATATGAGAGGAAATGTTCAGTTGGATAAATGGTGCCATCTATATCAAAAGTGCTTGGCATTGTAATATCTAAATCAGTACCAAAATATTTAATAATTGTGTTAGTAGTCGCATCAAATGCCCAATCATCAATTCTAACTACATCTTTCCAATAAACTGTTACTCCTGATAGATCATTAGGCCTTGAGCTTGTTTTAGCACCCCAAGGTGCACCAGAAATCGAACCCTTTAATTTATTTGGAAGATTAATTTCTAGTATGTTGGTGTAAAGAAAAGCGCCACTACCTATGAAGGTTACTGAATCAGGAATAATAATCGACTCATTCAAGCTAAGATTGTTTCTAAACGCTCCTGATCCGATAGTTAAAAGTCTATCATTAAATGTAACGCTTTTTAATTGTTGACCTTCAAAAGCATTATTGCCAATATGCAATACATCAACTCCATTTATTTGATTAGGAATAACAATATCTTTTGGCGCAAGAACACTTGCAGAGTATCCAACAATAGTTTGAGTTGATTCATTAAAAGTGAAATGGTTTTCTTCTTCTTTTGTATTTTTGACGATGGAGTTTTTAGTTTCTTTTAAAAGGTTTAATTTTGTAGTTTCATCATCTTGTAAATCATTATCTGAATTTGTTGATTGTTTATCAGTGATTGTAGTGACTTTATACTCAAAGGTTTGACTCTTTTCTGATGTAATTTGAGTTAAACTATCTAAAGTTTCATTTACTTGGTAAAACACTTCAAAAGAATAAGTATTATTTTCTGTCGCAAGATATGTGGCTACTAAGTCTTTTACCTGACTATTATCAGGTAATAATATCTTAGTAATAACTACATTGTCTTCTAATGAATTAGTACTTATGGTTATTAATTCTGTATTATTTTGATTTCTAGAAGTGAAAGTCACTTCAATAAGATTATTAGTTTGGTCATTATTATTTAAACCAATAATGTTAAACGATGATTGAGATAATAAAAAGATGGTTAAGATATACGATATTATTCTCTTGAACATAATAAAAACTCCTTCTTGTTTATATTTTAATACTTAATTTTTATAAGTCAATTATTTAGATTGTTTATTATATTTAATAATCTTCTATGATTAAAGATCATAGAGAACTTAATTAGTTTTTTATAGCTAAATCATAATTAAAAAACAACATATTTATATGTTGTTTTTTTGGAATCACTTCCCGAACATTAAGCTTAGTCCAACTAAGATTAACGCAACTGGAGTTAATATGCTGATAATGAAACTCCAACTTAAGAAGTCTAACTCTGTTAACAACAATAGGATTCCTACAGTTAAACCTGTCATGTTGCTAAAGGTTGCACGCTTCTCAAAAATATCTATTAAGAATGGAATGATGATAAACAATGTCCACCACCCTTTAAAGAATATATCTAGATTCCAAAAACCTAGTTGATTTCCCATTGCTGCAATACCTGCAACAAGGAAGATAATTCCGACAATAATTCTACCTGATTTGCTTTTCATTTTAACCACTTCCTTCTACAGCAAATTAAATTATACAATAAATTATAACTATTTCAATAAGTCAATTACTGAAACTGCATCTTTGATTGTTTTCTCAAGTGCTAGTTCCCCATACTTATCAACTTCTAATTTATCTTTAACTCCATGAGTTAAGCATCCTGCGCCACCAATACAACCATCTTTACAAGCCATACCTTCAATGAAGTTCACATCTTTAAAGCCTTTACTTAATTTTAATAATGCAACTTTGCACTGTTCAATACCGTCGCATTTACTAACTTTAAGGTCAAACTCTACACCATGTTCATCGAGTGCTTGTTCCACCGCATCACTTAGTCCTCCACTTCTTGCAAATATCCTTCCAAAATATGAAGCATTATTTAAAGCAGTATCTCCTAGTCCTGCTAAATTAATTTCCTTAGCATCAATCAGAGCTTGTAATTCTTCAAAAGTAATAACACAGTCTACATGTTTTTTAACATCATCTTTCATTACTTCAGCTTTTTTAGCAGTGCAAGGACCTATGAAAACGATCTTTGAGTCTTTATCTGTTTCTTTAATGTACTTAGAAATTTCTGCCATTGGCGATAAATTATGAGAAACATGCTGTACAAGTTCCGGGAAATGTTTTTCTATATACATTACAAAGGCTGGACAACACGAGCTTGTTAGCAATTCTTTTTCTGCTAGCTCTAAAGACTCCTTGTAGGCAACCATGTCAGCTCCTAACGCTGCTTCTACAACACTAAAGAAGCCAAGTTCTTTTATTCCAGTAATAACTTTTTCAATATTTACATACTTAAACTGACTAGCAATTGAAGGAGCCACTACTGCATAAACTTTATATTTTTTATTTTCTTCTGAATCCTTTAAGATATCAACAGCATTTAATATATAAGATTTATCGGAAATTGCTCCAAATGGACATTGGTAAACACAAGCCCCACAACTAATACACTTATCATTATTAATTTTTGCGACCTTGTTTTCATCCATATCAATAGCTTTAATCTTACAAGATAATTCACAAGGACGTTTATTATTGTAAATAGCATTATAAGGACAAACCTTAGCACAAGCCCCACACTCAACACACTTATTCTTATCAATGATTGCCTTTTGGTGGTTGTCAAAAACAATCGCATCCTTTGGACAAACTTCCTGACAACGATGGGCAATACATCCACGACATCCAGAACCAACTTCATAGCCACCAACAGGGCACTCATCACAAGCGATATCAATAACTTCAATAACATTAGGATTATTTTTATCTCCACCCATCGCAATTCTAATACGCTCATTAACAATTGCACGCTCTTTATAAACACAACAACGCATAGTGGCGGAATTACCAGGAATTATTTCCTTGGGAATGTTAGTAATCTCTTCTAACAAATTACCATTAAAGGCTTTTTTAGCCACTTCTCTTAAAACTTTGTATTTCAATTCTTGAACTTTAGTATCAAAAATTCGCATAATTTCTCCTAACTAGAAATAACTGATCTTAATTCTTTTTCCCATCTTTCTTAAACTTTCAGATAACTCTTCAACTAAATTCATCTTAATGCTGAAGTTAATTGGAAGATCCGGATTCTGGTGAGCTGGATTAATTGCTCTACCAACATAGAAATTAATATCAGTCGCCTCTTCAAACAACAATCTTGCGATTTGAGAAGCCCCATTTTTCATAAACAACCATTGTTTATAATCATCATTTTCATCTAAATAATTCTTTGCATATTCAACAACTTTATTCATTGTGATGACGCCTTCAGTAACTAAGTCAACTCCATCAATATAAGCGATAGGAGGTATCTCTAAGTTATCAGTCTCTAAACTAGCAATCATTGACTTGTTTAAGTAATCAGAAACAATTGTTGAGGTGGTACCACCACAAACAATATGTTTCCCTTTTTTAGAAAAGAACAAAGACATCATCTTATCACAATCATTACGATCACTAGGAGGCCCAAAAGCAATATTCATCGGCTCTCTTTTACGAATCTTAACAGCACAAACTGTCGTATCATCACCTGGTTTATTTTGGTATAAACTATCACACTCATTTAATAAAATTGTCGATAGAGTCTTAGCGGTGTATTCACCTAGACATAAAGGCTCAATAAAGTTAATAATATCTTCTCTTTGCCAACCAAAGTTTAATGTTTCACCAACACCAGCATAAGTAACACCATCACTCAATAAGACAAAGACATCATTTTCTTGAAGTTTAATCTTACAAGTTAAGATAGTTTTATCTTTAATTATTTTTTCTTTATATGGCAATTCAAAATTAACCCCATTCCTTAAAAGAATAGTCTTAGGATTATCATATTGAACTATTTCGGCCTCTAGGTTATTGATTATCTTAATTAATGAGAATGTTGAATAGGCCACCCCTCGTAATGAACAGACAGGTAAAGTTTGAATGATCGTATCAACACAATCAGTTAAATCCATACCAGCCGACACCATTGTCGCGATAATCTTTGAAGTAAGAGTTGATAGAATACTAGCTTTAACTCCACTTCCTAAACCGTCCGCCAACACTATTACTGTGCAATTCTCATCTTGATGAATAACTTCAACATGGTCACCACATAATTGTTCTCCTAATTTATTTAAGCTTTGAAAACCAATGTCAACGCATAGATCATTTATCATCTAGTGTTTCCTTTAACTTAGTTAAAGCAATCTTTGTCTCAGCTGCAGTTTCTCCTAAAAGATAAGCAATTTCTTGAACTATCTTCATTTGATTCTCAACTACTCGATCAGTAATCTCAATTGTTTGAGCTTTTATTTTTTGACTTTGAGACTTTGACATTTCAACATCAGTTACATCTTTCATAATATAAATTAAGATATGATTACTCTTATCATAAAGAATTGAATAATCAACATACTTTTGGTACTCAGCTAAATAACCTCGCTTCTCATAAATGTTCTTTTTCGTATCTAAGACATTTCTAAACTCCGTTGTCTCAAGAATTCTAACAACAGGCGCATTAACAACATCATTAGCACTACGAATATTCAACATTTCTAATCCAGCTTTATTAATTTGTTGAACATTTAATTGTTCATCAAGAACAATAATTCCATTAGGAGTATTACCAATAATAATATCTGAGAAACTCTCAGCCTTTTTCTTTAAGAATGGTAAACACATACTTATTTCAGCCTTCTTATTATAGACAGCAATAGCCTTTGAGATACAAGTATCATAACCACAACCACCACAATTAAGTTGGTCTTCAACTTCATTTTTACCCATTTGTTTTAGGATTGCGTTTATCTCATGTTCACCCGGAATCATTAAGTTAGATTTAATTGGTTGGTAATCTTGTTCTAAATCATTAGGATTATCAATAATAAAATCTTCATTATTACTAGTATAATTTCTTACTTGTTGGTAACTAGTAAGTGAATTTTTCTTTTGTTTTTCCATGATAGGCCCACCTACACAACTACCAACACAAGCAGACATCTCAATAAAACAATTACTCATCTTACCTTCTTTTAAATCATCTAATACTTCAATACAACGCTCTACACCATCGGCAATATAATAATCATAGTTATTGTGTTTTTGGGCAAAGCTTTTAATTATTCCACCAGATGTTGGAAAGAATGCTGCACGCTTAGACTTTTCAATATCTTGTTGTTCTTCAATTTCAATACCCTCATCTTCAAGCCAACTACTTAATTCCGCAAAAGTTAAGACATTGTCAATAATGCCAGTATAACGTTGTGCTTCCTCTTTCTTGGAAATACAAGGGCCAATAAATACTACTTTACACTCAGGATCATTTTTCTTTATTTCTTCTCCATGAGCTAACATTGGAGATTTTACATCAGCTAAGTACTGAAGGTGTTCAGGGTAGTATTTTTGGATTAATAAGTTAACAGACTCACAACATGAAGAAATGATTACTGATTGTGATTCTTGGTTCATTTTTTCTTCATAAGCTGTCTTAACTAGTGTTGCGCCAATAGCTGTTTCACTAGCTGATTCAAATCCTAATTTAACTAGAGCATTTTCGATTGATTTAATGCCGGTATTAGGATAATTGGCAATAAAAGAGGGTGCAATACTAGCAACCACCCTTTTATTACCATTAATTAAATCTTTAACTTCATCGATTTGAGAGGTAACCTGTTTTGCGTTTTGTGGACAAACTACATAACATTGCCCACATAGGATACACTCTTCTTCAATTATACGAGCTTGTTGTTGAGAGAATCTTATTGACTTTACAGGGCAATGTCTAATGCATTTATAACAGTCTTGACAGTTATTTGTTTTTAAAGTCAAATATTGATTCATTTTATTTTCCTCTGCTTAATATATTTTTTTCAAAAAATTCTCTTGTCTTTTCGGGAGTTAAAGAAAATTGTTGATCATCAACTTTAACACTGACACCTCTTTCACAATTTCCCATACAGAATGCTCCTGCCAATTCTATTTCTTTATTTAAGTTATTATCTCTAATAAGTTCTTGTAATTGTTCAACAATTTGTCTTGAACCTTTAATATGACAAGAACTTCCGATACATACTGTTACTTTCATTTAAGTTCCTATTCGTATTCAACCACATCAACTAAATGTCGTAAGAATTCTCTTTCTTTTTCATTTCCTTTTACAGATTGGCTAGCTGCGACAATAGGAATCCATTTATTTACATATTGTTTAGCTGTATCACTTTTTTTGCAGAATAGATTTAAGTATCTTTCCGCTAATTCTAACTTTCCTTCAAGTAGAAACAATAAATAACTACGAGCAACATCAGCCGATGCATTTCCTTGAGTTACATGTGACCAGTCAATTACATATACTTCTCCACTATCCGCAATTAAGATGTTTCCTGGATTAAAGTCTCCATGACATACCTTATTATGTTTTGGCATTGATTCAAGGCGTGTATGAAGTTCATAACGTGTTGTTGCGTCAAAGTCAGTAAGTGAGATCTTCATTGACATTTTGTCTTTTAATTTATTTAAGTGAGCAGCTTTTTGAGTGTGGATACTCATTTGAATATCCACAAACATATTCAAGTACTCATCAAGTTTAGTTGGGTTTTCTTCCATTAGTTGAGCCATAGTTTTTCCTTCAATAAATTCACTAACTATTGCCCATTTACCTTCAAACTTTGTTACTTCTAATAGTTTTGGTACACGAATGTCAGTTTCCTCAATTCTTGATTGATTTAAAGCTTCATTTAAGATATTTGATTTTGAGAATGACTCATCAAATAACTTAACTGCACGATCACCATCACGGTAAACAGTTTTGTTGTTTCTTAGTGCTACAATTTTATCTAGTTTCATATTTAGTCCCTACTTTCCATAATATGCATTTAAATACATTTGTTTGATTTCAGCCATCATTGGATAGACAGGATTAGCGCCTGTACATTGATCATCAAATGCTAATTCTACCATTTCATCTAATGTAGCTAAGAAGTCTTCTTCACTTATGTTATATTCCATAATAGTATTTTTAATTCCAATACTTGCTTTAAGCTCATTGATTTTTTCTAGTAATGCTGCAACTAATTCATCATCATTTTTACCTTTACATCCAACAAATGTTGCTACTTCAGCATAACGAGCTTTAGCATTAGGGAATTGATATTGAGAGAAAGCCCCCATTTTCCTAGGACAATCAGTTGCATTAAACTTAATAACTTCATTAATCAATAAAGCATTAGCAACACCATGAGGTAAGTGGTGGAAAGCGCCTAATTTATGCGCCATCGAATGACAAACACCTAAGAACGCATTAGCAAATGCCATACCAGCTATTGTTGAGGCATTAGCCATTTTTTCTCTAGCCACCGGATCATTAGCTCCATTCTCATAAGCTAATGGTAGATATTTAAAGATATTTTTAGTAGCAGTTAGTGCCATACCATCTGTATAATCAGAAGCCAGCATTGATGCATAAGCCTCTAAAGCATGAGTTAACGCATCGATACCACTAGCAGCAGTTAACCCTTTAGGCATATTCATCATTAAATCAGTGTCAATGATCGCAATGTTTGGCAATAATTCATAATCAGCAATTGGATACTTAACATCAGTTTCTTCATCGGTAATAACCGCAAACGGTGTAACTTCAGAACCAGTACCAGCAGTAGTAGGAATAGCTACAAATAAACATTTTTCTCCAAGTTTTGGGAAAGAATAAACACGTTTTCTAATATCCATGAAACGAATTGCTAAGTCATGGAAATCAACTTCTGGATGCTCATATAATGTCCACATGATTTTAGCCGCATCCATTGGAGAACCTCCACCTAAGGCAATAATACAATCAGGATTGAAAGCTTCCATAGCTTTAGCACCAGCCTTAGCACAAGCTAGAGTTGGATCTGGTTCAACCTCGAAGAATACTGAATAAACAATACCCATTTTATCTAAAGCAGTAGTAACTGGTTTAATATAATTATTTTTATATAAGAATTCATCAGTAACAATAAATACTCTTTTCTTATTATAAACAGCCTTTAATTCATCTAAAGCGATAGGAAGGCAACCTTTCTTGAAATAAACTTTATCCGGAGTTCTTAACCACAACATATTTTCTCTCCTTTCAGCTACAGTTTTTACATTAATCAAATGAGCTACTCCAACATTCTCAGAAATAGAATTTCCACCCCAAGAACCACAACCTAATGTTAATGAAGGAGCTAATCCGAAGTTATATAAATCTCCGATACCACCATGAGCTGATGGAGTATTAACTACAATACGACATGTTTTCATTTTGTTTTCAAAAGCAATTAAATCTTCTTTTTGACCAATAGTGTCAATAAAGATTGAAGCTGTATGACCATAACCACCATCTTTAACTAATTGATCAGCCATATCTAAAGCATCACTAAACTTATTATATTTATACATTGCAAGTACTGGCGATAATTTTTCATGAGCAAACTCTTCACTAATATCTGTACTTTCAACTTCTCCAATTAAAATCTTAGTATCTTCGGGAACATTGACACCAGCTAACTCTGCGATACGGAAAGCACTTTGTCCAACAATTTTTGCGTTTAGTGCACCATTGATTAAAATTGTTTTTCTTACTCGTTCAGTCTCATAATCATTTAAGATATAACACCCACGATATTTAAACTCTTTTTTAACTTCATTATAAATACTTGAGTCAATAATAACTGACTGTTCAGAAGCACAAATAACTCCATTATCAAATGTTTTAGATAAAATGACTGAAGACACCGCCATTTTAACATCAGCACTCTTATGAATTACTGCAGGCACATTTCCAGCTCCTACTCCTAAAGCAGGTTTGCCAGAAGAATAAGCTGCTTTAACCATTCCAGGGCCTCCAGTCGCTAAGATAGTATCAGAATTTTTCATTACTTCTGTTGTTAATTCTAATGATGGCACATCAATCCATCCGATAATTCCTTTAGGAGCTCCGGCTTTAACCGCTGCGTCCAACACAATTTTAGCTGCAGCTATTGTTGAATTCTTAGCACGTGGATGTGGACTTAAAATAATTCCATTTCTAGTCTTTAAGGCAATTAGAGTTTTAAAGATGGCTGTTGAAGTTGGGTTAGTAGTTGGAATAACTGCCGCAATAACTCCGATAGGCTCTGCGATTTTGCGAATTCCAAATTCTTTATCTTCTTCTAAAACTCCACAAGTTTTAGCATCCTTATATTTATTATAGATATACTCTGCAGCATAGTGGTTTTTAATTACTTTATCTTCAACAATTCCCATACCTGTTTCTTCTACTGCCATTTTTGCCAGAGGAATTCTCTGTGCATTAACCGCTAAAGCTGCAGCTTTAAAGATTTCGTCTACCTTTTCTTGAGAATAAGTCGCAAAAATTTCTTGCGCTTCTCTGATTTCTTTCATTTTTTGTAACAGTTCTTCAACCGTTTCTACTTTTGTTATTTGTTCTTTCATAATTTTCCTTTTTTATATATTTTGTTGTAAGGCCTTTGATAAGACCGCAAATGAAGCAGCTAAATTCTCATTTAAGACAATGACATCATCGCTTACTTCTAAGTGAGTTGGCGCAAAATTCCAAATTGCTTTAACCCCTTGACTGATCAATAAATTTGCTACTGTTTGTGCATTTTCTTTTCCAACAGTAATTATTCCAATCTTCACATTCAAGCGCTTAATTAACTCCTCGAACTTACTAATATGGAATATTTTATTAGACTCATCAACATAATCTAAATGATGATCAAATGCAGCCACAACATTAAGACCATATTCTTGGAACCCTTGGTAAGCAAGTAAGGCTCTGCCCAACTTACCAGCACCGATAATAACCGCATCACTAACATTGTGGTATCCAAGATAAGATTCAATGTCTTTTATCAATCCTTCAATTGGATAACCAACTTTAGGTTTACCTTTATCACAGACACTTGCTAGATCTTTACGAACTTGAATTTCATTGAGATGTAAACTTTCAGATATGGTCCCAGAAGAAATATAATTTGATTCTAATTTTGCTTCTCTTAGATAGCCAAGATATGTTGGTAATCGTTTTAAAGTCGCCAAAGATATAGTACTTTTTTTCATTACTTCCTCCCTCTACACTAATAATTTAAATCATACCGCTATAAATTTGAAATATATAAAACTTATATCGATATATCTTTATCGATATAAGTGTATCTATATAGTTTCCAACTTAACCTGCATAAAAAAGTGGGGATGCTGCACTTTATTTTATTAATCTGTTTTTTACTTCATCTGCATCAGCCTAAACAATTTCTTAATTTATTAGTGCAACTAAACAAAAAAACTAACCACTATGGTTAGTTATTGAAAATCTTTAAAGATGGTTTCTAGATCATTTAACATTTGAATATAGTTATTAGGAATATTAGTAACCTTGGTGATATTGAATTCACAATCATAGATATTAATCTCAAAACCACTACTTACATCAGTTATTTGAATTTCAGGTTCTAAAATATTTCCAACAAACTCGTCCTTTGCAAGAGTGTATACATCATATTTATCAATCCAGACTATAATTTCACTTTTTAAAAATAGGTATTCTTTGGTGTTTATTTTAGTTTCTTTATCAATTACTTCTTCTCTTCCATAGCCATATAGTTTAACTACCACTTTGTTATTAGAAAGATAAAAGTATTCTTTGTCTCCTTTATCTTCTGACATCGCATTTCGATAGTGACGATTAAAACTAAATGAACAAATAGTGACATCTACATCACAACTAGATCTATTCTTGAAAAAATAACTGTAAATTAAAAAACTAATACCAATTACTATTATGATAATCAAAACACTAATCAAGAATTCATTCATAGCTTTCTCCTTAAATGCTAAACATCAATCATTTCAGAAACTGATTTCTCAAGTTCTTTAATGAATTCTTCTTCAATCTTACTGAAAGTGTGTTTCTTTGGATAGATTAGGAAATCTTGGTATTCTTTGTCAAAACTTACACAAGGTTTTTGAATCAAACCATATAATTCAATTTTACTAGCCGGAATTCCTGAGACTCTCATAAAAGTGTTGGTGTTTCCTTTAAGCAAGTCGAATTGACTACCTCTTTCATAGACATAGATTCTTTTGTTTATTTTTTCTGAGAACTCGATTCTTTTTGCGTCTACTGCATTTAATGATGGAATAAAAGGATCTCCGTGAGTTACTTCAATATAATTAGATAAGTTTTCTGCAGTTAGTTCTTGATTAGCTAAGGGATGGTCTTTTGACATTAACACTTGGTATTTAAATTTACAGATAAATTTGCTTTCAATATCTTTACTTTCTAGGAATAAGTCAAAGTAATTATGATAGCTAGAAATAAATCTAACTATTCCTAGGCTGTATTCTTCATTAGTGATATTTTTGATTGCCCTCATATTGTTTGTTTCTCGATAATTAATCTCAATGTTTTGGTCAAGTTCTAAGCTCTTGCTAAAATTAATAAAGGCATGGGCAATATAATTTGCTCGTGGTACAGATATATTAAAAACTTGACGATTAGTTTCTTCTTTCTTGTAATATTTCTCTACCTCATCCATTTGCGAGATTATTCCCTTGGCAAATCCTAAGAATTCTTTGCCTTTAGCAGTTGTGTCAATTCCTTTAGGAGTTCTTTTAAAAATAAGAATTCCTAATGATTCTTCTAATTCTTTAACAGCTCTACTTAAGTTAGGTTGACTCATAAATAGATTTTCACTAGCCTTACTAATAGATCCTGTTTTTTCAATTTCAATTACATATTTTAGGTGTTGTAGATTCATTTTTACCCCATTATCTAATCAAATAATATACTAATTTCAGCTAATTCTTCAATTATTTTAATATTCTGTGGACATGCACTTTCACAAAGTCCGCACTTAACACACTCGCAAGCTTTTCCGCCACTTCCAACATTAAAATCATAAGAGCCTTTATATCTTTTTAAATCTTGATATATTTTATAGTTATTCATAACTGTAAATAAGTTAGGGATATTAATTTTACTTGGACAGTTATCGACACAATACTTACAATCAGTACAAGGAATCTGAGGAATTTTATTTAATTCTTCTAGTGCTGCATTTATAACTTGGTACTCTGATACATTTAAAGGTTTGAAATCTTCCATATAACTTATATTATCTTCCACTTGCTCAATTGTTGACATTCCACTTAAAACAGTAATGATGCCATCAAGACTAGCTGCATAACGAATTGCCCAACTCGCAAGTGAGGCCTTTGGATTAGCTTGAGTAAAAATATCAGCTACTTGTTGAGGTAATTTAACTAAAGAACCACCTTTAACTGGTTCCATAATCACAACTTCCTTACCATGTTTTCTAGCAACTTCATAAGATAAGCGTGATTCAACAGATTTGCTTTCCCAGTCAACATAATTAATTTGCAGTTGAACAAAATCAACTTCTGGATGTTTAGTTAATACTTCATCTAGTTCATCACTTGTCATGTGTGAAGATAATCCAACTTTTTTGATTAATCCTTCTTCTTTACGCTTTGCGATAAAATTCCAAAGATCATACTTTTCAAACATTGCTGTACGGTTACCACCTAAATTATGCATCAAGTAATAGTCAAAATATTCAACCCCTGTTCTTTTCAAAGAAGTCCAAAACATTTCTTGAGCTTCTTCTTGATTTTTTGCAAGCCATGCTGGAAGTTTAGTCGCAAGAGTGAAAGACTCACGAGGATAACGATCAACTAAGCACTCTTTAGCCACTTCTTCAGACATTCCCTCTAAATATGAATAAGCAGTGTCAAAATAAGTAAATCCCGCTTCCATAAACTTATCAATCATTATTTTTGTTTGTTCAATATCAACTTTTTTATCAATCATTGGTAAGCGCATTAAACCAAATCCTAGCTTCTTTATTGGTTGATTAACTGTTTTGTATTCCATCTTTTTCATTTATGTCCCCTATTCTTCATTAAATAATTCTGTTGATAAGTATCTTTCTCCCGTATCTGGAAGTAATACTACAATTTTTTTGTCTTGACAATCTTCGGCTATTTCAATTGCGGCAGCTAAAGCAGCTCCACTGGAAATACCCGCTAAGATTCCCTCTTTTTTAGCCAATAAGTTGGCATGTTTTAGCGAATCTTGGTAACCAACCCACACTACATCATCCACTACTTCAGGATTATAATTACTTGGTATAAAACCCGCTCCAATTCCTTGAATCTTGTGTGGACCTTTTTTTCCTTGGCTAATAAATGGTGAGTCGCTAGGTTCGACCCCTATTACTTCTATTTGTGAGTTATGTTTTTTCAAGTAACGACCAACTCCACTAATCGTTCCACCAGTTCCGATACCAGCGATAAAGATGTCAAGATCATTAAGATCCTCAACTATCTCAATTCCTGTAGTCACATAATGGGCTAAAGGATTATTAGGATTGTCAAACTGTGAAGGGATGAAGCTATTAACTATTTCCCCATGAAGTAGATTTGCCTTCTCTATAGCACCACTCATTCCTTGATTTCCGGGAGTTAAGATAAGTTGACCGCCATAAGCCTTGATTAATTTACGACGTTCAACACTCATACTATCAGGAATCACAATCATACAACTTAAATTTAAACTAGCACAAACCATCGCAAGCCCAATACCTGTATTTCCACTTGTAGGCTCAATAATTAATGTGTCGCTATTAATATCACCCTTATTAAGTGCTTCACTTAACATTCTAAAGGCAGCACGATCTTTAACGCTCCCTCCAGGATTAAATGATTCAACCTTAACATATAACTGATTTTTTAAGTTTAGATGCCTTTCAAGGTTATGACACCTTATTAAAGGGGTATTGCCAATTGTTTCTGTAACTTTATCGTATAACATACTAAGCGGTTCTCCTTGTTATTATTATACACTAGAATGCTAAATAATTGCTTTTAAAGCAACTATTCTTTAAGATAATATAAAGAGGTATATATGTTTAATGACATCAAAAGACAAATAAAAAACATCAAAAAAAGTGATCCGGCAGCTAGGCATACTTTAGAAATTCTATTACTCTACCCTAGCATTCATGTACTACTATTTTATCGTTTAGCAAACTGGTTCTACAGAATAAAACTATTTTTTCTAGCAAGGTTGATTTCCCAAATCGCTAGATTTTTAACCGGAATTGAAATTCACCCAGGAGCCACTATCGGTAAAGGCTTATTTATTGACCACGGATTTGGGGTTGTAATTGGTGAAACAACTATCATTGGCAATGATGTTAAGCTCTATCATCTAGTTACTTTAGGAGGGCTTGGTAATGAAGTGGGCAAAAGACATCCAACTATTATGGATAATGTTATTGTTGGAGCTGGTGCAAAAATCTTAGGTAATATCACTATTGGTGAGAATTCGTTAATTGGGGCTAACTCTGTAGTTATTAAGGATGTTCCAGATAACTCTACAGTTGTTGGAATTCCAGCTAAATTAATTAATAAAAAGATCATCGATTGATGATCTTTGTGTTTATTTCCTGGTGAAACTCTTTCATCTTAGCAACAAATTCTTTGCTATGAAGCTTTACGAATTCTAAGTCCTTTAATGTGTAGTTATGAATTAAACGATTACGATAATAACGATAACCAATTTTTGAGTCAAAAATAATATGTAACATATTCTCATCATGATAACCAATATCACGATATAATTTCTTAAGTCTACTAATATACATGCGGTCAGGTGCATTGCCATAAACTTGTTGGTGAATTAAGTGAAATTGCTTTTCTAATTCAACATACCAAAATAAAAACAAATTAACTTCATCATCTATATAGAGTTTTCTTCTTATTTCACGATTTTGAGCATTAATATTAGCCATTGTTTACCTCATTAAATAATACTATTTCTATTATATATTTTTATTTATCTATAATCTATATCAGCATTTAAATTAGATTAAAAAAATATATGCGATATGTTAAAATGTACTAAAGGGAGAAATTTATGGAAAACAACCAAAAAACAAATAAAAAGACAACCAAAAAAATTGTTGAAAAAGAAGTAAAGTCAACAACTAAAAAAACAGTTAAAAAGGCAACTGATAAAGAAGGCAAGCCAACAGTGAAAAAGGCAGCAGCTAAAAAAACTGCCACAAAAAAAGTAACCCCTAAAAAAGAAACTGAAAAAGTTGCGAGGGTAGAAACAGCCCCAATAGTTAAAGAAACAATTGTTGTAGAAACAACACCAGTTGATGAAGGATCTAAAAAGAGTCCACTACAAAAATTCTTGATTCCAGTAATTATTATTATAGTTGCGATTGGGTTGGGACTTTGGATATTTTTAAACCAAGGAAGCACTTCAGCTAGAGATGTTTATAATCTTGCGATTGACAATATCTCAACTTACATTGGTGAAAATCTTAGTAAAATCAATAAAGACTCAGGAATTGACCCAGCAACTAATATAATCTCAAACAAAGGCTTTGTTAAAATTTCAGGTAATTCACTTGCGATTGATGAATCTTACCAATACCAAATTATTAGTGATGCAGCTAATAATCAGTATGCAGGAACATTTAATATCATTACAAATGGAAAAATGCAGTTAGAAGCAATTTTTAAACTAGCTGATGATAATTTCTACTTTAGATTGCCAGAGGCTTTAGATAAGTTTATCTTTATTGAAGGAATTGGATTAAGTCCACAAACTAATAGTTTAAATCCTACTAATTTGGTAAGAATGAATGAACTGTTCTTCCAGATGTTAAAAGAATCATTAGTTGACGAAGGATTCAGTATCCATGAGGATGAAAGAACCCAAAATGATGGTTCAAAAGTTAAATTAAACACTTACAGATATACTTTTAACGAGAATGTAGCTCAACAAACTTTTACTAATCTTAAAAATAAAATGGCAAGCAATGCTGAATTTGTTGATTTAATTGTTGGAACTTTAGGAATTGATGAGTCAGAGGTTGCTGATAATATTGATTCAGTTGATAGTGTTGACAACTATTCATCATTTATTGGGTTGGAAATGAATATTTACTTTGCTGGTTCAAATTATTATGGCTTTTCATTAGATTCAGCTGTTGACTCTATTTACAGTTATACAGAAGATGAAACTACATATGTAGAATATCTTGTTGACCAATTAGCTATAGCAGCAACTATTGTTGAAGATAAGGTAGAAATTGATTTTTCAGGGCTAGCAACTATGACAATTACTGATCAAGAAAATGGACAAAAATTTGTATTAGATGCACCACTATTTAGGTTTAAAATAGATGGTAGTTTTGTTCATAAAACTGTTGATTCTATCACAACTACTGACATGAACTTCAATATGACAATGGATGGAGAAACAATTGCCTTTATGATTGTCGATGAAATGTCAGTAACTAACACTTTTCCTGAGTTTAATGTAGAAGATGCGCTTAATTATGATGAGCTTACAAAAACTGAAAACAATCTCTTACGATATGGGTTAATTACTTCATTATTAAATACTAATATCGGTTCATTAATATTTACTGAAAGAGTAAAATAATTGTTCAAGAATTGGTTTTAATGAAACCAATTCTTTTTTTATCTATTTATCTTGAAATCAATAAAATAGATATGTTATAATATTGTGGCACGCGGGTGTGGCGAAATTGGCAGACGCACCAGACTTAGGATCTGGCGGGCAACCGTGGGGGTTCGAGTCCCTTCACCCGCACCAATTTGAAATGAAAAGACAATCGCAAGATTGTCTTTTTTGTATCCTATGGTACTATAGATTTAATGAAATAGTTTTTAAAGGAGATATATAATGACAACCTTAAAATATGACCACAATAAAAAAGCAGTTATCAACCCAGAAGATTATATTAAGAAAATTGATGGATTTCCTAAAATTGGTGTCACTTGTTTCTCAAATGAATTATTAGAAAGCGTAATGCAAAATTTTGAAAAAGAAGTCATCTCAGAAATAAGAAATGCTAATGGCACTTATCCAGTATATAAGATTCGATACAAAGACACAGACATTGCTGCCTTTATGTCAAGAGTAGGTGCACCAGCTTGTGTCGGTAGTCTTGAGGAAGTTATTGCAATGGGGCTTGAAAAGTTGGTCATGTTTGGAACTTGTGGCGTTTTAGATCGTAATATAAAAGATCTAGCCATCATCATTCCTAACTCCGCAATTAGAGATGAAGGAACAAGCTATCATTATTGTGAGGCTAGCGATGAAATTGGAGTAAACGAAAAATATATAAGTGAATTTATCAAATTGTTAAATCACCATAACTACTCATACACTCAAGGAAAAACTTGGACAACTGATGCTTTTTATCGAGAAACAATCAATACTATGAATTTAAGAAAACAACAAGGTGCTGTTTGCGTTGAAATGGAATGTTCAGCTGTTAGTGCTCTTGCGAAATTTAGAAATATTGACTTCTTTGAATTCTTCTATGCTGCAGATAACTTAGATAATTCAGAATGGGATGTAAGAAGTCTAGACTGCGCAAACAAATTAGATGAAAAAGAGAAAATTGCGCTACTAGCTTTTGAGTTAGCAACTATAATAAATAACCAATAAAATTTATATAATTTAATAAAAAGGAGTAACATATGTTCAATAAAATCACAATGATTGACACCAGCATTGAAAACAAAGACTATAAAATTTATTTAGATGGTAATAAGTACAAATTTGATAGAAAATACTTAAAAGTTATGAATAATTGGAGATTAGCTTTTAAGTTGTTGCCCATTTCAAGTGTATTGGTCGCTAAGCTTATGATTGAATATCTATTTAATGATGATTTATTTAGGATTAATGTTTTTGTATTTATAGGATCGATATTATTAGTTTATGTTCTTCTAGGCTATCTTGTGGAGTTTTTAGCCTTTAAAAACTTTAAAAAATATCTAGTAGAGATTAAAGAAAACTCTTCGATAGTTTGATAATATTTTGTTATAAGGAGAATATTTATGACCTATGATGTAAAGAAAGAATTAAAAGAGTTTTATGCCCCTAAAGTAAATCCTTCAATTGTTAATCTTCCAAGCACTAATTATCTTGGGGTTTTCGGTAAAGGTAACCCTAATCAAAAAGGTGGTGAGTATGCTAAGGCAGTTGCTTCACTTTATACAATCGCTTATACCTTAAAAATGAGCTATAAAACTGATTATCAGATTCTAGGTTTTGTTAAATATGTAGTACCTCCACTTGAAGGTTTTTGGTGGCAACCGAATATCCAAGGAGTTGATTTACATAACAAGGATAATTTTCATTGGATTTCCCTAATTAGATTGCCTGACTTTATTTTAAAAGAAAACTTTGAGTGGGCAATTAAAACTGCCACCCTCAAAAAGAATGAAGATTTCTCAAAAGTCCAATTTCTAACAGTTGAAGAAGGGTTGTGTGTACAATGTTTGCATATCGGACCATTTAAAAACGAAGAGGAGACTGTTAGACTTATGCATGAATTTGCGAATAAACAAGGATATCAGATAGATCTTAATGAGCGAAGAAGACATCATGAAATCTATTTAAGTGACCGTCGAAAAGTTGACCCTTTAAAAATGAAAACAATTATTAGACACCCAATAAGACAAGGAGAAAATAAATGAAATTTTATAATAACTTATATACTATTAGAAGTTTTAATCCGGAAGATTTGTCCCCATTTATTAATTATCATAATAATTTAGAATGGATGAAATTCCAAAGCTACAAAGGTAAAACCATCAAGGAGTATCAAGATTTCTTACTAAGTGATCCCGATATCACTAAAGGTGTTCAACTCGCGATAATTCATCACCGACACAATAAATTAGTAGGAGATATCTATTTGAAGTTAGATAAGGATATTTGTTGGATCGGTTATACATGCGACCCTAAGTACTGTCGTAGAGGATATACTTCTAGTGCTTTAAAGTTTTTAATAACTGAATTAAATAAAAATGGCGTTAAGAACTTTATGGCAGAAACAAATGATGAGAATATTGCCTCAATTAAACTGTTAGAGAAATTAGAGTTTAAGAAGGTAAAAACAAATAACAATAATTCAATCTACCAATTGGTGAAGGAGTAATATGAATAAAAATTGCCCATGTCCAAAAACAAACTGTCAATTCCACGGAAATTGTGCAGCCTGTGTAATAAAACATAATAACGCTCAACAACTACCATTCTGCATCTTCCCAGATAATGATGGAGATAAAAGCATTAAAAACTTTTGCCATAAATACAACGAGAAAACCAAATAAAAACAATGTTTGAAACATTGTTTTTTTCTTTACTAATATTGAATTCTTTCTACATTGAATAAGAAATGTAGAATTTGTAATAAACAAATGATTGAGACTGCAAGGGGAATGATTGGATTGATAGCACCTAATCCTAGTCCAATAAATCCGAATAATATATAGATAATGCTTTTTGTTTTCATTTTTTTCTCCTTCTTGATTGTCTTAGATGATCAATCATAATAACTGAAAGATAGTTAATCTAATTGGCAACATATTCTCCAACAATTAGTTTAATCATTGAATTAATAGCTCTTTTAAACACTAACTTTCTTCTTCTAGTTAACCTAGAAATATCGAGTATAACATACTAAATAAATACTTGTCAATTAGTAAAAATGTCTACTTTTTAGATAATGTATAGTCAATTAAATTAATGTAAAAACATTGTTTTTATTGGGTTTGAATAGTTTTAACTCCAAACATAAAATATAGAATATGAAATAGCCAAACAATGGAAATGATTATTTGTCCAACCGGAACCGCATTCATCATAATAAACCCAATACTTAGAAGAATAGTTACCATTGACATAACCTTTACCTTGGTTGACTTAGTCATTCCTTGTCCTTTGACATAAGTCTCAAGATTGTTTTTGTAGAGTTTTGTGCTTTTAAACCAATCATCTAACTTTTGACTGCTTCTTCCAAAACAGAAGGCTGCTAGTAATAAAAATGGAAACGAAGGAAGTAGTGGCACTACTGCACCAACAGCTCCTAGCGCAAGTCCAATAAATCCGATTATTATATAGATTATTTTACTAATTTTCATTTTTTTCTCCTTATTGATTGTCTTAAGTGATCAATCGCAATAATTGGATGGTAGATAATCATTCTAGGTCCTGAGAATCTCATGACCTCTTTTATCTTATCTCTCATTTCTTTTTTGTAACAATGTGTTTCACAGTTAGAACAGAATGTTTTTGTTTCTTTGTGTGGACATTTGTCAATTCTATTATCGGCATATTCTTGCAGTTGTGAACATTCTTGACATAATTGTTTGTTGTGATGTTTTTTCTGACAGTATAGCTTAATCATTAAGTTAACTACTTCTTTTTCTTTATTGACTGTTAACATTAACTCTTTCTTGTGCTTTCCATATTGATTACTTTATCAGTTATCTTCATTGTTGATAAGCGATGTGACACTAAAATTATTGTCTTATCAATTTCTTTTAATGATTTAAGAATTATTCCTTCATTTAGACTATCTAAATTGCTAGTAGGTTCATCTAATAGAATCAAATCACCTTGATGTAAGAATGCTCTTGCGATTCCTATCCTTTGTCTCTCTCCACCTGATATGGTGTCTCCTAGCTCACCAACTTGTGTATCATAACCATCTGGTAGGGCAACAATAAACTCATGAACAGAAGCCTTTTTACAAGCTTCTATGACCTCATCTTTTGTTGCGTTGAGGTTGGCGATTCTAATATTATTAATTATTGTATCGTGGAAAACATGAGTTTCTTGAGTTAGATAACTCTCAATATTACGAAGGCTTTTAGTATTAATATTTTTTAAGTTAGTATCTGAGATTTTTACTTCTCCATCCTTAGGGTCATAAAATCTCATCAATAGTTTTAATGTTGTAGACTTACCACAACCACTCTTACCACTAATTCCAACAATTTTACCCTTTTCAATATCTAAAGAAAAATCCTTTAAGACTTCTAAATCTTGATAGGCAAAACTAACACCATTAAGACTAGCCCCCTTAAAGTCAACATCAACCCCATCAATAATATCCGTAACAACTGGTTTATCTTCTAAAATATCTAGCACACGATTACCACTAGCCATAGTCTGTGTTAATCCAGCCCCTAAATTAGCAGTAGAAGTAACTGCTCCAAATGATGAAAACAACATAATAGTTGGAATGATAACACCACTTAGGTCAACCTCACCATTAAGATATAAATAACTAGACACAAACAACATTAAAAATGAAAAACTAAGAATCAATAAACTAGTTAAACTATAAGTTAATCCTTGGTATTTTCTAATTAAATAATTAGCTTTTTCACTATTCTTAGAAAGTACTTGTAATCTGTCTTTTCGCTGCTTAACTACATTAAACTGTAAGATCTCTTTTAACCCTCTTAAACTATCTAAGAAATAAGAATTCAATTCCCCAATAGCCTGACGATGTCTAGCACCACTACTTTTAGACTCCCTAGAAATAATTATCGGAACCAATAACCCAACTGACAAATGTGCCAACAAGGCAATTAATCCTAACCATAGATTAAAACTACCCACAAAACAAACAACAACACTAGAAGTAATCAAGGCAATAAAGATCGGAGAAATAGTATGGGCATAAAACACCTCTAATAACTCAATATCCGAAGTAATGATAGAAACTAAATTACCCTTATCTTTACCATCAAGCTTTGCAGGAGCTAAGCTTCTCAAAGCTGTAAATACTTTATCTCTAATAATTGCCAATAACTTAAAGGCAATGAAATGATTATTATACTGCTCAATATAATGTAAAATGCCCCTACTAATCGCAATAACTCCAATTGTAGTAATTAATGTAGGCAGAATAACTTGATTATTCTCAATAATCGCAATTAAACCATAACCAGCTAAAACCGTAATAAAAGCAGCACAGAAAAATCCTAAACAACCACAAGTAATAGCCAATAACATTCTTAAAAATAGAGGTTTAACTAACCCTACAAGCTTAGCCATAATCATAAAATTTGAACGCTTCTTCATTATTCTGCCCTCATATTTTCTAAGCTCTGTTGAGCATTCCACAACTCATAATAATAATTATCCTTTTTAACTAACTGTTGATGAGTACCCTCTTCAACTAATACTCCTTCTTTTAAAACATAAATTATATCCGAATTAACACAATTCAATAAACGATGAGAAATAAGAATCACTGTCTTTTCTTGTGCTAATTTAGTAATTACTTTCATAATTTCATTCTCACTATCACTATCAATATTACTAGTAGCCTCATCAAAGATATATACTTCACTGTCATGTAATAATGCTCTTGCGATAGCTAAGCGTTGTGCCTGTCCGCCTGAAAAGTTAGAACCCTTCTCTAACAATATTGTTTCTAAACCATCTTCACCCTTTAAAAATTCAGACAAATTAACCTTCTTTAAAGCTTCCCACATCTTATCTTCTGTAGCATTAACATTACCTAATAATAAGTTATCTCTAACAGTACCCTTAAAGATGTAACTATTTGCGACCACAAGTGTGACATTTTTAAACAAACTCTCTCTTTTAATATTTGAAAGCTCTACTCCACCAACTTTTACACTACCTAAGTAATCAAGATTAGTCCCTATTAAAATCTTCGCAAGAGTAGACTTACCACAACCACTCTTACCAACAATAGAAACAAAACTATGTTCTTTAACCTCAAGATTAAGATCTTTTAAAGTTACTTTCTGATCATAGGCAAAAGATAAATTCTCAACCTTTATATCCCCAACCGCAAAGTTAAGATTTCCATCCTTTTGATCATCTAATGCCAATAAATTAAAGATCTTCTTACTAGCTGCAATCCCATTCATCGCAATATGAAAGAAACTGCCCAATATTCTTAACGGTAAGAAAAAATCAGCTGCCAACATAATAATCGCAAAAGCCCAAACCATTTCGATACTTCCACTATTTAACTCCAATAAAGTAATGATGATACCTAAAGCTGCACCACCATAAGCGACAACATCCATCACAATAATTGAGTTTAACTGCATCGATAAAACCTTCATTGTCACAACTCTAAATTTCTCTGCTTGTTTATTCATTTGTTGGTGCTTAAACTCATCAGAAGAATATATTTTTAAAGTATTCAACCCTTGAAGATTCTCTAGAAAATTGTCCGCAAGTTTAGAGTACTCACCCCAATACTTAGACAATAATCTCTTCGCAATCTTTTGAATAACAATAATCGAAACCGGAATCAAAGGAACGCAAATAAATAAGACAAAA
This sequence comes from uncultured Erysipelotrichaceae bacterium, assembly GCA_964369955.1. GTDB lineage: Bacteria > Bacillota_I > Bacilli_A > Erysipelotrichales > Erysipelotrichaceae > CAYJFQ01. The sequence goes on along the minus strand of CAYJFQ010000003.1, from coordinate 36,760 downwards.
GCTATCTTTAAATTAATAAAAGACACTACCACAAATAAAATGAGTGGCGCAATCATCGAATAAAAAAACTGTGGTAAGTAACCACCAAAATATGTCTCCAACTGCTCAACACCCTCAATAGACATCTGTAGTAACTCAGCAGTAGATACCTTCTTATTATATCCCTCACCCATTCTCACAATTTTGTCATATATCTTATTTCTTATAATATTTTTAACTGATTTTGAGGCAAGAAAACTTTGGATAGTCGCAAAGTAACTAACTAAAACCTTGACTATAATTAAGGCTATAATTAGTAGCCCACACATCAACATTTTCTCAATACTCAAATCACTATTAATCAAATCACTAATGAAGTAACTAATACTAAACATCATAATGATATTAGCTACTAACCCAATGATTTGTAAGGTTACATTATTTCTGATATGACCTGACGCATCAGGAACTAGTTTAATTAGTTTCTTATTAATCATAAACACCTACTATTCTACCTAGTTAGACTAGACTAACCGAGTATATCACACCAAATTAAAACTTGTCAATTTAACCAAAAGATAAATAATATGATAAGATAATAAAGAAAAGTAGGAGTAACTATGGAGCTATACAAACCAAAACTTCAAGAATATAATTACTACCAAGAGCTTTTAAAAGACAAGACAACAATGAGCTACAATGCAGGCTGGGAAGTTAATTATGATGGCTACAACTACCAAACCGGAACCATTGATCTGCCCCAATCTAAATGGCATGAAAAATACCAAAGATTTAACTCTAAAGATAATTTCTTTGCCTATATTCTAGTTGATGAGAAGTTTGTTGGATATTGTTACTATCTAACAAATAATAAAGATGGGGAATGTGGAATTATCATCGAGGCACAACATCGTCATAAAGGATATTCTAAACCAGCCCTAAAGCTTTTAATCCAACAAGCAATTAATGATGAGCTTGAAGTGCTGACCAATCAATTTGAAAAACAACGAGAACACACCCAAATATTCTTTGACCTCGGTTTTAAAGAAGTGAATAGCTTTAAAAGTTTAAGATTTAACCAATCAATTGAGATCGTAACTATCAAAAAGGAGTTAGACTATGACAATCAGGAAAATTAAAACCACAGATATTGACAGCTTAATTAAGATGGGCGGTAAACTACATGACCTCCACTTTAAAAACTGTCCTGATATTTTTAATGATTATAATCCTTATAACTATCAATACTTTGAGGATTTAATAAATGATCAAAATAATATAACCCTTATCTATCAAGAAAAAGATAAAGTTATCGGCTTTATCAGCACAACTATTAAACACTCAGCCATCAACCCAATACTTAAGGAAAGAAAGATTGCCTATATCCAAGATCTATACATTGATGAAAAACACCAAAGAAAAGGAATTGGTAAACAGCTCTATCTTGCGACTAAAGAAATTGTCCAGAAGTTAGATGTTAACTCTATTGAGTTAATGGTTTGGGATTTTAATAAAAACGCAATAAAGTTCTATCAGGAATTAGGATTAACCCCTAAAACCTTCATTCTTCAAGAGAAACTTAAATAATGAATACAAATGAAAAAATTAAGGTAATTATTGAGATTGCCAAACACCTAAATCAACAAGATGTAACTTGGACAATTGGTGGTTCTTCTCTTTTGTATTTTAATAATTTAATTGAGGATTTTAATGACTTAGATATCTTAATTAAATACGAAGATCTTGAAGTGGTGACTAAGATACTTAGAAGTATTGGGACTCAACTGAAGTTAACACCAAGTGCTAACTACCAATCAGAAGCTTTTCTAAAGTTTATCATTGATGGTTTAGAGGTTGATGTTATTGCTGGGTTCACTATCATCAACAACAATAAGAAATACTACTTTCCTTTATTAGAAGAACAGATAATGGAGTATCGAAAAGTGGAAGATACTATTTTCCCACTCCATAGCCTTAAAGCTTGGCGTACTTACTACCAATTGATGAGTAGGGAACAAAAAGCTGATTTGATAAAATAAAAAGAACCTGACGGTTCTTTTTCTCTAGATTCTTGTCTTTACCCAATCAGTATAGTCATCATTAGAATTAACATTAGGATCTAAACCATTTAACTCTGGGATAAACACTGAAAGAATTTGGACTATTGTTGTTAAGGTTATAACTGATTCTATTTCTGGGAAATACTCAATATTTAAAACTCTTGGATTACTAGAAATATTTTCGCTAGCATTGATCATAATAACATTGTCTGTCTTAATTAAAAGATACTCAAATGTCTTATCAAATAATTCTTGACAATACTTATCAGTTTTTAATAAGAGTACAGAGCTTTTAGAGTTAATGGCACGATGAGTTCCATGAGAGAATTCCTCAATATCTGCATATACTGTTGGCATGCAAAGAGTTTCCATTAGTTTTAATTGTGCCTCAAAAGCTGTACCGATATTCATTCCACATCCAAGCACAAAAATATTATCAATTTCTTTTCCAAAGTTTAGGTTTTCTAACCACTTTTGACAACTAATAATTAGTTTATCTAATTGATTAATTGAGTCTTGGATTTCTTGGTTAATTATCCTGTATCTATCAATAGTTATCTTCTGGTGTTGTAGTGCATATTCTAATCCGAAAATTAGAAGTACTAGAAGAGTTGAACTATAGCCTTTAGTTTTGGCGTTGCTGTTTTCTTCACCGCAATTTAATTTTATTCGATAATCTGAGATATCTTGAATTGGAGAGTTGTCTTTTTCAGTGATAGCTAATGTTTTAAACTCTTGAGCTGTCGCTAGAGCTTGAATTGTTCCTCTGCTAGTTCCTGTTTGACTAATGCCAATGATTAGAGTTTTTTCTTTGTTCTCTAATTTATATGAATTACAGTTATAAAGGAAGTTTGCAGGAGTATAACTATAAGTTCTGATTCCTGTTAACTTTGTGATAAAGTTTCCAATAGTTAGACTAGCATTATATGAGCTGCCATGACTAACAAAGTAAATAGCGTCTATTTCTCCTATTTCTATAATTATATTTCTGATCTCATTATTTAGTAATAAATTATTAAGAATTTCATTTTCTTCATTAATGTAGTCCCAGATGATACTTTTCATATTGTTCCCCTATTTATTGTTGATATGAGTGATTGCTTGCGCAACTGTTGTGAAGGTTTTTGTGGCTGCTGCTTTGACAAAGTCAGAGGCATTATCTAATGTGTAGCCATCATATCCTTCAATCATTGGTAGATCATTTTCTCCATCCCCAATTGTGTAAATTTCTGTTGGATTTAATTTTTCTTTAATAAAGTCAACAGCTGTTAGTTTTGAAGTGCCAGCTGGAACTATATCTACATAGTTTTTATTTTGATAGGCAACTGCAGTTGTTAGGTTTAGGTTGTCGATTTGTTTTTTAACCATTGATGAGGTTTCAGAGTCTTTGCTTTTTACTTTAATCCCTACAAATACTCCACCATCTAAAATCTCTTGTAGTGGTAATTTTTTAAAGCCTGAATATTCTTCTTTAAATTCTTCTTCTTTGTAAAGTCCTGAGATAAATCCATCGTCAACATAGAAGTTCTCAAGTTCAATTTCTTGTAGATATTCAATTATTTCCATCGCCTCTTGAGGATTTATTTCTTTTCTAAAGACGATGTTTAAATCTTTATCTAGAATGATTCCACCATTATCTCCTGCGATATAATCACAGTTTAGTTTATATATCTCATTTTCTTTGACTAGAGATGCTAAACTTCTTCCTGTGACAATTACAAAGTAGTTACCAGCTTTTTTGAACTCGCTGATAGCTGTTAGGTCTTCTTCACTGATGCCTCCTCTAAATCTAATCGTTCCATCATAATCACTTGCTAATAGTTTCATTGTTTCCTCTTTCTTAATCTAATATCTTACCATTAGAGGATATCACATTTTTATACCAATAAAAACTAGCTTTTCTTGTTCTTTTAAGAGTACCATTTCCATAATTATCACTATCAACATAAATATAACCATAACGCTTTTCCATTTCGCCGGTGCCTGCTGATACTAGGTCAATTGGAGCCCAAGAAGTATATCCCATAATCTCTACACCATCTATAACTATAGCGTCTCTCATAACCTTTATATGGTCTCTTAGATAATCTATTCGATATTGATCATCAATACTTCCATCTTCCTCAATCTTGTCAATTGCTCCAAATCCATTTTCGACCACAAATAGTGGTTTACAATAGCGATCAGACAATTCATTAATAGTGCTTCTAAAACCTATTGGGTCAATAACCCACCCCCAAGCACTTTGTCCTAAATAAGGGTTTTTAATTGTCTCAAACAATCCCTGACTTGCCTTTTTAGCTAATTCACTATCCGCAGTTGAACAACGACTATAGTAGTAAGAAAAAGACACAAAGTCTACAGTATTATTTTTTAAGAGTTCTAAATCACCCTCAAGTATAGGTAGCTCAACACCCATTGATTTCAATTTATTTAGACCATAGTTTGGATACATACCTCTACTTTGAACATCTATAAAGAAGTAATTATCACGATTATCAACTATTGCCTGAAAAACATCTTTACTATCACAAGTGTAAGGGTAATAAAGGCCCGCTGCCATCATACATCCAATTTTAATTTCAGTGTTTATCTCTCTAGCGATCTTAGTAGCTAATGCACTTGCCACTAATTGGTGATGTGCTGCAGTATACATTATTTGTGTTTTGTTGTCGCCTGACTTAAAAGTTAGGCCAGCTGCCATAAATGGTGCATGTAAAATCATGTTAATCTCATTAAAGGTTAACCAGTATTTAACTAGATGATGATAATTCTTAAATAAAACAGTAACTAAGTTTTGATAGAAGTCTACTAGTTTACGATTTTTCCAACCACCATAAGTTTTAACTAAATGCATCGGACAATCAAAATGAGTAATCGTAACTAAAGGCTCTATTCCATATTTATGACATTCCTTAAAGACTTCATCATAAAACTTTAAGCCCTCTTGATTAGGACTATCCTCATCGCCATTTGGAAAGATTCTGCTCCAAGCAATCGATAAACGATAAACCTTAAAACCCATCTCTGCAAACATCGCAATATCTTCTTTGTAGTTATGATACATCTCAATAGATTTTTTAGCCGGATAATAATAACCATCCTTAAAATCAAGCATCTCTAACTCGCCACTAATCACCTTAAAACGATCTTTGCCAATTGGACATAAATCAACATTAGCCAAACCACGACCACCCAAATTATAAGCACCCTCACATTGATTAGCAGCAGTAGAACCACCCCATAAGAAGCCTTTTGGAAAACTCATAACTAACCTCCTTTATTTATTCACTAATTATCATATCAAAATCTTCACTACTACCAAAAATACCTGTATAAACCTGTTTTTCTTTACTCTTTTCAAACAATAAATATTTCTTTTTACCAGATTTTAAGATTGCTTTTTTTGTTTGAGCGTTCTCAATCAACGGTACAGAAGCAAGCCCTTGATCATAACCATGAGTGCCTACAAAAACCTTATCAACCTTAACATCTTTAAAGAAGTTAATTGTAAACTCTCCAAAGAACCCTGCTGACACTTCTAAATACTTGCCTGGAGCCATATATAATGTAATCTTTGGATTACCAATAAAGTATTGAACTACTGGATATGAATTAGTGAAGATAGTAAGCTTTTTATTTTGTAAGTATTTTACCATTTGAAGGACAGTAGTACCACACCCTAAAATTATTGTATCACCATCTTTAACAAGCTCAGCAGCTCTTCTTGCGATCTTGTCTTTAGCCTCTAAACTAATTCCTAACTTTTCATTAAAAGTTGGTTCACTATCCCTCTCTGAGTTTAAACTAACACTACCATGAGTCATAATAATTAAACCCTGTGACTCAAACTTTGATAAATCACGACGAATAGTCATTCCTGACACTTCAAAGTGTTCTGCTAATTCATTAACTGAAATATGTTTTCTTTCTTTTACTATCTTAAATAACTCTATTCTACGTTGTGCTATACTCATATCATCCACCTACAGTAATCTTTAAATTCAATAACAGTCCATATTCTTTTAATTCATTTATTATAAAATCTAATTCAGTTTCATCATACTTTAAATCTTTTAAAGGATACTCTTTACCTAAACATAAGTATTTGCCCTCGCCATAATTATGATACTTTAAAATATCTACTTGTTTAATATTCTTAAAACCACTGACATAATCTAAACGCGCTTTAAGGTCGATGATATCATCATTATAATTAGGTACAACAACCATCCGAACAATTACTTCTTTATCTAACTCTTGAAGATATTTTAAATTCTCAAGAATTAGACTATTGCCTACCTTAGTTGTTAAGAGGTGTAACTCATTAGAATAAGTCTTAATATCATAGAGAAATAAGTCTACTAGCTCGATAATTTCAGGATAATCTCTAAAATTTAGATTTCCAGCGCTCTCTATCACAACAGTAATCCCCTCTTCTTTTAAGAGTTTAATTGTTTCTAGTAAAAATTCTGGTTGTAAAAGTGGCTCTCCACCTGAGAAAGTAACTCCTCCCCCTGATTGTTTAAAGAAAATTATATCTTTTTTTAATTCGCCAGCAAGTTCGCTAGCAGTATAGTAACTACCTTTCTTTTGATAAGCTTGGTAATTACAAACTTTTACTAATTCCTCTATATTAAGTTTGTCTTTTTGAATAAAAACTATCTTATTATCCACAAGTTTAACAACTTCTGGATAGATACTTACACACTTTCCACAGCTTTGACATAACTTATGGTGATAAAATAACTTAACTCCAGGATACATTGCCTCTGGGTTAGCACACCATTGACACCTTAAATTACAGCCAATTAAAAAAGCTGTAGTCCTAATTCCGGGCCCATCTTTAGTACAGTATGTTTGAATGTGTGATACCAATCCTAATTGTTCCATTTAGAATGAATGCTCACTACGATTAATAATCGCATCCTGTGCTTCTGGCATTAGGGTTGTGAACAATGCACAATATCCCGCCACTCTTACCATAACATTATTATATTTTAAAGGATCAGCCTTAGCTTTACGTAATAGTTCACTATCAACAATATTGAATTGATTATGAAAAATCTCAAAGTGTCGACCACTCTCTAAGAATGAAGTGAATTTATCTAAGTTATCTTCACCCTTTAACGCATCAGGAGAAAATCTCATGTTTAATAGCTGACCACCAGCAATCTTTTTATTAGGCAGTTTTGAGACTGAACGAATTACAGCTGTAGGACCACTTTTATCAGCTCCGATGCATGGAGAAGCACCTTCATTTAAAGGCATAGTAGCCAATCTACCATCAGGAGTAGCCCCGACATCAAAACCATTAGGAACATAAGAAGTGATGTTACTAGTAGACATTGTATAACCACAACCAATAGGACCCTCATTAAAACGATCATTACGATAATCAGGCAATAACTCTAAATAAGAATTATAAACATCAGCCACTATCTCATCAACATAATCAAGATCATTACCAAACTTCGCAACCTCTAAACATAGTTTACGAATTTCAGGACCATTATTACCCTGGAAATTACTATTTAAAGCTTCCATCATTTCAGAATAACTAACCACCTTATCCTCAAACACTAACTTCTTCATTGCGGCTAGTGAATCACCAATCACACTAGGACCAATATTAGACTGCGATATAAAATCATACTCAGCACCACCATCTTTTAAAATCTTCCCTCTCTCTAAACAACAATCAATTGTACTAGAGGCAAACACATCCGCATCATGATATCTTAAACTACGATCACAAACAGTATCACAAGCAACGGCTAACTCAAAATAATACTTAAGCGCAAACTTCCAAGCCTCCCATAATTCTTGGTAAGTCTTGTATTCTATTTCCCTACCAGGCTTACCATTAATCATAAATAATTGAATATTTGAGATAGGATCCATTCCATTATTTAAAATTATTTCTAGTATTTTTCCAAAATTAATGTAACTCATTCCAGTTGGACGATGACCCCACTTACCAGGAATACAAGTTTCCACACAACCAACAGGCGCATAATCTCTAGCCACCTCTAAATCAATACCCAAAGATAATTTAGCAGGAATAACCACTTCATCACAAAACATTGAAGGCATTCCAAAGCCTTCACGAATTAAACGAGCGCATGCTTTGATGAAATCACGAGGACTCTTCTCTGAATAACGGGCACTTAAATTAGGATCTGGCAACCTAGTTTGATTACTAGCCTCTAAACATAAATAAGACAACTCATTAGTGCCATCATCACCATCAGCCTTAAGACCTGATAAGACTAAATTTGAGTATAAAGGATAACCCCCACTATATTGTGTATGCCCCCAAGGACGAACCTTATTTAAAGAATTACACATAATAAAGAAATGAGTTATCACCTCTAAAGCTTTCTCATCGCTCAATAACCCTGCCTTTTTCTCAGATAAGTAAAAAGGATAAACAAACTGATCAAAACGTCCAAAAGAAAACGAATGACCATTACTCTCAATCATCATCAATAAATGAACTAGATAAGCACACTCCACAGCCTCATAAAAACTACGAGCACCACCCTCTAACATATCAGAATAAATAACTGCATACTCTTCTAGCTCTTTCTTACGAACAAAATCACTCTCAACCAATGCCTTCTCACTTAATAATTTAGAAAAACGCTTAATATATATCAGCGCACCCTCCATCGCAATAACAGCTGCATTATAATAATCAATTTGACTCTGAGACAAATTATCAGAGTCCTTAAGTTTCGCAATTGCAATATCTCTCATACCACCAAACCCATGTTTTAAAACAAACTCATGATTAGGAATGATATGCCCATCACCAGACATACTAATACCTCCACGATGTAAAACATTTTGTTTCTCTGCTTGACGATTAATATCTGGCAAGTTTCTTAAAACATCATCTTGATGAGTAATCCCTTGCCAATATGGCTGTAATGCTTTTAACCTTTTTTTAGTATCTTCACTTATATTAAAATAATCTCCACTACGATCCTTAAAACTATCTAACTCATCAATAACCCAATTAAAAGAGTACTCAGGAAAAATAGGAGCCGCAAAATTAAGGCTTGCTTGATTACCAAAAATAATCGAATCATCCTCAATATAAATAGTCATATTCTCTAAGATCTCCTTAAAAGCTAAAGCCCTTCTCACAACAATAGGCTTACCCTCATTCTCCTTAAAAGATCTAGTAATAATTTCAGCACGCTCTGGACAAATCCAAGGCTCACGATTATTCATTTTCTGTTGTAAACGATCAATACGCTTGTTATCAATCTTGGTAAGATCTAAATCCACACTTAATAACTTCTTCATTATTTTCTACCTCGCATATAGAGCTTAAAATAACTCTCTTATTTTAATTTAATATTAACATATATTAACATTTATTCAAGTGAATATATGTTAAATTATCTCACTAAACCATATATTGCTTTGAATATAAAAAAACCTGAATCAATCTTAAGTTATTAAGAAACGATTCAGGTTTAATATTCATTGGTGATCCGTTAGGGAGTCGAACCCTAGACCCACTGATTAAGAGTCAGTTGCTCTACCAACTGAGCTAACGGATCATCTAATAGAATAATTATAACACACTAATAGTACTTATGAAGTATTTCAATTAGGCCATCTAAAATAATATTAGGCTCATAATGACAACCCTCAATTTCATGATGGAAAATCGCACTAAAACCACCAGTAATAACTAGGCATAATTTTTGGTCTACACTTTTTTGTAGTTTGTTGACAAAGCCTTCAACCATTGAGATTTCTCCTTGGAAGATTCCTGCTTGTATTGCATCAATAGTATTAGTTCCTAATAACTTATTTGGTACTTTAAGTTCTACTTCTGGTAGATGCGGTATCTTTTCTACCATGGTTTGGAGTGATTGGTAGATTCCTGGTTTAATATTTACTCCTACTAATTCTTTTTTACTATTGATGAAGATTGTTTTAGTGGCACTTCCAAAGTCAAAGATTACAATTGGACAATCATACTTGTGGATAGAACCATAAGCAGCCACTAATAAGTCAGCTCCTACTTCTGCTGGATTATCAGCCTTAATAACAAAGTCAGTAAAAGTAGATGAGTCCACACTAATAACATCATCACTAATCTTTAAACACGCACCAATTAAGTCTTCCTTACAACGAGGAACTACACAAGAAATACCTACTCTAGATATATTGTATTCTTTCACCTTCTCATTAATCCAAGCATAAAAATCACTTGAGACCTCTACAAGGGGAACTCTATGAGTAATAATTAAATCCTTATTACAATAGACACCTATTACTAAATCAGTATTACCCAAATCAACAGTTAAATAGTATTTATTCATATTCTTTTCTCTTCTTTATTTACCTTAATAACTCTAATATCTTATCACAAATTTCATTAACTCTTAAGTTAGAATCGCTCATATCAACACCATGATTAACAAAGGAATTTATTTCCCCAACAAATCCCCTTAAATATAAATCACGACGATAACCAGAAGCTGGATTATAAGTAGTCTTATAACTAACAAACTCCTCAGACAAACTCTGATAATTAGAATCACTAGCTTTATGATAAGAAAACTCTTCTAAATTAACAACACTAGCATTGCCATCCTCAAAAGTAACTTCCAATACTTCACTCTCTTGAGTATGAGCGCTACGATTCTCAAAACTACAAGAACCAACAATTGAACCACTAGTTAATAACAATTGATAACTAGCGCCATCGCCTTCATCATTTTTAATGACCGAATTAACTTCGATGTCTCCAAACAAGTAAACTAATAAATCTATCATGTGAATGCCCACAAAATAAAAATACTCAAAGTCATTATGACAAAACCTACTAGCCGAAACGTTAAAACTCAATCTAAATGATCTAACACTATGATTATTAATTAATTCTTTCATTTTTAAATAACCATCCGCAAATCTCTTCATAAATCCTACATGTAAAGAAACGCTATTATCCTTAACAAGATCTCTTATTTCTTTAGCATCAACACTATTCATCCCACAAGGCTTCTCCACAAAAATATGTTTCTTAGCCTTCAAACAATTCTTAACTATCTCAACTGCATCGGCACCCTGTGTAACAATAACAACATTTTCACAATCAACCTCACCAAGCATCTTTAAATAATCATCATAACCAACAGCACCATAAGCATACTTATTACAAGCATCCTGAGATTTCTTTAAATCTCTTGTCGCAATAGCTACAATCTCAACACCAACTATTTCAAGTGCAGGAATTATATTATTTTGTGAATGCCAACCAACACCAATTAACATTGTCTTCATACATTAACCTCTACTCACCATATAAATATAGTGTTCCATATCTTTATTATTATAAAACTTATTAACTTCACCAATTATTGACATTCCATTTCTTTCAGCCACACGTTGAGAAGGATAGTTATTAACCCTAATCAACGAATAAACCTCACTTAAATCTAAAATATTAAATGCATACTCTCTACAAGCAATAGCAGCCTCACTAGCATATCCTTTATACCAATAATCTTTATTAAAAATATAACCAATTTCATTAATCACCTTCCCATCTAATGACTGTAAAGTGATTCCACATTGGCCAATCAACCTACCACTATCCTTTAAAATAACTGCCCAAATACTATAACCGTCATTCTTATATCTATTTATATGAGTATCTAACATTCCATTAATATCATCATCACTATATACCTTCTCATAAGCATACATGGTCTCAATATCTTGTAGATACTTAACCACTTCATCAAAATCATTCTTAGTAAACTCTCTTAAATATAAACGCTCAGTCTCAATTATTCCCATAATATCCCCTTTACTTATTTCTATTTTACCAAATTAAAAGATAGAAATTAATCTATCTTTGGTGTGAGTTATTAACCTAGACTAGAGATCCAGAATTTATACACATATTCTTTATCAATCGCATAAGATAATTCATTAAATATCTTATCTTTTATTCCTAGATTTTCTAATTCTTTTAATAATTTATTATTCCGAATATTTAGTTTATTTACTAGCTCTTTAGTAACTAGTTTATCATTTTTTGAAGAGTTGCAAGATTTACATGCATAAACGAGATTCCACAAATCATCAGAATATAAATATGACCAAGGTATTACATGATCAACAGTTAATTCACTTTCACCTATCTCTTTGCCACAAATAAAACATATGTGTTTAGAATTTTCTAAATCTAAGTATTTTTTAAATTTTTCAAGTGAATTTCTATTGATTTTTCTTTCATCCATTATCTTAACTTTTCTATTAATTCTCGGACAAGAATTGAAGTTCTCTAAAATCAAACCCCAACGGTAGTTTATTAAATCAAATAAATCTCGATGGTTTTCAAATAGATCAATTAAAAAGTTTTTATAACAATATATTTGATTTTGACCTTTTTCATATTGATAAATTTCATTTTGATATTCACTGTCAATATAAATAAAACGATAACTAACATCTTTTTTTAATACTGATATTATTTTATCAATTGTTTTTTTATATTCAATTGGTATAGATTCATAAATTTGCTCTTCCGCCAATTCGAAAAGTACCGGTTTTTTAACTCCTAAAGCTTCTTTATACTTATCAATTAAATCTCTTGTTAGTGATAAGATAGTTGGTGGTTTATTTGGATTTGAACCTTGGATCAAATTGAAATAAATAGTTTGATTCCAATAATATTTAAGAAACAACTTTGCAATTCTCTCGAGTTTTATTTCCACTATTTCAGATTCAAAATTATTATCTAAAGCAATTTCAACTAGAGCTTTCGCAAAAGCCATCTTATAAGTGTTTTCATAATTAGCTTCTCTAATTATTTTTTTAAACAGTAGAAGCTTATTCATCAAATATCACTTTCTCTAAATATATTTTTTCATCAAAGCTACCATTTTTAAAGTTCTTATTCTCAGCTAATAATTTAATATCCTCAATATTCTTTCCTTGAGTCTTTGCGCAAGCGCTTATGATTTCTAAAAGATCGGCCAATTCTTCCAACAGCTCATTAGGTGTTGTTGCTGACTTCACTTCTTCGCATTCTTCGAATAATTTTTTTATTAGTTCATCTTTATACTCACTATTACTCAATATACGAGTTATTGGTCTTCTGCCATCTTTTTTAATAATGTTAGGGATATTATCCCTAACTAGTTTGTTGTGTATTTTTTCCATACTATATACCTCTTTAAGCATAACTTTAATTTATTTGATTATAACATATGATAAATATTTACTTTAGTTTATTTAGATTTAGTTTCCTTTAAAGAAAGACAAAACATCACATTCATAATAACTGCAAAATGTGGAGCTAGTAACATTTTAAATACTGCTTTTATAATGCTATTTGATACTCTTTCTTCCAGCCTATTTTATGCTGTCAAAAAAATAAGCATTAAAAAAGACAGATCAACTGTCATTTTATTAAATTAGGGTATTAACTATAAATCAATATAGATATCAGGATCCATTATTTCAGCCTCAACCTTATCATGAGTTATATATATTATGGTTTTATTTTTTGACTCAGATTTTACAAATTCGATAGTTTTAAGCTTAACTTCATCATCAAGTCCTTTAAAAGCTTCATCCAATATCAACAAATCAAAATCCATATACATTGCACGTAAAATGGCCACTCTTCTTTTCATTCCGCCAGATAATGTATTTACTTTTTTATTGCCAAGGCCAGCTAAACCTATCGATGCTAGTCCTTGATCTATTTTAGCTTTAGTTATTTTAGTATAACTTTCTTTATAGATGTGTGGTAACAAAATATTAGTGTAGACATCAAGATTTTCACATAATCGATCTTCTTGGAAAACAGCACTTATTTTAAGGTTCTCAAGTCCAATGATAGTCCCTGAATCAAATTTCTCCAACTTCATCAACAACCTTATTAAAGTTGTTTTTCCTCTTCCTGAATAGCCCATAACACAATTAATCTTGTGATCTAAAAGAGATAAATTCAAGTTGTCAAAAACAACGATATCTTCATATCTTTTCTTAACATTTTCAAAGATAATCATTTTAATTTAACCCTTTCTACTCTTTTAATTATTCTTTTGATGATAATCGCAAAGATTTTCTCAAACAAATAACTAATCGCGATAATTACAATTGTCCACGCAAAGAGAGTTGGCATATCAAGAAAAATCTTAGCTTGATAAAGGTTCTCTCCAATTGAATTATCTGGTAAACCAATAACTTCTGCCGCAATACCTGCCTTAAAGCACATACCTAATCCAACTAAACAAGCAGACTCAATAAATGGCATTATTTGTGGAAGAATAATGTATCTTACTTTAGTTCTAGGAGATACCTTAAACACTGTAGCCATTTCATTTAATTGAATATCTAAATTATCAATACCACTCAATACATTAGTATAAACAATCGGCATTACCATAATAAAACTGATAAAGATTGAGATATTTTCTGATGATATCCAAATGAGTATTAGAATTATTATTGAAGCTACTGGAACTGATTTAAATATCAAAATAAAGGGACTAATAAATTCTTTAAATATTTTTGATTTATAAGCTATTACTGCAGAAACAATACCAATAGTTAATGCTAGTAAGAAGCCTAAAGTTATTTTAGACATTGAGTGTAAAATTGACTGCCAAAAATATTGTTGTCCTAATAAGAAAAATAATTTTTCTAATACTGATAAAGGAGAAGGTAATAAAATTTGCGAATCAATTAATATACTCAACAACTGCCAAAGGGCTATCCATAATAAGATAACCCAAATTGGCAAATTTTGTTTGTTAATATTTTTTTTATTATTGTCCATAATAGAATGCATCAGTTGGTAATGCACCACCTACAGCTGCAGGATTTTGATCATATAATACTTTTAAGTATCCAGAAAGCATTTCTTTCATTTCATCACCATCAACATAAGTGATATTACATTCAGGAATTGCGATAGCCGCAATTGCTTCAGGAACAATTCCGTATTTCCCAACTAAAGCTGCACCCTCAGTAAGATTAGTATTTACATATTCAACGCTCTCAGCATATAACTTCATGAAGTCAGCCACTGCTTCAGGATTTGCATCCGCAAAAGCTGAATTTACTACTACCACACCTGTAATTAAATTACCATCAATATCAGACTCATTCCAAACTTCAGTAAGATCTAATGCGATACGAATATCAGAATTCTGAGCTTGAGCTGTAGTCGCAAATGGTTGAGGTAACATAGCGATCGCATTTTCTTCTGCCGCAAGAGCCGCAACTACTTCAGCTTGTTCACTTTTCCATTCAATTTTAACAGAATCTGTTAAACCATTAGCTGCTAAAATTTGGTTTAAAGCATACTCAGGAGTTGCTCCTTTGCCACTAGCATAAATAGTTTTTCCAGCTAAATCTTGAATTGAGTTAATTGATTCACCACTTTCTGCGATATATAAAACACCTAATGTATTAATCGCAAGCACTTCTACTGCACCATTACTATTGTTGAATAAAACACTTGCAACATTTGCAGGAACTGCCGCAATATCAACTTCTCCCTTAACAATCATCGGAGTAACAACATCAATTGCCGTTTCGATTGAGAATGCATAGTTATTGCTAGTAATAGCGCCACTTTCTGCATCATCCATAAACTTAACCATACCCATAGCAGTTGGGCCCTTTAAAGCCACTACTGATACATCTACAGGTGTTGTTGGTTCTACAGGTTCACTAGTACATCCAACAATTGACAATAACGCAAATGCGCTTATCATGATTAAAACTAATATTTTTTTCATAATTCTTCCACCTTTCATTAAAGAAGTTTTCTAAGTTCTTCTTCATTTTTTATATATAAAAACTTTCTATCAGTTTCTATAATATCATTTTTTATTAAGATAGCTAATTCACAATAGAGACTTGATCCGGTTATACTTAAATCTTCAGCTAGCCCTATTTCGTGAATAAATGTAATAATTCTTTGTTATCACTATCATTAATTAGAAGTCCTTATGAAATGACGATTGAATTTCTAACTTTCAATACGTTTGACAAGGAATTCTATTTTATTATTATATAACACTCACAATCTTTTGGTTAACTTAAAGCTTTTTTTCATATTCATTTTTCATATTTTCAAGAATTACAGACATCAACTAAATTGCAATATGCTTAAATATCTTACTGTTAGCGTTTATCACCTACTCAATCGCATCTTCAAAGCGGGCATATATACTTGTTCTTCACAATGCGACATGCCATAAATATCAACTTCTCTTGACAATATTAAAATAAAAGAACTGTCACTAATTTTAATAAACAACTCAGATTTACAATGGCATAGCTGATTAGCTGTTTAACATTCACTTTCAAAAGTCACGCCTTAATAAGTTAGTTGCTACTAACTTATTAAATACTATCAAATTCTCCACCAATGTCAAATGTTTTGAATATGTGTCCATCTCAATTGAGAATTATTTTGCACATGATTAGAGGAAGTTAATACTAATTTTAAAAGAAATGAAGTTGATGAAGGATGTATTTAGTTGTTAATATCATCAACTATTGAAAGGTTTAACTGTTAAAGTGGCTTCTTCATTTTGAAAAGTTAAATCAGGTTATGAATCTGTAAGCATAAAAAAACATCGAATAAGTATTGTGTCATTAGTCAAGGTTTCTTAAATAAGCTTAATGAAAAAGATTTCTATGAAATGTATACTTCTAATATAAAAAGCGCAAAGAATTTAGTGGTAGCTTATATGACAAAAGAGGTTCTGTTATTGGACCTCTTTTCATGTTCTTATCTTATTATTTCTTAATAGCTCTAGTGCCAATAAATGAAGGGATATTCAATTCAAAAAGACGACCTTCACCATTGGTATCTTCATAAAGATCAGTAATAATAAAACCTGCCTTTAATTGTCCACCAATTTGTTCTTCTAGAGTGTGAGAAAACTGAATTCCATCATTGTCTTTGAGTAATAACTCCATTTGTTTCTCGTTTTTTAGTGGATTAAATGGCAATTTATTTTCAATGGTTATCTCGTCATTTGTAATGAAATTAGTTCCGATATCTAAACCACAAACTAAAATTCCTCCACTCTTCAAAACACGATAACACTCTTTAAAAATTGGCTCAACCTCTTCTACATAACAATTAGAAACAGGGTGAAAAATAATCTCAAAACTTTCATCCTCAAAAGGTAATCTTTTAGTCATATCACGTTTACAAATATTTATCTCATACCCTTCGCGCTTCGCGACTAGAAGTTCACTATTTAATTGTTCTTGCGAATAATCTAATACCGTGCATTCTGCGCCCAGTGCTTTAAAAATTGGCATCTGTTGTCCGCCGCCACTAGCTAATCCTAACAACTTAACATCTTTTAAACTGCCAGGAAACCAACTATTTGGCATAAGCTTGGTAGGAGTTAAATAAACACCCCAATCTCCATTCAAGGCTTTTTGATAATCTTTAGGACTTATAGGAATGCCCCATTGCCACCCTTCTTTAACCCAACTATCAATAGTTAAAGAATTTACTTTTTGATAATCCATACTCATTTCTTTTCCCTTTCAATTATTTTATTAAGATACTCACTCGCAAGAGGTACAGAACACTTCTTCTTGCCCATATTTACCTTAACTTCACCAATTGCACTAGCAACCTCAAGCGCTCTCTCACGTAAAGCTAAAACCCACTTACCGACCGCAATCACAAAAGCATTCATCGTATATTTTTGCCGATCACCAAAACTATGAATATTTTTTTCAATCTTACTTAACAATAAGTCGATCTCATCAAGATCAATATCATCCCCAGTCTCAAGTACTCCAATATAGGTATTCCAACCCCCGGCACAAATAAAATCATTGTCACTATTAATCCAGAAATTAGCCAACTCTCTTCCATAAACACTCTCACCAGCAACGCCAGCTACAGAATATTCGGCCAACATATAACAATATGCCTTATTCATATTATCGATTAATTGTTGTTTAGTTATCTCCTTAGGATCGATAATCATCGAAGATAATGCCATTGCATCATAATTGCCAGTCTCAAACAAAGCTAAACCTAACTCTGTATTTTTATCACCAATATTTTTAACAATCTTTCTTAAATCCCCAACTTTAACTCCAAACATTGGTTCAGCCATCCCGTGATTAAAATATATCTTTTTAGTTTTTTCATTACCATAACTTTCTAATAAAGCCATAATTTCATTTATCTTCATAATTACCTCTCAACTTGCCTTCATTATATCACACACCAATAATTCAATAGCTCGGCACCATTAAATCAAACTACAGAGTTTTCATCGATAGATAAAAAGACTATTTTTTAAACCAATGCTTAGTAGCATTCGCAATTTTGACTAGTATTAACATTACTGGAACTTCAACTAAAACTCCAACTATTGTCGCAAGCGCAACTGGACTATTAGCTCCAAACAAGGCTATTGCGACCGCAACTGATAACTCAAAAAAATTAGAAGCTCCAATCATTCCAGCCGGAGCTGCTACATCATGAGGCATTTTTAAAACCTTAGAAGCTAAATAGGCAATAAAGAAAATTAAGAATGTTTGAATAATCAAAGGAACTGCAATTAAAGCAATATGTAAAGGATTTTCTAAGATAACATGACCTTGGAATGAAAATATCAGCGTTAACGTTAACAACAATCCAATAATAGTTACATTTGAGAACTTAGGAATAAAACTTTCTTCAAAGTACTTTAAACCTTTTTTCTTAGTAATGATACTCCTTGTCAAGATGCCGCCAATTAATGGGATTACTACAAACAAGATAACTGACAAGATTAAAGTATCCCAAGGAACACTAATTCCGCTAACTCCTAACAAGAAAGCCACAATTGGAGTAAACGCTACTAAGATGATTAAATCATTAGTCGCAACTTGGACAACTGTATAAGCTGGGCTACCCTTAGTTAAATGTGACCAAACAAAGACCATTGCCGTGCAAGGAGCTGCTCCTAATAATACTGCACCAGCTAAATAATCAGTAGCCAACTCAGAGCTAATATAACTTTTAAAGAACACAAAGAAGAATAACCAAGCAATTCCAAACATTGTAAAGGGTTTAATCAACCAGTTAGTCACCCAAGTAACAAACAACCCTTTAGGATTCTTTCCAACATTTTTAACACTTTGAAAATCAACCTTCATCATCATCGGATATATCATCAACCAAATAAGAATAGCTATTGGAATAGAAACATTCGCATATTCAAAATTACCCATAAACTCCGGAAATGCTGGAATAAATTTCCCAATTAATACGCCAACTACCATACAAATAATAACCCATACTGTTAAATATCTTTCAAAAAAACTAATCCCGTTATTTTTTTCTTTACTCATACTTTACCACCTATCTAAAATGCCAAATAAAACATATATAATCCAATAAACATAATTAGAAAGCCCATAATAACTTTCAAAACCTTACTAACTTTTCCATACTGCTCATTATGTGCAAGCTTATTAACAAAACCTACCCAAGTACCACAAATTACTGCTAAGATACCATGACCAATTGAATACAACAATAATAAGAGTATTCCCCAAGCAATACTACCATTACTTGCTACCACGGCTAACAAAACAATTAAAACCGGAGTTGAACAAGGCGAAGAAAAGATGCCTGCTAAAATCCCTGCAATTAATGCTCCAAAATAACCACGCTTCTTATTTTTAGAAACTAAATAACTGGAAGGAATGATTTCATAAATTTCCCAAGTTTGTAAAGCCATCAACATCATTAATACCCCTAAGAAGAAATACCACCAAGTTGAGCCATGTCCAATTAAATTATGACTCAAGGACGCAATAACTCCCATTCCTGTGAAAGTGATAGCACTTCCTATCGCAAAAGTTAATGACAATTTAAAAGCTCTTTTAGTAGTTTTATCCCCAGTACCACCAACATACCCAACAATCAATGGAACACTAGATAAACCACAAGGAGTAAAAGAAGTTAAAACACCAGCAAAAAATGCCAATAAAGGCGCAAGCCATACATTCTCTACAATTAAACTAGATAAATCGACTAACCACGCATCTATCATTATTCAACTCCCATATCACTTAAAATTAAGCGCATTTGATTTTCAGTTAAACCACCTTGATGAACTGTGAAATCATGAACGCCAGACTCACCAAGGCTATACATATTAAATTGAATTAGATTAAATACTTCTTCACTAGGAACATAAGGACTACCATCACTATTATAAAAGATTTGAGTAGGTATTGCTGAAACCGGGAAGTCTTGAGCTGCTGCTGGGTTCTTCCATACATCAACAAATTTAATGATGGCTTCTCCCTGAAATTCTTTATTTAACTCAACTAAAACAGGAGCCATCGCCTTACATGGTTCACATGAATCTGCCCCAAAATCAATAATAATTGGTA
>CAYJFQ010000003.1:1523-16186 GCA_964369955.1 uncultured Erysipelotrichaceae bacterium | reverse complement strand
ATAATAATTGGTACTGCAATTTTTAAAATTTTTTTCTTATTCACTAACATCTTCCTCCACAATTACAACTATCTTTTTTCTTTACATCTCCAACATATGTGATTGAGCTTGTAGGACATAACTTACCACAGCCATGACACCCCTCACTACAATTAACCGGATTTAAAACAACAGGTGTAGGAGATTTAGTTTGGTCGTAAACACTGTTTTGACACTTGTCTACACAAACACCACAATCAATACATGTAATATAATCAATCACTGGATACCACTTATCTGACATTCTTACCTCCTATTTATCACAACAATCATTTGTGATCGTGTCTTCAACATTGCTCAAGTCTTTTAAAATATTAATAGCCTTTTTGTAACCATCTTGGTTTATTTTATAGTGTGTCCACTTACCAACATACCAACAAGTTACTAACTGACTCTCACAAAGTATCTTCATATGATATGAAAGTCGAGATTGTGAAAGTCCTAATTCTTCTGCAATATTACAAGCGCAACGATTGCCCCTTAATAACAACTTGACAATTCCGACACGATTTTCATCGCATAAAGCCTTAAAAATATTAGCTATTACTTTATTATCTTCCATTTTAACCTTTTCCTTTCAAATCAAAAATTTTTAAACTATCTAAATTTTACCCTCTTAGTTTATTAATGTCAATTTCAAATAAAATATATTTGATTTGAGATTATTAAACACTATATCTATCCTTGTCACTAGCAGTTATCTTTCTAATAAAACGACAAGGAGAGCCAACTGCAACGCAATTACTTTCAATATCTTTATTAACTACACTACCTGCCCCGATAACACTATTATCACCAATTGTAACTCCAGGTAAAATAACAACACTAGCACCAATCCAAACATTGTTACCTATCGTAATAGGGCAAGCATATTCTAGCCCTTGACCTCTTAATTCCTTATCTAATGGATGACTAGCAGTTGAAATGCAGCAATTCGGACCAATGAAAACATTGTTTCCAATTTTGACTTTCTCGCCATCTAAAATAATCAAATTATGATTACAATAAAAATTATCACCAATCTCTATATTAGATCCATAATCACACCAAAAAGGCGCAGTAAAAACAAAACCATTACCAATTCTACCGATTAAATCTTTAATTATCTTTTCTTGTCTTCTAGAATCAGAAGGGGGCAACAAATTAAACTGATGACACTTGTCTTTAGCCTTTGTCCTCAATTTCAGAATCTCTATATCATTATTCGCATCATATAACTTAATCATTATTAAACTCCTCTTTAGTCATTGAAAATACAACATCATCCCATAATTGATTATTGTAATCAACACATTTTCTAAAATATCCATCTTGAGTAAATCCTAACTTCTTGACCATTTTTAGTGAACCTGAATTCTTGGCAAAAACCCTAACAGTCACTAGTTCTATTTCGCCATCATTAAATAAGTAACTTAAAAAAGCTTTTACGGCTTCGCTCATATATCCTAAATTAGAATAACTTTCGTCTAAGAAATAAGAAATTTCAGTAGCTAATTTCCAGTATCTAATACCGCCACGATCAGTAAAAATGGCTCCAATCACATCTCTATCTTTAATTTGAATAAGCCAAATATTTTTGTTCTCATTAAACTCTTTCTTAACATCATCTAAACTTAGTTTGCCCATTGGATTATGCTTTAAAACATAATCACTATTACGAAATTTCAAGTAAGCTTGAATGTCTTGATTTTCAGGTTTTCTTATCAATAATCTATTTGTTTCAATCATCATAATTCTCCTTATTCATTTGCTATTAACTATCAAATTTTATCATGCCGCGATTTAATTAGAATGGTTACAAAAACAAGCTGACCCAAAAATTTAGGTACAGCTTTTATATAAGTTAATATATCTTCCTATTTAAAAATAAAGTTTGTAATGTCATTAATTACTTGTTGATCAACAACTCCTTTAGTTTGGTATTCGGTAATATCTTGTTTTCCTGTTGATTGCATCATTAGATGGTTTAAGTTTTCATATAATTTGAAGTCTACATTATCACGGTTACTTAATGTTGATTTCCATAATTGATAATCAACTGTTGGCGAGACTTGGAAATCAGCTTTACCTTGCAATACTAATATTGGAAGATTAATACCATTAACATAGTTTTCACCTGCATACTTTTTAGTTGATTTTTGATATCCAGCAGGTAATCCCATTAAAATTGTATCATTCTCAATATTTGAAATATCACCTCTTAATGTGAGAATATCTTTTTCAACTTGTAACATTTGAAGTTTAATAGTCTCTCTTGTTTTCTCATCATAATCACCGTTTAATATTTCTTTCTCTATAGCTTTATTTTGGTCATAAGATAATTCATACAAAGGCTTTAAACTACCAGCCATTGAGATAATTCCAGCAACATTTTCATTACTGCTAGCGATATATGGAGTCAATCCTCCACCTAATGAATGCCCTAGAACATAGATATTCTTAGAATCTACCTTTTCTTGGTTTTCTAAATATTGTAAGGCATAGCTTATATCTTCTAACATTTCAGTTTCTAAGTTTAAATCTACACCAAGTTCATCAACTAATTCAGGATAAGTATAAAGTCTTTCATCATACCTTAAAGTCGCAATCCCATTTTCAGCAAGTCCATAAGCTATATCTTTAAATGGAGTGTTTTGATAGATAGTTGAGTTTCTATCTTGAACTCCTGAACCTGACACCAACAAGACTACAGGTGTTAGAGTATCTGTTTTAGGGAGGGTTAGAATTCCTTTTATTGGATATTTATCTCCAAGAATTACTTCTATTTCATAGTAATCTTGATTATTAACTAATTCGCTTTCTATTGCTTTATATGTTAAAAATATCCCGATAATTTCTTCATCTTGGTTATAAGAAAAGAATACTTCAATACCTGTTGTTTCGTATTTTAAAACAACACTGACAATATAACTATCATTATCTAGTTTTCCATCTACCGAGTGTAGTCCTTGGTATTCACCAATATCGACAATTGTAGTGTGCCACCCTTCTTCTAGTGCTTCAAGGCTTAATAGTGGTTTAATACTATCCGCAAGGTTATCTATTGTACTTTGGAAGTTTCCAACTCTCATTTCTTCGGTTAGAATTTCTGATCTTTCTAAGAGTTTAGATGAGTTAAATTCTACTTCACTACTACATCCCACTAATAATAGACAGAATAATAATATGATTATTTTTTTCATAAATACGCTCCTAATTATCAATAATTATAGCATATTAATCCATATAAAAAGTCTAGCTCAAGCTAGACTTAATCAATATATTTATCTAAATATCTAAATACAGCCTCATAGTAAACTTCAGGATTAACATAGTCACTTTCCGCATGATTAGATCCTTCAATAATTAAAATTTCTTTATCAACACTATTTGAAGCCTCATACATTTCATAAACCATTTCCACCGGAACATAGTTATCAATATCTCCATGAATGAATAATATGGGCAATGTCGACTTCTCAAGTTGAGCAATACTATCTGCATCTTTTAGATCATAACCGGTTCTCATATTGCCGACAATTCCTGCTAGATCTAAAACTGGAAATGGTGGCAAACCAAAACGATAGTCCAATTGATTCTCAAACATTGCCCAAGCACTTGTATATCCACAATCTTCAATCACAACCTTAACATTATCTGGAAGCTTTTCACCTGAAACCATGCTAACAGTAGCCCCGCCCATTGAAACACCATATAATGCAATCTCCGCCTCAGGGTTTTCATCAATAATAAACTCAATCCAGTCAATGATATCTAAACGATCAAGCCAACCCATACCGATATAAGTACCCTCACTATCACCATGAGCACGGTTATTAGGTAGTAAAACGTTGTAACCCTTTTCCCCGTAATGCACAGCTCTATTAACCATACTTTGATTACTAGAAGTATAGCCATGAACCATGATAATCCACTTATCAGAATCTTCTTTGCGATACTCAATCGCATTTAATTTTAAGTTGTCATAGCTTTGAATAGATACATTATTTACTTCAACGGTCTCTACCCACTCTAAGTAAGCTGTTTCCTCAAGAATCATATTTGCTTCTACAACAGCATTCTCTTCATTTTTAGGCGCATTAGGATCATTAGCAGAATCTAACTGTCCACTCTCTGGTCTAACCAATGCATAATTCACAAAGTAATCACCAATCAAATAACCAACAGCACCTAATAAGGCAATAATTATAGATAATATAATCAATATTTTTTTAAAATTTCTTTTCATTATTTTCTCCTAAACCAATCAATAATACCACAACAACTAGAAAAAACTCCAAAAAATAAATAAATCTTTACAATTAAAAAAGACTACATATCGTGTAGTCTTGGTTACTTACTCATTGTATTTCTAACATTTAGAAATAAAACTACTCCATTAAGAATTATTAAAGCTAAACTAAGGCCCATTAATATTCCGTTTAAATTAACAATTGAATTTAACTTATCTAGCTTACCATTTAACACTAACTCACTAACATAGTTATACTCCCATAAAACAGTCGCAATACCACAGCTTAAACTTAAGAATACTAAAGTTGCACTGAACTTATAATCATTCTTAGTTATTAACATGATATTAATAACAACTAACGCAAATGCTAAAGCGCTTAAAACTATCCACATTTGATTAACCTCCTATATCCTAAGGTAATTTTTTACCGCAACTTGGACAATATTTATAATCTCCATCAATAGCCTTGCCACAATAAGGACAATACTTTAATTCACTATTTTCAGGAGTAGAGTTACTATCTTTTTTATTAATTATTTCATTTAATGGATCAACTTCTTCACCTTCCTCAGTAATATCAAAAACAGAATAGCGATTTTCTCCTGTAGCATTCTTAAAATAATAAATTGCTTGTATTATGCCTAACCCAATAAATAGAATTCCAAAAATTTGAAACATTGATGGCGCTCCCATTTCAGAGCTACTAACAGTCCAAAATATCCCAAAAATAACAGCCACTATTGAACTAATGGCGCGCATTGTAGAAGGGCCTCTACCTGGCTTAATACTTTTCATTTCATTACCTCCCTAAGCGTTTGTTAATAGTAGTATATCACAACTAAACCCTCATTTACTTGTTGCATATTATTATTAAGTTTTTTATCTATAGGTTATAATTAAACTAAGGAGGCTTTATGAAACAAAAATTTAATGTAATAGGCATGTCTTGTAGCGCTTGTAGTGGTTCTGTCACAAAGGCAATTTCTAGTCTTCAAGGAGTAAAAAGTGTAAATGTTAACTTATTAGCTAATTCAATGGATGTTGAATATGATGATAAGCTTATTAATAATGATCAAATTATTCAAGCGGTATTTGACAATGGTTATAATGCGACATTGTATACTACAGCTGTTGTTTTTCAAAAGAAATCAAATATGATGAAATATCGTTTGATTTTTTCAATCATATTTATGAGTATTTTGTTTTATTTAGCAATGGGGCATATGGTTGGTTTACCAATTCCTGATTATTTCCACCATAATTTATTGGAGTTTGCATTGGTTCAATTATTGTTATCTATTCCCATCTATTTATTGAATTATAAGTATTTCACTAGTGGTTTTAAGGCTTTGTTTAAAAAGCATCCAAATATGGATTCGTTGATTGCTATTGGTGCTTTAGCGGCTTTCTTGTATGGTTTGTATGCGATCTATAAAATTGCTAGTGGTGAAATGCAATATGCGATGGACTTGTATTTTGAGACAGGTTCCATGATTTTAGCTTTAGTAACTGTTGGTAAGTATATTGAGACTAATGCAAAAAGTAAAACAAGTGCAGCTATTGGTAAACTTATTAACTTAAGACCAAATAATGCTTTAGTTAAAAGGGGTGATTTTGAGAGAATCATTCCGATAGAAGATGTTGTAATAGAAGATTTAGTTATAGTTAAACCCGGAGAAACTATTCCAATGGATGGGGTAGTTATTAAGGGAGAAACAACAGTTGATGAGGCAATGTTAACAGGTGAATCATTACCAGTAGATAAAAGTCTTGATTCTAAAGTTATTGGTGCAACATTAAATTTAACTGGATACATTGAAATTAGAGTCACAAAAACAATAGAAGACTCAACACTCAATAAAATAGTGGAACTAGTAGAAAATGCAAGCAGTTCAAAAGCTCCTATCGCAAAACTAGCGGATAAAATAAGTTCAATCTTTGTGCCTATAGTCTTAATTATTGCGCTTGTGACTTTCATATCTTGGCTTACAATCACTAAATCACTAGAAGAATCAATCAGCTTTGCGATTGCGGTATTGGTTGTATCTTGTCCATGCGCCTTAGGGATCGCAACTCCAAGTGCGATTATGGTGGCAACAGGAATTAGTGCTAACCATGGAATATTAATTAAAGATGCAGCCAGCTTAGAACTAGCTAATAAAATAAAAACTATTGTCTTAGACAAAACCGGAACTATCACTAAGGGTAACCCAGAGGTAGTAGATATCTATCAGTTAAATCATGACCTACCATATATTGCCTACTCTTTAGAAAAGTTATCGACCCATCCCCTTGCACTAGCAATCACTAATAAATTTAGTTATGTTCCACTAGAGTTTGATAGTTTTAATCAATTAAGCGGAAGAGGGATAATTGCCAAAAAGGACAAGGATACTTACTACGCAGGCAACTACAAACTATTTGTTGAAAATAAGATTGATGTAAGTAGAGTGTTAGACAAACTTAACCAGTGGCAAGAACTAGGACATACAACATTAATCTTTGCGAAAAACAAAGAAGTCTTAGGATTAATTAGTATAGCCGATCAAATAAAGCAATCAAGCATTGAAGCGATTAAACAATTAAATGAGATGAATATCAAAACCATCATGTTAACTGGAGATAACCAAAAAGTAGCAACAGCAATTGCCAATAAAGTAGGCATCAATAACTTTGTGGCAGAAGTAATGCCAGAAGACAAGCAAAGCCAAGTTAAGCAATTCCAAGGTAAGGAAATAGTTGCAATGGTTGGAGATGGAATTAATGACTCACCAGCTCTAATGCAAGCAGATGTTGGAATAGCCATTGGCTCTGGTAGTGATGTAGCTTTAGAGTCTGCTGATATTATTTTGGTTAAAAATGATTTAATGGATATCGTAACTCTCATCAAACTAAGTTATCGTACTCTAAATAACATTAAACAAAATCTATTTTGGGCAATGATCTATAACACTGTTGGAATACCACTTGCAGCTGGAGTGTTATATTCAAATTTTGGCTTAAAACTAAATCCAATGTTCGCAGCCTTTGCGATGAGTATTAGCTCAATAACTGTAGTGTTGAATGCCCTAAGATTAAAAAGATTTACCACAAATAAAAAGAAAGGAACTATTATGAAAAGAGAAATGATTGTCGAAGGAATGACATGTAATCACTGTAAGAAAAGAGTGGAGGACACTTTAAATGCAGTGGATGGAATTATAGCTGAAGTTAATTTACAAGAGAAAAAAGTTTACTTAACTCTTAGTAAAGAAATTTCAAATGATGTCTTAAAAAACTTAGTAACTAATGCAGGATACGAGGTTATAGAAATTAACTAAAAAATAAGGCTAGCGTGCCCTTATTAAAAACTACTATATAGTGTTATTAGACGGATATTTTAAATATCCGTTTTTATTTAATATGCACAATTAATAATCTTAAAATTTTATGAAATTCATTATTATATCGCAGAGTTTAACTTTAAAATAAAATACGATATACAATGTTTTTTTTGCTTTATTATTTGCAAGTAACTTCTAATACATCGGTTGATTATTTAACTACGTCTCAACAAGCTGAAATCAAATAGGAGATCTTCGACCTACTAAACCAAGAATAAGAATAAATTTATAACATGAAAAAACCCCAGTTGAATTATCTTCAATTGGGGTTTATTTAATTTGCTTATTGATTAAACAATAACTACTGGCAAGTAGCTCCTAAAGCTTCGTAAGTTGCTTTAACTGCTTCTAACATAACATCACCAGAATCGTTGTATAAAGTTCCAACACTTGGGTCAAAAGCTGATAATGCTTCTTCAGTTACAATAGCATAGTCAATATCAACCACTGCTTTTAAAGATGTTCCATCAATAGTAACTTCTGCATCATATCCATCTAATTGACCCATTGCATCATAAGTCATTTTAATGATTTCTGCTGTTGCTGTAAAAGTTGCTTCATCATCGATTGTAATTTCTTCAACTGAATTTACTTTTAATACTTTGTCATCACTATGAGTTACTGTATAAGTGTTGCTCATAGAAACACCAGTTTGTTCTAATTCAAGAGTACATACTAATTTTTCAGTAGATGCTGAACTACATCCTGTAATTACTAATAATGCGATTAATACTGCTAATAATTTTTTCATTTAATTTCTCCCTCTTACTGTCTTTCGACAATACTTATTAACTATACATTATTCCATTTATTAAAACAACAAAAGTATTTACTTATTTCTAAGAACAACAATTATTGAATCATTAGTGTCAAATTCTGAATAATAACTCAAATTTGTAAGTTCTAAATTATTAGGAATTATTTCCTCTAATACTTGTTGATTATAATACACAAATCTTAACTCACCGTTAGATTCAAACTCTTCTTTATAATCGCCATTCCAAAGAGTCATAAAAATAAAACCATTATCATTTAAATGCTTTGATTGATTGGTCAATGATTCAATAAAATCTTCTGCTTTTAAATGTTGGAGAACCTTATTAGAATAGATACAATCAAATTTCTTCGCCACATCAAAACTAACTGCATCCAAAACTAAAGCTTTTAAATCGCTCTTCTTTTTAAAATCTTCAATAAAATATTGTGAATAATCACTGCCAGTAACTTCATAATCTTTTGCTAGTTCAATTAAATCATGACCTGTACCCATCCCTAGTTCTAGTAAACTAGATCCTATAGGTAGGATCTTTTTTAATTCATTCACCACAAAAGTATTATCATAACCTTCCATCATTTTAGAGTAGTTATCCACATTTTTTCTCTTTAGAAAATATTCCATACTTATCACCTCAAGGCAACTATATTACTTAATTTATAGTTTGCAAAATAAAATGACTAATTTATTATTATATTATCTTTATAGATTATTTTATTTCCTTAGTTTAACTCTCTAATTAACTTAGAGAATTTATTTACATAATCTTATCTAGTTTATTTTTAGTAATTATCAGTACTAACATTATTATCTAGACCTAATACTACAGGCACAGATTTGTAACCAACACCCATACGATCTATTCCCATATCTATTAGTGTTAAAAAATGCTCTCTAGTACGAATGGCTCCACTCCCTTTTACTTTGCAATTGTTCCCTACTTCATCCATCATTAATTGAATAACTTCAACAGTTGCACCATTTCCTTCAAATCCTGTCAGGAAGCCTGTGCTTGTTTTTACAAAATCAACATTTGCATCAACGCAACACTTACACCCAGCAATTATTTGTTCTTTATTTAACGCATCAGTCTCAAGAATCACTTTTACTTCATATCCTTTTTTATGACATACATCAACTACTGCTTTTAAGTCTGCTGTAACTTCTTGATATTTACCTGAACGTAGTAGCCCATAGTTTGCGACAACGTCGATTTCTCCAATATTTGGATAATCGCATAAGATTTCAGCTTGTGCCACTCTTGAAGCTGTTGAACTAGTTCCAAATGGAAAATCACAAACTGGACATAATTTAGTATCGCTATTTTCAATATATGGCATGCATAGATCCATATAAGCAGGGTTGATACAAATGGTTGCACACCCTAACTTAACTCCATCTTTTGTTAAGTCAATTACTTCTTGTTCTGTAAATTCTGGTTTTAGTACGCTATAATCGATATATTTTGCTAATTCAGTTACTGACATTTCAATTCCTTTTTTATTTGGTTTCATTTTTTCTCCTTATACATAGATAATATTTTCGTTATCTATTTCCTCTTCATTTGTTTTATTGGTAATGATTTTTGTAAAATCTTCAGTTACTGCAAAACTATAAAATCCTTTTAAATTAAGCTTAGAGCTATCGATCACTAAGTATGTATCTACACTCTTATTAATAGCTATTTCTTTAATCTGTGCACTCTCTACCTCTGTGGTAAATGCATGTTTGGATGCTAAGTCAACACCTGCACAACCAATAAATGCTTTGTCAAAATTAAATTTATTAAGTTGTTCAATTGCAATTGGACCAACATTCATCTGCAAGCTACTTAAGTATTTACCACCAATAACATTTAATTCAATATCTTTATCATCTATTCTTATTAAATCACTGTGAGTAACAACCTTAATTCTTTTTCCTGCTAAATATGGCAATAACTGAATAAAAGTAGTTCCACCATCAATAAAGATACAATCCCCATCATTAACAAGCTTACTAGCTTCAATGCATAAGCTCTTTTTAGCATCCATATGCACAGACAATTTCTCTTTCATTGTCAATTCTTCACTGTCATTTAAGATACTGCTTAAAGAAACTTTAATAGCCCCGCCATGTACTCTTTTTAACTTATTTTGTTTTTCTAACTCTTCTAAATCACGACGAATAGTTGATTCAGAAGCTCCTAGATGTTCACAAATATCTTTAACACGAACACTATCAGTCAATTTAATTTGTTGTAAGATATACATCATTCTTTCACTTGTTAGCATAAAATCTCCTATCTTTTTAAACCGAAAACTTCTTCTTCTAAAGTTATTGAAGCGTTTCTCACACAATTAATGCAACGCTTGTGTTTCCCATCTTCAATTCCATTATCTCCGATACTTTTTAAATACGAACAATCTAATCCACCCATTTTTTCAATAAATTTTTTATTTAATTCCATGACTTTTGGATAAGTAATTTTTTTAGATTTTTTTCTATATCTAAATCGCTATATACTAAGCCTGCAATCATTATCATGCCACTTGCTGCTCCACAAATGCCTTCATATCCAGGTATTCCACTGTCGAACCCTTCTGATATTCTAAATAATAAATCCTCATCAACATTTACAGCACTAGCATATGTTTTAACTACTGCCTGTGTGCAATTGCATCCACTATACTTATAGTTATGAATTGCTTTTTCTACTCTTGATTCCATAATTTCCTCCTAAATAAAATTATCTGGATTAATTCTACTTTTTAAACAAACGATTGATTTTATCTTTATATTCAATGGATCGGCTACAATTTTACATTTTGCCATAAACATAAAGAATAAATTATTTCTCATTTGTTGAAATAGTGATTCATAATTTCCATGACCTTTCGCTATTACTACATCGCTTGTATTAAACAGATTTTGAAATTCAGTGCTAGTATTCTCAATTACAGTTCCTGGTGAATTATCACCGTTATCTACAACCGTTACTAGTTTGTCTATCCCTACCTCTTTAGCATCTTCTAAGGTAATGTCATTTAGAGCTGTTTTACCACGTACTACAAAGGTAATATTTAAATTTGGATAGTATTGTTTGAGATATTTAATAAAGATTTTATCCAAAACTATTTCACCACAATTATCACCTAAATATAATAGTGCTGATGAATCTTTTAAGTTTTCAAACAATGATTCACTATCATCAACTGCTAATGATGTATTTAGAATATTATTGATCATCGACATTAATAGTTGGTTATCAAATTCATGACTTGTTCCAAAGTCAATCAAATTTCCAACAATACTAATCTTTAGAGCTGTTGTTAGTTTATCATCAGAATTTTCAATAACATCTATTAAACTGTCTTCTAGTTTCATTAATTCTTGATTGTAGTAGCTTTTAATTTCTTTAAATGGATCATTAATATTTGAGTATTTAGCCATCAATTTTAAAATATTTCCCATAGCTTCCGGATTAGTTTTGGTCATATCGACATGATTGAAATATTCGATTATTTCTTGGTAAACTGTCTCTTTTTGATTTTCATTTAAATGATAAAAATTACTTAATTTATCAAATTGTTTTAACTGACATTGGACACATTCTTTTTGCATATTCTTACCTCCTTTGACTTATCTTAGAGTATTCTTAATTCAATGTCAAATGTTTTTGAATGATTTTGAATGATTTTGAATGATTTATAATTTGCAAGAAAAAAGAAAATCATTACAATTTTCTTTCAAATTAAATATCTAGTTCCAATATATTCTTTGGATTAATAAAGTTATATGTAGTTGGATGCCCCTTTAAATGACTGCCCCAAACCGCTAATCCAAAATTAACTCCAGCTTGACTAGCGCACATTTGATCATACTTACTATCACCAATATACAAAGCATCAATTGGATCGATATTTGCTAATTTTAAACATTCTAGCATCGGTTCAGGATTAGGCTTATGTTTTAAAGTATCGTCTGAACATACTATGAATTGAAAATAATCTTTAATTCCTAACTTTTTAAAATCATAATTAAATTCATCTCTAGATTTAGATGTAACAATTCCTAATAATATCCCTTTTGATTTTAAGATGGCTAATGTTTCTACTATTCCTGGAAATATATTTAACTCACCTTTGTATTGAGTCATTTTTTCATCCCAATTTTTTTCAGCTGATTGATAATCATTGATCCTTAATTCAGTTAATGCACTTCTCATTGTAATTCCTAACGCAAATTTCAATTCTTCACTTTCTTTAACTACACCAAATTCTTTTAATGTATCCCTTAAAGATCTTAATACCGCATCTTCTGTGTCAAGGATTGTGCCGCCAACATCAAAATTATAAATTTATATTTCATATTTTACCTAGCTTTCATTATTTTTAACTAAGAAAAAATAAGTCAATTATGACTTATCTGTTCTTAAGATTTTTTCCATTGCTTTACCCTTTGCAAGTTCATCTACCAACTTATCAAGATAACGTATTTCTTTCATTATAGGTTCTTGTATTTCAACTATTTTAACTCCACAAATTGTTCCTGTAATTAATTGACGATTAGGATTTGGAAAAGGAGCTTCTTTAAAGAATGTTTCTAAATCAACTGGTTGATCCATCTTTTCAATTAGTTGTTTATTGGTATAGCCAGTTAACCAACAAATTGCCTCATTTAACTCTTCTGAAGTTCTTCCTTTTCTTTCCACTTTATTTTTATAAAGTTGATACATTTCCTTTAAATCAAATTTATAGATATCATGATTGCTCATTTTGATGTTTCCTTATTGATATAATAATATCGCAATATTTATGCTTGTTGTGATTTCTTTAATAGTTTTCTAAAGACATAAATAACTAATAATGTTGATAGAATTCCTTTAAAGATTGTTGAGATAGTTAAACTCCACCAAATGCCATTTAACCCAAGAATAGTCGCACTTAAAATAATAGCCAAGGGAATTCTAATAGCTGTAAAGATAATTGTGATAAGTGCTGTAATTTTAGTTTTATTAAGCGCATATAAAGTATATGCAGATAATATCTCAATACACTGAAATAACTGAGAAACCCCTAAGATAATTAAGTACTCAGTACCAATAATAACAGTAGCTGGATCCGTAATAAAGATAGAAAAAATTGGTTCCGCTCCAAATATTAATATAAAAGTTACAAGTGTTCCATAGACTAACATTAACTTGGTCGCCTTATTAAAACCCTCTTTGGCACGCTTAATGTTTTTAGCTCCAAAATTTTGAGCTACAAAAGTGTTTAAGGCAACTGCAAATCCATCAGCAGTCATCCAGGATAAAGATTCTATCTGAGCCCCTATTCTTTGAACAGCTACAGCATTATCTCCAAAACCTGCAATCATTCGAGATAAATACATGGACACAACAGGCGCAAAAGTGTTCTGAATTGCGGCAGGATAGCTTAACTTTAAGATCTTTTTAAAAAACTTCATTTCTGGAATTCTTGTTAATTTAATATATTTAAACATTGCTTGATCATTAATGGCCTCAAACACTAATAAGACAAAAGAAACAAACTGCGCAAAAACAGTAGCGATAGCCGCCCCAATGACTCCTAATTCTGGGAAACCAAACCATCCAAAAATTAAAATAGGATCTAATAACATATTAATCACTAACCCAACAGCAGTAGCCTTTAAAGGGGCTTTACTATTGCCAGTAGTCGTAATTAAGGTAGTAATCATCCTTCCTACTAAAGAGAAATAAATTAAACCACCAGTAATCTTTAAATAATTCTCTGCATCAATAATAACTTTTGAGTCATTTAAATTAAAGAAACTAACAATCTCACTATCGAAAAAAAAGAAAAAACTTCCTAAAATAACACAAATAATCGAACTCAATATTAAACTAGCATACGCATAGCTAGCAGCTTCTTTTGGTTTTTTGGCACCTAAGTTTTGACCTGAATAAACTTGGCCTCCAACTTTAGACAAATTGATGATTCCGTTACTAAACCACATCAATAAACCACCGGTTCCGACTGAAGCTACAGCTCCTGCACCTAACTTGCCAATCCAAAAAATATCAGTGATATTATATGCCATTTGAAGGAAACTCATCCCCATAATTGGTAAGGCTAATCTTGTGATTGATTTAGTAATATTACCCTCTAATAAATTAACTCTATTTTTCATTTATACCTTCAATCTATTTACACTCAAATAATTTTATTACAAATAAGCACTAAAGTAAATCAATAATAAAATCTAGCTT
>CAYJFQ010000003.1:0-1423 GCA_964369955.1 uncultured Erysipelotrichaceae bacterium | reverse complement strand
CAAATAATTTTATTACAAATAAGCACTAAAGTAAATCAATAATAAAATCTAGCTTGATTGTATTTTTTATTGTTGGATATAGATATCTAAACTATTTACATTCGTTTAGTTACTCTTTATCAATACATTAAAAGGGCAGTAATTGACTCATTATTACATTCCTAATACGTTGGTATTATACTAATTTTCCTTAGATAACGATTTATTTTCAACTATCAAACATAGACTGAATGCGATCTCTACTGCTATCATAAAAATTGCTAGAATATGCGCATCAAAATTCAAGCCGACTATTAAAGATGCAATCGGAATGAATACAGAGAAAATAAAATATGTTTTTGACTTATATAACCAACCATAAGGCATCAAATGTGCTCCAAAAATCATCGCAATAATCATCAGCATGTTGTTGGGCATTGCATTGTATATCCACATTGCTATTAAAAGATACAACATTTGATTGACTGAAAATATTATCCCTAAGTTAGTTAGTGGATTCTCTTTATTTTGAAAATCAACTTTTATTATTTTTGAGATAAAAAAAGCTAGTGGCATCAATGGTGCTGTACAACAAAAAACAAATAAATTTTTTGTTAGTATTGGTATATCCAACAATTGCACAAACAAAACTATGATCCATATCACTATAGACGCCAAAATAAAGTGCAATCCTTTTTTCTGTTTAATTGCACAATCTAACCTTGCATTTTCAAATTCAATTTTAGATATCATAATATTCTCCATTCATTATATAAATTTTACTCACGATACAATTATAAATTATTGCATATTGTTATGCTCATAATCTTTGCAATGCCAATACTTCATGCACCGTATTGCACCAAGTGTTCCATTTTTCTGAATACGATCCTGCATCTAAAATACGTTTTTCCAAATCCGCAATACTTGTGATATTTCTTTTTTCACATGCTAAGACACATAAATTATACATGTCCCAATCCCATTCTTCTTCTTCCCAAATAACAGGAATTTGCTTTAACCCTGCCTTGTAAGCTACAAAAGCACGGGTGTGGCCATCTACAAAAATAACTTTGCCGTTTAATTTTTTTATTGGAATGGGATTAAAGTTTGCCAAGTTTTCAGGATTAAACCATTGATTAATGCAACTAATTTTATCTATTGATAAGTAAAACTGTGACGGTTGTATTCCCGATATAGACATATACATCATTTTATTCACCTCCTAAATGAATATTATTAGTATAACATTTTGCATTTTGAAGACGAAATAATATATCCAATTTTCTATTATAACACGGTGTAAAAATAGTTTTTGAGTATTAAAAAACTCCGATGTTACCCGGAGTTTATAAGCGACTAATAACTCGTATTTTTCGCATTTGTTGCACTTGGTGACCCGTACGGGATTCGAACCCGTGAATGACGCCGTGAAAGGGCGCTG
>CAYJFQ010000002.1:10987-122967 GCA_964369955.1 uncultured Erysipelotrichaceae bacterium | reverse complement strand
AATATTCTCGCTCGCCAAATCCGATGTCAACCGCAACATTACTTTCTCGATATCCGCTTTTTGAACCACCATCAACTTCAATGATTGAATAAAAATTATCATTAAATTTAAGTATACCATCTTCAATTTCATACTCTAGACCATTATCATCTATATCGATATCTGCTTCACTAAAAACTAAACTAACTATCGAAGTTCTTTCCTCATATTTTTTTTCATTTATCGTTTCATTAAGATCGTTATTTTTATCATGTTTTTCAGGCAGAGCACCACAGCCCATCACTAACAATAAAACAAGTATTAATGCTAATATTTTTTTCATTTCAAATTTTCCTTAATATTTATTCACAAAATACAACACTATTTATAGCACACATTTAATAATACAACAATTTTAGCAGCATACAGAGCTAACTTAACTATTATCAACATTAAAGGTAAATACGATCCCTATCACTTCAAAAAATTATTAGTTGCAGTAACGTTAAATAGAAGTCATATTATTTACAATAAAAGATTTTGCAGTTTCTATTATTTTCTTTTTCTTTTTCAAGACATAAAATACTCCATTAAACAAAGTTTTTTCCTTAACATCATTACTTTCTAAATATTTGAAACTTCTTATAATCGAATTACTTACATAATAATAATTTTTATCATTTTTAAAATAAGTCACAAAGATAAACAATATCGAGTAGACAGCAAAAGACGAGTGCTCACATCCAAACAAAGAGAACATCCTTATAAAACAAAAACTTACAAACTAGATATAGTTTGTAAGTTTTTTATACATGTAGGATGACTAGTCCAAATACGGATATTTCTTCATTAGTTTAATTATATTTTTTTATTAGGTTTTTTAATGATTTTATGGTAATTGGTAAAAGAAAAAGCTAGAATTATCTGACTTTCACTATTTTATAATTTTTATTTAACTAAATATTTTAATATTAATTGATTTATAAAGGCTTAGTTCAATAATATCTTTTATGCATTCTAAATCATCGAATTGAATTATATTTATTTAAATATTAACCAACTTATAACCATCACTAGTTTTAGATGTTATCTTTTTCAGAGTTGTTATATTCGCCTGACATTAGGGTAATATATAAGTAGCTTTTTTAAAATCTAATTTCAACATATGATTTCGATTAGATTTTTTAACTATTCTTCAGAATATGAAATATTTTTATCGAATAATACAATGCCACCATTTTACTCAGGAGTTACTACATCTATTTTTGAATCGCCATTATTTATCATAAACTCTAGCCCTAGAACTTTTTTCTTTTTTGATAAATTTTCAAAATTAAAATTCCATTCTTTTTCCATAAAAGATAAAATATCTAATCCTCTTTCACATATTTTTTCAGGCGTCCACTCTTCATATTCTGCTGTCTTTCTTTCACTTCTTGAACCTATAACATACCTACTTTTTTTAATATCGAAAGAATTATTTTGAAGTTTACTATTTATTATTTTAGACAATGGCAACATGTTACCAAGACTACTAGATAGTATTTTTCTCTCTTGTTCAGAATACATATCAAATCTTTCTACCCAATAAAGATCTACAGCTTTTTGAGGGTAAATATGTTCTATCGAATAAAAATCTTTAGGTTCTTGTTTAAAGTAATCAATAGGGTTTAAATTTTGTTCAGAAGGAGTTGATGTGTCACTAATATCATACACATATAATAAGTATTTGAGAGTTCCCCAACTGTAATATCCATCTCGTTTAAATAGCTTTCTGAACTTTTCAATAATTCCAGTTGAGTTAATAACATTATTCTTACTAGCATAATCTATCATTGTAACAACTTCTAAAACCTTATCTACCCCTATTGAATTATTGTATAAATCACGAGCTAAATTATAAAAGACACTATTACTATAAGTTGCTGAATATCCATTTAATCTATAATGCATAAAAATAAATCTTTCTATATATTTTAAACATTTTACTTTTTCTTGATCGGTGATATTATTTTTAGATAATATCACAGTTATTAAAGGTCTAGAATTCACATATCCTAATTCTTTCAATCTAAAAAGGTATCTTTTAATTTCTAATGAATTATTTTCATCTGGAAAGTACATATTATACCAATACGGAATTAATTCCTTTAGACTCATAATATAGTCTTTAATACCATTCAATGTCAAGATAATTTGTTTTTCAACATCGTTATTTTCAATTTTATCATTATTTTCTTTTTCATCTTTTTCCAAATAATCGCTATATACAAGATTTGACAAATCCGGAATATACATTTTATTCGGATCTATATTTTGTTGAATGAAGTATCGATTCAAAAGATAAGTGTAGTACTGAATAGTTCGATTTCCTTGAATTTTTCTAGTGTTATATCCGAAATATATCATCCAATGATTTTGTAAGAATTCATCGTCATTTAAAGGACTATTTTTATTTTTTCCTAAATAACCATATATGGTTCTCCAAGTATCATTAATCTCTTCTCTGATTTTAGCTTTTTCATCTTCATCATTATCAAATAAAGTAGATAGATAAATTAGTCTATTTTTTAATAATTCTAGATATGATAACCTCTTACCACGATTGTTCATTGTTTCAAATGCTACAAATACATTAAAATCATCAACAATATAATATAAATTAAATTTTAGTTGCAGTATTATTTTTCTAAATATTTCTTCTAATCCTTCAATATCTTTAGCGATTACAAGTTTGGATATTTTATCTATAAAAAATTCTTTAGCATTAGTTAAATTCAAGGTATAAAATGTTTCTTCTACTACCTCATTATTAGAATCTTCTATGATTTTTTTTCTAAAATAATCATAGCTAGGATTATCCTCGTTATAGCCAAATTTGTATGTTTTAATAATATTATTTGGTTTAGACTTAAATAAAAATTTTTCCTCCACTTCACTTAATAATGTATTATTCAGTTCAGCTATATCACTCTTTTTACAGAAAGATATAATTTCATTTATCAAAATAATTAAAGTGGTTAATCTTTGTTGCCCATCTACTACCTCATAAACAGTATAACCAGCATTCACTAACCACTTTTCATCATTCCATTTATCTTGGCTTTTTAATATGTCAGATGGATTTATTTTCTTTAGTGATATCATACCAGTATAGTGTTCTTGATCAGATAATAGACATACTAAGTCACTCCAAAACTCTTCTAATTGTTGATTAGCCCAAGAATACCCTCTTTGATAATCTGGTATTCTAAATAGCGTTTCATTAAATATTTTTTGTAAAGCTAATAAATCATTCATAAAATTCTCTCTTTCTACTTTTTATCATAATTTAGAATCTATTGCACAATCAAGAGGATTACTACTACACTTACAGGAGTTTATTTGATAGTTAAATTATTAATTATTTTATCAGTATTTTCAACGCCTTAGTTTACATAAGTCTTTTTTTAAGCACTTGATACTCCTGGAGATGTTTTTGAGTCACCCAATAAAGATCAAAAATCATCAATAACACTAGCCTATCTGAAATTACCCTACTTCATCATAA
The DNA here is from genome assembly GCA_964369955.1 of uncultured Erysipelotrichaceae bacterium. Lineage (GTDB taxonomy): Bacteria > Bacillota_I > Bacilli_A > Erysipelotrichales > Erysipelotrichaceae > CAYJFQ01. The sequence continues at coordinate 119,438 of CAYJFQ010000002.1, read as the reverse complement.
CTGATAACAATTCCTTTTTGTTCATCTTAATCCCTTTATTTAATACGCCATACAAGAACACCTATATATTAATCTCATTATTTTTTGATGACAATAGGTTTTGTGCCTTTTTCAATTATTTAAAATTATCTTGAAATTAGATTAAAATATAATTAAAATTAAGACACAATAAGATGGTGAAAATTATGAATACGGGTGAAATAATAAAAAATTGTGATTAGAAAAGAAACTAACTCAAGAACAATTGGAAGATTTAATTGGTGTTCAAAAGTCAGCAATAACCAAATATGAAAATGGTAGAATTGAAAACCTTAAAAGGAGCACAATAGAGAAGTTGGCTATTTTATTCGAAATATCACCTTCATCTTTATTAGGTATTGGCGAGGAGGTTCTGAAATTACTTCAATCAAATTTGATGATTACTTCCCTCTTCATTATTGTTCTAATTTAAGCGCTGGTAGTTTTGATGAACTACTGGATGCAGAGCCTGATTCAGTAGTTTATGTACCTATTAAGTTTCAAACCAAAAGAAAAAGATTACTTGCTTTTAAAGTTAACTGAACTTCAATGAATAATATTATTGAAGATGGTGATGTTGTAGTTGCTTTTGTTGATGGTTTAGCCACAATTAAAAGATACTACTTTAAAATGGATTGTGTAATGTTGCCGCCTGATAGTGATGATAAATCTCATTTACCTATAACTGTAACTGAGGAACAAGCTTTAATTATTGTTGGTAAGATTATATGGCATATGAATAGTGATAGTATAGCGAAGTATTATTAATTAATAAGGTAATAAAGTCATTTATAAGGAGGATAAAAAATGGCAAACATAAATGTAAAAACAAAAGAAAGATTTATTAAAGGAATAAAGAAGTTCCAACCTATTTTATTAAAGGCAAAATCTGCTGACATCAACGAAAGTGATACAGTTACAATTGTTGTTGACATGCTCTCAGATGTTTTTGGATATGACAAATATGATCATATCACATCTGAATATGCAATCAAAAAGACATTTTGTGATTTGGCCATTATTATTGATGGAAAGGCTCGCTTTTTGATAGAGTGTAAATCTGCTGGGTTAACATTAAAAGATGATTTTATCAGACAAGCAACTAACTATGCTGCTGATTCCGGTATTGATTGGGTAGTTCTCACAAATGGAGTAGAGTGGAAAGTTTATAAGGTTCATTTTACTAAACCTATTGAAAAGGAACTTGTTTATTCTTTTGACTTTACTACGATAAATAGTAAAAAACAATCTGATTTAGATAATTTATTCCATCTTTCAATTGATGCATTTACAAAAAATAAGAAATCAAGTTTGGAGGATTTGCATAGTGAAAAACAAATATTGAATAAATATGTATTAAGTCAAATTATTTTATCTGAAACGGTTATTACATCGATAAAAAAACAAATAAAACTCTTATCTTCAGACATTAAACCAGATAACGAATCATTAATTCAGCTTATTAATAGCGAAATTATGAAAAGAGAATTATTTGATTGTGATGAATGTTCGGAAGCAAAAAAGAAAGTGCAAAAAATACAAACTAAAAAAATAACAAAATGAAACATCCTAATTCAGCTAGAGTATGAAACTAAGTAATAACTTGAATTGTATTACTAATTGCTATATTATACTAGTATACATCGATAGAAGGGCTTGATATCCCCTTCCTTAGGCACTAGTTCAATATGGATTAGTGCTTTTGTTTTACATAAAAGAAAGGAGAGGTTTTAAGTGAATGAAAGAATAAAGGATTTCATAAAAGTGTTGATGTATGAAAAAACATAAAAAAATTATCCCTTATAAAAGAAGGAGAAAAGAAACCAAGGTTAAAGATAATGACGATTTTATATGTCGAGGATTTATGTATTTCTTCTTTTACTGCATTTGTGTTCTTCTCTTATTATTATTTGCTAATGATTGGTTTAGCAAGGCAAGTAATAGGGAATTTGATATTTTCAGTCTATATTTTGAAGTTATTATAGTGAGTGCTACTTTTTTAGGTTCAATTATAGTTGCTGGAATATTCTTTCGTTTGGGTAGAAATAATAAGTGAATAGAAATAAGAAAAGACTATCCTAGCGCCTGCAAGCAATTAAGATAGTCAAGACAAAACCTACGAGCCTTTACCCTCATAGTATAGCATAAATATATTAGGAGGAAACTATGCCAATTTATAAAACTAAAAAAGGTACTTACGAAATAAGTGCAAGATATATAGATATTAATGGAAACTCAAAGAGGCTTCGCAAGAGTGGTTTTAAGACCGCTAAAGAGGCAAAAGAATATGAACGAAGATTTATGCTCACTAAAGAGAGAACTAAGTCTAGAGTTACGTTTTTGAGTGTATATCAAGAATTATTAGAACATAAAAGAACAAAGACAAAAGAAACTGCTATAGATGTTTTAATTTCTGTAGCTGACAAATATATCCTACCCGCTTTTAAGGATCGGCTAATATCTGAAATAACAACTAAGGATATTCAAAAATGGCAACAAGAACTTTTAAGATATGACTTTTCAGAAAACTATTACAATTCAATACATTCTGTATTAAGCCAAATATTTAATTATGCTATTAAGACCAGCTATATAAATGATAATCCTTTAGCTAAAGTAGGAAGAATTAAAAAGCCTAACGATTTAAGAAAAGAAAAAAATTTTTAACTTTGGAAGAATTTAAACAATTCATGGGAGTTATTGAGAAAGTAGAGGATAAAACAATTTTCACCTTGTTGTATACAACTGGTATGCGAAAAGGCGAAATACTAGCTTTGGCTTGGAAAGACATTAATTTCGACAATAGCACTATCGCAATAAACAAAACTTAAATACAAAGGGTAAAATAACCCCGCCTAAGACACGTAATTCCTATAGGGTAAATTATATCAATTCTAATTTAAAAACCTTGCTCGTGGAACTTATGATTCAGCATAAAAGATATAAAAACTATTCTGATAATTGGTTTATATTTGGTGGTTGTCATTATGTGTCTAGAACTACTCTTCAAAGGAAAATTGATGAATATTGTCGAATGTCGAAAGTAAAGAGGATAACTCCTCATGAGTTCAGGCATTCTTTAGTTTCCTTGATGTATAATCAGAACTTGCCTATTAAAACCATTGCTGCACAAATTGGTGATACTGAAGAAATGGTGATTAGTACTTACTCGCATTTGTTTGAAAGTACAACCAAACAAGTGCATGATTTTATTGAAAAAATATAATAAATGGTACAAAAATGGTACGAAATAGCCACAAACAACAAAAAAACCCTTTATTTAAAGGGTTTTAATTACTATGGAGCGGATGATGGGAATCGAACCCACGTAGTCAGCTTGGAAGGCTGAAGTTCTACCATTGAACTACATCCGCAATGGTGATCCACGGGCGGCTCGAACGCCCGACCCTTTGATTAAAAGTCAAATGCTCTACCAACTGAGCTAGTGGATCATAAAATTGGCTGGGGCACCTGGGCTCGAACCAGGGAAATGTCAGAGTCAAAGTCTGATGCCTTACCACTTGGCTATGCCCCAATTTTATAAGAATGGTGGGGAGGGGCAGATTCGAACTGCCGAACCCGTTGGGAACTGAGTTACAGTCAGTCGCGTTTAGCCACTTCGCTACCTCCCCATGTGGTTTCTCATAAAAATGGTGCCGACTAGAGGACTTGAACCCCCAACCTACTGATTACAAGTCAGTTGCTCTACCAATTGAGCTAAGTCGGCACAATAATGGTGGAGGATGACGGGCTCGAACCGCCGACCCTCTGCTTGTAAGGCAGATGCTCTCCCAACTGAGCTAATCCTCCGTAACACATTCGTGCCATATAATATTATCAAAGGTTACCTATATAGTCAATAACTAAATTGAATTTTTTTAAACTTTTTTTTAATTATTTCCTAAATCCTTTTATTTAAAGAGTTTTTAGAGATAAGTAACCTTTTTTAATAGTGTTTTTTATTTTTTAGCAGCGACATTATTTAGAATAACTGGGATTACTATTGGATTTCTATGAGTTCTGTTGAAGAGAAATGGTTCTAGTGATCCTTTGATAGTTTTTTTAATTTCTGAGAATGTTACTTTTTCTGCTAATTTCTCTTTTAGGGCATTGAATACTACATTCTCCGCTTCTTTGATAAGTGTTTGATTTTCTTTAATAAAGACAAATCCTCTTGTGATGACCGTTGGACGACATGTTAACTTATTAGTTCTTGAATCTAAAGTTACTATTGCGGCTACTAATCCATCTTCTCCAAGGATTTTTCGGTCTCTTAAAACATTCATTGATAGTCCTGTTGAGTCATTGCCATCAACAAATACTTCTTCTGCAGGAATTCTATATCCTCCATTAGAAACTACTCCATTTAGTAGCGTTAAAACATCTCCATTCGAGCATAAAAATATCTTATCTTCGCTAATTCCAGTTTCTAGTGCTGAAGAAGCGTGTTGTTTTAACATTTTAAATTCTCCGTGTATTGGCATAAAGTATTCTGGTTTAACTAATTGCAACATTAGTTTTTGTTCATCCGCTGAGGCGTGTCCTGTTGTGTGTAACGAGTTTAATACTGAATTAGTCATTACATTAGCCCCTGCTCTTGTTAAACTGTTAACAACATTAGAAACGCTTAATCCATTACCAGGAATAGGGCTACTAGAAAACACTACAGTATCTCCAGGAATGATTTTAATTAATCTATGTGTTCCATTAGCTATTCTACTTAAAGCTGCTAGGGGCTCCCCTTGTGAACCTGTACACAAGATACATATTTTATTTGCTGGTAAATTATCTAATTCATTAGGTTGAGCAATCATATCTTCTGGAATGTTGATAGTTTTTAACTTTCTTGCGATTTTAACTACATTCTCCATTGACCTACCAAAAATAACAATCTTTCTTCCACAAGAAATAGCAGCCTCAATAATTTGTTGAACTCTATGAACATTAGAAGCAAATGTTGCGACTATTAATCTTCCAGGAGTTTTAAATGTCGTATTGTATAATTGTCGAGAAACTTTCTTCTCACTAATCGAAAAACCTTCTACTCCCGCATTTGTTGAATCACTCATTAATAATGAAATTCCAATCTGACCCATATAAGCCATCTTTTGATAATCAGAATTAGATCCCACAGGAGTTAAATCAAATTTAAAATCCCCAGTATGAACAACTCTACCATTCGGAGTATTTATCATCACCCCAAATGAATCAGGAATTGAATGCGTAGTAGCAAAAAAACCAAAACTAAAATGTTCTGTTGACACTTTTGAATCTTCATTAATTAATTCAAGTTGACACGCATTAAGACCATTAGCATCCTCAATTTTAATTTTGATTAACTCTAACGCAAATCTAGGTGCATATATAACAGGGATGCTTATTGTTTTCAACACAAAAGGAATGCCCCCAATATGATCTTCATGTCCATGAGTAATAATTAAAGCCTTTATTTTTTCTTGATTCTCCACTAAATATGAGTAATCAGGAATTACATAATTAACTCCAAATAATGATTCTTCCGGAAATCTAACTCCCGCATCAACAATAACTATTTCATTATCATGTTCAAAACAATACATGTTTTTACCAACTTCTCCTAATCCTCCTAATGCATAAATTAGTGTTGGTGTTTGATTTTCTTTTACCATAATTCTCCTTATATTTCTATGCAGTTATCTGGAACGTGCATTGGATTCTCTTTATTTATGTGATCATAAAACAATGTTCCAGTAAAATGATCTAATTCATGTTGGAATACTATTGATAAATACCCTCTAGCTGATATAACGACTTCTTTATCATTTATAATATCATAAGCTTTAACTTTAATCCTTTCAGAACGTATAACCAATCCTTGATGTTCTTGATCAACAGACAAGCACCCTTCCCCATTAGGTAAATAACATTTCCTAACAGAATTTGAAACCACTCTTGCATTGGCAAGTAAATATTTAACTTCCACCTCTTTATCATCAATATAATCAAAAAAGCGAATAGCCAATATCTTCTTCGGCACCCCAACTTGGATAGCTGATATACCTACAGCAGGTCTTAAATCATATTTTTCAGCCAATTCTTCATTGGTAGAATTGACAACATACTCCATCATATGATTAGCCAATGAACGATCTTCAACACTTAAAGGAATCAAAACATCCTTTGATTTATTACGTATTTTAATATCATTATCCTTTACCAAATCTTTATTTGTTAACATATCTTCCTTCACAACTTAAATAAGACCCTAATTTTTTAGGGGAAACTTCATAAAACTTGAGTTCGATGTAAATTTCTATTAATATAGTAGTATATTTAAAGGGGAAAAACAAGAGGAACGCGATGAAATATTTAATCAAGCAAATTATTATAGTTATTGTTATTTCCTTAAGCATGATTCCAGGATGCTCAAATAAGCAAGTTGATCAAGAAATTGCTCAGTCTAAATCTCTTGAAATTGCAAACCTTTTAACTGAAGAAAACTATACAACTATATACTCTTGTTTCGACGATAAACTTAAAGAAGGAATAACTGAAAAAGATTTTATAGAACTCATTGAGACATCGTTGGAATTGTATGGAATAAGTAAGCCTACATTTGAATTTATGCGCGATAATCCAGAACGTAATTCATATACCGCTAATTTTCATACTGATGAAGGCTTCTATCCTTTAGATTTAGTTTTAACTATTGATGCAGAAAGTGAAGTAATAGGGTTTAACATTCAGCCTTGCGATCACTTAATAGAGAGTGAATTTGAACAAAAAAGAATCGATATTGGAGATATAACTGGTTTCTTGATGGTTCCTAATCAGCCTACATATGATATGGTTATCTTGGTAGGCGGTAGTGGTCCTACAGATAAAGACTCTACGGTTGGTCCAAATAAGCCATTTTTTGAAATAGCAGAACACTTAGCGAAAAACGGAATTGCAACTTTGCGTTTTGATAAAAGAAATTTAGCTCACCCTGAAACTCTACCAATAAATTTCACCGTTGATGATGAATTTGTTAATGATGTCATTGAGATATTTAAATATTATGAATTTGATAAAAATATTGACAATTTATTTGTCTTAGGTCACTCACTTGGGGCAATGATGATTCCTAGAATTGCACAAAGTATAGATGCTGATGGTTACATAATGATAGCAAGTCCAGCTATTAAACTTCAAGACCTGTTCTTCCAACAGTTAGAATATTTACTACCACTACAGATTAGAGATAAAGATGAGCTTGCAAAACAAATTGAGGCAGCAGAACTACAGGCTGATAATATCAATAACCTAACCAAAAATAGTGATATTCCAGCATCTGAGATGTTTAATATGCCAGAAAATTATTGGTTAGACTTAAATGAATATAACCAGGTAGAAGAAGCTTGCGAAATTAAAAAACCTATTTTATTTGTTCAAGGAGGAATGGATTATCAGGTACCTAAAGAAAATTACGACATTTTTGTAGATAGTTGTGAGTGTGATTGTTTTACATTTAAATACTATCCAAAAATGAATCACATAATGAATAATGCAGGAATAGGACCAAATGAATATAATATTGAGGCAAGTGTTGACCAAGATTTTTTAGAAGATTTAGTAGAATTTATAGAGGAGACAGAATAATGTTAAAACACATAGTACAATGGAATTTTAAAAAAGATACAACCTTTAGAGAAATAGATGATATTACATTTAAATTACTTAACCTAAAGAAGTTAGATGAAGTATTAGATATGACCATTTATAAAAGTAACTGCAAAAGTTCAACAAAGGATTTTTGTTTGATTGTAACATTTTTGAATAAGAGCAATCTTGACGCTTATACTAAAAATCCTAAACATCAAGAAGTTGTTAAATTAATTCAGAAGTCATTCACAAATCGTGAATGTTTCGATGTGGAGTTATAGGATGACAGTAAATGAACTATTGATTATCGGACTATTGATATTGATAGTTATTTTATTAGTGATAATCTTAATTAAAATATTTAACTCTCAAAGCAACAATGATAGTTCGATAGAAATCTTAATTAAACAACAACAGTTTATCAATGGAACTATTGAACAAAAAATCAACAATATGAATGTCAACCTAAACGAATCACTAAGTATCATTCATAGCACTTTAAATAATTCGAATCTACAAAATGAACAAAAATTAGAAAACATCAGACAAACTCTAGAAAGTCGCTTAGTTCATCTCCAAAATGAAAACACTAAAAAATTAGATGAAATGCGCAATACTGTTGATGAGAAATTACAAAAAACACTAGAAGAAAGAATTGCTCGTAGTTTTTCATTAGTAAACGAAAGACTAGAACAAGTTTCTAAAGGACTAGGAGAGATGTCTGCTCTTGCGACTGGTGTTGGTGATTTAAAGAAAGTACTAACAAATGTAAAATCACGTGGAATACTTGGAGAAATACAACTAAGATCAATTCTAGTAGAAATTTTAGCTCCAAATCAATATTTAGAAGACACCCCAACATATAGAGGTAGTAACAATCGTGTGGAATTTGCGATTAAGTTACCAAATGACAATCATAGTCATGTTTTATTACCTATTGATTCAAAATTTCCACTCGAAGATTACCATCGATTACTTGATGCTTACCAAGAAAATAACCCCTTGATGATTGCGGATTATAGTAAAAGAATTGAAACTTCAATTAAAAAGTTTGCAAAAGAAATTAGAGATAAGTATATAAAAGTGCCAGAAACAACTGATTTTGGTATACTCTTTATTCCAATTGAGGGATTGTATGCAGAAGTTGTGAGAAAGGGATTGGTAGAATACCTACAAAGAGAATATAAAATAACTTTAGCAGGTCCAACTACCATGTCTGCCCTTCTAAATAGTTTACAAATGGGATTTAGAACGCTTGCTATTCAAGAACGTTCTAATGAAGTTTGGAATATCCTAGCAGGAGTAAAAACTGAATTTAGCAATTTTGCATTAGTGCTAGATAAACATCAAGAAAGATTAAATCAAGCAAATGAAGAATTGGATCGTTTAGTTGGAGTTAGAACAAGGAAGTTAGTAAGTAAACTAAATAAAATTGAATCATTAGATAGTAAAGAAAGCGTGGGAATTGGGGATGAAGTATAATTTTGATGAAGTAATTGATAGAAAAGACACTGACTGTGTTAAGTATGATTTTTCCACAGTCTCAAACAAGCATTTAAAAAGTAAGGAAGCAGTACAATTATGGGTTGCAGATATGGACTTTAGATGTCCAAACAAACTTATAGAAGGCTTTAAAAAGCGTCTAGAGCACCCAATCTTCGGTTACACTTGCTGCGCCTGCGATAGCTATTATCAAGCTGTAATTGACTGGTTTAAAAGAAGACATCAATGGAATATTGAAAAAGAAGAAATAGTTTATACAGCCAATGTTGTAGAAGCTTTAAACCATATTATTAGAGCTTTTAGCGAAAAAGGAGATGAAATAATCATTCAAACCCCTGGATATTCTCCATTCAATAGTTTAATCACAAAAAATAATCGCAAAGCTATTTTTAATCCATTGATTAATGATAATAATTACTATACGATTGACTTCGAAGACTTAGAAGAAAAAGCAAAAACTGCTAAAATGATGATTTTTTGTTCACCACATAACCCTACCGGTAGAGTTTGGAATAAAGAAGAGCTGTCAAAAGTAATTGAAATTGCTAAAAAGTATAATTTGATGTTTATTAGTGATGAAATACACTGTGATATCACAAGAAAAGGTATCAAATTTTATCCTATTTCAACCATTTCTGATTATAATAAAATAATTGTTTGCACTGCCCCGAGTAAATCATTCAATTTGGGCGGTATCCATTGTTCAAACACAATCATCACAAATCAAGAACTAAGAGAAAAATATCGCTCATATAATATGTTAGGTCCAAACCCCTTTGCAATTATTGCTGTTAAAGAAACCTATAACAACTGTGAAGACTGGTTAGATGAAATGAATGTTTATATCGACAATAATTTTAAAATAATTAAAAAGTATTTGAACACCCACCTTCCAGAAGTTTTAATAAACATTAGTGAAGGAACTTACCTAGCTTGGGTAGATTTAACAGCTTTAGATTATTCTAATCAACAACTAGAAGAAATGATTAGTAACAATAATGTTTATGTACAAAGTGGAAACAACTTTATTGACAATGCAGAAAAACACTTAAGAATTAACCTAGCGACTCCTAGTAAAAACCTGATAAAAGGCCTTGAGAAAATTGTAAAAACTCTAAAATAAAACTCATACATAGTATGAGTTTTATTTTTCAAATATCTTCATAGTTCTGAGTTTACTTAATAAAGGTAAACCAAATAAATAAATTGCGATAAACTGTCCTATTGATACTTGTGCAAACATTAACCAAAAAAATGTCCATGAGAAACTTCCGTTTAAAACAAAAGTTAATTGTAAACCAACAACAAACCCATTTAGAAAAACTGGAAAACTAGCTGACAACAAGGGCAATTCTTTGAATGTTAGATTTCTAAACCTATAAGTCAGATATCCGGCAATCAAGGTAGTTAGTGTTCCAAAAATTACATCAAAGATTCCTAATAAATTTACACCCATAAATAAACCGATCAGATTCGTTAGAAAACAACCTAAGGTAACGCCGTAAATTCCAACCGTCGATAGAACCGGGAGTAAAGTTAAAGCCTCCGCAATTCTTATTTGGATATTCCCAAAAGAAACAGCAGCTAACAAAATGCTAACCACTGTATAAAGAGCAGCTACTAATCCAATAATAGCTATTTTTTTTGTATTCATATCTTCTCCTTGTTTTATTTATAGTCAGGTAGTTGCGACTGACTTTGAACATTATACTTGAAAATAATTCTTTTTACAAAGATTATTCATCCAATCTAAAATGTCTTGATAAACAACATCTCTATCTAATTCATTCAATATTTCATGACGATCATCAGGATATAAATTCATATCAACATTATCAATATTCTCATTTAACTTTTGATAGATTGACTTAATTGCAACCCCATAATCTCCACAAGGGTCCTCTTCTCCGGAAGTGACAAGTATTGGTAGATTCTTTCTAAAGCTTGTAAACCAGCTATCGTCATTAACTTCTTTTCTCATTGATTGAATATCAATTAATCCTTGCATAGTAAAACTAATATTGCATAATGGGTCTTTGCTGTATTTTAGACAAATGTCATCATCTTTTGTTAACCATGCGCAACTATTAACCGGATTATCAATCCTCTTTAAATAAGGCTTGAAAGCCATATCATTAACTAGTTTACTAGTTCCTTTAGCACCTTTAAAAATTTTAATAAGATTTAACATTAAGTTGTTAAGTTCTTCTTTTGGGTCTTTTCCTAAGGTACCCATCATTATATATCCATCAATAGTTTCAGAATATTTAGATAAGTACTTTCTAGTAATTAGTGAACCCATACTATGCCCCAATAAAATGACTGGTAATTTTGGATATAAAGTATGAATTCTCTTGTTGACTTGATAAACATCTCTTACTAAATACTCAGGTCCGTCATTTTCATTGAAAAAACCAGGATTTTTAGCTGTTTGACCATGCCCAATTTGGTTATGTCCAATAACTATATAGCCATTGCTATTCAAAAACTCAATAAATCTTTCATATCTTCCGACATATTCACTCATACCATGCACTAGTTGTAAAACTCCTTTAATGAATTTACTGTTTGCAGGGTAATGAAATACTTCTAAATCATCTTTACTATTCGAACTTCTAATTTCAAATTTTTTCATTATAAACCTCTATCATTTCGTTTAAAGAAAAACTGTATAAGTATCCAATAACATTTTTCTTATATTCTTTTTTAATTATAGCACAATATGTATCAATCTGTTTTTGGTAAAGTTCAATCAATTGTTGATTATTATCTATTTTATTAGTTTTAAAATCAACAATCACAATTTCATTATCTTTAAAACAAATAAAATCGATAACTCCTTTAATTAACTGATTATTTACTAATTGATAATATGTATACTCACTTTGATTTTCATGATTAAGTAATTCTTCAAATAATTTATTCTCAAAAAGCTTCAGCAAGTATTTGTCAGTAGGTTTTGTTTTGTTAATGATGTGATTACTTATTTTATTATGTATTTCGCTTCCAATTTCTAAACCTTTTACACTATCCCAATCTAGATGCAAAATCTCATTTTTTTCAGAGTTCATAGATGGACTGTTTAATTTATCGTCTGGAATATAGCTTTCAGTAAATTTATCATCTACTGAATTTTTTAACCCTTCTCCAAGTTCAAAATCATTTCTAGGATAAATAACTTCAAAACTCTCAAAAACATCTCTATAACCAAGCAATAACTCTAACCATCTAGAATATCCAGCTTTTCCTACTACTAAATTCTTACTAAGTGGTTGATAGAATATTTCATTATCTGTATCAAAAGTATCTACATAATAGAAATTATACTTAGCCCTTGTCAAAGCAACATAGAAGATTCTCAATTCTTCCATAACAATAGCTTCCTTGATTTTTTCAGTAACAATTGTAGAAACAATGTTATTAGATACAAAACGATAGTCACTACTTACACATCTAACAAGCGCTCCATGTTCAGCACTAATTGAAATATTTGATTTAATATCAACTAGATTAAAGCTAGATTTTCCCCACAAGAATACATAAGGATATTCCTTACCCTTCGATCCATGAATAGTTTCAACAATAACTACTTCCTCATCAGGACGATATATTACCGAATCAAAGTTCTCATCATTTTCAACAAATTCACTAAGATAACTAATAAAGCTTACAAAACCTAAATAATTATTATTTTCAAAATTCTCAATTATATCTTGAAAAACCATCAAATTATTTCTTTGTACCAATGTAATGTTATTACTCATAAAATCATTAAGATTAATCCAATAATTAAAAATTTCAATTAATCCCATCCTGTGATATCCACTCAATATACTTGTTAATGAGTTATAAGTTTCTAAATCAAATATTTTTAAAGCATCGAGTGAAATACTTCCAACTTTAAAAAGATCAACTAATCTATCATCACTGTATTCATAAAAGTTTTTAAGAACACTTGTTAAATTGATTTTATTAGAACTATTTATTAAAAAATTAAAGGCGGAAATTAATGCTAATACTTTAGAGTCAGTAGCTAAACTGTTTTCAATAGAAATTTTAATTGGAATATTTTTACTTTCAAATATATCCGCAATAATCTTGTTATGACTTCTAGATCTCATTAAGATGCAGATATCACGATAATTAACTCCCTGCTCTTTTAATCTTAAAATCTCATCAGCGATATAATGTGCTTTTAATTCAGTAGCAAGAAATGATTCTTTCTTATCTTCGCTCTTTTCAATAACCTCACCATCTTCATCCAATTCATCTTCAACAACATTCTCTTTTTTACTCAACAATACTAGCTTTGGTTTACCATCAAACTCGATAAAGCCACCATAATTTACATTGTCATTTTCTTCAAAAATTTTATCCAATCCATCAATGTTAAACAATTTTTGAAACATAATATTAACTAAATTTAAAATATTTGCACTACTACGATAATTCACATTTAAATTAATTACCTTTTGATTATCTTCCTTCAAATATTGAAGAAATAACTGAGGTTTTGCATTTCTAAAACCATAGATACTCTGCTTAATATCCCCTACTCTAAAAATATTTGAGTCTCTACAAATTAGATTTATAACTTTATCTTGCAAGTAGTTGGTATCTTGAAACTCATCAATATATATATTTTTAAACTGCTTTTTAAGTTGGTTTGCAACATCGAAATCAGAATTCTCTAAAATTTTTAAACAATAATATTCCATATCATTAAAATCGATTCCAACTTTAGATTTTACACTTAAAAATTCTTCATTAAATTTAAGCGATAATTCAATAATAAAACTTATTAATTTATTTATTTTGTCAAAATCACTTTGTAATTCCTCAGTATCCTTTAACCAACCTAAAATCTCTTTTTCTGTAATATTTAACAATCTTATAGTTTGACCTAATGCTAAATCTTCTGTATTAAAACTCCTGTCTTTGATTTTAAAATAATTTAACATCGCCTCATAAAATGACTGATAATCATATTTATTGTATATACTATTGATAATTTCAATCGAATCTCTTAAAATAGCTAGCTTACTTTCAGTTCTTGAACGTTTTTTTAAGTAATCACTGTTTTCCTTAATTTCTAACAAGCACTTCGTGATAATCTCGATTTTATCTTTTAAATAACTTGCGATTTGAGGGTTATCAAAAGAATACTGTCTCTTTAAGTTTTCGACAAATTCATCTTGATTTTCAGATTCTAGTATTTTTTTTGAAAATTCTTCAATTATTTTCTCTACATTGTCAAAGCCTAATGCACTAGATGAGCTTTGATAAAATAATTCAAAGAATCTTGGGTCGTTTTTATATTCAAGAAAAATATTGTCTAGTGCTATTCTTTTTAATTTATTGACTGAATTTGTATCCAAAATATTGTTAACCGTTTTTAAATCTAGACAAACTATTGGATAATATTTCTTGATAACATTTAAACAAAATGAATGAAAAGTCGAGATATAACTCCCAGGTAAATTAGCTAATTGTTTATTTATATACTTATTATTTTCTTCATCATCACTTAATTTCATTTTGAGATACTTTGCGACTCTACTCTTCATTTCTGCAGCAGCATTTTCTGTAAAAGTAAGCACTAAAACACTATCAATATCATCTTTATTTTCATAGAGAAAATTAACTATTCGATTAACCAAAATAAAAGTTTTTCCACTTCCAGCACTTGCTGCTATTAGAACATTTTGGTCATGTTTCTTTAAGGCTTCTAATTGTTGAGGGTTATACTCCATTCCTACCTCCGTTTATACTATTAAATAACTCAATTAATTTTCCAAACTTCATTCTTGATGTTGTTTTAGGAGAATTCGGTAATTGAGGTTTCCAAAATTTTCCTTTGAAGCTACAAATGCTCTTAAAATCGCAATAACTGCATCCACCTTCTACTGGTCTTATTGAAAAATCACCTTCGCTAATTGATTTAGCAATCTTTGTGTAAATAATCTTTAATGTTCGCTCTAAATCATAATTATTAACTCCATCAATAATTAGATTTTTTTGTTTACTGATACCCTTAATTCCAATTATATTTGGAATTAAAGATAAAATTACAATAGGATCATCACTAGTTGTTAGACCATTATATCTGTATGCTTTTTTTATTCTTATTTCTTCATTAAACAGTTCTAAGCCCGTACTAACTTTATAATCATACTTTTGATAGGAAATAGTACCATTACTTAAAACCAAATAGTAAGCGCCTACCGGATTTTTTTTAGTTTTATTTTTATAAGCCAAAAGATATGTAGGTAATTGTAACATTAATCCATTCACAAATTTCTTTCCTGAAAAACTGGTTATTCCAGTTTTATAATCTTTGACTACAAAATAATCCTGATACTCATCAACCCTATCAATAATTCCTCTAAAGACATAATTAAAATATGGAGTATTAATAATGATATTATCGAACTCACTTTCATATTCAACACTCTTAAATAATCCATCAGTTTCTATCAAGCTGTGTGCCTGAATTGAATTAATTAATTGTTTTTCTAAATACTTTGTTATTAACTTATAGTCGTTATTATGATATCTATATAAATCTTTATTTTTAAAAGCTTCTTGAAGATATTGGGAAATATCAATACTTGGATTGCGATAATAAAATTCTAATGTTTTATGCATTATATTACCAAGGTGCATCGGACCAATGCCTAAGGGGTTCTTAGAGTAGAGTTTTAGAGCTTTTTGAAGAAAATAAGAATATGGACATTTTGTATACTTTTCAATACTTGAAATTGAAGCGTGTAAATTACCATCCTTAATGATTAGTTGCTTCACATCAATTTTTCTTTGATAATCATTGATTGGTGCACGATAACTACCAGTTTTTATTTCAGCATTTATACCTATATTAGGATCGACATTTAAGTGCTCGAATAATTCCAATGGAGCATCGATTGGTTTTCCCTTATAATCTATCCAACTATATAAAATTATAGTCTCTTTATTTGATTTAAAAGAGTTTCTTGCTCTTGTAATTGCATTAGCTTGTCTCTCTTTAACATCTATTAATCCTAAATTTTGAGCCTGATACTCATCAATTAAATCATTGTAAAGATAATTTTCTAAAAAATTGCCGTCCTTATTACCTAATGAATAATGATAATCTTTAACTAAAAAAGTTTGTTTTGAATTTAAAGAAATTAAACTTGTGAACCTTCTTTTAACTTTATCTAATAAATAATCAACAATCACATAGTAAGAGTCTGAATAATCATTATTAATTTTTTTAAATTGATTTCTAACCAATAAAAGTGTCTCAGGAGAATCACTAAAATATTCAACAGACAACTGATAAATAGTTTTAACATACTTTTGATAACTATTAAACGTTAAAGAGTCTAACTTATCAATAAAATCTATTAACTCAATTCTAGCTATTTCAGATTTATCTAAAAGATCTGAATAATCACTATCAAGATTAAAGTCTAAAGTTTTTTTCAACTCAGAAAAAGGGATCTTAGTTAATTTTATTAATTCTATTAAACTACTACCATTTTTAATAATTGTCGATAGAATTCCAAAAAGAAAGTCATCAGTTATTCCGTTTTGATAGTAATTATTTACAACCTTGAGAAACAATTTAACATCATTGTTGTATGTTTGATATTCTCCTAACCCATATCTTACTAGAATACTTCTAACTAAATTCTCCATTTCAGTTGGATAACTAATTCTGATTTGATTAGGGTTTAAATTTCTAACAATTATATCCTGTGCAACCCACTCTACCTCAACCGCTTTATTAAGTGCTCTCATTAAAATAATACTAGAATCAGGGGTAGTAATATTTAATGGTGACGATTTATCTACTATTCTTTTCTCAATAAGATTATTTGTTTGGTAATTATAAACTTCATTTTCATAATTGTAATCATTCAATTTAGATAATAACATTTTTTCATATGTTGGTAGTTCGTTTAAACTATTTAACAAAAGATAAATATCTCTGTTTCCAGGATACTTATCTAACTCTACTTCATTTTCTTGAAATATTTTTAAAAGTCTAATGAGAGATTTACTAAATTCAAGTGAATCTACAGAATTTTTATAAGTATCAAGTTTATCTTTTAAACTAATTAACTTTAAATAAGTTTGATAGAGAAGTTCTTCATCACTAACTGTCTCAATCATTAGTTCTTTTTTAATGTCAACAACTGCATAATCTACTGAAAAGTTCTTATTATTTTCAATTAATAAGTGCCTAATAAGAGATTTTTCTTGGTGTAAGTTAGTTAATATTTTTTTTATTTTGACCATATTTTTAAACAAAGTGCCATAGTTTTTCCATCTTGAATAGTTCCGTCAAGTATCATTTCTTTCACTTTATCCTTGTTTATTTTCACAACATCTAAAAATTCGTTTTCATCCAAGTCCATTCCAATATACTTTAAATCAATTGCTTGGTAGAAATATATTCTCTCGGTATTGTAGGCACAGGTTGGAATGAAGCTTCCTAATTCGTTTAAAGATCCCGCTAAATATCCAGTCTCCTCTCTAAATTCACGAACAGCCGCATCATAAGGGTTCTCTCCTACCTCAAGTTTTCCAGCAGGCAATTCAACAAACTCTCTTTTAAATGGATATCGATATTGTTTAACCATTAATATCATCCCATCTATTTCTCCATAAATACAAACTCCACCATTATGCTTAACCACTTCTCTATTAGTTATAGTTCCATTCTCTAGAGTTACTTCGTCTTTGTGAACTTCAAATACTTTTCCTTTAAAAATATTTTTTATACAATTTGTTGTTTCTTTCATTTTTTCCTCAATTAAACGATAAATTTAGCAGTAGCTTCTATAGCCATTTGCCATTTTTTATATAAATCCTTGCTTTTTTCTTTATCCATTTCAGGCTTGAACACTCTTTGAATACTTATGGCATTTTTAATATCATCTAAACTATTGAAATAACCAATAGCCAGACCAGCTAAATAGGCAGCACCCAGTGCTGTTGTTTCCAGCACCTCTTTTCTTTCAACATTAACTTGTAAAATATCACTTTGAAATTGCATTAAATAATCATTAGCACAAGCACCACCATCAACAGAAAGGCTATCTAATTTTATTCCTGAATCTCTCTCCATTGCTTGTAGTATATCTTTTGTTTGATAAGCAATTGATTCCAAGGTTGCTTTTATTAAATGTTTATCAGTTGCTCCTCTAGTCAATCCGAAAATAGCCCCTGCAACTTGATCATTCCAATACGGGGCACCAAGCCCTACAAAAGCAGGAACCACAACTACTGCACTATCACTTTTAGCATCGACAGCAGCTTGATAAGAATCACTAGCTTTATCAATAATTTTTAATCCATCTCTTAACCATTGAATGGCACTACCAGCTACAAAAACACTTCCCTCAAGAGCATAATCTACTTGGCCATTAATTCCCCAGGCTAAAGTAGTAAGCAACCCATGCGTTGATTTAATTGCTTTATCCTTTGTATTCATCAACATGAAACACCCTGTTCCATATGTATTTTTAGCACTACCTGCTTTCCAACAAGTTTGCCCAAACAAAGCAGCTTGTTGATCACCAGCCATACCAGCTATCGGAACCCTACATCCAAAAAAATGAACTTCCAAAGTATGACCAAAAATACAACTACTATCCTTAACTTCGGGCAACATATTTAAAGGGACATCAAATAATTTACATAATTCAACATCCCATTTTTTTTCATAAATATTATAAAGCATTGTTCTAGAAGCATTAGAATAATCAGTAGCATAAGACTCACCACCACTTAACTTCCACAATAACCAAGTATCAATCGTACCAAATAATAAACGATTCTCATTAGCTAATTCTTTTGTTCCATTAACATTATCAAATATCCATTTGATTTTACTAGCTGAAAAATAAGAATCAATAATTAAACCAGTCTTCTCTTTTATCATTTCAGAATAACCATTTTTCTTAAGATCTTCACATATATCTTTACTTTGACGCGATTGCCAAACTAAAGCGCGATGAACAGGTAGTCCAGAAATTTTATCCCAAACCACTGTTGTTTCTCTTTGATTCGTTATTCCAATAGCTTCAATTTCTTTAGGACTAATACCACTTCTCCCGAAAACTTCAGCCATTACACTTAATACAGATAACCAAATTTCATTAGCGTCATGCTCTACCCAACCCACTTTAGGGAAATACTGTGTGAACTCTTTTTGTGCAACAGCGACAACATTAGAATTTCTGTCAAAAATAATCGCACGTGAACTTGTAGTTCCTTGATCAATCGCAAGTAGGTATTTTTTCATTTAGATATCTCCCTTAGGTTTATAGAAGCATCGGTTCTCAAGTGGAAAAATTCTTTGGGTGAATGTTCCTTGATTTAAGTCGCCTATAGCTTTATCAATCATATTCATTCTCGCATCAATATTATCAATAAAAGATAATAATTCAGCTTCCCTAATCATCGGAACCACCGGAGACCCATAAGCCATTTCTCCATGGTGGGATAAAATCATATGTCTTAACAGAATAACCTCTTCGCTATCATTATAACCTCTAGAATTAGCTAGTTCAAACACTTCTGCATGCATTAAAGAAATATGCCCTATCAAACGACCTTCCATAGTGTATTCAGTAGCTACAAATCCATTTAACTCATGAACTTTCCCAACATCATGGAGAATAATTCCTGATAATAATAAATCACGATTAACATTAGGATAAATCTCGATAAGCTTTTCTCCTAATTCAATCATCCCAACAGTGTGTAGAGCTAAACCGCTTTTAAAATCATGATGATTACGACTAGCAGCAGGATAATCATATATTTTATCTTGATGTTTAGTAACGATAGTTTTAACAACATCCTTCAAAATTGGATTGTTAATACTTTCAATAGTGCTTTCAATTGATTTTTTTAGCTCTTTCTGATTAATTGGCGAAGCTTTAATAAATTCATTTAAATCAAATCCACTTTGATCAAGTTCCACTACATCATTAATTTTTAACTGTAAATTACCTTGGTATAAATTAACATTCGCAAGTATCTTAACAACTTTTCCAACCTTACACTTCTCTTCGGTTACTGGTTTTACATTCCACACTTTACCATCAATACTACCTGAATTATCTTCTAAAGTTAAAGATAAGTATGGTTCTCCATTAGCCGTTGAGCCCTTTGTGCATTTAGTTAATAACATATCAATATCAATAACTGTTTTCTCTTTTAATTGGTTAATTTTCATCATTCCACTCCATCTTATCTAGAATTACATAAATATCTTCATAACGATAACCTTTTGTTGCTAAGTATCTAAATAGGTTATTTCTCAGTTCACTTCCTCTGTACTTTCGTGCGTATCTTATATAAGCTTTATGAGCAGCTCTATCTAAATTATTTAACTCTACTAAATTATCCTCATTAAAATTAAAATCATTGATTGCTTGATTTGTGACCTCTTCAGAAAACCCTTGTGTAAATAATCTTTTCTTTAAAAGATTCTTCTTTTCATTAATTGATTTTCCACGAATAGAACTGGCGATCTTGTTTAGATATTGATTCGCAATTTCATATTCATCCACATCTTCCCGATGCTCCATGGTTTTCTTGATTAAATCCATATTGATACCCTTTTTAACAAGATTTCTAATTATCTTCTTTTCACCATAAAGCATTAATTGTTTCTTACCAAGGTATTCACTAATATATCGTTGGTCATCAAGATAACCTTTCTCTTTAAGTTGTTCAACAATATCATTAATACTCTTGATGTTTAATTCTGTTTTTAAATTCAATAGATCATATATTTCTTTTACAGTACGGTCTTTGAAAGTTATTTTATTTAAACACATGTAGTATGCAGTAGTAACTTGTTCTTCATTCTTTAAATACTCCAACATTTCATTAGTAATAACTTGATCTTTTCTAATCCCTAAATCATAGTAAGTATCAACCTTCACTAACACTTTAACTTTATCAACTTCATTTTTTAAGGTTAACTCAACACAATCAACTTTGTGACCAATTTTAATGATTTCATAAAGTAAGTTATAGTTTTCAACCACTCTTTGGTAAACTTTAAAAATTTCTCGGTAAAAATATTCACTATCAAAAACCTCTACTTTTTTAAGAGCATTATCAATCATAAGATTCTTTTTTTCATTTGGTAAATTCATATGTTCAATAATGCGCACTGCTAAATCCTCAACATCATCAAAGAAATAGCCATTGTTACCTTCATCGATTAACTCACCAATTACATAACGATCTTTAGCATAGATAACAAGGCCACTAGCTAAAGCTTCAATAAATGTTAATCCCTGCGTTTCAGTTACTGAAGAAGAAACAAAAACATCAGCTAATTGATAGTATATCGGAACATCGATATTATCTACCTTATCAGTAAAGACAACATATTTATCAATATCTAAAGAAACTGCAAGTTCTTTCAAACCATCAAGTGAAGGTCCTCCACCAACTATTAATAAGCGAGCATCCTTATTAGTTTCTGCAATCTTAGGAAAAGCCCTGATCAACATATCTATATTTTTTTCTTCAGCAATTCTACCAATGAATAAAACAACAAACTTTTCTTTAAGTTTAAGCTTGTCTTTTAATTTTTCAACTCTATTTTTATCAATATTTTTTCTTGAAAATCTCGCCAAATCAATCCCGGTAGGAACAACTGTAATAGGTTTTTTAACATTATAATTTAATAATAATTCTTTTGTTTTTTCACTTGGAGAAATAATCTCAAGGCAAGTATCTCCAGCCATCTTACTAAGGCTAGCAACTGTCTTACGAGCTAATTTATCAACCGATTTAAATTGAGTTGGAAAAAAGTAATGAGCATAATCTTCATAAGTAGTATGATAAGTGCAAACAATAGGTATCTTTAATGCGTAAGCAATCATTCTTCCATATATCCCAATTCCGAATTCAGTATGCACATGAATAATGTCTAACTTCATTGAACGAACTTCATTAATTGCCATTAGTTGGAACGGAGATGACATAACATATCCATATAGTTTTTTAATCTCAATTCCAGGTAATCTTAAAATATTTCCATCCTTCTGTGTATGTAAAAGTGAGTTATGTGTTGTAACTACAAAAACATCATGTCCATGTTTAACCAATTCTTGTTGTAAAGTTAAAACAGAAACTGCAACTCCATTAATTTCTGGTGTATATGTATCACTGAATAATCCTATTCTCATTTACTTACCTCACTTCTACTATGAAATTTCTTAAAGATCGCAAATATGATTGCACTAAATACCATTAAAATGTGGAACGTAATAAAACGCCAAATTATAGCTCCGCCAACTGCATAAACTTCTCCAACTATCGGAATCATAAATATTAAGAAAGTTGCTTCAGTTGTTCCTGATGCTCCTGGTATTGGAACTAAATGATTAATAACACTAACAAAACTTGTAAGTAACAAAATATCAAAGAAATTACTAAATGATAAATTTGCATTAAGTGCTAAAAACACAAAAAATGGAATCGCATAATAAGTAGTTAATCTTAGTATGTTTAGAATTACAACTTTAAACATTACTCCTTGTTGTTTCCTAATTTCATTCCAAGCATTTTGAAAACTAGATAGACTCTCATCTAATTTTACAGATGCACTTTCACGATCCTTAATTATTCTTATCTTAGATAGAATATTTAATCCTTGATGAGAGACCCAAGTGTATATTTTTGGATAACTACTTAGAAGGAATAATGCGACAACAAAAAAACTGTCAACTAAAAATGCTAATAAAACCAACCAATATATTGCATTATAGTTAGTAGAAATATAATCAAATTTTATAATCAAAAAAACTGCACTTAAACCAACTAAAGTACTTTGATAAAGAATAAAATCCATTAACAATATCGATAAACTATCACTAATCTTAACACCTTGTTTACGATAGACATAAATTTGAGCAATTTGTCCTCCACTACTTGATGGGGTGATTCCATGAAAAAAAGTAGCAGTTAAAGCATTTATAAAACCATCTATCAAGGAATAAGATGGGTTCGAGATATTTGCTAGTATCTGTAAAATAGCACCTATAAACAATTGCACTAAAATAGTCAATAAAATTGTGATGATTAACCACCAAACATTAACCTGGCTAATAACCTCGATAATTTGTTCGAAGTTATCTCTAAGTGTAAAATACAGAACCATTATTGTAGCTAATGCTATTAAACCAAAGTTGAAATAATAGCTATTAAAGAGTTTCTTTAATTTATTCATATTATTATTATAACTTAATTTTATCTTTAAGTAAGCATTTTTGTTAGTATGTGCTACAATATTTTCGTAAGGAGAATTGAATATGAAAGATGTAATTATTGTCGGTGGCGGTATCGGTGGACTGATGTGCGGCTATCGCTTATTTGAAAATAATCCAAATTTAAAAATTACTTTAATTGAAAAAGGTCTAGATATCTTAAAGCGTAAGTGCCCAATCATTGATAAGAAAGTTGATAAATGCATTAAATGTCCTAATTGTTGCATTATGGAAGGTTTGGCTGGAGCCGGAGCTTTCAGTGATGGTAAGTATATTATTTCTCACGAGTACGGTGGTTGGTTAAATGAATTTATCGGAAATGATAATTTATTAAAATATATCAGACAAGCAGATGATATTCTAGTTAACTTCGGCGCAACAAAAGATGTATATTATCCTGATGATGAATTAAAGAAATTATGTCTTCAGTATGACTTACATATGAATCAAGCCATTGTTAAACATTTAGGAACTGACGCTAACTTAAGCACGATGGCTAACCTAATATACGATTTAAAAACGAAAATTGAAATTATTACTGAAGCTGAAGTGATCGATGTAAACAAAGATAACAATGAAATTACATACCTTAAAAATGGGGAACAAGTCAAAATTAATTCTAAAAAGATAATACTTGCTTTAGGAAGATCAGGCAGCGGTTTTTTAAGCGAATGGTGCCATAAAAACAAAATTGAACTGTTAAACAATCAAGTTGACATAGGAGTTAGAGTTGAAGTTCCATCAATTATTTGGGAACATTTCAGTGAAAAAATTTATGAACCAAAGATTTGGTATCGTTCAAAAAGATATGGTGATGTTACTAGAATGTTCTGCTTCAATGAACGCGGCTATGTAGTAACAGAAAACACAAATGATATCTTGTCAGTTAATGGCCATTCATTTAAAGAGGAAGACAAGAAATCGAGCAATTCTAATTTCGCATTATTATCTACTATCAAATTCACTCAACCATTCAATCAACCAATTGAGTATGCTCGACAAGTAGCACATCTTGGTAACCTGATAAGTGGTGGTAATGTTTTAGTACAAAGATTTGGCGATTTAGTTTCTGGTCGTAGAACTGATGAAAATAGACTTTCTAAATCAACAGTTACCCCTACTTTAAAAGCAGTTCCTGGTGACTTAAGTCTATGTATCCCTAAAAGACAATTAGATAATATTATTGAAACAATTTATGCATTAGATAAAATAGCTCCTGGCATGGCTAATACCGATACTTTATTATATGGTATTGAATGTAAGTATTATTCAGCAAGACCAAAATTCAATGACTTTTTATTGGATAAAACTGAGAATATATATGTTATTGGTGATGGAGCAGGTGTCACTAGATCTTTATCTCAAGCAGCAGCGAATGGCTTATATTTAGCTGATAAATTAAGTAAATAAACTACAGTAACTAATTAAACTAATTTGAGGCTTAACAATGAAATGTTCAGCCTTTTTTTATGTCTTTACTTAATGCTTAGATTATTTTTATCAATATTATGATAATTATTTTGTGGTATAATATTTAAGTTAATAAAGGGAGAAAACAAAATGAAATTAAGTCAAAGTTATTTTTACACATTAAGAGAAAATGTAAAAGACGAAGATTCAACTAGTAGTAACTTGTTAGTTCGTGCAGGATACATTAAAAAAACATCTTCAGGAATTTATATGTATCTTCCCCTTGGATTTAAAGTACTAAAAAATATTGAAAATATCATTAGAGAAGAAATGAACAAAACAGGCGCACAAGAAGTGTTTATGCCTGCTTTAATAAGTGAAGAATACTACATTGAGAGCGGAAGAAGAGATATAATTGGAACTAGTATGTTTTCATTAAAGGATAGATACACTAAACCTTTCGTTCTTGGTCCTACACACGAAGAATTATTTGCGGTTGCTGCTGGAATGAAGATAAGATCATATAAAGATATGCCATTTAATTTATATCAATTTCAAGATAAGTTCAGAGATGAAGCTCGCCCTCGTTACGGATTAATTAGAGTCAAAGAATTTTTAATGAAAGACGCTTATTCATTTGATACTGATTTAGAGGGCTTAGATATTTCTTATAAGAAAATGTTTGATGGTTATAAGAATTCATTTGATAGAATGGGTTTAAACTATAAAGTAGTCACTGCTGACACTGGAATTATGGGTGGATTATTATCTGAAGAATGGCAGGCTATCAGTGATATCGGTGAAGATGTTCTAGTTCTATGTGATAAGTGTGATTATGCTTCTAATATCGAAGTTTCAAAGTGTGTGTCTAAGCATATTGAAAAAGAAGAAGAAAAAGAGAAAACTTTAATTAATACTCCTGATGTTAAAACGATTGAAGAAGTTTCTAATTTTTTAGGACTAGAAGCTAATAAGTTTGTTAAGACAATTATCTATAATGTTGACGGAAAATTGTTCGCATGTTTAGTTAGTGGTGATTGTGAAGTTAATGAAACTAAAGTTAGAAAGTTATTAGATGCTAATGAAATTACTATCGCTACAGGGGAAGAAGTATTCAAGGTCACTCAAGCTCCAGTTGGATTTGCAGGACCTATTGGAATTGATTGTGAAGTTATTGTTGATCAAAGTATTCCTAATATGAGTAATTTTGTTGTGGGAGCAAATCAAAAAGATTATCATTTTATTAATGTTAATATTACAGACTTTAATGTGTTTAAGATTGCTGATATTACTAACATTAAAGAAAATGATCAGTGCCCTATTTGCGGTGGTAACATTTACTTTAAAAAAGGTATTGAAATTGGTAATACATTTAAATTGGGGACTAAATATTCTAAAGCTTTAAACTTACAATATTCAGACTCTAACAATGAATTGCAAGATGTCTATATGGGTTCTTATGGAATTGGTGTTGGACGCTGCATTGCGGCATTAGCTGAACAATTTCATGATGATAATGGTCTAATCTGGTCAAAAGAAATTGCTCCTTACAAAGCTTCTATTATTGTTATTTCAACAAAAGATGAACAACAATTAATGTATGCTAATAATTTATATCAAAAATGTTTAACTGCTGGAATTGAAGTAATATTAGATGATAGAGATGAAAGACCTGGTGTTAAATTTAAAGACTCAGATTTAATAGGAATCCCGTTAAGGATTGTAGTTGGAAAACATATTATTGATAATAAAGTAGAACTTAAATATCGTGATAAACAAGATGTAGAATTGCTAGATATCGACGAAGCATTCAAACTAATTTAGAGAAAAATAAAAATGTGTTAATAACACATTTTTATTTTATCTCATATGATTATTTGATTAAATAGTGGGACAACTTTCCGTTATCATTAAACGATAAGTAGTAATGGTATCCATCATCCTTAAAATAAGCAATTTTATCCCCTTCCATACCAACCTCTATATTTATAGGACTTTTAAGTATTAAATTCAGAGTTTCAACGTCCATTCCTAATTGGATTCCATTTATCAAAGCATCACTATCATTAACAGAGATTGCACTCACACGGAATTCACTAATGTCATATAATTCATCATACTCTTCTAAACATACCCAAATTCCATTTCCAAAGTCCATTGCATAAGGGATTCCATGTGCACTTGTAATCTTGTAATCTCCACCAAACATCTCGTCGGCTAAACTAGCTGATTTGCCAATTAGAGTTTTAACTGAATCTAATCTAGTAACAGGATTAATTGAATTAGGAAAATAAAATGAAATACTATACTCTTCATTTTTCATTCCATCTTTATAATAATAAAGATAAAAATCACTATCATTAACAGGGATTTGAAATAGTAAATAACCAGAGACACTTCCACCGCTAATAAGATTACCATTTCCTAAACCATCATTAAGAACTGCGGTTTCCTGACCTACACTGTTTACAATTGTCCAATCATTAGAATCATAAGACATTTTTTCGTGTGATTCATTTGTTATAGTAATTTCAAATAAAGCATATTCATTATTCTTTCCTGGTAAATCTAAGCCTGAATCCATCGAGATTAAAACTGTTCCCACCTCAAATTTTATTTCTTCTATAGTTGCAATTTCATTGTAATTAAAATCTCTAATAATTTCTTTATCTTTTTCACAACCTAAAATTGCAAACAACAAAAATAGTATCAATATTACTTTTTTCATAAGTCACCTCTTAATTAAATTATATCATTAAAAAAAGGTTGCATCGCAACCTTTAATTGTTTTATTTTGCTTTTTTAATAGCATCTTTTGCTTTAGTGCAAATAGTAGCAAAAGTTTTTTCATCATGAATTGCAATCTCAGAAAGCATTTTACGATTAATGCTGATTTTTGCTAAAGCTAAACCATGCATTAATTGAGAATAACTAATATCATTGATTCTTGCGGCAGCATTAATTCTTGCAATCCACAATTTACGCATATTACGTTTTAATTGTTTACGACCGATATATGCATACTTGAATGAATGCATTACCTGTTCATTAGCTGTT
Source organism: uncultured Erysipelotrichaceae bacterium (assembly GCA_964369955.1). Classification (GTDB taxonomy): domain Bacteria; phylum Bacillota_I; class Bacilli_A; order Erysipelotrichales; family Erysipelotrichaceae; genus CAYJFQ01. The sequence continues at coordinate 91,536 of CAYJFQ010000002.1, read as the reverse complement.
TTGTATAATAAATGTTTTGAACCAAAATAACCTTTGGCTAACTTTAAGACTTTTTTACGACGTTGTCTTGTAACTGGACCACCTTTAACTCTTGGCATTCTTTAACTCCTCCTCTTCCTACGCAGATAGCATTAGTTTGATACGTTTGAAATCACTCGCAGAAACTAATCTAGCTTTTCTTAAATGACGTTTTTGTTTTGTTGTTTTACGAGGTGCTAAATGTGAAGTATAAGCACAACTACGTTTTAATTTTCCACTACCTGTTTTCTTTACACGTTTTGCTAACGCTTTTTTTGTTTTCATTTTTGGCATAAGCTAATCCTCCTTATTTTTTCTTTGGAGCAATAACAATTGACATGATATTGCCTTCTAATGCCGGTTTCTTTTCAACAGTTCCTAAGTCCGCTGTTGATTCAATAAAATTATTCATTACTTGTAGACCGACATCTTGTCGTGTCATCATTCTTCCACGGAAACGCATGTCAACCTTAACCTTATTATTTTCACTTAACCATTTTCTAGCATGTTTTAATTTCGTTTCAAAGTCATGCTTGTCAATAACTGGTGAAACTCTAATTGGCTTAATTTCAGTAACGTGTTGATTCTTTTTAGATTCTTTCGCTTTCTTTTGTTGTTCAAAGCGATGTCTTCCATAATCTAGAATTTTACATACTGGTGGGTTGCCATTTGGAGCTACGCACATTAAATCCAATTCCAAATCATAAGCTTTATTTAAAGCTTCATTTCTTGATAAGATCCCTAACTGTTCTCCTGTATGGTCAATAACCAACACTTCCTTAAACCGAATATTTTCATTAACTAAGTCTTCAGGGCCATTTCTTCTGCTAATATAGCTCACCTCCTACGGTTGAATAAAATAAAAGCGGATAAATAGAGATTCATCCGCTTAAACAATTATTATTGTTATGTAGCATAACCCAAAGCCTTGAGCAATCGGGTGAGAATGAATTCTACTTTCTACTAATTACTATAAGATATTAACACACTAACAATCAGTTGTCAACACTCTCTTTCTTTAAATCTCTACCCATTAATTCATCGATTGATTGAGAAGGTATACCTTTCTCAAATAATACCTTATATACTTGATTAACAATAGGCATTTCAACATTCAATCTCTTAGCTTCTTGATAAACTATCTTACAAGCATTCACCCCTTCAACAGTTTTATTATTATTTTCCCAAAAGTATTCAGCACTATCATGTTTGCCAATCATAAATCCTGCTTGAAAATTTCTCGAGTGTTTACTAGTACATGTAACAATTAAATCACCAATACCGGTCAATCCTAAAAAAGTTTCAGACTTACCACCATTAGCGATCCCGTATCTCACTATTTCAGCTAAGCCTCTTGTCATTAGTGCCGCTTTAGCGTTATCACCAGTTAATTCAAGTCCTGCCATGATTCCGCTAGCGATAGCCATAACATTTTTCAAAGCTACACCTATTTCTGACCCAATAACATCATCAGAAGTATAAACTCTAAAATAATTATTAGAGAATAGTTTTTGAACAGTCGTGCTTGCTTGAATATCATCACTAACAGCACTAACAACAGTTAAAAAGCGCTCTACCACTTCTTCAGCGTGACTTGGTCCGATTAAACTAACTAAAGATACCTCATCCTTATTAGGGAAATGTTCCCTAATACTTGTACTCAATCTATTAAAAGTAGTCGGATGAAAACCTTTAGCAGTATTAACTAAAATAACTGGTTTTTTTACCATATCTTTAATTTGAAGACAAAAATCATCTAAAACATATGATGGGAGACTTAAAATAATTACATCTGCTTCACTAATAACATCAATGTCATTAGTTGCTCTTAAATTAGGATTCAAATCTAACTTATCAAAATACTTACTATTTTGATGATATTTATCAATATCTATTATCTCATCAATATCGATTCCATAAATTCTAACATCTTGTCCATTATCAACAAGAACTTGCCCTAGTGCAGTTCCCCAACTACCACTACCTACAACAACAATCTTCATATTTACTCCTTTGCCCTTGCGGAAATATTAATCGGAATACCTTTAAATTCAAAGGCTTCTCTTAAACGATTTTCTAAATAACGACGATAACTGAAATGTAATAACTCGGGATTATTTACAAATAATACAATTAATGTCGGATCAATACTTACTTGTGATGCATAATAAATTCTTAATCTCTTACCATTATGCGTAGGAGGAGGGGTTATTAACTGAGCATCTAAAATTACTTCATTCAAAACATTAGTTGCAATTCTTAATCTACTACTATCATAAACTTCTTTAATTAAAGGCAACAGTAAATGGGTTCTACTTTTATTCTTAGCAGAAACAAACTCGATAGGTGCATAACTTAAATACAGGAATTCAGCACGTATTTTTTGAGTTATGACATTCATAGTGCGCTCATCTTTTTCGACAGCATCCCACTTATTATAAACAATGATAATCCCTTTTCCAGCATTAGCTGCATAACCGGCAACATGTTTGTCTTGCTCACTAATTCCTTTTTCACCATCCAAGACAACCAAAACAACATCAGATCTCTCAATAGCTCTAAGTGATCTTAATACAGAATATTTTTCAACACCCTCAAAGATTTTTCCTTTTTTTCGAATGCCCGCAGTATCGATAACGACATACTCGTCATCACCAGCTTTAAAACTTGTATCGATCGCATCTCTTGTAGTACCTTCAATATCAGAAACAATTACACGATCCTCTTTTAATAATGCGTTAACTAAAGAAGATTTTCCAACATTTGGTCGGCCAATAACTGCAAACTTTATCATCCCTGGATACTCATCAACATCTTTTTCTGGAAATGAATCAACTACAGTATCTAATATATCTCCTATACCAATTCCATGCGCTCCAGAAATAGCTATTGGCTCACCAATTCCTAAATTATAGAAATCATAAATATTATTAATTTGAGCTACATCATCGATCTTATTAACCCCTAAAATAACATTCTTTTTACTCTTTTGAAGTAACCTTGCAATAAAAACATCATCATCAGTAACACCTTCTTGTCCGCTAACCACAAAAAGAATAGTATCAGCTTCATTAATTGCGATATCTACCTGCATTTTAATCTCTTTTTGAAAAGGTTGGTCTTCAATTTGAATACCACCAGTATCAATAACTCTAAATTCTTTGGTTAACCACTCACATTTTCCATAAATGCGATCTCTAGTTACTCCTGGTTGATCATCAACAATGGCAGATCTCTCACCAATTAAACGATTAAAAACTGTTGATTTTCCAACATTTGGTCTTCCAACAATAGCCAATACTCCAGCAATCATATTAAGCACCCCTTTCAATAGCTAAATTAACAATCAAATCCGCTACTTCTTGGATTGTCAAATCACTAGTATCAACCTCTATAGCATCCTCAACTTTAACTAAAGGAGAATTTGCTCTTGTGGTATCTTGTATATCTCTTTTATTTATATCTTCAATAATATAATCTAAATCACAGTTTTGACCCTTACTTTGCAGTTCTAAAAAACGTCGTTTTGCTCTCACAACAGGGTCAGCAACTAAAAATATTTTAAGTTCAGCATCAGGCAACACTACACTTCCGATATCGCGTCCATCCATTATTATTCCCGGAAAATCTCGCCCAATCTTTCTCTGCCTGTCAACCATATCAGTTCTTACTTTTTTTAAAAGTGAAATTGTTGAAGTTATGAATGAAATATCATTCTCTCTAATCTCAGAACTAACATCAACATTATCTAAATAAATGTTCTGACTTGTATCAAAAGAAATAATGGTGTTCTTTAACATCGCCATTATTTCCCCTTCATTTTTAATATCTAAATTTAATTTTTTAGCCTTCAACGCTACACAACGATACATAGCACCAGTATCTAAGTAACGATAATTTAATTTTTTTGCAACGATCTTAGCAATTGTTGATTTACCAGCAGCACTGGGTCCATCTATTGCAATGTTAATATTCATTAGATAATTCCTTGGACATTTAAAATCCAATAAATTAAAAATATTAATGCCACTGAAATAAACAATATAAGAACTACCAATACAATATTCATGATCTTATTTGTATAATTAGGTGTCGCACCGTCTTGAAGTTCATTTTCATATTCTTGAATTCTTATTTGAATTTGTTTTGTTTCTGCCATGATTTTCTCTTTCATCGCATTATCCATTCCACTTTCAATACTTGATCCTGAGATAGAAGTTGTAAAGTCATTATTTGTAACAGTAGATAACTTCCCTGTCACAAAAGATACATTCTCTACTGACTCATTAACTGCATCAGTATTATTTTCTGAATCTAATATTGAATTAAGTGTAGATTCTATATTAGCAGGATTATTACTATTGAAAATATTTTTTGCTTCATTTCTAACTGTTTCTTCAAAAACTTTATCGGCATCTACAATCGGTTGACTAGAAGGTCCAAAAGGGCTCATAACTTTAGATTGTTGTGTCTGTTGTTCAACTATAGGAGCAGTGGCAAAGATATCATTTAACTCGATATTAGTATTAATAACTGGCGCAACACTCTCTAAATTATCAAAAATATTCATAGAAATTGGATTTTTATTACTTGTTTCCTCAAACCCTATTGGAGTGCCTTGCTCAAGTGGTTGAAATGGATTTACAATTCCAACATTTTGATCATCGGTATTATTAAATTGACTTTCAACAGCTGTGACTCTTTCAATTGTTGGCACTACAAACGTATCGATGTTAGGCATCACTGGTACTTCCACCTTTGGGATATCATATGTAGGGACAGATGTTGTATTAAATGTATTTGCATGCATTTGGTTCAAAATATTAACTTGAGTATCCTGGTGATTTCGCACACCTTGATCAATGCTATATTGTTTTGCTTCTTTTAATATATCATTAAAAACATCATTATTTTGATTAACAAAAGCTTTAGGTTCCTGTTGAACAGGCGAAGGGATTGTTGCTTGTTGTTGAAAATTATAACTATTATTTGTATTGATATTATTTACAGGTGTAACCTGTTTGTTTGTTTCTAGAGTAGTATTAGCGCGCTGGCCTTCAAGCCTTTTAGTTCTCGATAATTTTTCCATTTATATCAGTCTCCTCACTTAATTATAACAAATAAAATTATCTATTTATAGATTATTTCATTCTATTAACAAAGATTTGTAGTGTTTTTTTCATAATTAAATTTACAATTCCTATTATACTCCATCTGATTAAATTGAAAACTCCCACAACACTAACACAATACCACAAGAAATCCGTCGGTAACGGAATGCCCAAAATACTGAAATACCAAGGAGTTATCCATAAATAATTTAATACAGACATAATAAAAGCAATACCTGATGACCCTATGATTGCCCCCGTTAAAAATTTGTCTCTTTTTTGCCAATAAACAACAATGCTTAAATAACCAAAAATTGCGACTATATTTGAAATCTGTCCAACAGGCAGCCCTACTGGACTTCCAACTGACAAATAATTCAGCAAATTTATTATTATTGTAACTATTAAAGCATCAACATTGCCATATGCTAAAGCAATTACCAAAACTACTATAAAACTAAAATCAATTGTCATCCAAGGCGCTACTGGTAGTAGCGGCACTTGGAAAAACATAAGAAGATAGCCAACAGCTATCATTAAAGACATGTAAACATATTTTTTATTCATTTCTTTCCTCTTCCATCCAGACTATACTGTCGCCACTGGAATTTCACCAGTTCAACTAACGTTCGTGGGGTATACCACCGATCGGGAATCTCACCCTACCCTGAGGTTAATGCTTTAATTATTAAGCTCTACTTGAATATTTACCATCTGAAGTTGAAACTAAAACCATTTCATCTTGATTAATAAAAAGTGGAACTCTTATTTCTAATCCAGTTTCACAAGTAGCATTCTTACTAGCACTTGTAGCTGTATCACCTTTTACTGCAGGTTCACATTCTACAATCTGTAAAGCTACTTTATCTGGTAAAATTACACCTAATATTTCACCGTTATACATTTGAATATTCACATTATTATTAGGTTTTAAAAATTTCATTTCCCATTCTAAACTAGATTTAGGAACTTCGATTTGTTCATAAGTCTCATTATCCATGAAAACTAATTCATCACCAGCATCATAAAGATATTGCATTTCTTTCTTATCAATATGTGCTTGATCAACTTTGTCACCACCTGTGAATGATAGCTCTACAATTGATCCACTTCTTAAATTCTTTACTTTTGTTTTAATAATCATTTGACGCATTGCAGTTTTGTTATGAGAAATATCAATTACTGTATAAATATTATTATCATATAAAATACTAACGCCTGGTTTTAAATCATTTACTGTTATCATATTATACCTACCTAGTATACATTTTAAATGATTATAAACTTTTGTCAAATTATACAAGTGATTTTATTGTTAAATTCAATAATATTCTTCATATTTGATCGAGATTTTCTTAATCGCATAATATGAATCATCATACTCTAATTTAATTGTTTTAAAACCATTATGATTTTCAATAGTAATTTTTCCATCCAAGTAATCGAATTCATAACAAATTTCATATTCATCATAAAATTCGCAATAATCTTCTTCTGCATACTCATCCCACAAATACTGAGCATATTTAATTGCATAAGTCTCAACAACGCTATCATTATTAAAATCATTAATATTTTTAATAGTCATTAAGTAATTATTAATCACAAGTAATGATGAGCCCACAAAGGCTAATACCAAAGCTAAAAACATTAAAGCTACAATACTAACAAAACCTTTATCTGAATGTAACAATTTGTTCATAATATGTTTTATCCTCTAAATATTTTAAATAAACAGTAAAATCATCTTGGAAAAACTCAACTTCTTGTAAATCCAGCATAAATATTAATGTTCCTGGTTGCTGAATAAGTCGATTGTTAACTAAAGAAAGTGTATATTGTTTATCATTAATATAATATTCTAAATAATCATCATAGACTTCTATGTAGTAAGCATAATTTAAATGTTTCCTGATTTGGATAATTCCTAATCTATTTTGAATTTCGACGCTATCAAAAGAGATTAAACTAATTAATCTAACTGCTGGAACCAAAATGTTAACTAGTAATAATGCAATTGATAAATAGAGGATGATTTCTAAATTAATAAAGCCCGCTGATTTCTTCTGCATACTCTATTTGATTAAAATGATAATAAACATCGACAAATAATGTCAGTATATAGATACAGCATAAGATAATAAAGATTCCCATTAAAGCATCAATAAGAACAAATCCCTTATCTGATTTCACTTCTGCCACACCCTAAGAATAAAACTAATTCTTTATGTTCATATTCAATTGTTTGAGCTTTATTCACATTTCCTGAAGAGTTAAAACTTATATTTTCAATTTCATATTCCTTATTATTTATCAACGCTTCACTCTGTGCATAAATTAATTCACTTTGAAAAATATATGGTTTATTAACATCTAAATCAATATCATAACCAGGCAAGCCAAAGCCAATAACAGTTGTTAATATCGTTAGGGAGACAAAAATACATATCAACATTAATTAGCCTCAGCTTCGCCATCAAATATATCGATGACCCTTCCGTCGTTACACTTGGCTTGCTCTTCTTTTAAATATCCTTCATCAATTAAATCATCAATACTTGTGACTTCTTCTCCAGTCTCGATTTTATATAACAATATCTGACTATTTACCACTTCGATTAATGCTTCGCATCCCTTACTATTTATTATTTCTTGTTTTTGCTGAATGTTTGGGAGTGTTAAAACAAAGACTAAACAAATTACTGCTAAAACTATAATCATTTCTAATAAAGTAAATCCTGAATTTTTCATTTACATCCTTTCTACCATTTGTAATGGCATCAACATTAGTTGATATACTAAAACAATAATTAATCCAATATAACAATAACTAAACAATTGAACACTCATTCCGATTCGTTTAATAATTATAAATAATCTTTCTTTTTTCTCTAGAAGAAATATTTCTAATAGATTATTAAGATTATTTGTTTTACTTCCGAAATTTACCAACTTTCCTAGTTTACTATCCAATACTTCAAAAGTTTTTGATAAAGTAATACCTTCAAGTAATCTAAAATGTATAATATCCATAAAATTACAAACAATCCTTTCATTAGGGATCTTTCTCATTAATTTAACTAACAATTCAAAACTATTAAAGCTTCGATAAAATGAATTAAAATACAATAACAATTTAATTACAATAATCTCTTTTACTAATTTAAAACACTTTAGATTCAACAACTTAAATAGAATAGTAGATTCAAAATAATTAAATATAAACCACATAAATAGAAAGAAAATTAAACTTGTGATAATTAAAACATTAACTATACTAATAAAAATAAATAAATAATTGTTTTCACTAACCACACCCATACTATTAGTTAAATCTAGCAGTAATGGAAATAGCCAATTTTGAGCAACCAAAGAAAGAATAAATGTTAATATTAGCTGTAATCCCGGATATGAAATAGACTTGTAAAGCTTCTTTTTAAAATCAACTTTGAATTCCATAGCAGTTAGATATAACTTCAATGAATTAATTAAATCTATATGATTTAAAAAATATCCTACTAACTGTAAATTTCTATTTCTAAAAAACAATATTGCATCTTTTTCAGTATTATCAAATTCTAAAAAATCACAAACTTGATTAAATGAATAGCCAGATTCCAAATAAGATAGTATAATCCTGATTTCACCTATCGATAACTTCTCTTGTTTTTTAAATGTTAATTCCTTGTTCAGTAGCGATTTCATATCTTGCATAAAATCTATCCACTTTATCTTGATAATGTAGTCTTTGATTAACAATGGCTTTCAACACCTCCTTTAAATCATCTTTATTAACTCCAAAATCTAAAAATCTTTTGACCGTTGAGTAACAACTTGCGCTATGAACAGTTAATACTACTAAATGTCCACTTAAAGCGCATCTAACTGCTATTTGTGCACTAACTGAATCTCTTACCTCTCCAATAAAAATAACATCAGGATCATGCCTTAAAATTTGCTTTATAGCACTGTGATAATCAAAACCCAAAGAACTATTTAATTGTAATTGTATAAACTTGTCAGTAAATATTTCAATTGGATCTTCAATAGTGTATATAGCCTTATTAACAAAACTCTTTAATAAGGTATAAGCGGTTGTAGTCTTTCCACTACCAGTTGGACCTGAAATCATAATTATTCCATAATCATAGCTCTTAAAAGTTTCAAACAACTCAATAGATTTACTATCATCGGTTAAATCGTCAAACTCTTTAAAGACTTCTTGATTTAAAATTCTTAAAACAATACTTAGATTATTAAAAGCAGAGACACATGCAACTCTGATTGCATACTTTTGATAATTATAGAAATACTCAAAAACACTAGTTTGAGGCTTTCCGTTTAATGAAATATCTAAGTTAGAAATGTATAGTAAATGATTAACAAAAGTCAAAGATAAACCATAATTACTTTCAACTAAACCATCCTTATTGCGATAAGAAAGCTTTATCACCTTTTCTTTAACAGAGATATGAATATCACTACACTTGTTTTCAAACGCGTAGCTCAATACTAAGTTTAATATTTTATCCATTACTACTTTATACCTAGAAAAACTAAGTAATCCTAAAAAAAGAGTGCTAATTAGCACTCTAAATATAATTATGATTAGTTAACACTAAAATACTAGACAAACATATCGCAGGGACAAAAGGTATTATCTTAATTTTAGATTTTATATAAAATAAACCAATAATTCCACCAATTATTATTGAAGAAAATAAGATTGAAATTATGCCATCTAAACCAAAAAATAATCCCAAAATCGCAACAAGCTTTATATCCCCTCTTCCAAAACTATTGTTCTTAATTAGATTAACTAAAATCATAAAACAGCTATAAATAAAAACTCCAAAGAAATGATCAAAGATTGTCAAATGGGAATACAGAATGACTTTGTAAATACTCAAGCAACTTAAAATTAGTAGAAATTCAAAACTTACAATATACATCCAATAATCAATGATAGATAATACTATCAAAACTGAAATTGTGATTAATAGAAATAATCCATAATAATTATGGGGTAAATTCAATAAAGTAAAATAACTAACTAGAAAACTTAAAATAAGTACCATAAGTTTATTTTTTCCTAATAAATAACCATAATTAACTATTGGAATAAAGTTAATTATGGTTATTTTCTCTTCATGTTTAAAACAATATCTATTAGAAATCACAACCAAGGCATTACTTATTATTAATGCTGTCAACAAATTTATCAATTTTATCTCAAATAAGGATTTCTTTTTAACTCTTTACTAAGAACACTAGTTTCTTCATGTCCTGGATAAATATAATACTCAACTTTAATATCCTTTAGCATCTCTAAAGATTTCTGCATATCTTTAACACTTCCCTTAGGGAGATCGGTCCTTCCGATACCACCAGCAAATAAAAAGTCACCGGTGAACATTTTATCTTCATAAATCAGGATTACAGATCCAGGAGTATGTCCAGGAACTTTCATCAATTCAATATGGAAATCACCAATATCAAGATGATAATCAGGATAAAACTTTGGCAATTGTTTTACTTCGTGTCCAAAGAATTTACTTTCATATCCAGATAGAAATCCTTCATCCTCCTCACTTATATAATAGTCACAATTGAAGATTTCTCCTAAGATATCAACGCCTGCAAAGTGATCATAATGTCCATGAGTTAATAAAATAGCTAATAATTCCAGATTTTCTTCTTTAATATAACTTATTATTTTTTTAGTAGTGAAGCTAGGATCGATAATTAAACACTTACCATCTTTGATAAGAAGATAAGTATTATTCATAATTTTGTTATCAACAAATGTCTTAATTTTTTCCATATTCTAGATTAAGAAAAAAAGCCTATTGGCTTTATTTTTTCTCCTTATGATCTGTTTTCTTATTGCATTTCCAACAATACTTTTTAATAATCATTTTTTCAGGGTTTTTACGTTTGTTGCGACTACCTAAATAATTCTCTTCACTACAAACTGAACACTTGAAGATGATGTTTTCTCTTGAAGCCATGATAACCTCCTTATAAGCCTTATTATTATAACACACAATATTTCATTTATGTGTATAAATTTACTATTTTTTTTAGAAAATAACTTTCCCCTCAATTATTTTTGAAAATTCCGTTTCACTTGTATTTATCGCTGAAACTTCCGTTTTGTACAATATAGTCGGGCCTGTTAATAGAAAGAAAGTAAATGTAATGGAAGCTAGTAATGTCCACCTTGTTGAAAAACAAAGAGATCAAATTGAAATTATGTTAAATGAAAAGAAAAACTTAAAAGATATTGCATCCACTCTAGTCAGAGACCCAAGAGATGTTTCCTATGAAATCAAAACCCATCGCAAACTGTATAATCGTGCAAATAAAAAAATATTTGTTGTAAGCAGATTGAATGTACTCAAATGCACTTATGTGATACATGTCAGTTTGGTAAATGCAAATATTGTAGATACGGAAACTGTAATGATTTATGCGAACAGTTTACTCCTAATTCCATTGTTTCAAATTGCGAAACTGGAAAAATTTTATCTGAATTATTTTATTGCGAATCTAGAAGAAGCGATCAAAAAGGAGCGTGTGAAAAAATCATTCACATTTTAGAGAATGTACACCCAAAGGAATAGATATAAATGTGAATAACTATTCTAGAAAGTCTTTAGGTTATAAATCACAATATCAAGTATTTGAAGTACTTGGATTAAATAAAAAAACGTTTGAGTTAAACAAACTAAAGATGTTGACGGTATCTCAAGTTACGCTCAAACGAATCTAAATTACAAAACTAACAGGACTATTTCAAAAAAACAAAACGGAACTATGAATGAAAATAAGAAAAATTATCGATTAAAGTTCAATTTTATAGTGCCCTTTTCCTTAGTTTCTAACTAAATTATAATATATTTTTATTTTTTAAATACTTATATCAAAAAAGTCCCGCTATTAAAGTCTTACTTTAAAAACGGAACTTTCAGTTAAAATTGAGCAAAATAATTCTTTTGACTTTTTTTATTAATTTATCAGCCAAACAAATTACAACCCTAAGTTTTCCTTAAGTAATCCCTAAACTTTTTAAAAGCTATAAACTCAATAACATAACCAAAAATCACAAAAAGCAACAACAATAGCAAAATAAAAACCACAACATTCTCTTTTAAAAATTCATCTCTAAAAATATAGTTTCTTATAAACATAACAATTAATGCGCTTATTGCTGGAGTAACTCTGAACAATATCTGCCACTTCTTCATTATATTTAGAGATTTAAGATCTAGATAGTATTTCTCCTTACTCAGTCTTATTGATTCACCATTATTATTAATAGTTCTATCAATTATCCTCATTTTCTTAAACATGATAATTAATAAGTTTGAGCCAATACTTCAAACTATCCCTATAGATATAGACATAACTTCCCCATCTTTCATATGAACTAGAAGATTGCGATACATCATTTCTTTCTGGAAAATCTATCATTTGACTTTTCAATTTGTAATCTTCATCAAAATTTTTTTCAATAGTTGCACTAGATACTAACAAATTGCTCTCTGTATTATAAATTTCTATTTTATCTAAAAATACTTTAACACAATAAGTGGCATCATCAATTTCTGAATAATATTCTAAAACTTTTACATATTCATCATTTTCATAAACAGTATAACTATCTATTTCATTAACATACTTCTCAATTTCAGTATCATTGTAATTCACAAAGTCTTTTTTGCCACCAAATTCTAATATCAAATTTTCATCACTAGCGTTTACCCCAACAGACATAAAAGGGAACACTAATATAAAAGATAAAAAAATACTTAAAATTCTATACATACTATTCTCCTTTCGTGATTTATCACTATTATTTAATACTTTTATTATACAATTTAAAAAAATATAATCAAGTTGAATATAAAATAATAACTTTCCCCTCAATTATTTTTGAAAATTCCGTTTCACTTGTATTTATCGCTGAAACTTCCGTTTTGTACAATATAGTCGGGCCTGTTAATAGAAAGAAAGTAAATGTAATGGAAGCTAGTAATGATTTATGCGAACAGTTTACTCCTAATTCCACTTGTAAAACACGTAATCAGTTCCCTTATGTTTGTAATGCATGTGATGAAAAAAAGGATTGCAAATCACCTAAGTATTACTATAAATCCCATTTTGCACATCCAGAATATAAAGACAATGTTTCAAAATGGAAAGAAGGTCCCAAACAAACAGAAGCAGAGCTAAAAGAGTTAGATGAAATTATAAAAGATGGAGTAAGTAGAAGTATTTCTATAGAAGTAATCATTGCTATGAATAAGCTAAATATATCTACTAGTACAGTATACAGGCTTATAGATCAAGGCTTTCTTTCTGTTAAAAACATAGATTTAAAAAGAAAAGTTAGATATAAACCTATAAAAACAATTAAAAAGTAAGAGAACAAGCTATAAATTACAACTATCTAGAAGGTAGAACCTTTAATAAATATATAGAGTATATCCAATCATCCAAATGCAATATATGACAAATGGATACGGTAGAAGGTATTAAAGGAGGACCCACTGTATTAACCTTTCATCATGTAAAAAGTAGTCTTCAATTGTATTTCAAAATTAAATCTACATATAGTAGCGAAGTATTACGAGTGTTTAGCGGTATAAAGAAACCTTTGAATGTTTCTTAACTGACAATGGTAAGAAATTTAAGAATCCAACATCTATTATTTCAAATTGCGAAACTGGAAAAATTTTATCTGAATTATTTTATTGCGAATCTAGAAGAAGCGATCAAAAAGGAGCGTGTGAAAAAATCATTCACATTTTAGAGAATGTACACCCAAAGGAATAGATATAAATGTGAATAACTATTCTAGAAAGTCTTTAGGTTATAAATCACAATATCAAGTATTTGAAGTACTTGGATTAAATAAAAAAACGTTTGAGTTAAACAAACTAAAGATGTTGACGGTATCTCAAGTTACGCTCAAACGAATCTAAATTACAAAACTAACAGGACTATTTCAAAAAAACAAAACGGAACTATGAATGAAAATAAGAAAAATTATCGATTAAAGTTCAATTTTATAGTGCCCTTTTCCTTAGTTTCTAACTAAATTATAATATATTTTTATTTTTTAAATACTTATATCAAAAAAGTCCCGCTATTAAAGTCTTACTTTAAAAACGGAACTTTCAGTTAAAATTGAGCAAATTAACTTTTTTACCTTGTTATGTTACTATTCATTACACAGTTAAAACAAAGTTATTCTACTTCTGAATTTTTTGCCCTTTGTTTAGCTTTGTTTTTTTCCTTTTTTAATTGATTAATTGATTGTTGAATCATATCACGCTTCTTTTTACGTTTGATTTTCTCAATTTCATTTTGTCTTTTCTTTTTATAACCAGGTTTTACCTTTTGATTTTTCTTTGCTACGATTTTAGCAATTTCTTTCTCAAAGATATCATCAGGTTTCTCTCTTTTAGTTAATTTTATTTCTCTCCACACGCCGTTACGATATGTCTTAGAAATAAATTTAACTCCCCTAGTTTTTAGTGCGTTAATCGATTTTTGATCACTTTCTTGGAATAAAGCAAAACATACACCTTCTTTACCAGCACGACCTGTTCTACCAGCACGATGTAGATAGAAATCTAATTCAGTTGGAAAACCAAGTGATACTACATGAGTTACTGTATCCACATCAAGACCTCTTGCTGCTAAATCGGTAGCAACAATATACGTGTGGCTAGAGTTATTTAGCTGTTTCAAAGCCTGTTTTCTTTGTCTTGGCTGTAAGTCTCCGTGAATCTCAATAACACTATATCCATTGTTTTTTAACTCGTCAGAGCATTCACTAGCCTCTTTACGAGTATTAGCGAATATCAAACAAACAAAAGGATTAAAACCTGGCATGATTTGCACAAGTTGATCAATATAAGTACGATGTTTGCAAGGAACAAGAATATGATCGATCTTAGGTCCATACTCACTATCCTCGCAATTAATAGTGTTAGCTGAAGTCAAGTACTTCTTTAAAAACGGTTTTAAAGCATTAGGAACAGTTGCGCCAAACACCATCATTTGTAAACTATTAGGCATTTGGCCAGCTACAAAATCTACCTCATCTAAAAAACCATATTCCAAAGTCATATCTACCTCATCAACAATAAAGGTTCTGACTTTATCAACACGATAAATATTCTGTTCAACTAAATCTTTGATTCTACCTGGAGTTCCTATTAAAATTTGCGGATCCACTTTTGCTTTTTTACGATCAGTACCACCGACCGCTTCAACAATTCTTAACTCTGGATAAACTTTATTCATTAACTTAGCACGATTATACAACTGAATCGCTAACTCTCTAGTAGGAGCTGTAATAACTACCTGCAATGCATTCAACTTAACATCAATATTATTTAAAATTGGAATCAAAAAAGCATGAGTCTTTCCAGTTCCTGTTTTAGAAATCCCAATGATATTTTTTCTTTTTAAAGCCAAAGGAATTACTTTCCCTTGGATTGGTGTTAACTTTTCAAATTTATTAACTCTAATAAATTCTTTTGCTACTTCATTTAAATTTAAACTATTATAATCTATCATAATTACCTCAAAAGTATTCTATCACAATATCAAAAATAATAATAATATAAAATAATGTTGTATAATAAAAACATGAAAATTATAAAGATTAGCCCAAGAGGATATTGCCTAGGAGTAGTTAATGCTCTAGAGATTGTAAAAGAAGCAATTGCTAAATACCAAGATAAAAAAATATATCTATTAGGAATGATTGTACACAATCAATTAATAACTCAAGCCCTTATCAAAAAAGGAGTTATTCTTTTAGACAACTCTAAAACTAAAGAACAATGGATTGAAGAGATTGAAAATGGAGTAGTTATAATAAGTGCTCACGGAGTAAGCCCTAGCATTATTCAAAAAGCTCAAGGAAAAGGTCTGACTGTCATTAACGCAACTTGTAAGTATGTCAATAAATCTCAAGCCATAATCAAAGAATACCTCAAGAAAGATTATCAGATATTATTTATTGGTAAAGATAATCACCCTGAAGCTTTAGGAATAATTGGAATTGAGCCAAAAAAAATACACTTAGTAAGTAAGATAAGTGACTTGGATAATCTAAAATTGAATAATGACAATAATATTGTAGTTACAACACAAACAACTGTTAACTTTAAAGATACATATAAATTATTTAAAGAAATTAATGAGCGTTACCCAAAAGCAATAATCGAAGATGAAATTTGTAATGCAACAAGAATGCGCCAACAAGCAATCGTAGATTTAAAAGACCAAGCAATAGATTTATTATTTGTCGTGGGAGACCCTTCATCAAATAATGCAAACAAACTTGTTGAATTAGCAAAAGAAAACAAAATAAAAACAGTGAAACTAATCACTAGTATTGAAGAATTGGATAATAATGATTTGATCAATATCGAAACAATAGCTGTTACATCAGCTGCATCTACACCAACAGTGCTTACAAATCAAATAATTACATACTTAGAAAACTACACAATTAAATCCGATAAACCAAAAATAGAGCTAGATAAAATTATCTAGCTCTTCAATCATTCTAATTTCTTTTAAGTAATTATCTTGATAATTTACTTTTTTAAGTTTTTTAAGTCGTTCTTGATAGTATCGTTTAAAATCAGGACCTTGCTTTTTAATTAAAACAGGACCAAAATATTCTTCAACTTCATCATACTTTCTAGGATTATTG
This sequence comes from uncultured Erysipelotrichaceae bacterium, assembly GCA_964369955.1. Taxonomy (GTDB): domain Bacteria; phylum Bacillota_I; class Bacilli_A; order Erysipelotrichales; family Erysipelotrichaceae; genus CAYJFQ01. The sequence continues at coordinate 74,661 of CAYJFQ010000002.1, read as the reverse complement.
AAGTTGAATTTAATCACTTGATAATCCTTATAATCATTTATCCATATTTCATCAATGATATTAACCCCAATTTTATTTAAGAACTTTCTAAAATTAAAAATTTCACTATTACATTGAACAATGATTTCATCAATAATTTTAAATTTCTCTAAATCATTGGTAATAATATTCTTAATTGTATGAAAACCCATACCAGCAATTACAACAGCAGTTACATCATTAGGGATATTTTTAATTCCATCTGACAAAATACATTCAACATTTTTAATATTCAATCTTTTAATATTCTCTTTTGCTTGGTTAAGAGGCCCTATCGCAACATCCATTGCATATCCTTTTATTAGTTTCTTTTCTTTAGATAAATGACAAAGAAGTAGACAGTGATCACTGCCTACATCTGCAACTACTTGTTTATTTTCAATAAAATCAGCTATAGCTAAAAGTCTTTTTGAAATCATTATCTATTTGTCAATGAACTCTCTTAAATGTTTAGAACGAGTTGGATGGCGTAATTTTCTTAATGCTTTGCCCTCGATTTGACGAATTCTCTCACGCGTTACATTAAATTCTTTACCAACTTCTTCTAAAGTACGAGTACGACCATCATGTAAGCCAAAGCGAAGTCTCAACACCTTTTCTTCTCTTTCAGTTAAACCTTCAAGCACTTTATTTATCTCTTCTTTTAATAACTGACTATTTGCATAGTCTCCAGGAGACATGGCATCTTTATCTTCAACAAAATCACCTAAATGTGAATCTTCTTCTTCACCGATAGGAGTTTCTAAAGACACTGGTTCTAAAGCAATTTTTTGAATCTCTCTAATCATCTCAGGGGTATATTTCTTTTTATTATCTGGTCCTTTATTTTCATTAAGAAGTTCCATACGTTCAGATATTTCTGTCGGTGATGGATCTCTCCCTAATTCTTGGACTAATTGCCTTTGAATACGAGTAAGTTTATTAATAGTTTCTACCATATGCACAGGAATTCTAATGGTTCTAGCTTGATCAGCAATGGCTCTAGTGATAGCTTGTCTAATCCACCAAGTTGCATATGTCGAAAATTTAAATCCTTTAGTATAATCAAACTTTTCAACAGCCTTGGTTAAACCCATATTACCTTCTTGGATTAAATCTAAAAACAACATTCCGCGTCCAACATATTTTTTTGCAATCGATACCACTAAACGCAGATTAGCAGAAACTAATTCATTCTCAGCCTCTTTTTTAATGTACATATTTTTTGCCAACAATTCCTTATCCTTAGACAGTTCATCTAAATATGAATTATCAACATTTACACCGACACTTTCTAAAAGTCCAGGTGTTTCAGCTAATAAAGTCATTAACTTAACTAAGAATTTCTCTTGTTCAGATAATAAGAATAGTTCTTTAGAATTTTCGCTATGATAAAAACTAATTCTAAACTGACATTCAGAAATAATATTTTCAAGCAAATTCTCATGTTCTGGTAAATTTAAGCCATCTTCAGATTTTTCTTTTCTTAAACCTTTAATGTTAGTTAAATAGTCTAGCGATAATTTTGTAACTACTTGTTCATTTTCGTAATCAAGTGATAAACTCTCTAATGAATTTAAGACTTCACTTGTCCAATCGATAACATGTTTTTCAATACTACTTATTATCTTTTTTGCATTTTCTATAGTTATTGACAATTGAACTTCTTGATCACCAGATAATAATTGAACACGACCAATTTCTTTTAAATACATTTTAACTGAATCATTAATTTTAGTATTTCCAATGTCTAAATGCTCAAAACTCACCTTTTCAACGATGGGATTATCAATTTCTTCATCATATTCATCACCTAAAATTACTTCTTCATCTACTTCTTGGTCATCTTTACCAATTAATTCTTCATCAATATCATCAACAACTAAATCAACACCATTCTTGGTAAACCAATCGAATAAATCATCTACATCATTTTCTTCTAAATTTAAAAAACTTACAGCTTTCAAGACATCATCTTGTGAGATTTTAGTACCATCCTGTGATTTTGTTAATAATTCTTCACGTACCTGATCTAAAGTTTTAATTTCTTTCATCTTTTCTCCTTTGCCATGGTTTTGTATTTCAATTCTTCTTTAATTAATTCTATTTTTTCTTCTTGCATCTGACTTTTTAAAGAATTGTCAAATGTTTTTCCCATTTCTATGTCTATCTTCTCAATTTTCCTTTTAATTAACAAGGATTTTAAGTTATTAATGGAACCATTCAACACATCAATCTTTAGATTCGGTTGCAACAAGTCATACTCTAGTATATCACCTAGTACACTCTCTAATTCAGAATCTTCAACCATACTATACAACAAACCTACATCAACCTTCAAATTCATTTTATAAGCATTAATAATTAAGATTGCTAATCGGTTGATGCTAGGGTTTGGTAAATATCCTAAATCTGCTAAAAAAACTTCTACAGCATCCTTGCTTTTAATCATTTGATTAATGATTTCATATTGACTCTCTAGTTCACTATCACGTTTGATAATTTTCTTTAATTTTGTAACAGTTCTATTGTTATCAACTTTTAAATTAAACTTTGTTAACTCATTTAATTGATTTAAAAAATATTCTTTTTGAGTTTTATCATTTAAAAGTTTTAACTCTTCAACAATTTCTTTTGCGAATTTTTCTTTTTGACTATAATTCTTCAAGTCTAATTCTTTCTGTAAGAACCTGAAAAGAAACTCCATCCAATTAATTGTTCTCTTACTTAATAAGACTAATTCCTCGGCACTATATTTTTCAATAATTTCATCAGGATCTAAATCAGTTTTATTATCCAAAACATTTATTTGAATTCCCATTTTACTAGCTAACTTTCCAAAACGGTATGTTGCCGCAAGTCCTGCTTTATCACCATCATAACCAACACAAATGTTTGGAGATAACTGTCTAATTAATTTTATTTGCTCATTAGTAACGGCAGTTCCCAAAGTTGCAACACAATGATCAATCTTAACTCTTGCATAAGCGATTACATCCATTACACCTTCACAAACAATAACTTGATGATTTTTTTGACAACTACTCTTTGCAAGATGATAGTTATAAACTAGTTTTGATTTATGATAAATTTCATTGGTGGCACTATTAATGTATTTGGCTTGCCCTTCTTCTAAGGAACGGGCACTAAAACCAACAACATTCCCGTACTCATTAAATAATGGAAATGTAATTCTATTTGTAAAAACATCATAATTCTGATTACTGACATTAATCGCATTTAAATCTTCAATTTTATAGCCCTTGCTTAATAAAAACTTAGTTAGTTGATCATTTTTGGGATTATACCCAATTTTGAACTTTGTTATTATTTCTTTAGTCAGTCCTCGATTAATTAGATAATCATAATACTCTTTATTTGAAGCTAATTTTATCTGATAACTTAAAAAATCATTCGCTTCCTCTAAAGTATTGTAAAGATTTTTCTTATTAATATCCACAACTCTAGCTTGTCTTTCAATACTATAATCAAATGGTAAGTTAGAAATTTCCGCCACCCTTTTAACTGATTCTAAGAATGAAACATTCTCAAAGTTTTGAACAAAAGAGAAGACATTTCCAGCAGCTCCACAAACAAAACACTTATAAATTTGTTTTGTTGGTGAAATTGATAATGAAGGATCATGGTCATCATGAAAAGGACAAACACACTTGTAACTATTTCCTTTATGAACTACTGGTAAGTAATTACTAATAACACTTACAATATCACTTTGTCTTCTAATGTCATCGATTATTCCTTGATCGATTTTCACCATTATTAATAAGCAATTCCTTTACTTATGAATTCTTTTAAGTCCTCAATTTTTATTCTTGATTGTTCCATCGTATCACGATCTCTAATGGTAACACTTTTATCTTCAAGACTATCAAAGTCGAAAGTTATGCAATAAGGAGTACCAATTGAATCTTGACGACGATAACGCTTACCAATACTTCCAGCTTCATCAAATTCAATCATAAAATCTTTTGATAGTCTGCTCCAAACATCCATCGCTTGCTCACTTAATTGTTTGCTTAAAGGTAGTACACAAGCCTTATAAGGAGCTAAGGCTGGATGAAGTCGTAACACTTGTCTTGTTTCTTTTTCAAGTACTTCTTCATCATAGGCATCACATAAGAACATCAACATCAGTCGCTCAACACCAACAGCAGGCTCTATACAATAAGGCAAATATTTTTCATTAGTTATTGGATCTAAATATTCCAGATTTTCTTTTGAATGTTCTTGGTGTTGCTTCAAATCGTAATCACTACGACAAGCTATACCCCATAACTCTCCCCATCCAAAAGGAAACCTAAATTCAATATCACATGTTGCTTTTGAATAATGTGACAACTCTTCTGCATCATGTTCACGTAATCTTAGATTTTCAGAATTAATTCTTAAATCAGTTAACCATTTCATACAAAACTCTTGCCAATATTTATACCACTGTAAATCTTCATCAGGTTTAGTGAAGAACTCCATTTCCATTTGCTCAAATTCTCTTGTCCTAAAGATAAAGTTACCAGGCGTAATTTCATTTCTAAAAGATTTACCAATTTGGCCAATACCAAATGGTAGTTTTTTACGACTAGTTCTTTGAACATTTTTAAAGTTTACAAACATACCTTGAGCAGTTTCAGGTCTCATATAAATAGTGTTCTTATTATCTTCAGTAACTCCTTGGAATGTTTTAAACATCAAGTTAAACTGACGAATATCTGTAAAATCACTAGATCCGCATTTTGGACAAACAATCTTATTGTCACTAATATATTTACTCATTTCTTCATTAGAAAGTGTTTCAGGATTTACATCTCCATTACCAAAGTCTTCAATTAATTTATCTGCACGATGGCGCGTCTTGCAATTCTTACAATCCATTAGAGGATCAGAAAAACCACCAACATGTCCACTAGCTATCCACACATTAGGATTCATTAAAATAGCTGATTGAATTCCAACGTTATTAGGATCTTCTTGAATAAATTTTTTCCACCAAAGCTTTTTAACATTCTCTTTTAATTCAACACCTAAAGGTCCAAAATCCCAAGTATTCGCTAATCCGCCATAAATTTGTGACCCTGGATAAACATAACCACTTGTCTTCAAAAACGAGACAATATTTTCAAAATTAAATTCTTTCATCTTTTTACCCACCATATCTATTATTTATAACATTTTTTTTAAAATCTCTCAATAACTATAGACGTAAAAACTAAGAGAAAAAGTCCTCTTAGTTTGTTTCTCTAATGCATTTTAATTAATCGATAATAAAACTCTACACACTTAATTACAGATTCAGTAGAAATTCTTTCATTATCATTATGAATAGTTCCTAACAACTCTTTATTTAACTTCATAGGCGAGAACTTGTAAACATCTTGACATATTCTACTAAAATGTGCCGAATCACTACAAGCAATCATTAAATATGGAGTAACAATTGGATTAGCGAAAGTTTGATTTATCGATTTCTTAATATTTTCAAACCCAACACTAGTAGTGCTAGCAATAGTAGAAGGTTCACGCTCTAACAATACCTCTATTTTTGCAGTTGGATCTTTAATTATCTTCCTAATTCTAAAAACAACCTTATCAACACTATCTCCTGGTAGGATACGGTAGTTAATAACACAACTTGCCTCTGTTGGTAGAACATTCGCAGCAGAACTACCTTCACACATAGTAACAGCTTGAGTTGTATAATTCATTGCCTTTAACTCTCCTCCAATAGCCCTTACACCTAATCCTAAAAACGGTCTAAAGAACCACATATTTCCAAAGATCATTCTTAAAGGAAATGCAGTATATCTACCCAATGTATCCAAAAACTCAGTAGTAATTTTTGTAACTTTTAATGGTGATGGTTTGTTTTCTAAACGAGTTATGTATTTAGCAAGCTTTCCAACTGCCGAATGTTTTAAAGGTTTAGATGCATGGCCTCCATCACTGTATGCAGTAATCTTAATATTACACATGCCCTTTTCTGCAATACCAATAACCGCTAAATCTTCTTTAACAGTTGGAAAGAAGCCATTAACAATCGCGCCACCCTCATCTAATACATATTTTGGTTTAATTCCTTTTTTCTCCAAATAATCAACAATCGCAATTGCTGAAGGGCCACCAACTTCTTCATCACCACCAAATGATAGATACAAATCACTGTTTGGAATAAAGCCTTCAGACAACAACTTTTCAGTAGCTTCTAAAACGCCAAGTAGCGATATCTTAGTATCAATTGTGCCTCTGCCCCAAATTTCACCATCCACAACTTCACCAGAAAATGGATCTCTCTTCCATTTTTCAAAATCAACCGGAACCACATCATAATGTGACATTAAGACAATTGGTTCATCTTTAGATTTACCCTTAATTAAATATAAAAGACCTGTATTACCAATCTTAGTTAATTTAGCATACTGATGAACATTTGGATATAATTTCTTTAATAAGCTTACAAACTTTTTAAAAACAACCTTATCCATTAGCTCATAGTCATCATATGATATAGTCGGAATTTGAATCATCATAGCAAGACGATCGATTACACTACTATCAATTATAACTTCACTTCCAATTTCTTCTATCTTTTCCTCTTTTTTATAACCAGCAGCACCATTAGCAAATGCTGCAACTAAAACACCAATTATTATTACAACAATTTCCACATTTACACCTTACCTTTTTTATATAAATATCTTGCATTAATAATTGCAACCAAAGCGCCAACTGGAATTAGTATTCCAACAGGCAAATCAGGCATTATTAAAAATAAAACCAACATAAAGAGAATGGGTAATACTGCGATCTTAATATTCTGAGCAATAAAGACAACTCCCAACCCTCCAAACAGAGCAGGTAAAATATTGGCGAAAGCAGGAGCTAGAACTTCCGAATCTAAAATAGGCATAATATATGAAAAACCGAAAACACCAATCACTAAAACAACGATTGTTGTTATTGAACTGCTAGCAACTGCGAGTGTGCTAATTACTTCTCCCTCATCAGTAGAAGCGGTGACACCTGCATTTTCAAGTGAGTTGATAACACAAGGAACTTTTAAGTTAGATAAGTTGCCAGTAACAAATCCTAAATAAGTTCCGGCTGTACCAAGCATCGGTGTATAAGTCATAATTTCAATGATTGCAACAGGTCCAAACAAAGTCAATATAGGTAAATAACCAGCCAAAAATTGATTAAAACTAGGCCATGCATTTAGCAACACTGAAATACTTAATGGAATACTAATGAAAATAATTAAAGCAACGACCATCCAAATTCTTCCGTAAGTATGAATTTTATCTGTATATTTATTCATATTATTCTCTCCCTAAAATAACCCAGGTATACGCCAGCTAGCAATAACCTCAGGTAACATATTGTAATAGACAATCGACATTCCCATAGCGACAATCATACTGACTGGCATTGCGAAATTCTCAAGCCATTTAACTTTTTTAACTTTAATAAAATATGCACAAATAACCATTGTTATTGCGCTGGTAAGTAGAGTTAATATAGAAATAACACTTCCATAAACAACTCCATCTGCTTCACTACCAGCGATGCCAGCACCTAGAAAGGCACTAATCATCCCGATAAAGATTGCAGCCATCAATATTTTTCCCCATTTATTATCTTTTTTAACATAACTATTTAAACTATTTTGATACTTCTTTAAAAATAGAGGAATTACCACAAGAGGAATCAAAGAACCAATTGTCATTACCCAAGCAACAGCAGCAAATGCAACTGGATCATTAATCGCCGAACCAATGCCACTTCCAAACACTTTAGCAGCAGCCTCAGCAGCAGGAACCTCGTAAGTTATGGCGCCAATTACACTTAATCTAATCCAAGGTAAAGCTAATCCTAAAGCCTTAGAAAGCGTAACAACCGTTAAAAGAATAGCTAATGATGGAACGATTGAAAAAATTACACTTTGCTTCACAATTTTATTCATTACATCTTTACTAATATCCAAATCTTTTCCACGTTTATAAGCGACAATTAAGAAAAATAAAGATTGAGCAATAACAAAAACTGATACTAATCCACCAACGACAAAAAGGAAATTATCCTTTACAAAGTTAATATCCATGATTCTACCTCCATTATATTATTTATATTTTATTACTTTTAGGGCAATAAATAAAGTTGTTTTAAAAATATCCAACTATTACAGTTTTGAGGATGATGATATAAATAATACTTGACCAAACAATCAATCAATACCCAATCATAATCATATTTCTTTAAATTCTGATAATTATTTTTTTCAGCTTTAAACAAATATCTTAACAATTGATATTGATTAACACTTAAAGTTAAAGAATTAGGTTGTTGACAATTATGACAAACAAATCCACCAGATAAGTTAAAGCTACTTATTCTTTTATTGCCGCAACTAAAACAATTATCTAAAACTGGTGCAGTTCCACTAATTTCAATCATTCTTTTCAAAACCCAAGCCAGTGGTAATAAGTTATCGGCATTAACTTCCTTGATTAAATTTAAGCACTCACTTAACAAATTATCGCGATAAAAGTCCTTAATAATTAACTCACAAACAAATTCAAGAATTGCAATTATTTCAATACTACTGAATAAACTTTGATTGCTATCAATAATCTTTCCTGTTTTAAGAAGATATCGCGAATTACTACCTAAACGAGAAAGGTCAAACTCTCCATAAACATAAAGAGAAGCAAGACCCTTGTTCTTTGATTTGTATTTTTTAACACCCTTTGCGATCACATTATAAATTCCTGTATCAGTTAAAATGGCTAAAATAACATCGTTTTCTAGATGATCAGTTTGATTAATAATAATTCCATTAATTCTCAATTCATTCATTATTCAATTTCAATATAGCCTAATTGCATTAATTTGTTTTGTTTATTTCGCCAATCTTTTTCGACTCTAACAAATAACTCTAAGAACATTCTATTGCCTAATATAACTTCAAGTTCTTCTCTAGCTAGTTGTCCAATTTGTTTAATCATTTGACCATTTTTGCCAATAATTATCCCTTTCTGACTATCTCTTTCTACTAGAATCATCGCATGTATATGTAGGACATCTTTTCTTTTTCGAATTCTTTCAATCACTACTGCTACACTATGTGGAATTTCTTGTTCAGTAAACATTAAAACTTTTTCTCGTATTATTTCACTAATCACAAATTGTTCAGGATAATCACACTTCATATCAATTGGATAATAGCTAATTCCTTCTTCTAGATATTCTTTAGTAATATTCATTAATCTATCCAAATTATTATTTTTTAATGCAGAAATAGGGACAATTTCTTCAAAGTTAAAACGATCTTTATAAGCATTAATAAAATTATAAAGCTCTTCTTTTTTAATTAAATCAATTTTGTTAATTAATAAAAATACAGGTAATCCAAACTCTTTTAGTTTATTTATAACAAACTCATCACCGCTACCAAAACCAACACTACAGTCTACAATCAAGTAAATTAAATCTACTCCACTTGCCTGGCCATAAGCTTCTTTATTCATTTGTCTACCTAAACGATGCAAAGGCTTATGGATACCAGGTGTATCAATAAAAACTATTTGTGCGTCAGAATCATTATAAATACCTCTAATAGCATTTCTAGTAGTTTGAGGCTTATTAGAAGTGATGGCAATTTTAGATTGAATCAAAGTGTTAATCAAAGTACTCTTACCAGCATTAGGCCTACCCAAAATAGCAACAAAACCTGACTTAAACATTCAAATCCTCAGAAGTGAAAATAAAAGGTAAAATTTCTTTCACATTAGTTGTCTCTTCAAATTTACGATTAGATAAATAAATAGGAGTATCCCAATTCAACAACTCAGACAATACTTGACGACAAGCACCACAAGGATAACCTAAAATATCTCCACTTGTAACGATTGCAATAGCCTCAATATCATCCTTACGATAACCATTAGAATATGTAGCAAATATAGCGCTACGCTCTCCACAATTAGTTAACCCAAAAGATGCATTTTCAATATTAGCACCTAAAAAATAATTTCCATCTTTAGTAACTACACAAGAACCTACATAATATTTTGAATAAGGAGCATAAGCATTCTCCATAGCTTTAAACGCTAACTCAACAATTTCTTCTTTTTTCATAATTTCTCCTTCTAGATATTATTAAATAAAATCATAAACCCAATAATTAAGGCAAATAAACAAGCAACCAAAACCAAGCCAGCTGCCATATCTTTCATAATCTTAGCCTTAATATTACGCTCCAAAGAAATATAGTCAACTATTTCTTCAATAACGCTATTTAACCATTCAGCAATAATTACAAAACCAAAAGTTAAAATAAACACTAACCACTCAAAATAACTAATATCTATTACATAATAACAAACACAGGCAATAAAACCTAAAAATAATTGAATTCTTATACTCTTTTGTTTTAAAGCTAGCTTAATTCCATTAAAGGCGTAAGCAAATTTATTATACCACTCCATCTAAAATCTCCCTTTGAAAAGCAAACATAACTTCTTCACCTGATTCATCAATATGGTCGTAACCCAATAAATGTAATAATCCGTGAGTGAAAAGAAAGACTGTTTCACGTTTTTCTGAATGACCATACTCTTTCGCTTGTCTAATCACAGCATCAACACTAATAATAATATCACCCAATTCATTATCAATTTCAGAAATAGTTTGAAAGTTATCAACACTATCCTTTAAAGCAAAGCTAATAACATCCGTTGCTTTATCAATGTTACGATAATCTCTATTAATCACTCTAATGATTTCATCATCAACAAAAACAACTGAACATGTTAGCTGATCTGTTAGGTTTAATTTTTCACTAATTCTCTTTGCGATAACCTCAAATAGAGAAGTATATTTCATTAATTGATCATTATCGATTTCTGTACTTATTGTAATTTCCATCTTTTATATTATACACCAATCTTTTTTTATTTGCCCGAGTAAGCCTCTATAATCTTTAAAACTAAAGGATTTCTAACAACATCAACACTATCTAAGAAAACTGACTCAATTCCACTAATACCTTTTAATATTCCAACACTATCAGCTAAACCGGATTTCACATTTTTAGGTAAATCAATCTGAGTAATATCTCCTGTAATTACCATTTTAGAATTAAATCCTAATCTAGTTAGAAACATCTTCATTTGGATAGAGCTAGTGTTCTGTGCCTCATCTAAAATAACAAAAGCATTTTCTAAAGTTCTACCACGCATAAAAGCTAAAGGAGCGATCTCAATTGTTGAAGAAGCAATCAACTTCTCCACTTTTTCAGAACCCAATATATCGTATAGAGCATCATACAACGGTCTCAAATAAGGATCTATCTTTTCTTTTAAATCTCCTGGAAGAAATCCTAAATTTTCACCCGCTTCTACAGCGGGCCTTGTTAATATTATCTTATCAATCAGATTCTTTTTAAAAAGTGATACCGCATAAGCTACTGCTAAATAAGTTTTTCCAGTACCAGCAGGACCAATGGCAAACACTATATCATTATGTTCCATTGCATCAAATAACTTTAATTGATTGTTTGTTTTTGGATATATTAACTTTCCCAATTTGTTAGTGGTAATAGATTTATCATATAATTTATCAATCGTTACTTCTTTGTTGTCCTTTGCAAGTTTAATCAAATAAATAACTTCACGATTACCAAAATACTGATTATTAATAGAGCATCTCTTTAAAGCTTCTATTACCTTTTTAATCATTTCTAAATTATTTTCTGACCCAATAAATTCTAAATTTCCATTATCAACCGATATTTCAACTGATAGTAACTCTTTTAGTATTTCAAGATTGCTGTCGTTTACTCCGCAAATATTTGCTAAAGCTGTATAATCTATATCTCTTATTAGTAGTTTGTTCATAATCTAATCTTACAATTTTTTAAAAAAAATGCAATAAAAAACAGAAGCTATGCTTCTGTTGTTGTTATCTACCTTTGCGTGCTTTTCTTGCAGCTTCAGATTTTAATTTACGTTTAATACCTGGCTTAATATAATATTCTCTTTTACGAGCTTCAGCAAGGGTACCATTTCTTGATACTTGTCTTTTAAATCGACGTAAAGCATCATCAAGATTTTCATTTTCTTTAACAACTACTCTTGGCATAACAACCCTCCTTCCACTACTTTATAGATTATAAACAATATCTTAGGTTTTTGCAACTAATTTTACTATTAATTTGTTCTTACATTAATATTAGTAGAATTAAACTAACAATATCTTCAATAATTTGTATTTCATTTATAAAGTGTTAAGATATATGAGTAAAGGAGATACATATAATGAATACTAGAAAAGAAATTATTAAGTTAAGACCATGGATAATTTTAGCAGTTATTTGTGCTGGGTTAACAATAATGATAATGAAGTTTGATGATGTTTTTATTTTTCTAAATAAATTTATTTTACTAATTCAACCAGTCTTATACGGAATTGGATTTGCTTATGTTATCAATTTATTATCCTCGAAAATTGAATGTTTATTGGGGAAATTAAAAATATTTAAAAGCAAAAAAAGAAATGTGGAAAGAGGAATTGCGATATTCACTTCTGTGATAATTATCTTTATGGTTTTGATTTTGTTATTTATGACAATCATCCCGCAACTTGCAGAAAATATCATTTCATTAATTAATAGCTTACCACAATTAATAATAAGTATTGAAGAATTTGCGAACTCAACATTAGAATATTTTAATATTGATTATCATCTTGATATTTTTAGTGTAGAATTCTGGAATACTGTTAATCCTAATGTCAATGATATTACTGAGTTTCTATCAACTTATGCATTAAATGCGGTCGATAATTTGTTAGCATTTAGTGGTGTATTTATGAACTTATTTATGGGATTCATGATTAGTTTCTATTTCCTAACCGGAAAAGAAGGCTTTATTCGCCAAATGAAAAAAGTAGTAATGGGTTTATTTCCGAATGAAATTGGCTACAAAATACTACAAGTAGCTAAAGATGCTAATCAAACATATACTCACTTTATAGGTGGACAACTATTAGAATCTTGCATACTGGGTGGCTTGTTCTATATCACCATGACTTTATTATCATTACCTTATGCATTATTGATAAGCTGTATGATTGCTGTCTTGAGTTTAGTCCCAGTATTAGGCGCAATGATCGGGTGGGGTGTTGGTACACTGCTGATTCTAGCTATCGACCCTATTCAAGCATTAATATTTTTAATCACTTTCCAAGTAGTACAACAAATTGAAGGTAATTTAATTTATCCTCGAGTTGTGGGTAATGCAGTCGGTTTACCAGGCGCTTGGACATTGGTTTCAGTATTTGTTGGTGGTGGTCTATTTGGTCTCCCAGGAATCTTGTTAGGAGTTCCTACTGCATCTGTAGTTTACTCACTATTTGTTGAATACATTAACTATCAATTAGATAAGAAGAATTTATACATTACCGATGAAGAAGTTATAGAAAAAGAATAATCTTAAAAATGACATGTCAACATGTCATTTTTTTTATGTTAATAAATAAAAAATCATACCAATAATCGGTATGATTTCATCTATTTTAGTAACCGTTTGAAGACTCTACTTTATTGCCTTTAGCCATCTCCATCAAGCTAACACCTCTACTAGTTCCAATCCTTGTAGCTCCAGCCTTAATCATAGCATTTAGATCATCAACATTGCTCACTCCACCAGCAGCTTTAATTTCAATTTCATCTTTAACTACACTTTTCATAAGTTCAACATCAGCTATTGTTGCTCCAGCCGTAGAAAAACCTGTACTAGTTTTTACAAATGCTGCTTTAGCATCAACAACCATTTGAGTAACGCGTTTCTTTTCTTCATCAGTTAGTAAGCACGTTTCAATAATCACCTTTACTGGACTGGTGCTTGCGTTGACAACCGCTTTAATATCATCAAATACATCATTATCCATGTTTGATTTTAACTTTCCAATGCTGATAACCATATCTAATTCATCAGCACCATCTTCACATGCAGTTTTAGCTTCTAAAGCTTTTGCCTTAGTAGACATTGCACCTAATGGAAACCCCACTACGGCACAAACTTTTACGTCACTATCTTTCAACAATTCTTTACAATAAGTAACCCAACTAGAATTTACACACACCGAGAAGAAATTATACTCTATTGCTTCCTTACATAGTTTTTCAATCTGTTCTTTTGTAGCATCTGCTTTTAACAAAGTATGATCAATATATTTATTCATTATTTCACCTTATCGCACAATATTTTCAAACGTTCTCTTGCAATTTGTGCATCTCCCTTATAATTATACACTGTTTTAGCTAATCCTTCATCAATAAATCTTTCATCACCCTTAGCTAAAATTAATACTACATCGCCTTTTTGAGCAGTGTTGATAGCTTGTTCAATTGCCATCTCTCGATTTTCGACATAATAATTAATCGTTTTGCTAATTCCGCTTTTAATCTGCATAGCAATATCGTAATCATTTTCATTTCGAGGATCTTCCATTGTTAAGATTATTAAATCACTGTACTTATCGGCCATTTCACCAAGTTTTTTTCTTTTGTTAGTATCTCTTTTGCCAGGAGCACCAAAAACACTAATTATTCTCCGCTCTTTCCCAGCAACTTGTCTAGCATACTCAAAGATGTTCTTAAAACTTTCAGGAGTATGTGCGAAATCAATGATCACTTCAAAATCTTGACCTTCTCTAATTCTTTCCATTCTTCCTGCTATTGCTTTTAATTTTTCCACTTTACTTAATATACTTTCTAGCTCCATACCTTTCTCACAAGCAGCTGCAATGACAGCTAGTAGATTATAGACAGTAAACTTTCCCAATAGATTAGTTCTAACTGGATATCGTTCGCCATTATATGCTAATTCAAAACTTGTTCCATTCTTATCAGTCTCGATATTAAATGCTTGATATGAACTAGTTTTATTAATTCCAAAAGTTACAATACGTGCCTTAGTGTTTTCCATCAACACACTAGCATTGTCATCATCAATATTAATAATCGCTACACTATCACTAGCTAAATTATCAAACAACTTACCTTTAGCATTTAAATAGTTAGAAAATGTTCCATGAAAATCTAAATGTTCAGAAGTTATATTAGTAAAAATTCCCATCTGAAACTCTATAAATTCATTATTACGCAATTCATTAGTGATCGAAGATACTTCCATGACTACAGTCTCAACTTTAGCCTTAATCATTTTTCCGATCCATAAACCTAAAGTTATTGTGTCAGGTGTGGTAATATTCTTTTCATCAACAACTTTACTGTAAACAACTCCTTTAGAACCCATATAAGCACAATTAGTTACATCACTCAGTACTTCCCTCAACCAATAAGCAACTGATGTTTTACCAGCAGTACCAGTTACCCCAATTGAATTAATATTTTGAGGACTATAGTTAAAAAAGATTGAAATAGCAGTATTCAAAGCTTCAATCACATCATTAACTCTGATGTAAATTACTTCACTATTTTTAGTCTCTATTTGTTTGCTATGAACAATACAAATAGCTCCATTTTTAATAGCTTTATCAACAAAATCATGACCATCAAATGTTAAACCTTCAATACAAAAAAACATTGAATTCTTTGCTTTTTTACGAGAATCAATCATTAAACTATTTATATTTACTTCTATTTCTGTTTCAAAAATACTTGATATTTTCATATTTACCCTAACAAAATTCCATCTTTACTTGATTTTACCATTATTTCTACAATTCTTCTATCTTTAATAGTTTTTGAAAAATGAACTTTTAAATATTCACTACTGTATCCTTGTGTTTGCTCTTCAATAATAACTTCAACTTTTTTCCCAATAAAACTCTCAGCATAATTAGATAATTGTAAATTAGAGTAATCTAAAAGTGCTTTAACTCTTTCTTTCTTTTCTGTTTCAGTTGACATCATTTTCATGTTATAAGCAGTAGTTTGTTCTCTTTTAGAAAAAGGGAACACATGAATAAAAGAAAAATTACAACTTTTAATAAAATTCAATGAACTATTCCATTTTTCTGTATCTTCACTTGGATACCCAACAATAACATCAGTAGAAATAGAAATATTTGGAATTTCTCTTCTTATTAAGCTAAGGCGTTCATTGAAGTAACTAGTAGTATATGGCCTATTCATTGATTTTAATACTTTATCATCCCCACTTTGTAAAGGGATGTGTAAATGTTTTGCAATTTTATTGTTCTCTTTAATTAAAGATAAAATCCCATCAGTTATTTCAGTTATTTCGATTGAGGATAATCTAATTCTTTTTAAATCATCAATTTTCATTAATTCACTTAATAAATCTTCTAAATTTTTTCCATTAGAAAAATATCTACCTGTATGAATACCAGCTAAAACAATTTCGTGGTGTTTTTTAGTTAATTTTTTAGCACTATTAATTACTTCTTGAAAATCTAAACTTCTTTCATTACCTCTTACATAAGGAATGATACAATAACTACAAAATTGATTACATCCATCTTGTATCTTCAAATAGGCTCGAGTATGTTTAAAACTGTTTAAATTTAGATGTTCAAAAGTTAAGTTATTTAAGCTAGTGACATAATTGCCACGTGTACTATTAGCAACTAATTCCACTAGTTTGTTTTTATCCTTACTGCCAATAACTAAATCAATTCCTAATGGTTGATCTTTATCCAATAAACTCTGTACATAACAACCAACCACACAAACAAAAGCATTTGGATTTAATTTGCGACATCTATTAATCATTTTACGACTCTTACTAGAAGCTGTGTTTGTGACCGTACAAGTATTTATAATGTAAATATCAGCCACCTCTTCAAAATTTTTAGCTTTGTAACCCAGTTCTATTAAACCTTGGTAATAACTTTCGCTTTCATATCCATTAACTTTACATCCCAAAGTCATTATTGCAAAACTTTTCATTTCTTTAACCTACTTACATTATCAATGGTGCTTAAACAGTATAAGGCAGCTGATTCAGCACGATATATTCTTTCTCCTAAACTAGTGACTACAAAACCTATATTAGCTAAATACTCAATCTCATGTTCGCTAAATCCACCTTCAGGACCAATTAAGATATTTATTTCTGAATAATTATTATTCATAAGAAAATCAACTAATTGTAAATTGTCTTCACTTTCATAAGCGACGATATTTACACCATTTTGAAGTTTCAAATTCTTTAATTTAACAGGATTATTTAATTTAGTAATATAACTAACTCTTGTTTGTTCACAAGCTTCCTTTAAAATACTCTCCCAACGCTTATATTTACCATCTAAGCGGTCATCAAGCTTTACAACACATCTCTCACTGATAATTGGAGTAATTTCATTAGCACCAAACTCACAAGCCTTTTGTAACAACCATTCCCACTTATCTTTCTTAATTAAACATGCCATTAAATTAACTTTAGTTGCATTACTTTTTCGTTCAATATATTCTACCTTATCAACTAAAAAAGGTTCAGTTGAGATAACTTTAACTAAACACGCAGTATTAAAAGTGTCGACAACAATAAATTGACTACCTACCTTATACCTTAAAACATTTAATATTTGAAATACCTGTTTATCACTAAGGATTATTTTTTCTTGAGCACTACCTTCAATAAAAAATTGTTGCACTATTTAATAAGCTCCTTTAATTGTTTAACTTCAAAAGGCTTCAATTTACGATACTCACCTCTTTTTAAATCATTAACATTTAAAAAACCTAAACTTTTACGATTTAACTTCAACACTTCATGATTAAAGTATCCAATCATTCTTTTAACTTGGTGATTTCTACCCTCAGTAATTGTTAACTCTAACTTTGTGCGATTCTTCTTGAAATCTTTATGAGTTATCCAAGCTTTAGCTGGTAAAGTCATCCCATCTTCTAAATTCACACCCTTTTCAAGTTCTTTAATCTCCGTTGGTTTTAATATCCCAGTAATAGTCATTTCATAAGTTTTTGGAATTCCGTTTGAAGGATGAGTTAAGCCATTAGTTAAATCTCCATCATTAGTTAAAATTATCACCCCAGTAGTATCATAATCTAAACGCCCTACAGGAAAAATTCTTTGTGAACAATTTATTAGTTCCACAATAGTCTTACGGCTGTGTTCATCATTAGCGCTACAAATAGTATTTTTTGGTTTGTTTAAAACGAAATAAACCGGTTCTTCTTTTTGCAGTAGTTTACCATCCACTTCAATCTTATCTTTTTTTGAAACTTGACTTCCTAAAGTATTAATAATTTCACCATTAACTTTAACACGATTAGATGTTATTAATTCTTCAGCTTTACGTCTTGACGTTAAACCACTAGCAGCAATTACTTTTTGTAATCTTTCCAATTTTTATTCTCCTGAGACAACAAATAAATTGTCATCTTCTATTTCATTATTTAAATCTAATTTAGGCAATTCTTCAAGGCTTGAAAGTTTAAACAAATCTAAAAAATTATTAGTTACTCGATAAATGATAGGTCTCCCAATAACATCTAATCTCCCAGCTTCTTCAATTAACTCTTTAGCGACTAACTTTTTTAACATAACTTCACAACCTACTCCACGAATATCTTCTATTTCAACACGTGTAATTGGTTGCTTGTAGGCAATGATCGCTAATGTTTCAAGTGCTGAATTGGATAATGGAGTCGATTTTTGTTCTTTAAAAACTTTTTCAACTTCTTCAAAAATTTCTTCAGAGGTCACAAGCTTATATTGACCAGCCAGATTAACTAACTTAAAAGCACGATCTTCATTTAGATATTCTTTTTCTAGTTGGTCTAAAATAGTAAAAACTTCATCAATTGTGATTTCTAGTGCATTTGAAAGTTCTTCAATAGACATTCCTTCTTCGCCGATAATAAATAATAGTCCTTCAACTAGTTTCTTTTTATTCAACATAACCTACCCCTTTTTGAAAGTATAGTATATCACTTTGTAAGAAATAATTTAACTCTTCTTTCTTCAACATTTCTAAAATTGACAAAAATGTTAAAATGACAACTATTTTGGTTGTTGCATCTTTACATAAATCCTCAAAAGAAAATGTTGTCGGTAAAGCTTTAATCATAACTCGAATATCTTTCGTACGGTCCTCAATAGTTAGTTCTTTTTCAGTTTTCTTTAACTTTAGTGGCTCAAGTAAGCTTAAACGCTTTTGCACCTTATCCATAGCATTAACAAGCGAATAAATTGCCATAGGCTCTAAAACAACCTCTGCCTCACTAGCCCACTTATCAATCAAACTACTAACTGGCTTGCTTAATAATTTTTCACGCTCTTCATTGAGACGTGCTAACTCACTAGAAACCTCCTTATAACGCTTATATTCAATAATTCTAGCAACTAAAGTTTCAGGATCAACTCCCTGATAATTATCACTTAATTCAGCAGTTTCTTTTGGCAACAACTTTTTAGTTTTATACTCAATTAAATCAGCTAATATTACTAAATATTCTCCAGCAATTTCTAAATCCATTTCTTCCATTAATTTTATATATTCAATATACTGAGTCGCCAAGACTAAAATATCCAAATTAAACAAATCTAATTTGTTTTCCTTAATCAAATGGACCATCAAATCAAGAGGTCCCTCAAAATTATCAATCGAAACTATCAACTCTTTATTCATCAAACTAAACTATGAGACCCTTCTAACTTTTTAACAACTTCATCAGTTGTAATAAAAGCATTTTTTAAATCACTAATTTCTTCGTCAGACAACAACTTATTATGATGAATATAACATATAGGAATTCCATCTAACTTGTCTCCAATTTTACAATTCAAGACAAGTCCTACTGCGTGGTCAATTTCATCTTCTTTCCTTTCACGCCCTCCGCCTAAACTATTAACGAAAAACGCAAGATCTAAGGTATCAATTTCTTTTAAATAACCATTTAAGCCATCAACAGCAGTTACATATTTAGCAGTAGGCATTAAAGTGTAATCATTGCACACTTCTTGATTGCCGCCTTGATAACTAATCATCTCTCTTAATTTATTTAAAGCAGCCCCTGATTTTATTGAATCTAACAACATTTTTCTGGCGCTATCAGCATCACTAGCGATATTTGCTTGCTGAAGAATGATCTCTCCAGACTCTAACAATAACTCTAAAAAATCTTCAGGCCCTTCTCCCTTCAGTGTCTTAATCGCCTCAATGATTTCAACAGTATTACCAATAGCTAAACCTAGAGGCTGATTCATTGGTGAAAGAACTGCCTTTGTGTCTTTGCCAGCAGCAATTCCTATTTCAGTCATAGCTTTTGCCAAAACTTTCGCGTCTTCAACATCTTTCATAAAAGCACCCTTGCCATATTTTACATCCAATAAAATAGTGTCACTTCCTGCTGCTAATTTCTTACTCATAATTGAAGACGCAATCAAAGGTAAGCAATCAACAGTAGCAGTTACATCTCTTAACGCATACATCTTTTTATCTGCTGGAACAAGATTACCTGTTTGCCCAATAATTGCTAACCCAATTTCATTAACTTGCTTAAGAAATTGTTCATTAGTTAATGAAACGTTGAAATCAGGAATGCTCTCCAACTTATCTAAAGTTCCGCCTGTAAACCCTAATCCTCTTCCGGACATTTTAGCACACTTGCATCCACAAGCTGCTAACAATGGCAATAAAGCAATTGAAGTTTTATCACCAACACCACCAGTAGAATGTTTATCAACCTTAACCCCTGAAATTGAAGACAAATCAATGGTATCTCCACTATTAATCATTGCCTTTGTTAATAATGAAGTCTCCATTGCGTTCATTCCTTTTAATAAAATAGCCATCAGTAATGCACTAGCTTGGTAATCCATAACGCTTCCATCTACATAACCATTTACAAAAAAATTAATTTCAGTTTCATTTAATTCTAATCCACATTTTTTCTTCTCTATTATCTCAACTATGTTCACACTATTTTCTCCTATATTCCTTCATTATAAATCCATCATATTTTCTTTCATTAATAATTTCCCAATCACTAAACTCAAAAATTGGAAAATAAGTATCAGCAGGATAAACGCCATCAACATGACTGATATACATCTTTTTGCAATGAGGTAACATTTGTCGATAAATACTTGATCCACCACAAACAAAATACTCCTCTTCGACATCTTTGACCTCGCTAATAAACTTGTTTAAATTATTAATATAAGTAACATTATCAGAAGACTCTAATAACTCCTGATTAATTACATAAGTGTGTCTATTTTTAAGTGCGCCTGGCAATCCAGAAAAAGTTGTATATCCCATAATTATTTTATGTCCTAAAGTGCGTTCTTTAAATTGTTTTAAATCTTCCGGTAAATTCCAAGGCATCCAATTATCTTTACCAATACCTAATTCACTATCAACAGCTACTATAATACTTAACATTTAAACACTCACCTTTCCGACCAATTTTGGATGATGTTGATAATCAACAATCTCAAAATCTTCATATTTGAAGTCAAAAATATCTTTAACATCTCTTTTAATTATTAACTTAGGTAATTTATACGGCGCTCTACTCAATTGTGTATTAATTTGTTGGAAATGGTCATTATAGATATGAGCATCACCTAGTGTATGAACAAATTCATAAGCCTCTAAACCAGTAACCCTAGCAACCATCATTAACAAAAGTGCATAAGAAGCAATGTTAAATGGCACTCCTAAAAATATATCTGCACTTCTTTGGTAAAGTTGTAAAGATAATTTCTTTCCATCAGAACTTACATAAAATTGAAAGAATGAATGACAAGGAGGTAAAGCCATATCACTCACTTGTGCCGGATTGTAAGCCATCACTATTAAACGACGAGAAAAAGGATTGTTCTTTATTTCTTCAATAACTTCTGAAATTTGGTCAATTCCAAAGAAATCGCGCCATTGCTTACCATAAACAGGTCCTAAATCACCATGTTTATCTGCAAACTCTAGATCACATTTAATCTTTTCGACATACTCTTCAATAGATTCTCCATTAAAATCAGAAGATTTAGTAAATTTAACATATGGCCATTCATTCCAAATACGAACATTATTATCTACAAGTGGTCTAATATTGGTGCTACCTGTTAGGAACCATAATAATTCATGGATTATTCCTTTATAATAAACTTGTTTGGTTGTGAGTAAAGGAAATCCTTCACTTAGGTCAAAACGCATTTGGTAACCAAAAATACTCTTGGTTCCTGTTGAGGTTCTATCTTTACGTTCTTCTCCATTTTTCATAACAAATTTTGCTAATTCAAGATATTGTTTCATATTATCACCTTCTATAATTATACAAAAAAAATGAGCTTTCGCCCATTTAGTTTCTTAATTACCATTGATATATGATAATTTTTCGGCAATAATTTCACAATAATAAAATTTATTACCCTCTTTAGTGTCAAAGTTTTTAGAAATTAGTCTCCCCTTCACTCCAACATGACTTCCGACTGAGCAAACTACAAGAGAACTTTCTGCTAAACCTTTCCAAAGAGTTACTGTGAATATATCACTTTCATATTTCCCCTCACTATTTGGAAAATTTCTTTCAACCTCCATTTCAAGACTTGCGACTTTGTTTCCATTTGCTGTTTCCTTGATTTCAGGTAAAGTAACAACTTTACCAACTATGCATACATTATTCATAGCATCTCCTTTCGTTAATTTAATTATTAACAAAAAAAGAGAAACTATCAAATTGACAAATTTGTCATTTTTGTATATAAATATTCGATGATAAAACACTAATTCAATGTTTTTGACATATTTGTTAACTTTGTCTCAAATTTACTTAATATTGACAACTGAATAACTAGTTAAGTTCACGACTTCTCTTAAGATTTCAAAATCTTCTAATTTAATACTCTCAATTATTTCAATTTCTTCAAAAGGATCTAATTCTAACCAATGATTCCTAATTATATTTATTGCTAAATCCTCATTATTATTAAACTCTTTGATATTCTGACCAACAAACCTCTTTTTAAGTTGAACTAGCAATTTTTCATCGATAGGTTTATCCAGCGAATCCATTAAATAACTGTGCATACATTCAACAAAATCCTCACTTATTTTATCGCAAGCTAAAATAATTAAACCACATTTTTCAGAATAGTCACATTCATATGCAAAGCTATCATTAATTAAATTCTCATCTCTCCACTTTTGATATAATGGATTTAACTTAGAGAAGTTTGATAGTAACCATATTTTTAATAATATCGATATTCTTAAAGCTTCCTTCTTATTTTTAGTTATTGGTTCAAATTTGTATCCTATAGCAATCTTTGGCTGAACTAAATGCATGTCCACTGTTAAACTTTTAGAAGCTACTTCTACTGGTTCAGCTTCATAAACATCGACAATGTTTGCATCATTAGAAAATTGTTTCTCATTTTGATTATTTTTGATTATCTCAATAATTTCTTCAGCTGGTTTATTAGTGACAATTGATAATAACATTCTGCTAGGGTGATAATTTAACCTATGCGCCAGTTCTAATTCTTCTTTACTAATCGCATTGATGCTCTTTTCATCGCCACTGATATCAAAAGTTAATGGAAAGTTGTGAAATAAAGCTTTAAATAACGTTGTGTATAACCTGCTTTCTGGCATCTGTTGGTACATTTTAAACTCTTGAACTATGATTCCCTTTTCTTTTTCTACCGATTCTTTTGAAACACTAAATGATTGAACAAAGTTTAACAATAACTCCAATGGTTTTTTAATTTCTGGTTTAGCTGTAGAAAAATAATAAACAGTTTCTGTATAGCTAGTAAATGCATTGCAGTTACATCCAAGCTTTGTAAACTCTTCCATTACATCACTATTATCTTCATTTTCAAACATTTTATGCTCAAGAAAATGAGCTATACCAGCATTATACATAACTGCTTCACCATTTTTTTCTTGTCGTAAATTGTAAGCTCCAAAAGGAGTTGCAAAGCAAAAAACAGAATTATTAAAGTTAGGCTTTGACCAGATAAGAACTTCTAATCCATTATTCAGGGTTTCTTGATAATAGGTTTCATCATATTTTTGATTAATTATTTTTTTCATTTTTCTTCCTGCTTATACTTAAAAACAACTTCTAATTTTAAATCTCTAAAAACTTCTTTAACATCTTTTAAACTAACTTTCTTAATTTGTCTTTCAATTTCTTCAAAAGTATGATTTTTATTCCCAATACACATTCTTAAGTAATCATTAATGTAACCTGAAGGATAATCTAGGTTAGATTTTCTTGAGTCAATCAGCATTTCCTTAGCATTATCAAGTAAATTAACATCAAATTCGCCATTAATAACTCGCTCTTTTAATTCTTCAATTAACTGATGTGCTAAATCAATATTAGAAACATCAAGTCCAGTTGTTACCACTAACCCCCCTGAATAGGTTAATAATCTTGAATGCACGCTATAACAAAGACTTCTTTTTTCTCGCACTTCTTGAAATAATAAAGAAGTAGGTAATTGTCCAAATATCGTATTTGCAACAACAAGTTTAAAGTAATCATCATCAGAAACATTGATAGGATGATTATATATCATTATTAATTGACTTTGATCAATCTTAGCATTCTTATTAATTTCAGATAATGCATAAAAATGTTTATGATAACTAGCTACAGAAATTGTTTCATCATTGTCTTCAAACTTATTCATTAGTTCTATTAATAGCTTTTCATCACCATTTCCTACAAAATTAATTTCACGATAATTATTCATCAATATATCTTGATACCAAGACAAAATATCTGGAATACTTATTTTTTCAACTACCTCAATTTCTCCACCCTCATTAATCGAACATGGATATTCTTTACCATAAACTTGCATAGCTCTTAAATAAGCATATTTGTTTGGTTTATCTAAGTTTCTATTTAACTCAGTTAGGACATTGTTTTTAGCTTCAATAAAACTATTATCATCAATTAATGGTCTAAAAATAATCTCACTTAAAAATTCAATTTGCTTGTTTAATAATTTTTCTTCTACATAATCACCATTAATTACTTGAATTGTTATATCTAAGATTCCATAATAACCAACAACTGCATTAGAAGCGTAAACACTAGCTCCATACAAATTATCGCAAACTTCTAACATTTTATCCTTACTGGAATAGCTAATTGTACGATCAGTTAACAAATTACACATTAAAGCACAACAACTTAAATTATATTTAGTTGCCTCAAAAAAGATCTTAAAATTAATAGTATTTTCTTTAAACTTATTAGTCTTAAAAACATTAATATTACCTTTATTTTTTACCACTATTTTATTCATATTCTATTTTTCACATCCATCATTCTATAGGCAAGTTTATCAATTTTTTTAGTAGATAACCCACATATTGCCACTCGAATACCTTTATCTACTACAACAGTATATATATGGTCTTTAATTAATTCTTTATTAAACTTATCACGATATTCATTATCAGGACAAATAACTGTTACAAAGAAACCCTCTTTATATGGATAATATTTTAAACCAACTTCATCGGCTTGACTCATAAATAAATCAGCTCTTTTTTTAATTAATTCTACATAATATTTCTTTTCATCAATAAAATCTTGATAATGGTTATTTATTACTCTAACAAAGGTATGCATGGCGCCATTATTGAT
Source organism: uncultured Erysipelotrichaceae bacterium (assembly GCA_964369955.1). GTDB lineage: Bacteria > Bacillota_I > Bacilli_A > Erysipelotrichales > Erysipelotrichaceae > CAYJFQ01. The sequence goes on along the minus strand of CAYJFQ010000002.1, from coordinate 48,998 downwards.
GTTAGACCATAATGAACGTGCTTCTCTTTCTAAGACTATCATAACTCGATCAACAGAATCTTTTTGCCCTAATACTAAAGCCGCCCCTGTTCTCATTCCATACATAGTCATTGTTTTTGAACAACTAAAAGCAATTATCACCAATGTGTTAAAAGATAAATTATTAAATAAATCAAAGTATTTTTTACTCTCAATCATATCATTAGCATAATCACAATAAGCGATATCATTAACTAAAATAACTTCCTTATCTAATAAGTTAATTAGTTCCATCAATTCACTCCATTGTTCATAAGTCATCGAGTAACCACTAGGATTCTGTGCCGGATCATTAATAACTAAAACTACTCTTTGTTGAATTTCAGAGACATTTATAATGCAATTTTTTAAAGAATCTAAACTAAAATTTCCTGCACTATCAAACAATTGGTATTCCATGGTTTTTAAACCATATTCAGCAGCCATCAATTTATAAGAAGTCCATGCGATACTAGGTAATATTAAAGTTTCACCATAATCAAGAGTATTTCCAATAGCTAAACTAATAGCCCCAGTACCTCCAGCTGTCGCAATAGTTTTACGATAGCTAGTTACACTTCCTGGTAAAACCCATTTCTCTACAGTTCTAATAAAATCATCGTTGCCAACAAAAGATTGTGCATAAGAGGCTTTTAAATTATTCTCTAAATTATTGAAAACACTATAGACACTATCAAAAGCAACTAGTTTATCATCTTCATCAAATAAAGCTCCTATTGTAGCATTTACAGTATCTCCAGAAGAGTCATTCTTAGCAAGTTTTGCAACTGCAAAGACAGGATCAACAATCTCAGTGACAATAGCGGTTCTCTTTAAAAATTTATTACCCTTTGAGTTCAATCTTTTAGATGCTGAATCAAGAGAATCAAAAACTTCATTAACATAACTTGTTAAATTAGGATTATTGATTCTTAGATCAAGAGACATCTTCTCAACCTTTAAATTAGTTTCTTGGTACAAATTAGCTCTTTCTTTAAGTAGGGCTAATATTTTGTTATCAATATTTTTTATTTCTGTTATTTTATTCATAAAAATATTATACACTACAATTTATTAAATAATTATTATTAAGAAAAAAAATGATGCAACGCATCATTTAAATTACTGGTAAATACCAATATTTTTTATTTTCTTTCTTGTTGTAATAAATATAATGACCACGCTTAAGTATAAGTTTTGATTTTTGGATATTAATCATATTGTCAACTAGTTCATCACCTTTAAGTATTTCTAAGACAATATATTTTTGTTTATCAATTGCATACTTATGTTTATAAGCAGGGGTAATACAATCTATATTGTCTTGAAACCCTGCAAAACAACTCCTTTTTCTCTTTGTGATTCCAAAGCTGGCTAAAAAAGTTTGTTGATTGGCGAAGATTATCCAAAAATCATTTTTTTCTATTGATTGTTCAACTAATTTATTGATAAGGTCATTGATATAACTTAAACCAATTTTTTTACCTAACTCAAACTCTTTACCTATAACTACAAATTCTTCTAAGCCAACAATCTCTAAATCATTCATCAATTAATCACCTTATAACCCAGACCACTAAGTAATTCTACAATATAGTCGCGATTTAACTGCATTCCTTCAATCACAACATCTTTAGTTTCTAAACTAATGTTAACTTGATTAACTTCTTTAATATTGCTAAGTGCTTTCATAATGGCTGTTTTGCAATGGTTACACGCCATACCTTCAACTACTAAATTTAAAACCATATTATCTCCTTCTACCATATGACATTTACTTTTGTTTGCAAACAACTAATGAACTATTCAATAAAAACATTGGATAATAAGCAACAGTGTCATTAGTTAATAATATATCTTCTGATAAAGAAATATTCAACTCATTAACAATGTAATCACGTCTTTTTGTGAAAACTTCAAATAATTTTGGATATTCTTTCTCTATCTCATCTCTTAATTTTTTGTCCGCTAAGACAATTCCACTTTCACAATTAACTCCTGCATAACCTTTAAGGCTTGGTATGATATCAACCTGCATTATCATTCCGCTCTTCAATTTTTCAGAAGAGTCAGGATAAATAGGGCTTGTTAACCATTCTTCATCAGCAGTTAAATGACCGGGATTTAATGTCCAATTATACTCACTCTTAGGCAATACGCTTTCAATTAAATTGTATACTTCTTTCCCGCTCATTCCAATTTTAACATTCTCCAACCAACAAACATAACTGTGATAATAAGGGTAAACAAGTTTATCTAAATAGTCAGAAACCTCTGATGACAATTCTTCTTGATTGCTAACAGCATAACCAACTCGACAAGTTAACCCGCCTTTATACGCAGTAGAAATCGATATTTTATCGCCTAACTTTATTTCTTTGTTCGATGGATAAAGATTTGCGTACTGAAATCTATTACCAGTCGCAATCGTTGAGACAATAGTGGTTTTTTGGCCATAAGAGCTAACTCCGTTAGCTACTTCCATTTCACTTAACCCTATCTTTAGATTATCTATTACCTCAAAAACGTTATCACTAGCCAGAGAACTACCAAACTCATAATGCGCAATTTCATTCGCATTATTTGTGGTCCTAGCTCCATTTTCTCCAATAAAAATATCTATTGCATTAAACAAACTTTGATTGACGATATTATTCAAACTCTCAACGATATAGTAAGGCATATCAAATAATTTTGTATTGTCATAATTTTTTGAACTAAACTTCTTCCAACCAACAATTCCTACCTTCATTTCACCAGTAATTTTAGCTTCAACAAAGTAATCTTCCATTTTCTTATCATTATCCATTGGTTGATTAGGTAAAGAAAAAAATGGAACATGGACTAAACTTGATTTAATTCGACAGTGGTTCACCATTTTTAAATTCTCATTTCCTAGCAATAAATAACTATCTCTATTTCGATGCAAGACTAGCAAACCTTCTTCAAATCTCGTTAAAAACCCTGTTAAATATTCAAAATTATTTCCATGCTCAATATCACTATAAATAACTAAAACATCAATTTCTTGTATTTCCATTAATTCAATAACTTTATTTAAACGTAGTTCCATAGTTTTGTCATTTAGAAATACTGGATGATTCACTTTATTCGATTTAAATCTTTTAAGTTCTTTTGTGTAATATTTTGTCATAAGTTACCTCTATGTTAAAATTATACCATAAGTAACTATTTTTTTTAGAACACTTATAGAAAAGGTAAAAAATGAACCAAAAAATTCTAATTAATCAAGATAGATGTATCGGATGTAGTATTTGTGCTAACACTTGTCAACAATCAGCCATCAAAATGATCAATGACAAAGCTCAGGTGGTTGATCAAGACAGTTGCGATGGAATTGGAAACTGTTTACCAGTTTGTCCAGTTTCAGCCATTACATTCTTAGAAGAGCCTAAGAAAACTATTTCTCTTTCTAACAATTGTCAAAGTTTAAATCCACCAGTAAATAAGTGGCCCTTAAAAATAAAACTAGTTTCACCTAATGCTTCTTACTTAAACAATTGCGATCTAGCAATAGTGGCAGATTGTTCCTTGTATTCAAGTGAAGAAGTAAGGAGAATAACCAAAGGAAAGATTACACTAATAGGGTGTCCAAAACTTGAACAGGCAACTAATCTTGAAAAGTTAACAACTATTATAACTAGTAATCAAATAAACTCACTAACCATCATTAAAATGGAAGTTCCTTGTTGTAATGGGATAAGTAATGTTTCATTAAATGCTCTTAACTTAAGCAAGAAGAACATTTCTACCAAAATAATCACCATATCAACAAAAGGCTCTGTTCTTTCACATGAAATGCGATAATTTGCAGTCATTAGAACGCTGTGGTAGAATAAGCGCATGCGAAAAATAATAATAGGATGTATGGCAACAATACTAATTGTTGCAATCGCCATCATTGTATGGCCAAAACCAAAAGTAGTAAATATTATGAACTACTACAATGATAGTGAAATTACAAATAGTAATTTTAATGAGTTTGTAAAAAATAATCCGGGCAAAAAGTTATATTTCTTTTGTACACCTGATAATAATGATTGTAATTATGTAAACAATACAATGTTAAAAGAATACTCAGAAACACTGCAAATGACAAAATTAGATTTTATTCACTTTGTAGACATATCTAACACTCAAGAAACTTCATTCTTAACTTTTGAGAAATTATGGGGCTTTAAAAATTATCCAGCTTTTGTAGTTGTTGATGAAACTGCTCAACCTTTTATGGTTTATGACAGCTTAGGATGGGATGCAACTAAACCATTTAACACTCAAGAATTAAAAGAGTTTATGATTAATAATGGAGTATGGCCAATTCAAGCAACTAAGCAACAATAAAAAAGTAAGAAAATTCATTTCTTACTTTTTTATTGTTTCTAAACTTTAATAGCTTTTATAAAAAATCTTTCATTCATCTCTTCTTTAAAAACATCTTCATCTAAATAAACTTCAACTTTAAAGTTTAATGAATTTAACATCTTAACTACAATATCTAAATCAAAGATATGCTGTTTATGGTGTTCTTGGTAAACTTTATTGTCTTTTATGATGTTAAAGTACTGATTAATAATATTGCCTTCACTTTCAATAATCCATTGATAGGTAATATCATCAATTTGCCCTTCTTCTTCCCAAACATCTAAAAATTCATCTATTCTTTTATCATGATGCATATCAAATAAGAAAACGCCTTTAGAATTTAAATGTTGATAAACATTAGTAAATAACTTATTTAATTCTTCGTACGAGGATAGATAATTTATGCTGTCGCAAAAACAAATGACATTTGAAAATTTATTATCTAAGTTAAAATTTAACATGTTCATTTGTTGATATCTTAAATTTGGTATTTGTCCTTTTTCTTGAGCTTTTTTGATCATCATTTCAGATAAATCAGTAGCAAGCACTCGGTAATTATTAATTGCTAGTTTTCTAGTTATTTCGCCAGAACCACAAGCTAATTCTAAGATATCATTATTAATTGCATGAGTTTTAACAAATTCTACCCAACTATCACTAGCATCTTCATCTGCAACCAATTGATCATAAATAGTTGCTAAAAAATTATAAATCATAGTGGCTCCTTTGGAATGCATTTAAGTTTTTTCTCTTTTTCAGAATCAACTAACAAGTATCCTTTATCCAAATCCTCTAAACAAGCATCAATCATATGTTGAGTTTCATATTTGCGAGTTGGCTCAATTTTATCGGCACAATAAGTTAATTTAACATATGGGTTATCTTCACCACCAACTGCGTGAAAATAAATTGCTAAAAAAACATCTTCATCATCAATTAAATATTTATCCCTAACTAATTTCGCTCCAGCAAATTGGTGCCAAATAGCTTTAGGGCACTTAAGTTCTACTTCGTTTAAGTAACTCATCATTTCTTGATCACTTAATTCTTTTGCAATATCGTGAAATAATGCCGCTAGATACGTTTTATGATAATCTAAATTATGAGCTTGTGCTAATAATAACGATGTCTCAAGTACACTAATTGAATGGTTATATCTTTTCTCTGACATTTGGTTTTTAACAAGTTCCTTTAAATACAATCGATTAGCCACTATATAATTCCAAACATCCAAATCTAGATATTCAACATTACCTTTTTTAAATCCACTTGAAGATTCAGGAAATAAATCACTATCAACAACAATATCTGTAGTTAAATCCTCACCACGAGAGATTGTCACAAATTTAACTATTTGTTTTAACTCTTCAATCTTATGCCATTTATTTAACTGAAGTTTTTGATCACTCCCAATAATGAAATAGTATTGATTATTCGGATAATCTTTAATTAGTTTTTTGAGAGTATTTACTGTATAGGAAGGTGTAGGTAGTTTGCTTTCGATATCTAGAACTCTAAAAAAAGGATAATCTTTAATTGCAATTTCAATCATTTTTAAACGATTTGAAAAATCAACACTTAAATCATCCTTAAGATTTGGATTTTTTGCGGGAATAAACCATACTTCATCAAGATTTAATTCTTCACGTACTTTTAAAGCTATTCCAATATGACCCTTGTGTATAGGGTCAAAACTACCGCCTAATAATCCAACTTTATTCATTTTACTAATTTAATCCTCTTATTTTCACTACTTTCACGATACAGCACAATAACTTTTCCAATTTTTTGAACAATATCACATTTTAAAATTCTTGCTAGTTCGATTGCGATTTCATTAACAGAAACAGGTGAAGTTTTTAAGACATTGATTTTGATTAATTCATGACTTTCCAATGCATCATCTAGAAAGTCCATTTGGTTGTCGCTCATTCCATCTTTTCCAATTTGACAAATAGTATATAAACCATTAGCCATAGATCTTAATTGAGCCTTTTGTCGATTATTTATCATTATAAAATTCCTTTTCTAAAAGTAACATCAATATTGTTATTGACTGTTACTTCAATATTTTTAACATCTCCATTAATACTGATAAACCCTAAACCATTGATTACAATATCAATTTTATCTTCTTTTTTAGTGAAATGAGATTTTTTCATCTCTTGATATTTTCCAATTATAGGATTTAATAAAACCCCATAATGATTAGTCCATAACTTATCTGCATTTTCAGTTTTGCCACGATGAATTTCTAAATCATTGGAGATATAAAATGTTACTGTTGCAAGTTTTACATTCAACAAATCTAGCCTTACTAATCCACCAATTGCAAATGATTGATCTTGGTAAATTTGAAAGTTACGGATTTTTTTAAGTTTTTTTGGCAATATTTGATGTAAGCACTTAATGTCTATGTGTTGTAATATGCTTCCAGTATTTTTAAGTCCAGGAGTATCATAGACGATTAAACCATGGTTTTCGTATCTATTAATTCCAACTGTAGTTCCAGGATATGCTGATATTGTGACGTCTTGATCAATAAGAGCATTCAATAATGTTGACTTTCCACTATTAGCATTTCCCATTAAGATAACTTTATTTGACTTGTGAGCCTTAATTATATCTTTCAGACCATCAATACCATCGGTTGCTTTATTCGCCAAAACGGCAATGCTTTTAACAGTAATTCCATTTTCTTTTAGTTGTGAGTAAAGATATTTTTTTAATTTATCATTACTCATTGTTTCTGGCAATAAATCTCTTTTAGTGCCCACAAAAACGATGTCTTTATTATTAACATAACGATTTATTGGAAGTTTTACACTACCACTAATATCATACAAATCAACAATCCAACAAATTAGTCCATCAAGCTTATTAACTTCTTTCAGTACTTCATAAGGGTCAATAGCTTCTTTAAGATCTAAAACTAAATCATCATAATGTTTAATTCGATAGCAGCGCTGACAGATATTCTTTTCAATGTTAGGAATATAGCCTACCGCTGTTTTATTTTCAGATTGTAAGATTGCTCCGCAGCCAATACATTGTTTATTCATCTAGTAATCCTTTCTTGATTAAAACACGATGGACAATTTTTTCAAACATTCGGTTAATGCTAGTATAAAATATATCTTTTTTAACTAATGGTTTTGACCATATTACTTTAATACCTGCATTGTGAGCGCCCCAAACATCTGTCATTAACTGATCACCAATAGCCACTGTATCCTTAGGGTCAAAATTATGAGCTTTAAATACTTTTTTATAATTCATTGGTAATGGTTTTATGGCTGAATTTACATAAGGTAAATTAATACTATCTGCAAAAATTGAAACACGCTCTTTATTGTTATTAGAGAATAAAACAATATTGTAGCCTTCCTTAAGCAACATCTCAATAAATTCTCTCGCAGGCTTATCAATCACACTTTGTTGGTGACTAACAAGAGTGTTATCGATATCAATAAGTAGGTTCTTACATTTAAAAGTTTTTAAGTCTTCTAAACTTAATTCTTTATAACTATTTACAACTAAATCTGGGTTAAACCTATTATACCAAGGCATCTATTACCTCTCCTTCTTTACTGCTATTATATGCAAATTGTAGTCCTCTTACAATCTGATAATTTTTAGATAATTTGATTGAGCCTGAAAATGAACTATCCAAATCCATAAGGGTTACATCTTTAATTTGAATTTCTTTAAATTGTCCATTCTGAATAACTATTTTATCATTTAAATTTCCGGAAACAATTCCTTCAATAATTGCGGGATTGCTTTTGTTTTTCTTACAAATTGTGATACCTTTTTTTGTTCTCGAACTAACTTCAATTTCACTAATTCTTATCCTTTTAGTTCCACTATTTGCGAATACAGTCAACATATCTTTTTCAGTAATTATCGCAATATCAACAACGACATCATCTTTGCCAAGGTTTAAAGCTTTTACTCCCTGAGTACTTAATCCTGTTAATGGTATATCATTAGCATTATATCGAACACAAAAACCATCTCTTGTAACTAAAACAAGTTCATCAGTTTCATGACATAACACACTCCTTAATAATTCATCATCTTTTTTAACCTTCATACTAACTGAAACTTTAGAGCGTCTTTGAAGATTATATTCACTAAGCAGACTACGCTTTATTTGTCCTTTAGCTGTGATGCATATAACTTGGTAATTTGTTTGGAAATCATTGACAACAATTCCGTCAACAATCGAATCACCTGGCGCAAAATTGACATATTTATTAACATGTTCGCCATTATCCTTCCATTTACTTTCCACAAGGTCATAGACATTAATACAAGCATATTTACCCGATTTAGCGGTCGGGATGATTGTATCGAGTGTATTTACCTCTGATAATCCAATTAACTGATCAGCTTCCCTAATTCCAGGATAAGCATCACTTGCTTTGAAACTACGCATTGAGCTCTGCTTTAAATAACCACCCTTAGTTAAACTAGACATCACAACTTCTGAATTAATTAAAGCTTTTTGATCAATAACAATTTCAACCATCTCATCAATAATTACACTTTTTCTATCTTCACTATATTGCTCAATAATTCTTTCTAATTCATTAGTAATTGTTAATTTAAGATAACTCTTATCACTAACTATTCTCTGCTTATCTCTAAGTTGTGAAGCCTTTTCCTTTAATTCTTTCTCTAAAATTAAAATATCAGTATTAGTTAAACGATATAACTGCAACATAACAATTGCTTCAGCTTGAGCATCAGTAAAATTAAAAGTTAAAATTAAACGGTTTTTTGCATCACCTTTATCTTTACTAGCCCTAATTAATTCAATTACTTCATCTAGAATACTTATAGCTTTAATAAGCCCTTCTAATATATGCATTCTAGATTCTAATTTTTTAATTTGAAAATCAGTTAATCTTAAAGTAAATTCTTCATAAAAAGTTAAGTAAGCATCAATGATATTGATTAAACCTAGTTGCATTGGTTTCTTATCAACAATACAAACCATATTATAATTATAGTAAACTTGAAGACTAGTATTTTTATACAGATAATTTAAAATCAATTCACTATTAACATCTTTTTTAAGATCTACTACTATTTTTAACCCACTTCTATCACTTTCATCACGAACATCGCTAATTCCATCAATATCCTTGTTAACTCTTATTTTATCTATTTTTTCAACAAGTGAGCTCTTAACCACTTCATAAGGAATCTCAGTAATTACAATTGAAGATGTGCCTTTCTTTTCAATAACTTCAACTTTACTACGCACCAATACTCTACCACTTCCAGTAGTAAAGGCATCAATAATTCCTTTTTTTCCAAAAACAACTCCACCTGTTGGAAAGTCAGGACCTTTAACATCTTCCATTATTTCTTCAAGAGTACAGTTAGGATTATTTAATCTTCTGATACAAGCTTTAGTTATTTCGGCTAAGTTATGTGTCGGAATCTTAGTGGCATATCCATAAGCAATTCCAAATGAACCATTGACTAACAAATTTAAATATCTTGATGGGAAAACTGTCGGTTCAGTTTCAGTATCATCAAAATTTAAAGAAAAGTTTACCGTATCACTATCAATATCACCAATTAATTCTTTTGTTATTTTGCTTAAACGTGCTTCTGTGTAGCGCATAGCAGCTGCGGGATCATCATCTATTGAACCTTTATTACCATGCATATCTACAAGTGGTTGTTTCATTTTCCAGTCTTGAGCCATTCTAACCATCGCTTCATAGACACTTGAATCTCCATGTGGATGATAGTTACCAATTACTATACCTACAGTTTTAGCTGATTTTCGATAGGCTTTCTCACTAGTATTCCCTTCTTTGTTCATTGCATAAAGGATTCTTCTTTGAACTGGTTTTAATCCATCTCTTACATCGGGTAAGCCACGGTCTTGAATTATATATTTACTATATCTAGCCATGCGGTCTGAAAGGACATCTTCTAGATTAGTATTTATTATTTTTTCACTCATACTTATCCTCCGAACTCATCATTTAAATCGAAGTCGACATTATCTTCAATCCATTCTCTTTTTAATTCTGCTTTATCACCCATTAAAATGTCGAAGCGGCGTTCTAATACTTTCAAATCATCAACTTCAATTTTTACTAACAATCGTGATTCTGGATCCATTGTTGTTTCCCACAATTGTCCAGCATTCATTTCGCCTAACCCTTTATATCTTTGAATTTCAATTTTTCCATATTGTTTACGATAAGAAGCTAATTCTTCTTCAGTGTAACAATAATGTTCATGTTTGCCTGATTTAACTTTATAAAGTGGTGGAATCGCTAGATAAACATGCCCTTCTTCAATTAAAGGGTACATATATTTATAAAAGAACGTTAAAATCAATGTTTGAATATGTGCCCCATCGGTATCAGCATCGGTCATTATAATTACTCTATTGTATTGTAAATCGGAACATGAAAAATCATTGCCAACTCCAGCTCCTAAGCAGTTGATCAAAGTAGTTAATTCTTCATTCTCTTCAATTTTAGACATACTAATATTCATAGTATTTAATACCTTGCCACGTAGAGGTAAGATTGCTTGGTACTTGGAGTCACGACCTTGCTTAGCACTTCCTCCAGCTGAGTCACCTTCAACTAAAAATATTTCACGCTTTTTTGGATCTTTACTATTAGCTGCCGCTAATTTACCAGAGATTACTTTTTCTTTGGAATTTTTCTTTTTACCATTACGAGCTTCCTCACGAGCTTTTCTTACTGCTTCTTTAACCGCTTGTGCTTGCAAGATTTTCTTAATCAATGTTTGCGCAAGGTCTTTATGATTATTTAAAAAATCATAAAGATTATCGTAAGTAATGTTTTCGACTATCGTTTTTGCAATCGAAGTTCCAAGCTTTCCTTTAGTTTGACCTTCAAATTGTAATAAGTTTTCCGGGATTGATAGCGCTACAACTGCAACTAACCCCTCTCTTACTTCATCGCCTGCAAAACTATCTTTTTCTTTTATTAAGTTATTATTTCTAGCGTAGTCATTAAAGGCTTTTGTGAAGGCTGTTTTAAGTCCTGTTTCATGTGTACCACCATCTTTAGTGCTTACCATATTTACAAATGAGTGGATATCTTCTTTTTCACCTTTTGTATAAGTAAAGGCGATATCTACTTTGATATCATTATTTTCACCTGAAAAAGAAAACGGTTCAAACAAACTATTATCATCACTTTTTATCAAAAATTTTACAAAGTCTTTTAATCCGTCCTGATATTCAAATTTAACTTTTTTGCCATTACGACGATCAGCTAATTCAAATGTCAATCCCGGCATTAAAAAAGCACTTTGTTGAAGCCTATTCGCGATAACACTAAAGCTAAAGTCTAAAGTTGTAAAGATTGAAGGGTCTGGATAAAAAGTAACCATCGTTCCTGTTTCTTTAGTCGATCCTAACTCTACTAGCTTTGACATTTTAGAACCGCCGTCTCTAAAATTTGTTTCATATTTTTTGCCATTACGACAAACAACAACTTCAACCTTATTACTTAAGGCATTAACTACACTAGCTCCAACACCGTGTAATCCACCAGATGTTTTATAACCACTCTCACTGCTAAACTTTCCACCTGCGTGTAATTTAGTAAAAATAACTTCTAGTGCACTAGAACCTGATTTATGTTTGTCTACAGGCATTCCACGCCCTTGATCCACGATTGTTACAGAGTTATCATCATTAATAATAACTCCAATTCTTTTTCCATAACCATTGATCGCTTCATCGATCGCGTTATCTAAAATTTCCCATACAAGATGGTGAAGGCCACGATAATCAGTGGACCCTATATACATTCCTGGTCTTTTTCTAACTGCTTCTAAGCCTTCTAAAATCTGAATACTTGAAGCATCATAATTTACGCTCAAATTAAACACCCACTTCCTATGCAATTATACAATAATAATTCAAATGATTAAAGGAACAAAAAAAGATTTATTTTTTTAAGTAACATGTTATATAATATTTACATGTTAAATATGAATATTATATTAGTTATTCTATTTGCATATTTATTTGGTTCAATACCTTGGGCACTTGTAGTTGGTAAATTATTTTATAAAACTGACGTTAGAAAAGAAGGCTCAGGAAACTTAGGTGGCAGCAACGCAGGGAGAGTATTAGGAAAGAAGGTTGGGATTATTGTTACGATCCTTGATGCCTTAAAATGCGTATTACCTGTTTATCTTGGAACATTAATAGATCTGCAAATTGGCGCAATATGCGGTATAGTTACTGCACTTGGCCATTGTTATCCAATTTTTGCGAATTTCAAAGGAGGAAAAGCAGTAGCTACTTCTGCAGGATTCTTGCTAGCTGCATCATTATTTCTAAATGTTAGCTGGTGGATATTTATTTTATTCTTGTTAACATTCTTCACAACTCTTTATATCACTAAATATGTATCGTTTGCATCAATGTTAGCATTCTCATTCGCTTACACCTTGACTTTTGTCTTTAAAACAGATTCAACTGTTTCGATAACAATAGCATTGCTTGCTATACTGATTATATTTAGACATCGTGAAAATGTTAAAAGATTAATCAAAAATGAAGAAAGAAAGATTACTTGGATGTAATCTTTTTTTTATTGATAAACTGTGGTAAAAAAGAACAATTATATAACTGTTCTTTTGAGTGCACTTATTCGATTGGGGTTGTAGTTTCTGATTCTGATGCTGTTTCAGGTTCTACCGGAGTTTCAGGTTCTACAGGAGTTTCAGGTTCTACAGGAGTTTCGGGCTCTACAGGAGTTTCTGGCTCCTCTGGTTCATCACTCGGTTCAGGTTTATCAGGCACATCATTAGAAATAGATTGCTTGATTCCACTTGGAAGAGTAACCTCATCAGGAATCTCTCCATTAGTAATAGCTTCAACATTTTTTATTGCAGCTTCTAAAACATTTGGATAGAGTACAGAAACATAGAAAACATTGTCTTTAGACATTATTGCTGAGAATTTATTTGCTCCCTGTCCAGTTAAAGTTTGAGAATGAATATCCCATAACGCCATATCATTCATCTGCATCTTTAACAATGAAAATAATTGTTCATTACTAAAGTTGGTGCGATAAGAATCAGCAAGAACTTCTAAAATTCCGTTAATTTGGAATAAGATTGTTGGTTGTAACATTTTTTCTAACATCGCTTCAAAAATAATTGTTTGATGATTCGCACGACCTACATCACCATCAGGAAGTGTTTTTCTTTCTCTTGAGTAAGATAAAGCTTGTGCGCCGTTTAATTCAATTTCACCTTCTTTAAATGTGTGACTATAGTTAGGATGATGTCCTTTAAACTCATAAGGATTATCGATTGTTATACCACCAATTGCATCCACAATATCAATCAGTGAACTAAAGTTAATTTGAATATAGAAATCTATCTCAGTATCCATAGTAGCACTAACAGTCTCTAGCAAGTTTTCTACACCATTTGGTTCACGCCATCCAGCTGCACTTGCATGAGTTAACTTATCATACTGTCCCCAACTAGGAACTTTAACATATGCATCGCGAGGAAATGAAGTTATAAGAACTTGTTTAGTTGTTGGATTAACAGTTATCACCTTTACAACATCACTACGGAAAACACTGGTTAACTCACCATAACTATCAGTTCCACTAACTAAAATATTAAATGTTTCACTAGTAACATTGGCATCTACTGATAAATCTTTAAAAATGTCAATTATTTCGACAGAATATACAAATTTAATCTGTTCTCTAATGTCTTCGTAATGAACATTCCCTTCGATAATGGGAATGAAACTATCATCAATCATCAAAACTTGAATAACACCATTAAGTAAGTCATCTAACATTAATTCTATTTCTTCATACTCAGTAATCTTTAATGTCTGTTTATACTCATTAGCATAATAATTTAAAGCATAGTCACGATTCTCAACATCGACACCTTGTAAAACTGCTATTTCATGATTTGGCAACTCTTCAGCTGTAATAATGCTATTAGAAAGAGTTACAAACCTCAAATATGATTGTCCTTCAGTTGGTAAATTAATTGTAAGGTTATCGATAATTTGGTCGATAGTAATTAAAGCGGTAGGAAACAACAGCATTAACAACATTGAAAATGAAATAAAAATAGTACTAATAGCACGATGTATTCTTTTGTGTTTAGTTATAACAAATAAAGCTATAAGGTATAAAATTCCAAAAACTCCAATCATAATAAAGATATAGTTCTTAGGTAATACTCTAACATTTAAAAATATAACGATCCCAATAATATAAGCTGCTGTCAACAAGCCAATCTGTAGCCAATTATTTTTTTTACTATTCTTTACTTTACGCACTCTTTTTTTCTTTATCATTATTTTCCTCGGTCTATTTAACAATAATAAATCTCCATAATTCTTTCTAAAAATTTAAGTTGTTTATCATTTTCTTCATATATTTTGTTTTCTATAATAGTTTTCGCAAGGAAATCTACCTGAAAAGAAAACTCACTTTTATAATCTTCTTTAAATACTTCTACTAATTTTCCATATTTATATACTTCAATATTATATTCCTTCCAAAAATTTCTTGCAACTAACTGGTAATCTTCACCACTGATTTCTAAGCGGTTATCAAGAGTAAACATTTTAGATGCACCCATTTGAAAAGTTGTATTTAATTGGTTTTTCGCATAAATCCAAGTGGTTTCATCGATACCATCTCTAATCACTTGTTGTTTATTTAAGCAAGTGAAGGCATTAGGAAACACTTCGAGAACCATGCTGTAAACATATGAGCCAACATCAACCATAGCTCCTCCGTATTTAGAATCATAAATCCAATGTCCTTTTTCAATCTTCTCATCTCGACAAAAAGATGCACTAACATTTTTTGGAATCGGAAATTCTCTCAATAATGATTTTATTTTATCAGTACTAGGTAAATAACGACATTTCATAGCTTCTAATAAAAAACATCCATTATTTTGTGCTAGTTGGTATAACTCAACTAATTCATCTTTATCAATTAACATTGGTTTTTCACAAATAACATGTTTTTTATTTTGTAAAGCATCTTTAATGTGTTGATAGTGAACACTATTAATTGTTGTAATATAAATAGCGTCAACATTATCTCCATAAAGATCTTGATAATTATCAGAATAATTTTCTATTAAAAATTTATCTGCAAGTGCTTTTGCTTTTGATAAATCTCTAGAAGCGATAAGCGTTAATTCAACATTTTCACTACTTACAATACCTTGAGCTACTCGATAACTAATATTTCCAGCTCCCATAATTGCCATTTTAAGTTTCATTATTTAGTCCTTTCAAAATTTCGAATATTTCATTTTTAGAAGCCAATGATCTAGAGAAAGCACTAGCACTTCCAGATGCTACACTTAATTTTAAAACTTCTGAGTAATCATCACCATTTAAATACCCAGTAATGAAACCCGCAACAGTAGAATCTCCTGCCCCTATCGAATTTACTAATTTGCCTATTGCAGCTTTTTGAATATGAACTTTT
The DNA here is from genome assembly GCA_964369955.1 of uncultured Erysipelotrichaceae bacterium. Classification (GTDB taxonomy): domain Bacteria; phylum Bacillota_I; class Bacilli_A; order Erysipelotrichales; family Erysipelotrichaceae; genus CAYJFQ01. The sequence continues at coordinate 33,075 of CAYJFQ010000002.1, read as the reverse complement.
TGAAATTCGTCAATTAACAATGCACCTTTACTATCCATTGATACCAAGACATTAATAGCGCCCATATTTTGTAGCTTTTTTGCATACATAATTAAGTCATCAGTACTATCGATTTTAACTTTAAATATTTCTTCCAATTCTTTACGATTAGGTTTAATTAAAAAAGGTTTGAATTGCAAACAGTTTGTTAGAAGTTCATTACGACAATCTAAACAAACTTTAATTTCTTTATCTTTTAATAAATATAGAATTTCTTGATAAATAGTTTGACTAAGACAGTTAGGGATACTTCCTGATAATACTAAAATATCACCATCTTCCAGTTTACTTAACTTATCAAATAATTTTGTTAAATCATTATTATTAATATCCGGTCCTTCACCATTAATTTCAGTCTCGGTTATTGATTTTATTTTAACATTAACCCTATTTTCTCCAGATTCTAACTCAACAAAATCAGTTTTAACTTTAATTAAATTTAATTTATCGATCAATTGTTTCCCAGTAAACCCACCTACAAATCCTAAAGCAACAACATCATTCTCAAGATTTGTTAAAACAGTCGCAACATTAATACCTTTGCCTCCTGGTAAGAAATCATAGTTATTAAAGATATTTATTTCTCTCTCCTGAAAATCTTCTAAATAAATCATGTAATCAAGCGATGGATTCAATGTCAATGTATATATCATATTAGTAACCAATATCCTCCTTGTAGGCTTTATCAGCCTCTGTTTGAGTAATGCACTCAAATTTAACCATATAATCTAAGACAATCTTCTGTCTTTTTTTAGCTAATTCTAACCCATTGCTTAATTGATAGACACTAGGTGCATTTGGAAGCCCGGCTAACAAACTAGCTTGCGCTAAATTTAAATCAATGGGTAAAACATCAAAGTATCCTAAAGAAGCATCTTTAATTCCGGTAAATGAATCTCCATAGTAATTAATATTTACATATAATTCTAAAATCTCATCTTTAGTGTACATATCTTCCAACTTATAAACCATAAATACTTCTGCAAATTTTCTGATTAAAAATTGTTCTTGAGTAAAAAATATATTTTTAGAAAGCTGTTGGGTAATTGTAGAACCACCCATGACTATTTCACCACTAAAGATATTTGTGACAAGAGCCCTACTAATAGCCACAAGGTCGATGCCATAACGCTGATAAAAACCATTGTCCTCAACAGCTACAACGGCGTTTAAAAAGTCATTTGATATTTCAGAAATAACAACATAATTATCTTGCGCTCTAATTTCATCAATTGTTTCTTCGATTGGATACATCGCGATGGCTTGTTGATAATAAGCATAACCTAAGACGGTAAACACTAAGAAAATAACAGTCAAGATAATAATGATATATTTCAATATTTTACGTATTAGTTTCCACATAAGAAAAATAGCATTTTTAGATGCTATTGTCCCATTGATTTCATAATTTGACGTACTTGAACTTCACTAGGAGTTCTACCCATTTGTCTATACATTGCTCTAATCATTTTCTCATTGATAGGTGGGTTTTCTTTAATTTGTTTAGTTATATGCTTACGAGTGAAATAAAATCCTAATCCACCACCAATAACTAAGCCTACAACTAAGCTAATAATACTTGACCAAAATTCATTCATAATATCGCTCCTTTAAATATAAATATAACCTAAGAAGTAGCCTATTCCCTGTAAGTACAGGTGGGTATTCTACCTTTATTATTAGGATCCCTAGTTAAAACTAAGTGTTCAACACAAATAAAGAATATCCGAATTCCCTAAATAGAAGTGTTGGAAATATATTCTCCTTAGGCATTTAAATGATAACATAATAATCGTTGAATTAAAACTACTTGATTATCTCTAAGTGTAATTCTTTTAATTGTTTTTCTTCAACAAAACCAGGTGCGTCTGAAAGTGGACACTTAGCATTTGCATTTTTAGGGAATGCGATTACATCACGAATGGAATCACTATTAGTTAACACCATCGCAAAACGATCTAAACCAAACGCAATGCCACCATGAGGAGGGGTTCCGTATTGGAAAGCGTCGATGAAGAAACCAAATCTTTCTTCAATTTCTTCCTTAGTAAATCCAAGAGCCTCAAACATTACTGTTTGCATTTCTTGATCATAAATACGTAATGAACCACCAGCGATTTCATTTCCGTTCAATACTAAGTCATAAGCAAAAGCTTTAACATTGCTTGGATTACTTTTTAATTCATCAATTGATTGAATATTAGGTCTTGTAAATGGATGATGTTTTGCATAATAACGATTATCTTCCGCAGAATATTCAAATAATGGAAAATCAGTAACCCATAAGTATGAGAATACACTATTATCAATCAATGACAGCTCCTTGGCAATCTCCAAACGTAAAGCGCCTAAACTATCACAAGTGATTGACCAGTCATCACAAACAATTAATAATAAATCACCATTTATTAAATTTAATTCTTCAAATAGAGCTTCTTTTTCATTTTCGCTAATAAACTTAGCAGAGCCACCTTCAAAATTATTTTCAACAACTTTCAACCAAACTAAGCCTTTAGCTCCATATTTTTTACATAATTCAGTGTAACTATCAATAACTTTTCGACTAGGATTGTGGTTATTAACAACAATTCCTTTGATCGATTTATTATTAGCTAATCCATCACTGAACACTTTAAATTCACTATTAGCGAAAATCGAATTTAAATTATTTAGAGTTAACTCGAAACGATTATCTGGTTTATCACTGCCATAAACATCCATAGCTTCTTGATAAGGAATTCTTAAAAATGGCGTTGTTACATCAAGTCCTAAACCATCCTTCATTACTTTTTTAACCATTTCTTCGATCATAGTTTGAATTTCGATATCACTCAAAAAAGAAGCTTCAATATCAACTTGAGTAAAATCTAACTGACGGTCAGCTCTTAAATCTTCATCTCTAAAACAGCGTGCTACTTGATAGTATCTTTCGAAACCTGAAACCATTAGAAGTTGTTTAAATAACTGAGGAGATTGAGGTAAAGCATAAAATTGACCAGGGTGTACTCTACTTGGTACTAAGTAATCTCTTGCTCCTTCAGGAGTTGATTTGGTTAAAATTGGCGTTTCAATTTCTACAAAATCTAAATCATCTAAGAAGTTACGCATAATTTTAGTAATCTTATGACGAGTAATTAGTTTTTGTTGCATTACCGGCCTTCTTAAATCTAAATAGCGATATTTTAATCTAGTATCTTCTAAAGCATCCGTTTCATCCGCGATTATAATTGGAGTAGTGTTTGCACTGTTGATTAACTCAACTTCATTAACTATTACTTCTATATCGCCAGTTGGAAGGTTAGGATTTACAGATTCTCTAGCCTTTACTATTCCTTTAATCTTTAAAATGTATTCATTTCTAACATCTTTAATTTTATCCGCTAATACTTCATTGAATACCAATTGTGTTAAACCATATCTATCTCTTAAATCAATGAAAACGATTGCGCCAAAATTTCTTCTTTTTGCAACCCAACCTACTAACTCAACTGTTTCATCAACATTTGATAAGCGTAATTCGCCATTATTTTTTGTTCTTAGCATTCTTTTTCCTCTTCTAACCATTTATCTAATACTTCAATAATATTTTCGACATCAATAGATATTTGTTGTTGAGTCTTAATATTCTTTAGAGTAACTTTTGTTTCATTAAATTCATCTTCGCCAATAATTCCGACTACTTTAGCTTGTTTGCGATCAGCTGTCTTGAACATTCCCTTGAGATTCTTGCCGACAAAATCCATGTCAGTTTTAAAGCCAAAAGCACGCGTTTGACTAGCTATCGCAAGAGCATAACTTTGAAATCTTGTTTCTAGTGGCATTAAATATAAATCAATTCCATTATCGATAGGTAGCTCAACTTTTTCACTATCCAAAGCTACCAACAGTCTTTCAACGCCCATACCAAAACCAACACCACTAACGCTAGGACCGCCAAAATATTCTACAAAATTGTCATAACGACCACCCGCAAACACAGTTGATTGAGAGCCCATATCAGGATTAATGCTCACTACCTCAAAAACTGTGTGTCCATAGTAATCTAAACCCCTCACTAACTTTTCATCAATTTCATAAGGAATACCTAATTCATCTAAACTTTTAAGCACATCATTAAAATATTCTTTAGATTCTTGATTCAAATAATCGCTCAACTTAGGGGCATTTTTCATCACTTCTGATTTAGCATCAACTTTGCAATCCAAAATTCTCAAAGGATTTTGTTGATATCTTCTTTGGCAATCTCTGCATAAATCAGTTATATAAGGTTTGAAATATTTTAATAGAGCTTCCTTGTAATCATTACGTGATTGTGCATCACCTAAAGTATTAATTAGTACTTTTAAATCTTTTAATCCTAGAACACTAACAAAGCTATAGCCTAACGAAATAATTTCAGAATCTATTAAAGGATTTTTGACTCCTATGACTTCAGTTCCGAATTGGTTATGAATTCTCATTCTTCCTTTTTGTGGTCTTTCATATCTGAAGTTTGGCGCAATATAATACATTTTCAACGGTTGATCAGGATCGCCATATCTTTTATTTTCAACATAACTTCTCACAATGCCAGCTGTCCCTTCAGGTCGCAAAGTTAAACTACGATCGCCAGAGTCTAGAAATGTATACATTTCTTTATTAACCATATCACTACTATCATTGCCACGTTTAAAGACCTCAGTATGTTCAAATATTGGGGTTCTTACTTCTTGATAGTTGTAAACAGCACAAAAATCTCTAATCAGTTGTTCAATGTAATGCCATTTTTTAATTTCTTCCCCATAGACATCTTGTGTGCCACGAGGTACTTGATAGTTTGTCATATTTCATCCTCCTGAATAATAAAAAAAGCGGCTTAAGGACGCTGTTGCGTGGTGCCACCTTTATTTAGACTTTAAACTTGTTAACGCCAAGTTACGATTGATACTAGTAAAATTCATATCAATACCGATTAGAGGTCTACCATTTATTTCACTTAGAAACTTTCAGCATCCGTTTCCTCTCTATAAAGCTTAATAAACTCTTATTCTAATCATTGGTTTAATAAATATTAACAAATAGAAAACTAATTTGCAAGTCGTTCAACACTAGTAACACTATTTACCTTACGAAGATTTGCAATTACTGTTCTTAAATGCTCTCCATCATTTACTGAAATAGTAAAATGAGTAATTGCCGTTAGTGTTGAATCATCTACTTTACTATCAACAGCCACAAGACCAGCTTGGCATTGAGCGATCATTGTAATTAAGTCACTTAATAAATAACTACGATCTCTACCATAGACCACAAGTTTAGATTCAAACTTACGAGTATTAGATCCCAAATCATCCCAATATACTTCTAATAATCTATTTTTTTCTCTCGCAATATTAGGACAATCACGACGATGTACTTTAACCCCTGCCCCCATTGAAACATAACCAACAATATCATCCCCAGGTATAGGTGAGCAACAATTGGCTAGCGAGAGTTTCATAGTATCAATACCTGCGACTTTAACACCTGTTCCAGAAGTATTTTTAGTAATTTTTTTAGGATTAGTAAAGAACTTAGATATATCAAAAATGTTCTTTTTGTTAGTTAGTTTTTCTATTACTAAAGTTGGGTTTAATGATTTGCTAGCAATCGCATACATTAAATCCTGATAATTATTAACTGAAAAATTACTTAAGATATTTTCAATCTTATCTTTTTCAAGAACTGACATATCTTCAACTTTTTGTTTAGCAGCTTCTTCTTTAAGAATTTGTTCACCTTTACCTACATATTCAGATTTACGATCTTGTTCTTTCTTTAAAAAGTAAGATCTTATTTTATTTTTCGCATGACTAGTTTTAACAATTTTCAACCAATCTTCACTAGGACTTGGATCATTTTTGTTAGTTCTAACTTGTACAACATCGCCGGTTTTAAGCTGCGTACTTAAAGGAACTAGTGAACCATTAACTAAAGCTCCAATAGTACTATGTCCAACATCTGTATGAATACGATAAGCGAAATCGATAGGAGTAGCGCCATTAGGCAAGTCAATTACTCGTCCCTTTGGCGTCATTACATAGATATTAGCTTCAAACAAATCTTTTTGCAATACATCCATGTACTCTTTAGCATGACCTTCACCAATATCTTCTGTCATTGTGCTCATATCTTTAAACCAAGAAAGTCTTTCTTCGATTTCCTTTTGTTCATTTACCGCATTGTAATTCTTACCTTCTTTGTAACGCCAGTGTGCGGCAACCCCTTGCTCAGCAATCGCATCCATTGACTCAGTTCTGATTTGAATTTCATAAATATCCCCATCAGTTCCAACGATAGTTGTATGTAAAGATTGGTACATATTCATTTTAGGCATTGCAATATAATCTTTTAAACGACCAGGAATAGGTCGATAATGTGCATGAATATATCCCAAAACTTCATAACAATTAGTTTCGCTTTTTGTTACTATTCTGATTGCTTGCAAGTCTAATATCTCTTCAAATCGTTTATGTTTTTGAGACATTTTTTTATAGATACTATAGAAGTGTTTACTTCTACCAAAAATACGATATTTTATATCGTGCTCAGCTAATAAATCTCCAATTTCTTTAATCGTATTTTTAATACTATCTTGACGTTCTGTTTTCTTTTTTTCAACTAAAGTGGTAATCTCTTTATATTTATCATTATCTAAGTACATAAAAGATAAGTCTTCTAATTCATTTTTAATTTCACTAATCCCTAATCTATGAGCGATAGGAGCATAGACATCTAAAGTTTCTTTTGAAATCTTCATCCTTTTTTCTGCAGATTGAAATTCTAAGGTACGCATATTATGTAATCTATCAACAAGCTTCACTAAAATAACCCTGATATCTTTAGCCATTGCGATAAATATTTTACGGTGATTGCTTGCTAAGTACTCTTTTTCATCGGTAAATTTAAGTTGTTTGATTTTAGAAACACTCTCAACTATTGTCGCAATCTCTTGGTCAAAGTCTTCAGCTAAGTCCGCAACACTAATCCCGCAATCTTCAATACAATCATGTAACAATCCAGCGCAAATAGTTTTAGGTCCTACTCTTAACTGCGCTAAGATAAATGCAACATTCAATGAATGAACAAAATAAGGTTCTCCACTTTTACGCAACTGGTGAGAATGGCGGTCTGATGCAAAAAGGTAAGCCTTCTCTATCAATTCAAGACTTTCTTTATTTGTAATATATGAGTAGACTTCTTGGTAAAAGTCATCTTTTGTAACATTATTATAACTAGGCATACAAATATTATAATACATTAACTAAGAATATAAAAAGCTTATTATCTTAAAAAATAAGAAAATAAGCTTTATTGTTTACTTTAAATGATTAATTATACTTTTAGCAGCTTGCTTACCAGCTCCCATAGCTAGAATAACTGTAGCAGCGCCACTAACAGCATCTCCCCCAGCATAAATATTACTGATTGTTGTTTCTAAAGTGTTCTCATCAACTATGATCCCACCCCAATTAGTTGTTTCTAATCCTTCCGTTGTAGATCTTATTAGTGGATTTGGCGATGTACCAATTGACATAATAATACAATCGCAATCCAATTCTTTTGTTACTCCACTACTAATAGGTTTTCTACGACCGCTTAAATCAGGTTGCCCTAGCTCCATAACATCAATTTTAATACCCTTTACTTTAAAATTATCATCACCATAAATTTCAATAGGGTTTTGTAATAATTCAAAATTAATTCCTTCCTCAATCGCATGTTCTACTTCCTCTTTTCGAGCCGGTAGTTCATTCATTGAACGACGATAAACCACAGTCACTTTACTACCTAATCGCTTCGCTACTCTAGCTGCATCCATCGCAACATTTCCACCACCAACAACTACCACATGCTGACCAATAAACACGGGAGTATCGTATTCTGTTAGATTAGCTTTCATTAAATTAACTCTTGTTAAAAATTCATTAGCACTATAAACACCATTTAGATTTTCACCTTTAATATTCATAAATTTAGGCAATCCAGCTCCACTACCAATAAAGATTGCTTTAAAACCCTCTTCAAATAACTCTTCAATTGTTACTGTTCTTCCTACAAGTGTATTAAGTTTAAAGATGACACCCTTATCTTTCAATTGTTTAATTTCAGAATTAACTATTTCTTTAGGCAATCTAAACTCTGGGATTCCATAACTTAAAACACCTCCAGCTTGATGTAAAACTTCAAAAATAGTAACTCTTAATCCGGCATCAGCTAAATCGTTCGCGCAACTTAATCCGGCAGGACCACTTCCAATTATCGCAACTTTTTCTCCACTTAAGTCCTCTGTATACTTTGTTTCTGAATTATTTGCATACCAGTCACCGACAAATCTCTCTAAACGACCTATGGCAACACTCTCACCTTTAATCCCTCTTATGCAATGCTTTTCACATTGACTCTCTTGAGGACAAACTCTTCCGCATATCCTTGGAAATGCGTTAGTATTATTAATTACTTTAAAAGCTTCCTTAAAATCTTGTTCTTTGATTTTTGTAATAAAACTTGGAATATCGACATTAACAGGACAGCCATCTTTACATTTAGCATTCGAACAATTTATACAACGATCAGCTTCTTCTAATGCCATTTCTAAAGTATAACCCGTCGCCACTTCATTAAAACTACAATTTCTAATTTCTGGATCCAATAGTGGCATTTTCACTTTTTTTAAACTGTTATTCATTTTCTGCACCCTTCAATAGACGACAAGATGCGTCTCTTTCATGCTCTTGGTAGAAGTTATTTCGAACTATTAACTCATTAAAATCAATTAAAGAGGCATCAAAATCAGGACCTTCAACACACGCAAACTTAATTTTACCATCAACAGTAACCCTACAACCACCACACATACCACTAGCATCAATCATTATAGGGTTCAAACTAGCCATAGTTCTAATTTGGTACTTACTTGTAACTAAACTTACACTTCTCATCATCACAAGAGGTCCAATTGTTAATACTAAATCATATTTTTTCTTAGCAATTAATTCATCTAACTTATCGCTAACAAAACCCTTAAAACCAACGCTGCCATCATCACTACATAAATATAAATTATTACACACCTTACTCATTTCATCTTCCAAGATAACTATATCTTTGTTTCTAAAACCAGCAATTATATCCACGTTAACTCCACTATTATAAATTTGTTTTGCGCTTAAAAATCCAATGGCACACCCTAATCCCCCAACTACTACACAGACATTTTTATAGCCTTGGTATTCGGTAGGGTGTCCTAACGGACCAACCAAATCTAATATTTCATCACCAACATTTAACCTACCCAATTCGATAGTACTTTTTCCGATCATTTGAAAAACAATTCTAATTGTTCCTCTTTCAACATTAGTGTCATTAATAGTGAGTGGTACCCTTTCTCCGAACTCACTCAATCTAAAGACGATGAATTGTCCCGCTTTAGCTTTAGATGCGATTGCTTTTGATTCTATATCCATTAGGATAGTTTGTGAATTTAATATCTCTTTATTTATTATTTTTGTCATATAAATATTTTACCATAACTAAGTATTACTTAAATTAAAAAGTCAAACTTTCATTAAATAATGCACGTAAAAAGAGAGAAATAATCAATATCATTCATTTCTCTTGTTTAATCTAAAATATATTACTTATTATAAAATATTTACTCTACCTTTATATTTTTTAACATATTCAGCATTAATCTTATCACCTTTGTCTAAGTTTCCACTTACCCACACCATTGGATCATGATCATTTTCCGCAAGCTTAACAACTGTTTCACCAATAATTCCTGATAAGATACTCATTCCAACAATCGTACTAGGTGAGCAAAATGCGTTAGCTACCTTTGGATGACTTAACACTGCATCGCCACTTACTCCAGGAAGATCTAAAACAACATCTGCAAAATCTTTCAATAATTTTCCTGATGAATGTCTTGAGGTTACTGAGTTGCTGTAATTAATAGAAGTTAAAGCAATTACTTTCATTCCTTTTTCTTTAGCCGTGATGGCCATATCAATAACAGCCGCATTGCGTCCTGATACACTAACAATTAGCATAACATCTTCTGGACGATGGTTTAATCCTTGGAATACACTTTCTGCCATACCTTCACTTCTTTCAAGTTTTTGAGAAATTGCAGCAGTTGGGAATATACAGAATTGAGGAATCATAATCGCGTTGACAGGGACTAAACCACCTGTTCTAAAACATAATTCTTGACCAAACATTTGAGAGTGACCACAACCGAAAACATGGATAACACCGCCATTAATAATACTGTCATAGAAGATGTTAGTTGTCTCCATGATTGCGCCTTCTTGTTTCAATGAATCTTCTAACTGCTTTTCAATTTCTTGATAAAACTTCCTAATTACTTTCATTTTCATTTCTCCTTATTAATTTATTATTTTTAATGTATTCTTCTATTGTTTGAATACTTTCTAAACTAATTAAGTCATCATTTCTAGTGATTAATAATCCATCATTAGAGATTGAATTATAAAACGTATTAATTATTCCGCCTTTAAAACTCCCGCTATCAATCATTTCAATTACACTATTTATCACTAATTCATAATTATTAGATATTGATAATAACAAATAATCTTGATACTCACCTAACAATTCAACACTCTTATAAACCAAATTATTGGCCACTACATAAATGTTTTTTCCACTATTTGAGACTTTATCTAAAGTCATAGCCAAATCATTTGGATTTTCAACTATTATAACACTCGTATTATTATCAATAAAATAATCGACCATTTTAAAGTTGTCATTAATTTTAGCAACTTCCTCAACAGTAGGGACAATTTGCGATAAATAACCAGAATAATCTTCAAGACCATTTTTAAAACCATCATTTAAATTTTGATTATTTCCCAGAAAGCCATAACTACTAAAATTTAAAGAATTATTATTAAGTCCAATTAAGCTTCCATAAATATATCCAGCATCATAACTATCAATACTTACATTTAAAATATTGAAACTATTAGCATCATTACCCAAATAAACAATTTTTTGATTAACTTCATCTTCAATTGCCTTTGTTAAATCTTCTTTCATTTCTGAGTTAGCCACAACGATTAAATCAGGTTCAATAAAAATCGCAGAATTTATTGTATCCTGGTATTTAGTTGAATCAAAAGCGCTAACATAATCAAAACAATTTTCACTATAATTATTTTCAATTCTGAAATTCTCAAATGCATTCTTAACACTTTGATTATATATATCCGATTCATAACCTTTTTCGTTACTAATGACAATTATGCTTATTGGACAACCAACATTAATTGTGGCATTTGTTTCTTTTGCGCATCCACTTACCAAAGCAAGACAAAAGAAAATTAAGAAAATTCTATTCTTCATCTAAAGTACCATAAACTTGTCGAGGTTTAGAACCTACTGCAGGACCTATTATTCCTTTAGATTCTAGAATATCAATAAGTCTAGCTGCACGATTATATCCAATTCTAAATCTTCTTTGCAACAAAGAAGTGCTTGCTCTACCAGCAGAAATAACATACTCTTTTGCCTCTTGGTATAAAGGGTCATCGTAAGTACTTGACTCACTAGAATTATCACTATATTCAGCAGTTAAATTAAAAAAGTCAGGATCAAAATCAGCAGTACATTGATCACTTACAAACTTACAAACCTCATTAATTTCCTTATCACTTACATAAACACCCTGTAATCTAACAGGGCTACTTTGCCCACTTGGATAATACAACATATCTCCATTTCCTAACAAACGTTCTGCACCAACAGTATCTAAAATTGTTCTTGAGTCAATTCCACTACTTACCGCAAATGCAATTCTACTAGGAATGTTAGCTTTGATAATGCCAGTAATAACATCTGTACTAGGCCTTTGTGTAGCTACAATTAAATGAATACCTGCAGCCCTAGCTAATTGAGTAATTCTTTGAATACTACCTTCAACCTCTTTACCTGCAACCATCATTAAATCAGCTAACTCATCAATAATCACAACGATAAAAGGTAATGGTGGCATTTTATCATTTTTAGATTCTCTTTGTAACTGATTGTAAGCAGTTATATTTTTAACCCCAAAATCTCTAAATAAGTTATACCTTAAATCCATTTTTTCAACGACAACCTTTAAGGCTTTACTAGCCTCACCGGCATCAGTAATTACATTAGTTAATAAATGTGGAATTTTTGCATAAGGTGTAAACTCCACTTTCTTAGGATCAATTAATAACAATTTAACTTCTTCAGGTGTAGTCCTTAAAATTAAAGACATAATAAAACTATTAATACCTACACTTTTACCACTACCAGTAGCTCCAGCTACTAATAAATGTGGCATTTTATCTAAATCCATAAAAATTGAATTCCCCTGCAAATCCTTACCTAAAGTCATAGTTAACTTTCTAGCATCACTAGGTATCCCCACTAATACTTGTTTCATACAAACAGGAGTTGTTTTAACATTAGGAACTTCAATACCAACAGTAGCATGTCCGGGTATAGGAGCCTCAATTCTGATGTCCCTTGCGGCTAATCCCATCTTAATATCATCTGTTAATGCGCTGATTTTACTGACTTTAATCCCCGCTTCTGGTTTAATTTCAAACTTTGTAACACTAGGACCAATATGAATATCAACCAAACTTACAGGTATATCAAATTGAGAAAGTAGATTTATCAACAATTCACTCTTCTTTTTCCCAGCTATTGCATTCTCATTAGATCTATCAAACACCGGCTCATCGAGTAAGCCGATAGAAGGTAGATGATACTCAATTAATTCTTTATTGCCACTATTAGTTAGTGAAATAGGTTTTATTCTTTGTTGGTAATCCTTTTCTTGCGTTTCTAATGTATGATCAATGCTGATTTTACTTTTCTTTTTTCGCTTAACATCTTTCACCTTTTCAAACTCAAAAAGTGAAGGAGTTCTAACTTCATTTTTCTTCTCAACAGGTTCTTCTTCATAAAATAAGTTTTCTTTAAAACTATTAAGCATCATTTTAAAGATATTAACATCCACTATTAATAATGCACCAATTATTGTCAATACAGCGATAATTATATAAGTTCCTGTTACATCAAAAGATACAACAAAAATATCATACAATAAAGAACCTAACAATCCTGCATTAAAACTAGCATCACCATTAAATATTTTAAAAGTATCAGTTATATATTCTGTAAATAAGAAGTTACCTTGTGCAAGTTCACCATAACTTATTGAAAAATAAATATTTAATGCAATAAATAATAAAGAAACACCCCAAATGAACTTTTTAAAGTATTTTTTCTTTTGTTGCCCTAATAGAAACACTCCAATTAACGTAACTAAAATAAAAATAAATATTACATAGTGCTCACCGAAAATATAACCAAAAACATTAGAAGTAAATTCTCCAACAATTCCAAATCTACCAATTCCCATAACTAAAATAAGGATTAAACATAAACTTATTAGACTAACAACTAGTTGGTTTTTTCTTGCTTCTTTTTTAATTTGTAATTTCGATTTACGCCCCATTAGTCCTTGCCTCTATAATAGCTGGTAAGACCATAGGTCTTTTTCCAGTTTCTTTAATTATATATTTACTAATCTTTTCTTTAATCGCAAGACGACAACCAGAATTAGAATATGAGTCATCTTTAACACTGTCTCTGATTGTATTTTCAACAATTGAAGTAATCTCTTTAATGATATGGTCCGCATCTTTAAGATAGATTAAACCCCTAGTTTGGATATCTGGACCAGCAATTATTTCTTTAGTATAGAAATCTAAAGAAACTCCGGCAATAATAACTCCATCTTTACAAAGGATCTCGCGATCTCTTAAAACCATGCCTGAAGAGTCAAGATTGTCTTTGCCATCAATCATTACATCATCTACTTCAACCCAACTAGCACTATTTTTAAATTCACCATCTTCAAAATAAGCAATTTGCCCATTATCTAAAACTAGTATTCTATCAGCACGATGCCCCATTTGCAAGGCAATATTTGCATTGTCAATTAACTGACGATATTCACCAATAATTGGTAAAAAATATTTAGGCTTCAATAAGTAATTAAGCATTTTTAAATCTTCAATCGAAGGATGAAGAGAAACAACTTCTTTGCGATTTAAAGTGCGAATTGTTACATCGCTTTTATATAATTCATTTTCCATACGTCCAGCTTCTCTTTCAGTTCCAGAAACGCTAGGACTAGCTACAATAATTGTATCAGTTGGTCTAAGTTCGATTAAATCATCTTCATTAATCGCAATTTGATTCATGCGATTAAAAACTTCAGGTCCTTTGCCACTGACAATGACAACAACATTTTCCATCTCATTATTAAAAGAATCTAACGGAAGTTCTAATCCTTCAGCAATTTTATAATAACCAAGCGCTTCAGCCATTCTAACTAACTTCATCAGTCGAGGATCTAAAGATACAACTGGTCGATTAAACTTGCGAGTTAAATCTAACACTTCAATCAATCTAAACATATTCTGTTGATAAAGAGTAATAATGATTCTTCCTTCAGCCTCTTGGAAGAAGGGCTCTATCTTACTAGTGATGCGATGTTTTGGTGCACTATTTCCTAATCTATCTGAATAGACAGACTCAGATAATAATGCTAATACCCCTTTTTTGCCAAGGGCCGCAAGACTTGTAACATCTGTGTTAAATGCTGGATTGTTGATGTCAAAATCAAACAAAAACTCACCTGCATATACTATATATCCATGTTTTGTTTCAAAGGCTAAACCAAATCCATCAGGTACTGAATGTGTTAATCCGAATGTTTTAAAGTTTACCCCCGCTAATTGAAAGTCACCATTTCTTCTTAATAGTTTAATTACTAATTTCTTTCCTAACTTGTTCCCAAACAAGTCTTGAATAATTTTTCCTGTAAAAGGTGTTGTGAATATAGGTGCACTAATTGATTTTAATAAATACTCCAAACTACCCATTACATCATCATGTGCATGAGTAATGAAGATTCCCTTAACTCTATCTTTATTTTCTATTACATACTTAAAACTAGGAATAATAAACTCTATTCCTAACTGATCAGTGTCTGGGTATTTATAACCACATTGAATTATAAAAATACTCTCGTTTATTTCAAATATAAAAAGATTTTTTCCATTTTCGTCTTGGCCACCTAGTGCGCCTATTTTTATTTGTTCCATAATGCCTCCGAATTACTATTATATTAACATAAAAATTTCTTTATTTCATTTATTCGCTTATAACGTTGATACATTTGCCATCTAAGGTGAAAGTTTTGGCATTTGAAATCTCAACATTTACCAAATCACCAATTTTTAATTCTCTTTCACTTGTAAAGTTAACAAGTTTATTGGTTTTTGTATATCCTGAATAAACTGTATTATCTTTCTTACTCAATCCATCTACTAGCACCTCTTGGATTGTATTAATATACTTATTAGCATTTTCTAGTGAATGAATTTTAAATTCTTCATTTAAACGATATAGACGGTCTTTTTTAGTGTCCATATCAACATTATCTTCCATTAAAGCCGCAGGGGTTTTTTCTCTAGGTGAGTACACAAAAGAAAAAATGTTGTCAAACTTACAATATTTAACCACTTTCATTGTATCTTGAAACTGTTCTTCAGTTTCACCAGGGAATCCAACGATAATATCACTTGTAAAAGAAACATGGTCCATTTTACTGTTGATTTTATCAAATAGTTCTAAATACTTTTCAATTGTATAACGACGCCCCATCTTACGCAGTATTTCATTGTTTCCCGATTGAACAGGTAAGTGTAGATAAGGCATAATATTTTCATACTTACTAATAACCTCTACCATTTGATCACTGAAATCCCATGGATGAGAAGTGACAAATCTAATTCTCTTAATTCCAGTTTTTGCAACTTCTTCAAGCAACACTGCAAATCCATCTTCCAAACCAAAGTCTTTTCCATAGGCATTAACATTTTGCCCTAATAAGGTAATCTCTTTAAAATTATTATTCAGGCACTCCTTAACTTCCTTAAGAATGTCCTTCATTCTTCTAGAGCGTTGTTTACCCCTTGTGTAAGGAACGATACAATATGTACAAAATTTATCACAACCATACATTATATTTATCCATGCTTTATGGTCTTTAAAACGATCTATTGGTAGCTGCTCAACAACTTCAGCAGTGTCTGAAAAAACTTCAACCACCTTTTCACCATCGATCATGCATTTTTTTAACAAACTTGGTAAATTACTAATATTATGTGTTCCAATAATTAAATTAACTTGACGATACTTGTTTAATATAAGGTGAACAACTTCCTCCTCTTGAGACATACAACCTGCAAGAGCAATAATTAAATTAGGTTTGTTCTTTTTATATTTTTTAAGAGCTCCGAGCTCACCTATTACCTTATCTTCTGCATTTTTCCTTACTGCACAAGTGTTCAATACAATTAAATCACATCTATCTAAATCTTCAGTATAAGTAAAGCCCATTGCTCTTAGTATGCCTGAGATGCTTTCGCTATCACGTTCATTAGCTTGACAGCCATAAGTACGTAAATAGAAATATTTGCCAGTTCCTAACTCCTTAAAATCACTTGATAAATTAAAATCAAAATAGCGAATTTCTGAATTCGCATTTTTTACACTATCTAGTGATGGGAGTTTCCAATTTTTATCTATTTTGACCATAAGAATAAAAAACCAAGCTAGGCTTGGTTATCTACTATTGTACGATTGCTTCTACTGGGCAACTTGCGATACAAACGCCACAATCAATGCATGCGTCTTCTTTGCAAACCGCTTTCCCATCATCTTCCATTTCAAGAGCTTGAGTAGGGCATACAGAAACACAAGCAGTGCATCCTATACAACTATCTTTAATTACTTTAACTGGCATAAAGTCCTCCTATTTTATATATAAATTATATCACTACAATATAATTGTTACAACTGTATTATATTTTTTTACTAATAAGTAGGCTTGATCTGAATTCTTTCAATATCAATTGCTTTTCTTGTTAACTCATCTAATGTTAAAATAACCCCACAAAAGATACCATCTCCCTCAGCAATTGTATAGCTTGTTTTTTTGTTTCTTACAACCTTATTTAAAGTTTCTTCAATTTCCCTGCCTAAAACACTGTCATAAGCTCCACACATTCCAACATCAGTTATGAAACCTAAATTTCCAATAATTCTTTCATCAGCAGTTTGAACATGAGTATGAGTGCCAATCACCGCATGTAATCTATCTTTAAAATTATATGCATAAGCAATCTTTTCACTAGTCGCCTCACCATGGAAATCGCATAAGTAAAAATCAGCTTCTACTTCCGCTAATAATTCTTCAGTAATTTGGAAACAAGAATCCAATGCTTTATCCATAAAAACATTTCCCAGGATATTGTAAATACAAAATTTATATCCTTTAACTTCTACTGTTAAGAAATTATTTCCAACATCAATAGGCTCCATATTAATAGGTCTAACCATTTTATCAGCCTTATTAATAAAATTAAAAATTGTCAATTTTGAAAAAGTATGATTTCCCATCGTAACTACATCAACTCCAGCTTCTATCAGTTGATTATAGATTTTTTCACTAATACCTTTTCCGTGCGCAGAATTTTCTGCATTTGCAATTGTTAAATCAATATTGTGTTTATTACGTAAAGAAGAAATGTTGTCAAACACAACATTTCTTCCGCTTTTTCCTACAATATCTCCAATGAACAAAATTTTAATCATTATTTCGCTACTTCAGAAGCTCTTGTTTCACGAATAACAGTTACTTTAATTTGTCCAGGATATGTTAATTCACTTTCGATTTTTTCTCTAATTTCACGAGCTACTCTTAAACATTCTAAATCATTTAATTGATCTGGCATAACCATAACTCTTATCTCACGTCCTGATTGAATTGCGTATGATTTATCAACACCTTTAAACCCATCAGCAATGCTTTCAAGTTGCTCTAAACGATTAATATAGTTTTCCATAGCTTCATAACGAGCACCAGGTCTAGCGGCACTTAATGTGTCTGCAGCAGCAACTAAATTGGAAATCAAGTTGTTGGGTTGTACATCACCATGATGCGACTCAATGGCATTAATTACAGTTGAATTTTCACCATATTTACGTGCAACTTTAGCACCAAGTTCGATATGTGAGCCCTCTGCCTCGAAATCAATAGCTTTACCAATATCATGTAATAATCCAGCACGTTTTGCTAAACTTTGGTTAATTCCTAATTCTGCAGCCATAATACCTGCAAAAGTAGCGACTTCAAAACTATGTTGTAAAGCATTTTGTCCATAACTGTAACGATATTTTAAACGTCCAACTAATCTAATTAGTTCTTTATCAATTTTCCCGATACCTAATTCAAATATTGCATTTTCCCCAGCTTTATAAATTGTTTCTTCAATCTCTTTACGAGTTCTATTAACAACTTCTTCAATACGCCCTGGTTGAATACGCCCATCTCTAAGTAAAGTTTCTAATGCTTGCTTAGCAATTTCACGTCTAATAGGATCAAAACAAGAAATTGTAATAGCTTCAGGAGTATCATCGATAATTAAATCAACGCCAGTTGCTTGTTCAATTGCTCTAATGTTTCTACCTTCTCTACCAATAATACGACCCTTCATTTCCTCGTTAGGAAGTCCAACTACTGAAACGGTGCGTTCTTGACTTTCTTCTTGAGAATATCTTTGAATTGCAAGTGCAATTATTTCACGAGAATTTTCAGCAGCTTTAATTTTTGCTTCTTCCTCTTGCTCTTTAATGTATCCTGCAACTTCGTTTTGAATCCTAACTTCAACAGCACTAAACAATTCTTTCTTAGCTTCTGCTACCGATAGCTTAGCAATTCTCTCTAATTCATTTAATTGATTATCTAATTTTCCTTGTAATTCCTTTTCTGTCTTTTCTAAAGATGAAAGTTTATCGTTAACTAAACGGTTTTTTTCATCAATTTGTTTCTCTTTGTTAGTTAAATTCTCATCACGAAAGTTCAGAGTATCTTCTCTACGAGTTAGTTTCAACTCAGCATCATGTAATTCATTTTTGCGATCTTTAATTTCTTTTTCAGCATTAATACGCAATTCATGCGCTTGAGATTTACCTTCTAAAATTGCTTGACGAATCAAATTTTCTGATTCAATACTTGCTTTTTTTACGATTAAGTCAGCTTTAGCTTGATTTTTATTTAACCCAAGTTTTGAAACAACAACCATTGCTCCAATACCAATGATAAAACAAACAAATCCAATTAAGACAGAAGATATAATGTTTCCCATAAAATCTCCTTCTTATGTATTCAGTACGATAAGAAATACTTATCTTTTATATTTTACTATATTAAGTAGTTAATAACAAGATAATTACTCTAAAAAACAAGCCAATAGGCTTGTTTTAGTCGCGAATATTCATCTTTTCTTTAATTTTTATTTCTATTTCTTCCGCAATTACAGGGTTGCTATTTAAATAATTCTTAACAGCTTCTCTACCTTGACCAATCTTATCATCATTATAAGAGAACCAAGCTCCTGATTTATTAATAATTTCAAACTCAACACCTAAATCAATAACTTCATTTATATGACTAATACCTAGTCCATACATTAAATCAACTGTTGCAATTTTAAATGGAGGTGCAACTTTATTTTTAACAATTTTAATATTAACTTTATTTCCAACAATATCAGTTCCATTTTTTATAGCTTCTGATTTACGGACATCTAACCTTACTGATGAATAGAATTTTAAGGCTCTACCACCAGGAGTTGTTTCTGGATTTCCAAACATAATTCCTACTTTTTCACGCAACTGATTGATAAAAATAGCTGTACACTCACTCTTATTCATTACTCCGGATAATTTACGCATAGCCTTAGACATTAAACGTGCTTGAAGTCCAACTTGAGAATCTGACATTTCACCATCTAATTCATTTTGAGGCACTAAAGCCGCAACTGAGTCAATTACCACTAAATCAATAGCACCTGACTTGATCAACATTTCGGTAATTTCTAAAGCTTGTTCACCACTGTCAGGTTGCGAAAGAATTAACTCATCGATATTTACCCCTAGATTTCTGGCATATGTCGGATCAATTGCATTCTCTGCATCGATAAAAGCGGCTCTACCACCACCTTTTTGAACTTCCGCAATTGCATGTAGTGCTATTGTTGTTTTCCCACTAGATTCAGGACCATAGACTTCAATTATTCTACCTTTAGGATAACCACCTATTCCAAGGCATTTATCCAAGATTAAAGATCCAGATGGAATGATATCAATATCTAATGAAGGGCGATCACCCAACTTCATTATTGAACCTTTGCCATATTGTTTTTCTATTTGTTTCAGAGTCTCCTCTAATAAAGCATCACTATTTTCTTTCATTTTATTACCTTCCTACTATATTATAACTATAATAATTAAAATATCCTAATAACAAAAATAATTTGTCTTCACAAATTATTTTGATTTTAATAATGTATCTTTAGCCTGCACTAAGTAAACTAGGCCTGAAATTACTGATGTTGCCAATGAGAACCATAACAAGATATCTGCCATTGGGATATGCAATAATTCAAAGGGAAGATTATTAATACTAACTAAGATTAAAGTTAACATTTGCGCTACTGTTTTAAGCTTTCCATAAATACCAGCAGAAACAACAATATTCTCAGTTGCGCAAATCATTCTGATGCCATCAACCATTAAATCGCGCCAGATCATAATAATAACTGGGACAACAGGAATTATTCCCATCGCTGCATATACAATAAATAAAGTTGTTGTTAATAATTTATCAGCTAAAGGGTCTAAAAATTTTCCAAAATTAGAAATTAAATTATACTTTCTAGCTAAATATCCATCTAAGAAATCTGTAAATGATGCAAAACAGAAAATAAAACATACAATTATATTAACCAATGTTATGTCTACAAAAACAATTCGATAAGTTGGAACTAAAATATCTAATTGTTCATATGGAAACAAAAGTACCATTAAAATTATTGGTACTAACGCAACCCTTAGCAAAGTTAACATGTTAGGCAAATTAATCTGTTGACTATTTTTCTTTGTTACAATATCTTCTTGGACATTATTGCTAACCACAATTTTTTCTTCTACTTTATTTTTTCTTCTTTTCATTTTTTTAACCTTGACACTCTATAAGCCATGTTCTGTCCTGTTTTACCAGGGACAATCATTTATCTACCTTACGGTTCCCTTTCAACTTCAATTCGTCTTAAGGAATTCCCCTACCTATTTTGGGTTTCTCGCTTGTGGGGTTTACCTCGTTCCACTCTTAATTTTCATTAAGACTTCGTCACTGTGGCACTTTTACAGATCTTTTCCATAGCATAGCCTTAGGAATCGATTCAGCCGTTAGTTGCCTACCTAAACTTATTTTTTCATTTAGCACAAACACTACCATCATCGCAGATGGTGCGAGCATGGACTTTCCTCTAAGTATTACTACCCAGCGATTGTCCGAGTGTCAATGTTTTTAATCTTTCTTAAACACTTTTTGTTCAATTCTTGAAATTCTTTTTAGTATCTCTAATTGATTGTAAGATTGAACTCCAGTTTGTTCCTGGATTAATTTATCTTCTAATTCTGCAATTCTTGCTTTTTGAGATGCAATCTCGACAGTTAAACTTTCAATTTTAACAATGTCATTTTCATGAATTGCTTCAGATTTTCTGATAGCATCTTCTGAATTTTTTTCAATCTCAAATTTTTGTTGGCTTAGGATTTTATTTTGAACAGCTAAACTCTCATTATCTTTAACCAAGCTCTCAGTTTTTAGATTAAGTTCTAAATTAGTAGAATTCATTTTTTCAGCTTTATCTTTTAAATCTTTAATTGTTGAAGTTAATATATTATTTTCTTCATTACTTTCAACTATTCTATTCTCAAGATCAAGATTTTCCTGTGAATATCTATTATTCTTAGTTTCTAATTCTTGATTTTTATTTCCCAAATCAATTGCTACTCTTTCTAGTTCTTGATTTTTA
>CAYJFQ010000002.1:2034-10887 GCA_964369955.1 uncultured Erysipelotrichaceae bacterium | reverse complement strand
GCTACTCTTTCTAGTTCTTGATTTTTACTTCTTAATTCGTTTGTAATTCTTTCAAATTCTTGATTAGCAGCTAATAACCTATTAAAATCTTCTTGATTATTTTGCTCTGAAAAATTCGCAACCATCAATTCTAATTGCGCAATTTTCGTATCTTTTTCTGCACCACTTGCTGCATAGTTTTTTACAAGCTCATCGTATGTCTGATAATCTTCAATGACTTGATCTAAAACTAAGTCCACTTCTTCAACTTCATACCCCGATTGAACAACATTAAATTGTTTTTCATAAATTTCTAACGCTGTTAAATTAATATTTTCTTTCATATAATCACCTATGATACATATTATGTTAAAATCGTTAAAAAATCAACATAAAATGTATTCTTTTGTTATATTTTATCACATTTAATCTAATGGTTGAATAGTTTATTTTGATAAAATCTAGACATTTTTTAAATTGTTATAATTTTTACTTTTTTTGATAAAAAATGATGAATAAGGTATAATAATTTCGTGAGTAATTTAATTAATTATCCTAATCGCAAAAATAGTGTTTCAAACAATAGAAAAACTAGTTATGCAAATAGAGGAAAAACTTTGGAAGAAGATTTAAATATAACTAATGAATTTTATCGCATCCGCGGAAAGGCTTTGGTTCATAAAAAACCAACTCCAATTCAAATTGTTAAAGTTGACTTTGGTCTTCGTTCAGCCACTAAAATTAATGAGGCTTATTTTAAGGAGCCTTCAACTACAGACTATAATGGCGTTTATAATGGCTATCACCTTGATTTCGATGCGAAAGAGTGTAGTTCAAAAACATCTTTCCCAATGAAGTCTGTACACAAACATCAAATTAGTCATTTAAAGGATGTAATTAAACATGGTGGTATTGCTTTTATTATTATTAGAGTTCAAGTTATTGACTCAGATTACTTATTGTTGGCTCAAGATATCTTTGATTATCTTGAAGTGAACAATCGAAAGTCTATTGCTATTCCATGGATAGAAGAAAATGGATTTAAATTAAGAAGATCATTAAATCCTCGTGTTGACTATTTAAACGCTGTCGACATAATTATAAAGGAGAGACATAATGGATAACAAAGTTGTTAAAAATAAAAAAACAAAGAGAAGAAAAAAAATTAATTGGAAGTTTGTTGGGAATTGTGTAATTATCTTATTCCTGACTGCTTTTCTAGCGACAGGGATAGCTGGTGTAGTGTTTATTATGGATATACTAGCTGATTCACCTAAATTAAATGTGGAAGATTTTGATTCTCGTGAGTCATCAACTATCTATGATAATAAAGGTGAATTTATAATGGATATTGGTGTTGAACTTCGTGAAAATGTTCGATACGAGGATATGCCTCAAGCGGTTATCGATGCTTTTGTATCAATAGAAGATTCACGTTATTTCACACATAATGGATTTGATATGCCTCGTTTTATGGCAGCTGCTATAAACAATCTTAAGAGTATGGACTTCTCACAAGGTGGTTCTACTTTTACCATGCAGATGATTAAAAATACTTATTTCCTTGAAGAAGGATCAGGTGGAGCTGTTAAATCTGTGGAAAGAAAACTTCAAGAAATTTTTCTAGCTATGGAAGCTAACTCAAAGGTTGATAAAAAAACAGTTTTCGAAGGTTATGTAAATAAGATTAACTTTGGAGGACCGGCTCGTGGTATCCAAAAAGCATCACAATATTATTTCGGCAAAGATATTCAAGACATTGGATTGAATGAAGCTGCATTGCTAGCAGGAGTAATTAATGCCCCAAACTACTACAACCCTTTCTTAAACTTAGAAACTGCGACCGAAAGAAGAAATGAAGTGTTAAACATGATGTATTATCATGGATATATTGACGAATTTGAATTAGAAATTGCAAAAACAATAAAAGTTGAAGATATTTTATTAGATACATACGAAGTAGAAGAAGTAATACCTTATCAAGCTTATGTCGATCATGTAATCACTGAAGTTATTGAAATCACTGGAAAAGATCCATATGAAGTGCCAATGAAAATATATACAGGCATGGACAGATATGCGCAAGAAGTAACTGAAAAAGCTCAGATTGGTGGATATTCTGATGTTCAAATTAATGCACATGAGTATTTAGATTCTGCTGTTGTTGCAACTAATAATAAAGGAGAAATTGTTGTTATTGGTGGTGGTAAAGAATATCATGGCACTGGTCAAAGGCTATTTAATAAAGCTACTGAAATGGGTAAACAAAGTGGATCAACCATGAAAGGTATCCTTTCTTATCCATTTGCCTTTGAATACTTAGGAATGACAACTGGGTCTTATGTTGAAGATACTCCTCGTAATTTCCCAGGTACTAATACACGCATTATTAACTGGAATAACAAATATAGCGGAATTATTACAATTGAAGAAGCTCTTGTTGATTCGCGAAATGTTCCGGCTATTGACTTACTAAACCGCTCTCAAGCAATCATTGGTGCTGAAGGAGTTGTAAACTATTTAAATTCAATTGGATTTGATTATGTAACTATGGATAATTACTCTCAACTAGTTGGAATTGGTGGAGGAGATTTTGAAACTAATCCATTACAAATGGCGGGTGCTTATGGAATTATCACTAATAAGGGGCAATATATCGAACCTCATGCAGTTACAAGAATTGAATTCTCTGATAATACTCCAACTTATATTGCATCATTTGATCCGGTGCAAGCTTTATCTGAACAAGCAGCTTATTTAGCTTCTCGTCTGTTAATTAGAACTGTTGATACTTGTGAAACTGTTGCTTATTGTCGTTTAAGAAGAAGTCATGATGTTGTATCAAAATCAGGTACCACTGACTGGGGTTCTATCGCCTCTGCAGAATTAGATTTACCTATTTCTAATGGTTCTAAAGATAAATGGATGGTTTCAGGTACTACTCAATTCACTATTGCAGCCTGGGTTGGATTTGATATTGGGATTGTTGGAGAAGATACTTACTACTCACAATCTTTAATTAATAAACATATAGATGGTTATTTAACTGAAAGAATTTTAGATGCCTTAGAAAAATCTGTAGATGATACACCAAATATTGCTAAACCTGATGATATTGGAAGTGCTACATTCATTAAAGGCTACTCTACACACTACGAACCAGTTGAAGGAATGTCAGACACGTATATTACAAGCGGCTTAAACAAAGGTGGAAGTACTGTATTATCAGTATTCCAAATTCCTGAAGTTGGACAGTTTGATCCAACGTTGTACACTGTAACACCTAATATCGACCCTTCTGTGGGGATTGATGTTGTGGCTCCAATTTACCCAATTACTGAATATTTAACTGTCGCAAGCAAAACTGCTAAATTTAATTTCGGCGGTAAAAACTACACTGGTGATAGAGGTAATGATATTACTTGGTGGATGGGTGTTGTTGGATATTATACCGAAATTAGAAAGCCTGATGGAACATTGGTGTATACTCACTTATCAAGCCCTTCAAATACTAGTACGATTAATTTCTTGGATATTACCGAACAAAACCAGGCAATGGAGCCAGTGCCATTAACTGATGGAGAAACTCTACAAGCTTGCTCATATTATGCATTTACCAAAATGCTTGATAATCGTTCAAACGAAGCTTGTTTAGATTTCACATATCATGCTCCTACAATTCCAGAACCTCCAGTAGATCCACCTGTGGACCCTGAGCCTCCTATTGACCCTGAACCAGAAACTACAACCCCTTAAAATAATCTTATCTGTACAATAAAATCCCGCTAAGTTAGAAAGCGGAATTAAAAATTCGTAAATCTGTGGAGGCGGGATTTTTTATAGAACAAAACTTAAATATTAAATAGAATAATTACATCTAAAATGATTTAACATAAACAAACAAAAACAAGCAGAAATCATTCTGCTTGTTTTAACATTATATTTACTTATTATTAGTTAATTTATCTTATCAATAATCGTTTTAGTCGATAACCAGTTCCAACCGATTTCTATGCTATTAATAAGATTTAAATCGAAATCAAATATTTCTACACTATTTTCTTTATTGTAAATATCAGTTGCAACAGCATAAATTTCTTGATTATCATAGTCTATTGAATAAATTGATAAATTTATATGCTTATACTTATCATCAAAATCATAAGTCTCAAAACTTAGATTACCATCATTTTCAATTGTTATTGTTTGTAAACCAAATAATAGTTCATATTCACTATCAGGATCTTCTTCTGCATATACATACAGCAATTTATTATCATCTAATGGGTATTGGTACCATCCTGAAGGTGTTAAAAATTCACCAGTAATATTTGCATAGTGTTTTTCAAAAGATAAATCTTCTCTAATTATGTATGTAAAAAAGTTACCATCTTCAAGCATAGTAGGTATTAGCCATAATTCATTATTACGTTTAAAATATAATGTAGAAAAAATAGCTTCTTCTTCTATTTTGATCTCATTTAAAATCACCCCATTTTCATCATAGATTTGAAAACGATAGTGATGAGATAGCTCTTTATCATAATTCTGATATATTCTCGTCACTACAATTGAACCATTATCAAATTCAACAATTGGATGATATAAAGAATGTCCTTTAGTCACATTCTCAAAACAATATCCTTTATCTAAATTACAATTGCTATTAATGATAGTATCATAAGTTCCTGGTCTATCTTGTCTACCATCTTTATGCGAAGATAAAGTGCTTAGCCACTTTGTTTCTCCAATGAAATTATAAAAATTTACACCTGTATTACGATGAACATTTTCCGGAAATTCTATAAATTTAAAACTATTATTGTCGATATCATACTCCCAAACACCATTAACTAAACCAGCATTAAATTGCATTAAATTTAATTTATTTGTTTTATTTTGAAAACCAAGAAAAGGAGTAACCCTTATATCTGCAACATAATACGTATGTAGCAGTTTACCACTATCATTAAATTGATGAATTTTTATATTATAATTCTTTAAAATGGTTTCTTTGTAATAAGTATCGATATTAAGTGATATATAAGTACTTTCTTCATATTTATTAGGAACAAAATCTTCAAGATTATCTAAATATGTTTTATTGTGATTAAAATAAAAATAAAAGACTACACCAGCTATTAAAAAGAATATTAAAATAATAGTTACTAATTTTAAAAGTTTACTCGGTTTTTTCATTGCACCCTCCCCTTATGATAGTTTTTTTACCCGTTTACAATTAATCAAAAAACTACAAGTTATTTTGTTTCATAACTTAAACTTCGATAATTACCTATATTTAGATAATTTTAATTAATGACTAATTTTGCACTTATTAGAATCATTATAATATATATATATATATAAGTAAATTTCTAGGTTGTTTTATTTCTAATAATCAAAAAATGCACACTATTTTGTGTGCATTTTAATATTTGATTTCAATTATTTCCCATCTTTTTTCTTTTTATACTTACATTTATCATATAAAGGGCAGACACTACAACTAGGAGCACTAGCTTTGCAAAAATATCTTCCAAAATGAATAAATAAATGATGAGCTTTAATCCATTTATCTTTGTCAATATATTTAGATAATTTCTCTTCAACTATCAATACATCTGCATTATTAGGCGCAAAACCAAGCCTTTTAGAGACACGTTCTACATGAGTATCAACAGGAATAGCTGGAATCTTAAAAGCCTCTACTAGCATAACATTGGCGGTCTTACGACCAACTCCGGGCAAACTAATCAACTCATCAAAAGTATTTGGAACTTCTCCATCAAACTTATCAATAATATCGTTACTTAAAGCAATAATATTCTTAGCCTTATTATTAGCTAAACCAATTGAAGAGATAAGATTCTTGACATCAACAAAATCAGCTTTAGCCAATAAACTAGCACTACCATACTTCTTAAACAAATCTTTAGTTACGATATTAACTCTTTTATCAGTTGTTTGAGCTGATAATACAATAGCTATTAACAATTCAAAATGAGTACGATAATCTAACTCACAACCAGCATTAGGAAATAACTTATCAATCTCCTCTAGTACATACGCAGCTTCACTCTTGTTCATCTTTTTCCTTATTCGTTAAGATTTTAGATATATAATTTAAACTTTTCTTGTCATAAATTAAAGCTTCTCTTAAAGCATTTAAAATATCTTTCTTCGGATACTTAACAGATAACCCTGCAATAATTTCGCTTTCTTTTTGACTTAAGACTCTACCAAACTCTTGTTCAACAAGCGCAAACAAATTAGTAGCTTTCTTTTCTTTGACTTCTTCTTCTACTTCAAATAAGTTATCTAAAGAGAACGTTACATCAGCCTTAGTTATTTTTATTACTAGATAGCGTTTAGCAACCAATGAGTCAATAATCTCATCAATTTTATCAGCACTTAACTTAGTAAACTCCATAATAATTTGATTATTAATCTTTCTTGAAGCCTTATTTAAATGTAGGATACATAACACAACCAAAAACTCATCACTAGTTAAAGATAGCTCAGGATACAAACTAATCGCTAAACTCATTTTATCAATGTAGACTTCATTAAACCATTTATTCTTTTTCATGTTTAAATATTATAACATATCATGTTAAAATCTAGTTATGAAAAAAGAAAGATTTTTATACAACTTCACCTTTATGGAAGGTGAAGAAAATATCGCTAACAAAGTTCACCAATTGCTATTTAATTGCCAATACACTAATGGTTTTATCTTTTCAGATACTGACTATCAACTTGATGACCATACATTTCTACATTTCCAAGTAAAAATACTAATCATAGAAGAAGATTACCTAAAGTTCACTCAACAGATAAAAAACACCAACTACAACAACTGGTACTTAAACAGTTGGCAACACAATAAGGATATTAACTACCAAAAAAGAATGGATATCACCAAAGAAATTGCGAATATTTTACCAGGAGAAGGTACAATTAAAAACCAAAGCATTAATTTAATATGGGCCTACATTGATAATAAGTGGATACTAGGTGAAATAAAATATAACCCTTACTCTTATAAAAAAAGAATTGATAAGCCCTTCCAATATTCAAATAGCCTAACTACAAGATTATCACACCAAATAATTGAGCTATGCAACTTGGTGTTTAAAGAAGGTACAATTATTGATCCGTGTTGCGGGATTGGTACTGTAGTTATTGAAGGTCTAATTAAAAATAGAGATATTGTAGGAACTGAAATAAGTTATCTAATCGCAAACAATGCTAAAGAAAATTTAAAACATTTTAAATTCGACCCTTCTAAGATCAATAAACAAAACATGCTAGAAAATAATAATAAGTATGATATTTTAATTCTCGATATGCCTTATGGATTCTACACTAGCGCTAAACAATCAGATCAAATCAATATTTTAAATCATAGTCTAAAAATGGCAAATAACATAATTTTAGTAAGCACAAAAGAATACTCTGAATTCCCAAATAAAAACTTCAAGAAAATTCTTGAAGTTAATTTAAGAAAAAATAATTTAGTTCGTTACATAACGTTTTGGACGCTTAATCCTTCTTCTTAGCAACAAACATAACCCCACTAATAATAAGAACATTCCAACAACAATAAACACTGCATATTCAATTACAAAGTCTCTAATGATATAAATTAGACCTTTTTCAATGTCCTCTTCTAAAACAACATCAAACTTTTCATACAATTGATCTTGATAATAAACTGTTACTTCTGCGATACTCTCACCTTTTAAAATAGGTGCAATATTTTTAAGAACTTCAACATTTATAGTAACATCAGATATCTTATCATCTCCTTGAAGAAGAATCATTCTATCTTCGGAAGATACTAAGTCAAAAGTTTTAATATCACTATCTATAATTTCAATATTTTTAATAACTTGATCCTTAACAATTAAACTAGTATACACAAATGAATCATCAAGCCATTGGTATAAATGATTAGCATCTAAAAACGAATAAGGATAATCCCAACTACGACCTGCATTCAATGTTACAATTAGATACTCATGATCATCTACTAATCCAAATGAAGCTAAACATGTTCCAGCATTAATGTTGTAGCCTGTTTTACCACCAATTATCTGAGAAGTATATAAACTATTACTACTATTTTTTAAAGAACTAATAGAATTATTTAAAACTAATGGCTCACTTCTTAAATTGGTTTCTTCTATTGTGTATTTACTAGTTGACATAATTTCACTAAGAATCGGATGAGCCTTAGCGACCTTAAGAATTTCTAACATTTCATTAGCAGTTGTAACTTGACCCGTTTCACTTAAACCACTTGAATCTCTAAAATGCGTTACACTTAAACCCATCTTATCAACATATTCATTCATCTTCTCAACAAACTTAGCCTCACTACCAGCATCAGCTATCGCCAATATTTGTGAAGCATCACAACCAGAAGGCAACATCAAGCCATACAATAATTCTTCTATTGTAAATATTTCGCCACTCCAAGCCTTCATTATTGAAGCTCCTGATAACCCTGTTAACATTTCATCAGTTACTTTAACTTCTTTTGTTAAATCTGTTTGAGTTTCCAAAATAACTAAGGCAGTAACAATTTTAGTTAAAGAAGCAGGAACCATCACCTCATCAGCATTTATCGAATAAATTACTTGATCTAATGTTTGGTTATAAATTAAGATTGCTTCACTTTCTATCTCGAAATCCGGCGCCTCATATGCTTGAAGATTTTGGACATTCAAAACAAAAACACATAATAGGACTATTAATACACTAAATCGCTTTGCCATAGATATCATAATCATTAGATTTTACTACTTCAATCTCAACAATTTCTCCTACTATTAATTCTTTACTATTATCAATATAAAAACTACCATC
>CAYJFQ010000002.1:0-1934 GCA_964369955.1 uncultured Erysipelotrichaceae bacterium | reverse complement strand
AGTCGTTCTAAGCACATGATCAATATTTAAACTCTTTAGATAATTAATAACTGACTCGATTTTCTCAACAGTTCCACGACGATTCATTAAAGTTAACATACGATTAGAACCATACTGCATCGGAATATCAAAATACATTAATACCTTATCCAACCTGTTCATTGTCTTTATTAACTTCTCATCCAATAGATCAGGATACATATATAAAACACGAATCCACACTATTCCATCTATTTTATTAATTTCTTCTAACAACTCTCCTAAAGCTAAATAACCATATAAATCTTGTCCATATAAAGTAGTATCTTGAGCTATTAATACAATTTCTTTAACACCCAATCCTGCAAGTCTTTTTGCTTCCGTTATTAACTCTTCTTTTGGATAACTACGATACTTTCCTCTTATCAAAGGTATCGCACAGTATGAACAACGATTATCACAACCCTCTGCAATCTTTAAATATGCACTATAAGGCTTATTAATCAAAATACGATCACGGTGATAATCACCCTTAAAATCAACATTCAATAAATCAGTTAAGATACTATTCAAACTCTCATACTCATCAATAGTCACAAACCTATCAACTTCAGGCAAATCAGGCGCAACAAGTTCACCATATCTTTGTGAAAAACAACCAAAAACAATAAGTTTCTTACACTTACCAATTTCTTTATATTGTGACATTTCAAAAATAGTGTCAATCGCCTCTTTTTTAGCACTCTCAATAAAAGCACAAGTATTGATAAAGATATACTCAGCTTCACGGTAATTATTTGTCAATTCAAACTTATCAAGCAATACCCCTAATAACTTCTCTGAGTCTACTTGATTTTTACTACAACCTAAAGATATAAAACTAATTTTAGTCATACTTTACCTATCCTAACTATTTCAATAATTTTTGATAACAATTTCTATCAACGCCATTGTACTGACACAAACCACAAAACTTATAATTTAATTTCTTCAGCGCATTCTGCATTATAATATTATCAATGTGCGTATCTATCCGAAGATTTTCAACTTGATTTGACAAACAAAACTCTTCCGCAAACTTAAACAAAGAATAAGATAGCCCCTTTCCTTTATACTCATTTCTAACACATAAACGATGAATAATTCCATATCTATCTTGGTTTAACCAATGACATCTAGAATCATTATAGGCTGGTTCACGTTCTAAAGATAAAAACATATATCCAACAACCTTATCTTCAATTAAAACATAGGCATTATTATTATTAATATCACAGACAATAGAATCTCTATTTGGATACCCAGCTTGCCATTGATCAATATTCATAGCTTTTAAACTATCTTTAGCTTGTTGAATTATTTCCAATACTTCTTCAACATTATTCAATTGAGCTTTTAAAATTTTCATAGAATAATATTAACACAATATTACTTGTTAGACCACAATCCAGCAATTAACAATGTAATCATAGATTAACAAAAGGTACAATATGAACAATTATTTAGTAGGTCGATTGTTCACTAAACAAATCAAAACGAAGAATTTGTGAAGAAAAAATATTAACTAATTATTTAAAAAAGGAACTGTAAATTCAATATTTTACCTATAACTACCTACATAAGTTGATGGTATTTTTTACTTAACTAAATTTCATAATTTATAATAGGCAATTGTGTGCTTAATTAATCATATAATATTGAACTGTTATGTAAATAACATTTTTAGAACATAACTAAACCGCAACATTTAATTGTGCCCAATTCTTCAGTTGCGGTTTAGTTATTTTTCAATATCTAATTATTGACTATCTTATGACGATTCGAATTTAAACTACAAAGATTCATTCTAATAATATTTAAATTAACATAACAAAGTATAGATTATTATTATTTTTTAGTATAACAACTCCAAAAATCTTCATCCTCTATTGTTTTGTCAAAACCAATATTTGCTT
>CAYJFQ010000001.1:272469-279922 GCA_964369955.1 uncultured Erysipelotrichaceae bacterium | reverse complement strand
CATGTTGAAAGCATAGTATTACTACATCGTGTTGTTTAGCTCTTAAACCCTTTATTCATGGGGGTTTGGAGCTTTTTTTGTTCAAAAACTTAATGGTTAATTTTTTCTGTTTTTTCAAAAAATGAGAAAAATCAAAAAATAAAAAAGAGAGTTGACTAGGGAGGTAAGTTTCGCAGTCACGCTGTTTATTGAAACCGTATAAAAAAATACTGCTTACCTTAACTTAATAACAGGATGTGTAGTGTTTTTATCATAATTGTTATTTTGTTCATTTAGCAAAATTTATGAGTATAACAAGAAAAACTAGACCTTATGCAATGCGACCTAAGTCTACAGATGATTTAAAAATATTAGGTTACATCAAAAAAAATGTAACATAAAAATCGATAAAAATATCGATTCTTTTTTTGTGCAATTACATGGCTATAGAATTAACTTCTATGGTTTATAGAAAGGAGGAAACAAAATGGGATATCAAAAAGTATCTATAAAATGTGCGAACAATAGAAGCGTGCAAAAAGTTAACATTCTATTTAATAAATATACAAAGAATTAACATTCTATTTATTAAATATTAATATTTATGGTTTATTATAGCTAAGAATTATAGGAGGAAAGAAGATGAAGTATTTTAAAATTTTGTTTGTTTTTTGCTTGGTTTTAACTCTTGTAGCATGCAGTAATGAATCTGCAAATCAAGAACAATCAAGTGGGGAATTATCTGGAAAAGTTGTTGTGTATTCACCACATGGTGAAGAAATTCTTGATTCAATTTCTGAATGGTTTGAAGAAGAAACTGGTGTAAAAGTTGAGTATTTATATCTGCCTGGAGCAGAATTGGTTGATAGAATTAGAGCGGAAAGAAATAACCCTCAAGCTGATGTAATTTATGGGAATCCTTCAAATGTATTTGAGGAGATGAAAGGCGAGGAATTACTTGCAAAAACCACAACTACATGGTCAGGTGATTTAGATTCTGCATACGTTGAAACTAATGGGTATTATTATGGGACAATTCAAACGCCTGTAATGTTATTCTACAATCACGATATGTTAAGTGAAGAAGAAGCTCCAAAAGATTGGAGTGATTTAGCTAATCCGATATATGAAAATCAATTAGTTTTCCGCAGTGTAACATCTGCTGCAAGTAGAGCTACAATTTCTGCGATTATCGATCAATATGATGCAGAAGATAAAATTGGTGAAGCTTGGGACTTCTTAACTACAGTTGACAATAATGTTAATGCATATGTTACTGACTCAAATATAATGTTTGGTAGCATTGCGAAAAAAGAAGGGGCAATTGGATATTGGACTCTAAGTGGAATTATCCAAAATATCAATGATAATAATATGCCATTTACAGTTGTTGCGCCTGAATCTGGAGCTGTAGTAATATCTGATTGTGTCGCAATGATTAATGGTGCAAAAAATGAGGCGAATGCACGTGCGTTTATTGAATTTGCAGGAAGTGCAGAAACACAATTAAGACTTGCAAAAGAATATAATAGAATGCCTACACATCCGGAAGCCTTAGCTCAATCTCCGGATTGGATGAAATCACTAAACTATAAACCAATGAAAGTGAATTGGGAAAATTTGAAAGAAAATCAAGCAGATTGGATGCAAAAATATAACGACGATATAATGAGCGCCACAAAAATTGGTGGATAGCAATTAATTAAAACAGAGAGAATTCGTTCTCTCTGTTTATTGAAAGGAAATCATGTCATATTTAATAATCGATAATTTAACAAAAAAATTCAATGAAGTAACAGCGGTAAATAATGCAAATATTTGTGTTGAAAAAGGAGAGTTTTTTACTTTTCTAGGACCTTCTGGATGCGGTAAAACTACTACTCTAAGAATGGTTGCGGGATTTGAAAAACCAACCGAAGGTAAGGTTGCAATGGATGGTAAAGATATTACAAATGTTGCTCCTGAAAAAAAAGAGATAGGAATGATGTTTCAGAATTATGCATTGTTCCCTCATTATACAGTTTTTGAAAATATAGCATATGGATTAAAGATTAAACGACTACCAAAGAATGATATAGATAGAAAAGTTAAAGAGTATATGAGCTTGGTAGGTCTTAGTGGTTATGAAAAAAGAAAAATATCTCAATTGAGTGGAGGTGAGCAACAAAGGGTTGCTCTAGCACGTTCTTTGGTTACCGAACCCAAGATTTTACTTTTAGATGAACCTTTGAGTAACTTAGATGCTAAAATGCGCGAAGAGATGCGTGTAGAATTAAAACGATTACAAAGAGAATTAAATATAACTATGTTATATGTTACACATGATCAAAGCGAAGCGTTGATGATGTCAGATAGAATAGCAATTTTTAACAAAGGGGTAATCCAACAAATTGGAACACCAGAAGATATTTATAATAAACCTTCAAATAGTTTTGTCGCAAATTTTGTAGGGCAAACAAACATTCTAGAAGTAAAGCAAGAATCTAATAAACTATTTTTAAGTAATGGATTAGAAATTCATTCAAATGGGTTCTTGTCATCATCAAAAAAAATATCTATTAGAAATGAACTGATTATACTAAGTGATAATGAAACAAATAATGAAAACTGCTTTGAAGGTATAATTGTTGCAAAACAATTTAACGGCATTGTTTCATATTTTACAGTAAGAGTTGAAGGTGTTGATTTTAATGTAACTACAATAAACAATGTACACTTTAAATATGAAGTTCATAATAAAGTTTATATTGCAATAGAAAAGAACAATATTGTTTTATTAGGTAATTAAGATGAAAAATACAATGAATAGAAAATTAGTAACCTATTTATTTTTGATTCCACTTCTTTGGTTTTTAGGATGGGCAATTTTTTATCCTGCATACAACTCGTTTGTATTGGCATTTGGAATGAATTCTGGTAGTTTCACATTTCAGTATTTTCTAGATTTTTTTCAAAATCAACAAAATATGATAGCATACAAGAATACTGTTGTATTAGGTATAGCTACTGTTCTAGTTTGCGGAACCATCGGAACTTTTTTTGCCTTTGTAATTAATCGATATGATTTTGTTGGAAAAAAAGTATTTGATATATTGCTTCTTATTCCGATGATGGTTCCAGGAGTACTATTTACAATTGCTTTTATGCAAATTTATGGAGCTACCGGGTTTATTCCTCAAATATTAAAACAAATGTTTGCTCTGGAGATAGCTCCAACTATTTTAAAAGGGTTTCCTGGAATTCTTTTTGTGCACGCTACAACTCAATATGTAGTTTTTTATGTCATGGTATCAGGAGCTTTAAAAAGAATTGATAGTTCGGTATATGATGCATCTAGAAGTTTAGGTGCATCTAAGATAAAAATCTTCTTTACAATTACATTGCCACTATTAACACCGGCTTTAGTTGGGGCGGGAGTACTAACTTTCATGTCTGGAATCGGATCTTTTGCTGCACCAAACTTAATTGGTGGAAGTTTTAGGGTAATGAGTGTACAGATTTTATTTACCAAAACTAATGGGTTCTATAACTTAGTATCTGTACAAGGTATAATGTTAGCAATTATGTCAATTACGTTCTTGTCTGTTATGCGTTGGTATGAAACAAGAAGAAATTATATCATGGATGTTAAGGGTAAACCACTAACACCTATGAAGGTTACAGGGTTTAAAAACAATCTAATGTTTGTTGGAGGATTATCATTAATGTTGTCGGTAATTATTTTGCCGATTCTTATGATTCTTTTATTATCATTTGTTCCAAGAGGTGCTATGGCAACCACAATTTTCCCTACATCATTAGGATTTGATAACTATATTCAGTTTTTCAATAGATCACGAACTCTGAAACCATTTATTAATAGCTTACAAATGTCATTAATTGGAATTTCAATTTCGACAGTAATTGGCACAATATCCTCATATATTATTATTAAAAGTAAAATTAAGATTAAAAAAATTGTTGAATTATTGGTATTTCTACCATGGGCATTACCTGCAAGTACAGTAGCGGTGAATATGATTTTAGCATTTAGCGAACCGACATTATTTGCATTTAATGAAGTGTTGCTAGGGACATCAATATTATTACCTTTAACTTATTCAATTACTAGATTAACATTGATCGTTAGATCGACCAGCGCTTCTTTATTACAGTTGCATAATTCAATAGAAGAAGCATCGAGAAGTTTAGGTGCAAACTGGATTCAAACATTTATCAAAATAGTTGTACCGATTATTTCGCCAGGAATTTTAGCTGGCACAATGTTGGGATTTGTTGCTTTATTAGGTGAATACACTATTTCTATATTGATGTATACATCTTCAACTATGCCGGTATCGGTTGCTATGACAAATGCAATGAATGATTTTAATGTTGGATTGTCAATGGTGTATGGCGTATTTTTGATTTTAATGACTATAACAATCATTACAATATCTAAACGAGTTAAGAAAGTAGGGGATTTTACATTCTAGGGAGGGTAGTAAAGTGAAAAAAGGATTTCATATTCCATTTTCTATGAAGGAAGATCAAATTATTGAATTGGGTGAAAAGTTGCTCAAAACGCATATTTATGATTTTATTGAAATAAAATGGCCGTGTAATTACATTGATTTTGATTGCAGTAGTTATATTAAAGGTATTAAATATTTAGTAAGCACATATAATGTTGGAGCATCTTGTCATATTCCAACAAACTTAGATCTTGGACAAACTAATATTGATATGCGTAATGAAGTGATAAGACAAATAAAATTATGTATAGATTATGCAAAGGAAATGAAAGTAACAATACTTCCAGTACATCCAGGAACAATTTTAACTATGGATGTACCATCAACAAATGAAACACCTGTAAAGCAACATCTTCAAGAAGCGGGTAAAAAAAAGAAAATTAACGCAAGAAATCTTACGGTTTCATTAATACAGGAAGTTGCAGACTATGCGGAAGAAAACGGTATGATAATAGCGGTAGAAAATTTGTTGCTTCCACAAGAAATTGCTTATGGAGCGTATGAATTAAATGAAATCATTACCTTAATAGATCGCGTGAATGTTAAGGCTTTATATGACTGCGGGCATGCATATAGGACAAACCAAGATGTTGGAGAATTTATCGATATTTTAGGAGAAAACTTATGCCATGTACATCTGAATGACAATGATGGTACTTGTGATCTTCATCTACAATTGGAAGATGGAAACATCGAATATAATAAGATATTTGAAGCTTTAAATAGAATCGATTATAAAGGGGCGTTGATAGTGGAAACTAACTATAAGGATTATACAGATCTAATACTTTCAGCACAAATTATTGATAAGTACTTAAAAAAGGAGGGCTGAACAAGTATGAGATTAGATGGACATATTCATTTAGATTTAGATGAAGTAGATCAAAAAGATTTTGTAAAAAAATTACATGAAAGTGATATTGATGGCGGGTTAGTTATTTCTGAAATGCCAGATAATATGATGGAACATGCTAAAGGATATAAAGATAGAGTAAATAAAGTTATTACTGTATGCGAAGGAAATAAACATTTATTTCCATTTTTCTTTATTAACCCTTTAAATGAAGATGCTAAAGATCAAATTGATTACGCAGTTGAAAAAGGGGTAAAAGGCTTTAAGATTATTTGTAATAAATTTTCGGTAGATAATCCCAAATGTGTTGAAGTATATAAGTATATTGCGAAAAAAAACAAACCTATTTTGTTTCATTCTGGAATTTTATGGGATGGAAAGAATGCTTCAGGAAAATATAATAAACCAACCGAATTTGAAGTATTGTTACAGATAGAAGACTTACGTTTTTGTTTAGCACACATCTCTTGGCCTTGGATTAATGAGTGTGTAGCGGTATTTGGAAAGTTCATAAATGCCAAGAGTAAACACAAACAGAAAACAGCTGAGATGTTTATTGATATTACACCTGGAACTCCAGAAATATATCGTAAAGATG
This sequence comes from uncultured Erysipelotrichaceae bacterium, assembly GCA_964369955.1. Taxonomy (GTDB): domain Bacteria; phylum Bacillota_I; class Bacilli_A; order Erysipelotrichales; family Erysipelotrichaceae; genus CAYJFQ01. Next base: position 273,978 of record CAYJFQ010000001.1, on the reverse strand, counting down.
CTTTAACAAAATTATATAAAGTTGGATATGATGTTGAGAACAATGTAATTTTTGGTTTAGATAACTGCGCGAATCATTATTCGGTTGACTGGGCTAAAAACTGGCAATTGATTGATGATGAAATTTATAATGAACTTAATTTATCAGAAATTGCAATTTCTAAGATTTATAGTGATAATTTAATAAGGTTTATAGGAGAATAATGATGAAATACTATTTAGGGATTGATAGCGGTGGAACTAAAACTAGATATACACTAGCCAAAGAAAATGGTGAAATTGTTGCAAGTGTTATTGGAGAAAATACAAATTATTTACAGTGCGGATTCGATCGATTAGTTGCAAATTTGAAAAGTGGAGTAAAAGATGCAATTAATATAGCTGATATTAATAAAAATGATATTAAATATGCGTTTATTGGATTAGCTGCATTTGGTGAAATTAAGGATGATGATAAAGCAGTTAGTGAAGCGGTAGCTCAAGGATTGAAAGGCATTGAATATAGTTTAGAAGGTGACAATGTTTGCGGTTGGGGAGGTAGTTTAGGTGGCAGATCAGGTGTAAATATTATTGCTGGAACCGGGTCAATTACATATGCAGAAGATGAAGATGGAAATAACAGTAGATGCGGTGGTTGGGGGCATTGGTGTGGTGGTGATGAAGGAAGTGCGTATTGGATTGGTAGTCAATTGATTAATCATTTCATGCGTCAAAGTGATGGAAGAGAAGAGAGATCACTACTTTATACAGAGGTAAAAAAGCAGTATCAAATTGCGGATGACTTTGATTTAATTAATTTAATTGTAAATAAATGGCAAATGGATAGAGTTAAGATTGCGCAATTATCGAAACTAGCCTACGAATTAGCTTTAAATAATGATAAAATCGCCTTACTAATTTTTGATCAAGCAGCATTTGAGTTAGCTCAATTGGTAAATAATAGCATTAAAGGTTTAAAATTCGGCGATGTAATATACGTATCATATTCAGGTGGTGTGTTTAAGAGTGGTGATTTAATATTGAATAATTTAGAAAAGTACTTACAAGATAAAATGGTTCTGGTTGATCCACTTTTCGAACCCTCAATTGGTGGAGTTATTATGGCGATGCGCCGCGATAATCAAATTATATCAAAAAATATTTTAGACAAACTTACCGAAACTAAATTTGTTGTCACTTCATAGTTTAATTAATAAAATCTTCATCCGTCATTAACGAATCGATATTAGTTATATAATATTTATTTCCAAATATGAATGTTTATAATAATATTGTCATTAGGTTAAAATTGAAGAAAACATTGGAAATAGAAATAAAAGAATAAGTTTCTAAAGTTATAAATATGATTATTTTAATAGGAAATGTTGTAATAGCAATCCTACTACGTCGTATTATTTAATCTTTTAACTATTAGGTTTAGAATTTTTATAAAAAATTCAATATTAAGTTCTATGCTTTTCAAAATGAAATCAAGAAAATCAAAAAAATTATAATTGATTCGGCAGATATA
>CAYJFQ010000001.1:0-272369 GCA_964369955.1 uncultured Erysipelotrichaceae bacterium | reverse complement strand
ATGGAGTGTCTCAAATGTAGATTTCATTAATCTTGACTACACTTGGAGAGATAACTGTACATTTACTGCTCTTAAAGCAGGAGAAGTTACTTTATCATTTAAAGCGAATATAGATGGTGAATTTCACTTAGAAACTTATCTAATTAAAATAATAGATAATAATACTGCGAACGATTTTGTTTCTAATAATATACATTATATAAATAAATATAAACCTGAGGGACTTCAAGAGTTTGTTGATGAAAAGTATATAGATCAGGGATATACTGATTTTACATGGTCAGCAAATAATGATGAAGTTGAAATATATAAACAGAACGAAGATTCGGTGAAAATAAGTCTATCATCAGAATTTTACAATGAAAAAAATAGCATCGTTCCTAGTGTTACTTTTAAAGGGACAAAAGAAACCATTGAAAATGGAAGAAGTGTAAAAATAGTTAAAAACTTATATACGAAATATTATGTACTTGAATACGATGATATAACCCGACCAGATATATCAGAGGAATTGGAAAATGGTTTAAAACCTGGAGAACTATCAATTTTCAAAGATGCTAAATGGGTTTCTACAGATGAAATGATCGCTGAAATTAGTTTTGATATTCAAGGTGTTCCGCTGGGTACAGGGTCAGATATAATTGTAATATTAGATAACTCTGGAAGTATGGATGAAGGTATTGTTGGTGTTATTGAAGATAATGATCCGTTTGTTATTGCTCAAGACTCTGTTGCAGAGTTTGCTAATGGATTACTAAAGAATAATAATGTAGATAATCACCGAATTGCATTTATTGAATTCTCGACAGATTTAAATGATGCTTTTATGTTTGTGAATAATTTAGATTCATTTAATACATCGTTTTATGACGCGACTCACATTACGTACTCAGCTGATCATGTTCAACGCGACATGCCATATGGCCAAACAAATTACAAAGCTGCATTACAACAAGCCGAACTTTATTTTGAAATATTAAGTCTTGAAGAGCAAAAGGAACCTAGACCGAAACACATCGTTTTTGTTTCTGATGGACTGCCTAATGAAGACTATGAAGGAATTGAAGAAGCAAATCGACTTAAGGATAAAGATGTTTTAATCCATACAATAGGGATTAAGCTAGATAATAAGGGTAGACAAGGGTTGGAAAACATTACCACTACCGATGTATATGATGTACAAAATCTTGAGACAGAGCTTACACCTGTCTTCAAATCAATTGCAAGCGGAATACGATATGTAGCAACAAATACCGTCATTACAGATTATCTTTCCAACGATTTTGTACTTGTGGATTCAGAGAAATATCCATTAAAAGACAATATATCTACTAATGATGGCGATGAAGTTATAATAGATATAGGAACTGTTACATCGCATACAGAACCAGTTTCATTCTATGTTCAGTACATTGGTGAAAACGATGGGGAATTACATCGTACTAACGAAGCTGCATTTGTCGAATACGATGACATTGATGGTAATGAAAGTTTAAAAATGTCTGAAAACCAAAGGGGAGATGAGATAATAGAGGGCGAAGAGCGCTATACTGGTTTAGATTCACCACTTCTTCCTGTACCGACTTCAGGTATGATAAATATTGCATATTATTATTTAGATGATAGTGGGGATGCTTTTATTAGCGAGAGTGATGATAACCTATCAACGTTAGATATGAGTTTAGCTAAAAGTATAAGGTCAATTTATCGTGATATTGACGGTAATCAAGTATTAAATTTAGATTTAACTTACACAATAAATGGCATAGCTCCTGAAGGGTATAGAGTAGTGGAAAAAACAATTGATGGTATCGATTATACCTCTTCATACGCAGTAACCCTTAGTAATGATAACTTAACACCGACAGTAGTTTTTATACTTGAAAAAGAACCGGAACCAACAGGGTTAATAAACATTGTTTATTATTATTTAGATGAAGCGGGTACGGGCTTTATATCTGCGGACGATGAAACAACATCAACAACAGATATTTCAAAAGCAAAAAAGACAAGTTTTGTATATGAAGATAGTACCAATAGTAGTGTGTTACCTTTAGAAAGTACTCACAAAATTGTTGGAGAAGCTCCTTATGGGTATAAGGTTGTAGAACAAACAATTAATGGTATTGATTATACAAGCTCATATACAGTCACTATTAACAAGGATAATTTAACACCAACAGTTGCTTTTATTTTAGAAAATGAACAAACGCCAGAAATACCTAATGTTACAATACCGGAAACAGGCGACACTACTAGTATACATCTGTGGATTGGGGTAATGCTTGTGGCGGGAGCTATGTTGGTAAAAAAATATAAGAAACATTTGGCTAAATAGAATAATGCTAATCAACAATATTTTTTAGGAGAGCGTGTTCTAGATTTTGAATTAACTATAAAATTAAGAGGAATAAGAAAATAATTTAGTGATGATTTTAAACAAAAAATAGCACAATTCCATTTAAGCAAGAAATGAAAAAAATTATTTAGCAAAGTAATATGATTTAACCTATCGTCACTTCACAAAGGGTTCAACAACCCAAATTTAAATTTTAACTGCACCACTAGGTGTAGTTTTTATATTTTCAATAATTAACAATATCTTAGCAATAGATGCGATTTAACTATTTCTTTGATACAATAATTAAAGAGCAAATTATTATGAGGGGAAAATATGAATATAAAACTTGTGTTACCGACTATGGAGTACAAAGATAAAGTGATGGCATATAAAGCAGATTTTATAAAAAATGGTGATAGCCTGGATGGAACTGCTGGGTTAGTTAATAAAGAAACGTTCGAAGAATGGTATGCAGATTGGAAAGACAATTTATCTGAAGATACAGTACATGATGGCTTGGTTCCTGCTACTACCTTTTTAGTTGTTACTGATAATGGTGATTTAGTTGGAATGATCGATATAAGACATAGATTAAATGACTATTTGATGAATTTCGGAGGGCATATTGGGTATAGTGTAATTAAACAACATAGACGAAAAGGTCTTGCGACTAGCATGTTATCTTTAGCCTTGTTGGAGTGTAAGAAATTAAATTTATCAAAGGTTTTAGTAACTTGCAATATTGAGAATATAGGTTCCGCTAGAACTATTATTAAAAACAATGGTATATTAGAAAATGAAATATTTGAAGGGAAACAAGTTGTACAAAGATATTGGATATCAATTTAACTTTGAATCTAATCTTTCAGTTATTGAAAAATTAAATATTCGATATATCTTGCGACTAAATTGACTTATAATATCAATGTTGCGTTTGTTAACTAATTGGAATAGAATAAATTAGGACTTAATTGAGGTGATAAAATGGTATTTAGTAGCTTAATATTTATATTCTTTTTTCTTCCAGTTTCTTTAATATCTTATTACTTAATACCTAGAAAATATGTTGCTTTGCAAAATATTGTGTTTCTATTGAGTAGTCTGTTTTTTTATTTTTACGGTGAGCCTAAATTAATTTGGATTATGGTCTTATCGATATTAATGAACTATATATTTGGTTTATTGATGAACAATAAATATAAAAAGGCATATTTAGTAATTTGTGTTATTTTTAATCTAGGGCTGCTAGGTTTTTTTAAATATTTCAATTTTTTTATTGATATAACAAATAGTTTAGTTAATACAGATTTTAATTTTATTAATGTTATTATGCCAATTGGTATTTCTTTTTTTACCTTTCAATCAATGAGTTATGTAATTGATGTGTATAGAGAAGAAGCGATAATTCAAAAGAATATTTTAAATCTAGCGCTATATATTTCAATGTTTCCACAACTAATAGCTGGTCCTATTGTAAGGTACAAAGATGTTAATAAAATGTTCTTTAATAGGAATTATAGCTCTCAAGAGTTCTCCTATGGCATCGATCGATTTATTTATGGTTTATCTAAGAAAATCTTGTTATCAAATGTTTTTGCCTCTATTGCAGATTTCACTTTTAATAGTGACTTAAATAGTATATCTTTTTCACTAGCTTGGTTTGGTGCGATTGCTTATACGTTACAAATATATTTTGACTTCTCAGGATATTCCGACATGGCGATTGGTCTTGGAAGAATGTTTGGATTTAAATTCTTAGAGAATTTTAATTATCCTTATATTAGTAAATCAATTACTGAATTTTGGCGTAGATGGCATATTTCACTTTCAACTTGGTTTAGAGATTATATTTATATTCCTTTAGGAGGCAGTCGTTGTAGTTTTGCAAGACATATTTTAAATATATTCATTGTTTGGATTTTAACTGGTTTTTGGCATGGTGCAAGTTTTAATTTTATTCTTTGGGGTTTATTTTATGCGATAATCTTAACTATAGAAAAATTGTTTTTATTTAAATATTTAAAGAGATTTCCCTCTCTTGTTGCACATATTTATACACTTATATTAGTTATTGTTGGGTGGGTACTATTTCGAAGTGAAAACTTAACCTTTGCATTTGAATATTTAAAAATTATGTTTACACCAGTTTTAGTTATTGATAATAAAGTAATCGAATATTGCATGACTTATTATTTAGAGATATTTTTTGGTTTATTATTTTCAATGCCAATCTATTCAATTGTTAAAAGTAAAATTAAAATAAATACTAAGATTATAAGTGTGATAGAAACATTTATTCTATTTACATTGTTAGCACTATGTGTTGTATCGTTAGTTAATAATAGCTATAATCCATTTATTTATTTTAGGTTTTAAGGAGATAATCATGCATAAATTTAAAATTGTATTTTTCTCAGTCACAATAATATCATTCACTATTTTAAGTGTAGTCACTCCAAAACAGAGTATAGCATTTTATGAAAATAGAACACTTGTAAAATTCCCAGATGTTAGTATAGCTAAGGTTTTAGATCGCAGCTTTTTTAATGAATTGGAAACTTATATATCTGACCATTTTTTTATTAGGGATGAAATGATAAAGTACAATATCTTAAAAGACTTTTTCTTAAATAAACCTGTGATAAACAATGTTGTGATTAATAATGAGATACTATTGCCTCTATTATCGCCGAAACCTGTAGTTTATGATAAAGATCAAATGGATGAGATGATTACAAAGTTAGATAAGTTTAATAGTTATTGCATTGAAAATGATATCTATTTCTTATATGTAGGAATTCCAGAACAAGGAAGTGCTTTAAAAGATTACTATCCAGAATATCTAAATAATTCTGAATATCTAAATAATTCATTATCGATAGATTTCTTCAAAAATCTCAATTTAAAAAATATTCCGAATTTAAATATGGAAAACACATTAACTAAAAATCCTGAACATTATTATAGCGCAATTGATCATCATTTTAATTTTTATGGTGCATATGAAACATACCTTAAGATATGTGAGAAAGTAAATGATCATGGTTTTAATATTAATGTGCAAAATAATATAGACATAATACCTCTAGAATCACAATTTCTCGGTTCTAGAAATCGAAAATTATTTAACCTCTATCAAACTAACGAAAAACTGTATACTTATAATTTAGATAATTCAGTTAAATTTCAACGTTTTGACAACGGTACAGAGGTTGACCCATTTATTTTTAATAATAGTACGGAACTATATAGATATTATATGGGAGGAGATAAAGCAGAAACAATAATTCAAACCAATAGAAACAAGTTGCCAAGTATTCTTGTTATTGGAGACTCATTCACCAATCCTTTAGAAACACTACTGTATTATTCATTTGATAATATGGTTAGTCTCGATTTCCGTTACTATACAGACAAAGGATTATATGAATATCTAAAGGGGTATAAACCAGACATTGTGATTATTGTCAGAGATGATTTAAATTATATTCAACATGTTGGTAACGGTGAGATGAAGTAATCATCTTCATTGATGGTAAAGATATTTTGCAAGATGCAATAATTAATGAAATGATACATTTGCGCTTTTAATATTTATGAATTGATATTGAAGTAGAGAATAAGAATAATTTCTTCTATATTCTTGTGTGTAGCAAACTAGAGTATTCATATATTTTTATAGTATTTAGTTAAAATTTGGAGTATAATTATTTCAGTAATTTAAAAAAAGTGGTGATTAGCATGCTGATAAATATAGCCATATGTGACGATGAAAAAGTACAAATAGATAATTTAAAAAAACTTGTTGGTTATTGGGCTAATGAGTTAAATTATAATGTGAATTTAAAAGAATTTGAAAGTGCTGAGAACTTTCTATTTAATTATGAAGAAAACAAAAATTATGATGTACTTTTACTTGATATTGAAATGGGTAATCTAAGCGGGGTGGAGCTCGCTAAAAAAATTCGAATAGATAACGATGATATACAAATCATATTCATAACGGGTTTTCCGAATTTTATCGCTGAGGGTTACGAAGTTTCAGCTCTTAATTATTTAATGAAGCCTGTAAGTGATGAAAAACTTTATGAGGTGTTAAACAAAGCTGTGACTAAAATCAAAAAGCAAGAAAAATTCCTAATTATAAACAATACTAAAATAAAATTAAGTGAAATTTTATATATTGAAGCTTTCAGTCACAGCTGTGAAATCACTCTTTTAAATGGCGATAAAATTAAAAGTTCGCAAAAAATATCTGCACTTGAAAATAAGTTGAAACTTAGTTTTATTCACGAATTTATTCGTTGTCACCGTTCTTATATTGTTGGAGTTAGACATATTAGGAAAATAGATAAAAGCGAGATTATTCTTGATAATGATGGCTGTGTTCCACTTTCAAGGCGACTTTACACAAATGTAAACAAAGCTTTTATAGCTTATTTTAAGGAGAGTTACTAATGAGTGTATTTGACTTTTTATTCGGAAAGATGATAGATAAAAGGATATCGGCATATCAAAGTGACCTAATTAAAAAACACTGTGAAGAGGTTGAAAATATATATAAGCAAATGAGGGGTTGGAGACACGACTATCACAATCACATCCAAACACTGCTTGCCTTAACCGGGAAAACTGATGAAAAGGTGATAAGTTACCTCCATAAATTAAACGACGATTTGAGTACAGTTGACACGGTGATTAAAACAGGAAATGTAATGGTAGATGCTATTTTAAACAGTAAAATTTCTCTTGCAAAAGAGAGTGAAATTATTGTAAATGCTAAAGCTACCGTACCGAATGAGTTAAAAATATCCGAGATAGATCTCTGTGTTATTATTGGAAATTTAATAGACAACGCCAGGGAGTCTTCTTTTAAAGTGGAAAATAAAGATGGGCGAATTATTAGGATTTTTATAGGAGTGCTTAAGAATCAGCTTTATATAAGTGTGGCAAACTCAGTTGGTGGACAAATTATAAAAGATGGTAGAAGATATTTCACTACAAAAAACAAACTAAACCACGGATTTGGGATTATGAGAATTGACAAAATCGTTGAGAAAAACAAAGGATTTGTAAATAGACAAAACGAAGACGATTTTTTTGTTACAGAAGTTTTATTACCGATTTAACTTTCATTTTGTCATTCGTGCAGAAAAGAATACCACTCGCGCATAAACCAGCACAAATAAATAACTTAATGCTAGAATTCATGTATGAAGTGTAGCAAAATAGCTGCGAACTAAAAAAGGGGTGGTTTAATTGAATAAGACAAAAAAAGCAAAACCAAAGTATACACTAATAAGCAACATTAGTTTTGTGTTAGGTAGAATGTGGAAAGTTTCAAGAAGTTACACTTTTCTAACATTTTTATCTTCGCCGTTTACAGTAATCACATCATTTCTGGCTATTTATCTATCACAACAGGTGGTCTACGTTGTAGAAACAGGTTCTGACCCTGCAAAACTTTTATGGACGATAGGACTAATTTCTTTAGGGGTAATAGTAGCAGGTATGATTACTGCTTTTTCTGGCATGGCGGCAGAGGGTTATTTAGTGCGTTTTGATACGTCTATGAGCCAGGAACTGATAGAAACTTTTTTGGAAAATGATTACCAAATAAACGAGTCGTCTAAAGGTTTAGACAGATTTAGTAAAGCGATTGAAAACACTGGTGAGGATATTAGTCCTACAAGAAGAATTCCTTTAGTTTTATCAGGAATTTTTGCAAATGTTTTAGGCATAGGATCTTTCGCTGCTTTTCTCTTTATTTTGAATCCAATAATAGTGTTAGTTGTAACAATCACAACTATAGGCACATTTTGGATTTTAAAGAGAAATGCCGATTGGACTTATAAAAACAAAGATAATTGGGTAGGAGTTGACCGAAAGATTGATTATGTAATGAGAACTATGGGTGATTTTTCACAAGCGAAGGATCTTAGGATTTATGGGCTTGGTGAGTGGTTTTTAGATGTATTTGAAGATACATTTAGTAGTAGAATGAATTGGCATAAAAAAGAGCAATTATATAACTTTAAAAACGACTTTTTCACTTCTCTGTTATCACTGATTCGTGATACAACAACTTACTCTTTGTTAGTTTATGCTCTAATAAAAAAAGGAGCAACAGGAGCAGATTTTGTATTTTACTTTGGCTTAGTTGGTGGTTTTTCTGCTTGGCTAAGCGGTATGGTCAAAGATTTAACAACGCTTATTAGACATAACTCAAGCCTTTGTGAGATTAGAGAATTTTTGGATTATCCAAATAAAACTAACAGAGGTAAGGGCATCCCTGTGCCTAAAGGCAGTTTTTCTATTGAGTTTAAAAATGTAAGTTTTAGGTATGATGGTAGTGAAGTAGATACAATAAATAATATTAGCTTTAAAATTAAAAAAGGCGAGAAAATTGCGCTTGTAGGCGTAAATGGTGCTGGTAAAACCACACTTGTTAAACTTATTTGTGGTTTGTATGAACCTAACAATGGTGAGATATTAATAGATGGTAAGAAGATTAAGGAATACAATATCTTTGACTATTACAAACTTTTCTCAGCGGTTTTTCAAGATATTTTCATTATGCCTCAATCTGTTAAAAACAATATAGTTGGCGGTAAGTTTAACGAGTTTGATAAAGATAAGTTAAACGAAGTTATAGAGCTTGCAGGATTAAAATCCAAAATTGATAACTTACGCGATGGATTAGAAACAAATTTAGTTAAAACGGTTCACGAAGAGGCTGTAGAGTTTTCTGGTGGAGAAATGCAGAGACTTGCACTCGCAAGAGCACTATATAAAGATGGAAAGGTATTAATTTTAGACGAACCTACGGCTGCACTTGACCCTATTGCTGAAAGTAAAATTTATGAAAGATACAATGAAATGACAAAAGGCCACACCTCTGTGTTTATTTCTCACAGGCTTGCTAGCACAAAATTTTGTGACAGAATTTTTTTGTTTGAAAAAGGTAAAATAATCGAAGAGGGAACACACAAAAATCTTATGCAAAAAGGTGGAAAATACGCTGAGATGTTCGAGGTACAAAGTCATTACTATAAAGATAATGTTAATGAAAATTTTAATATCGAAGTTTTTGAGGAGGATGACTATGCATTTTAAAGAGAGAATATCCCTATTAAGAAGAGGTTATAAATTATTACACAAATTAACTCCTCAGCTAATACCCTCTGTGCTTATTTCTTCTGCTGCTGGTTCGCTATTGCCTTTTGTAAACATATTTATGTCAGCGCAAATTATCACAGCTATTTCGGTAAATGAAGACTTTAATTATATTTTATTTCTTGCTATATTAACTTCTATTTTAAATGTAGTTGTGAGTTTAATTAACGCTATTGCAAGCAAATGGAGCAGTTATAATGAGTTAAAGTTTTGGACATTAAACAAAAAACCTATTAAAGATAAAATACAGTCGATTGATTATGAACTTATTGAAAACACTGACATCCACCATGAAGTGGAAAAAATAAGATCTACAACAAATTTTATGGGCGGTGGACTACCGAGGCTGTTTTTTGCAGGACAAATGGCATTATCCGGCTTTTTTAAGGTTGTGTTTTCTATTTCTTTGCTTGTGAGTTTGTTTACAAGTTATCATACAAAAGATGCGGGCGTGTTTGAGTTTTTATTCTCTCCTATAGCTGCTGTTATAATGGGTGTAGTAATCTTAGCAAATATTATTTTTATAATATTTTCTGAGATGAAAGCAATGCAAACTATGATGAATCAGGTTGGTGATTGGAGTATTATTAACAGAAAATATATGTACTATTTTCAAAATCTTTTTTACTATAAAGGTGGAAAAGATGTAAAACTAAATGAATTTAATAAATCTATAGTTAGTGAATTTAATTCTATGTTAGGCATAATAGTAAAGCTTTCAAATAATATGTCTGCAATTTTTGGTAGAAGAAGTCTAAAAATAAATACTTCAAATGCTATTACTTCAGCTTTAATGTATGCTTTTGTGGGAATTAAGGCATTGTTTGGTGCTTTTGGGGTGGGCAATATCGTTCAATATGCAGGCTGCTTAACACAGCTTAACAATGGCTTATCCACCTTCATTTCACAAATAACACAACTTTTAGATAATGCTGAGCATCTCAAAGTACTATTTGACTTTTTAGATAAATCGAATGAAAAATATAAAGGAACTTTACCGATAGAAAAAAGGGTGTTCTGTGACAATCCTGACTACGACTATGATGTAGAATTTAAAAATGTAAGTTTTAAATATCCTGGCACTGATGTTTTCGTATTAAAAAACCTTAATTTAAAACTACACATAGGCAAAAAACTCGCAGTTGTTGGCATGAACGGCAGTGGTAAAACTACAATGATAAAGCTCTTATGTAGATTATATGATCCTACCGATGGAGAGATAACTCTAAATGGCGTAAATATTCAAAAGTATGACTATGACGAGTATATGAGTATTTTTTCGGTGGTTTTCCAAGATTTTAAACTTTTTTCATTCGGATTAGGTCAAAATGTTGCCGGTGCAGTTAATTATGATAAAAAACTAGCAGAAAAATGCTTAAAAGATGCTGGACTTGGTGATAGGCTTAAAGAAATGCCAAAGAAACTTGAAACTTGCCTTTATAAAGATTTTGAAGAGGATGGTGTAGAAATATCAGGTGGAGAGGCACAAAAAATAGCACTCGCAAGAGCACTTTATAAGCGGGCACCATTCATTGTTTTGGATGAACCAACTGCTGCATTAGATCCACTTGCTGAGTTTGAGATTTATTCAAAATTTAACGAGATAGTCAAAGAAAAAACAGCGATTTATATAAGTCACAGGCTATCAAGTTGCCGCTTTTGTGATGACATAATAGTTTTTGACGATGGTAAAATTGTGCAAAGAGGTAACCATGAAGAGCTTATAGAAGATAAAAATGGAAAGTATAACGAGCTTTGGTGTGCACAAGCGCAGTATTACTCCGATGATTGTGTGTGATAAGCTTTTTATTGATTAATATAGTGAAATTTCATCCGAAATAAAGAAAACGCTAACCGTATTGATAGGTTGGCGTTTGTTATTATTGTTGTTTACCGCAGTGTTGACAGAATTTTGATTCAGAATCTATTGATTCTCCACAGTGTTTACAGAAAATCGTCTCTTCTTTAGATAAGCCTTCTTTGAAAGTTTTTGTGATGGTTTGAATAGCTTTTTTATTGATACTAGCTTGATGTGTTGCATTCTCTTGCATTGTTTCGTAGTTTTCTTTTAAAACTGTCTGATAGGTTTTTGCGCCAACTTTCCCTAATGTTGTACCAATATTAGTTAGTTCTTCTTCATTGTTGGTTGCAATATTGCTAAGTGTAGTAGTAGCTACATCTCCTAAATTCATTCCAATATTTGTTAATTGTTGTTTATTCTCATCGACAACAGTGTTTAGTGAATTTATTTGGGTTTTCATCATTCTATTAAATATTGGATTTCCCTTTTTTCCGAAAAAACCAAATATTGAAAGTAATGAGATAATAAATGCACCAATCACAAAAATAAAAATAGCCCCAAATACCCAAGGTACTATGTCAAATATATTCATACAAAATCCTCCAGTGGAATAATTATATCAAATTTAATTAATAGCGATTATAAATATTATGAAAATAATGTATTTTAATGTATTAATCACTATTTAATTATTAATTAGTATATAATTTATAGTATGAAGAATATTATGAGTTTATTTAAAGGAAAAATGGATTTAACTATAGGGAGTCCAGTTAAAAATATCGTTATTTTTATGATTCCGATGTTAATTGGTAACCTAGCTCAACAGTTATATAGTACTGTAGATAGTATTATTGTTGGAGAATTTGTCGGTGACAATGCTTTAGCTGCAGTTGGTGGAACTGCTGCTATTTTTAATTTATTGCTTGTTTTATTTGTCGGAATTTCTGTAGGTGCCAATGTTGTTGTTTCGCAGCACTTTGGAAATAAAGATGCTAAGAATATCGCGAAGGCTGTTAGTAATTGTATAATTTTAACAGGTATAGCTAGTTTAGCTTTAATGATAATCGGCCCTTTCGCAGTAAGGCCTTTACTTGTCTTATTACAAACTCCAGAAATTATTATTGATTGGAGCGAAACTTATTTAGTAATAATGTTATTAGGTGTTGCCGGTATGGCTTATTTTAATATATTATCCGGAGTCATGAGAGGATTAGGTGATTCAGTTTCTCCTTTAAAATATCTTTTAATAGCGACTGCTTTAAATATAGTATTGGACTTATTATTTGTTGCGGTTTTTAAAATGGGTGTTGCAGGTGTTGCATATGCGACTGTAATTGCTCAATTTGTTTCTGCAATTTTGTGTTTTAGAAAAATGTTTAGAATGAAAGATGTTTTTGTTTTAAATATGTCAGATTTAAAGTTGATTCCTGAGCATGTTTCTACAATTGTTCGATTAGGTGTACCTTCTGGTTTAACCCAAATGATATTTTCGATGGCTATGTTAATATTGCAGCCTTTAACAAATAGCCATGGTGAAGTTTTAATTGCAGCTAATGTCATAGTCATGAGAATTGATGCTTTTGCGATTATGCCTAATTTATCTTTTGGAACAGCTATGACTACTTATTCTGGACAGAATGTAGGTGCAAGCAAGTATGATCGTGTACTTGAAGGTGCTAAAAAAGGAACATTTGTTGCAATGGGGTGTGCTGCATTTCTAATGGTAGTGATTTTACTATTTGGGAAGAATTTAGTGTTGCTATTTACTGACACTCCTCAGTTAATTCAAATGTGTGGTTATATTCTCAGTTTTCTTGCCTTTGGATATATCCCAATGGCTGTTAGTCAATCGCTATGTGGTATTATGAGAGGTGCAGGTGATACTATGACACCGATGTGGATTTCAATCGCTACTACTGTCTTTATTCGTGTTCCGCTAGCTTATATATGGACATTCTTAACCAAGACTCCAGAAATGCCAAATGGAGATATGTATGTCATTTTCTATTCATTGCTTACCTCATGGTGTGCAGGGGGTATTATTACTTTCTTTGTTTATAAGCGAGGTAAATGGAAAGATAAGGCTATTAATCAATAAAAAAGCAGATATGTTTCTTTATGAACACATCTGCTTTTTTATTTTATTGACTTAATTCTTGTTTTTTTGTTTGATAAATCATATAGTATTTTCTTAAGATATATACAACAATTAGAAATAGTGTGCCTGCTGAAATGAAAGGGAGGGTATTGCTGATATCATATACAAATCCAGCATATAATGCACCAATTATCATTCCTAATGATTTAATAGAGTTATAGAAACCAATGACATTATTTGCATCTTCTTTTTTAGATTCTGTAATACAAACGTTTTGAAGAACCGGTAGATAAATAGAATTAAACGCAAAGAATAATAAAACTACGATAATGAATACAATAACTGAACTAATAAATGTTAATGAAAGCAATGTGAAGCTACAACCTGCAAAGATATATATTATGCTTCTTCTGAAATTAGTTTTTCGTAGTATCCATATACAAATAGTGGTGTTTGCGACTAAAGAAATGAAACCAACAACTGCTTTTAATATTCCGTTGTAAGCTGAGTTATATTGAAAAACGTCTTTAATGTAATAATTAAAACTTTGATCAAAACAAGTTGTAGCTACACTTGAAATAAATACGGCTAAGAAAACCAAGAAGAAAGTTCTAGTCATAAAATGTCTAGAATCTACAAAAATTTTAAAAGGGTTACCATCTTTAATTAAGTTAAAAACAAAATCTTCTTGAGCATCATTTTCCAATTTTGTTGCAAATAATACCCCGCATATAATAAGCAATGAAACTTGTAACACAAAAGTTATAGGAATAGAATAAGCACCAACAATTCCACCAATTAAGTACCCAAAAGCTGCTGCAACAGTAGAGATAGTAGCACTAGCTGCTAGATATGTTGGTTTTTTATCAATAGGAGCTATTGCGACAATGTAAGTTAAATAACTTACCATGATACCACCGACAAAAAAACCAGATACAACTCTAGCTAACATAATTGTAGGTATTGTTGTAAACATTCCAAACATCGCTTGTCCTATTGCGTATCCAATACAAGAGATGCCTAAAACTTTTCGTGATCCTATGCTTTTTACTTGCTTAGCCCACATTGGTGAGAATAAAAAATTACTAAATGCCATTGCGGCATAAAACAAGCCGAAACTATAGCTTTCAAGTCCTAAATTATAAATTATTGTTGGTGTAATAGGGTGGGCAAAATTAGCTGCTAATCCTTGAAGTGTAACTAAGATAAAAAATATGATAAATGGATTCTTTTGCTTTTTCATGAGTGCTCCTAATTTTAATTTCATTTAATATTATAACTTATTATTGTGATAAAATAAGAGAAAGTGAGGTAAATAATGTATTTTGAATATGGAGATAAGGAAATTGAATATCTTAAATCTAAAGATAAAATCCTAGCTAGAGTAATTGACGATCTAGGGCATGTTTATCGTAAGGTTGATAGTAATTTATTTGAAGGTGTGATACACCATATAATTGGGCAACAAATTTCTGTTGCAGCAGTTAAAACAATTTACCAAAGATTAATAAATCTAGTTAGAGTGCTTACTCCTAAAAACATCTTAGCAGTTAGTGACCAACAGCTCCAAAAATGTGGCATAACTTTCCGCAAAGTCAATTATATTAAGTCATTTTGTCGTAGTGTTGTAAATAAAGAAATTGATTTAAATGCTTTAATTGTGAGTAGTGATCAAGAAGTTATTGAAAAACTAAGTAGTTTAAATGGTATTGGAGTTTGGACTGCGGAAATGTTGATGATTTCTAGTATGGGTAGAAAAGATATCTTGAGTTATGGCGATTTAGCTATATTAAGAGGGATGAGAATGGTTTATCATCATCGTAAAATTACAAAGAAATTATTTGATAAATATCGAAGAAGATTTACTCCTTATAATACAATAGCGGCTATATACTTTTGGGAAGTCGCTAGCGGAAGACATGCTCAATATAAAGATTACTTACCTAAAAATAAATAGTAAATTAGATTGTTTAGGGTGTACTTTAATATAAAAATAAGAATAATCAATTGATTATTCTTATTTTTATAATTAATTAGTTATTAAATCAATTTCTTTGATTAATTCTTCAATAATATCTTCTTTTTTTATTTTTCTAATTATTTGTCCTTTTTTAAAAAGTATTGCTTCTTTTTCGCCACCGGCAATTCCAATATCTGCTTCTTTTGCTTCTCCTGGGCCATTTACTACACAACCCATAATTGCAACTTTTAAAGTTTTTGATTTAGTAGCAAGATGTTGTTCAATGGCTGGCAAAATATCTAACATATTCCACATTGTTCTACCACAAGTAGGGCATGAAATAATTTGTGGATAGTTGTCAATTAAATTAAAACAAGATAACAATTCTTTTACAACTTTCATTTCTTCAATCGGATCTCCGCTTACTGATACTCGGATAGTATCACCAATTCCCGTGCTTAAAATTGTTCCTAAAGCAACTGATGAACGAATGGCACTATTTAATAATGATCCGGCTTCTGTTACTCCCAGGTGTAGAGGGTATTTAAAGCTTTCAGAGGCTAATTTATATGTTTCGATACAAAGTTTAGGATCACTTGATTTAATTGACAGACAAATGTCGTAGAAGTCTAATTCTTCCAATATTTGAATATGTTTCTTAGCGGATTCAACCAAAGCTTCAGCAGTAGGCTTACCATATTTAGCTAGTATATCTTTATCCAAAGAGCCAGAGTTAACACCGATTCTAATTGGGATGTTCTTTTCTTTACAAGCATCAACAACTTTCTTAACATTTTCAATACTTCCAATATTCCCAGGGTTAATCCTTACTTTATCAATGCCGCTATCGATAGAAGTCAGTGCTAAACGATAGTCAAAATGAATATCTGCTACCAAAGGAATACTCACTTGTTTTTTGATTTCTTTAATAGCTTTTGCATCTCCTTGATCTAGCACGGCTAGTCTAACAATTTGACAACCATGTTTAGCAAGTTGATTAATTTGCTGTACTGTTGCCTGAACATCTTTAGTTAAGGTGTTTGTCATAGATTGAATAATAACTTTATTTTGATTTCCTATTTGGAGATCGCCAACTTTAATTGGTCTAGTTTCAGTTCTTTTTATCATAGAGTTATTATAGCACAACAATAAAAATGACATCTATTAGATGTCATTTCTTTGATTATTTATTTCTTTTTAATTCTACAGTCCAAGAATTTCCAACTCCAATATTGTAGGCTTTCGCAAATGAACCTTGATTAATTGCGATACCCATACGATAAACTGAGTTGGTATAAATTAATGGTGAACCAATATGCACTTCTGCAAATGAACGAGCATAAATAATTTGGTTTTGGTAAACTAACATATCACTATTGTAGATAGTTACTTCAATTCTCTCTCCAAATTCAGGCTTGATTGACTCAAACTCTTCATTTGTAATACTAGTCCATAATGAACCAAATCTAACATCAAGAATATCAATTGAACCCTTAACGCTATTGTTAGTAACTACAGTGTCATATGTAGGTAGCTCAACAATATTTTCAACTGATAACAACTCACCAACTTCTTCAAATGTTATAGTGCCGCTAGCAAGTCTAGCACCTGTATAAGCATAAACATCACGACCATGGAATGTATAACTTTTTTCAGTATTAGCACGACGATTTACAGATTCTGAAATCTCTCTAATTTCTTCAATTCCGACATATTTCTTTAAATGAGTTAAAGTTCCATTATCAGGAGTTACAACATATTGACCATCCTTTGTCTTAGCAACAACACTCTTACGTTTAGAACCAACACCTGGGTCAACTACAGAAACAAATACAGTCCCCTCAGGCCAATATTCAACAGTTTGAAATAATCGATAAGAAGCTTCGAAAATATTGTATGGAGTAATATCGTGAGTTAAATTATGAACAATAATACTCTCATCAACCTCTAAAGCAACGCCTATCATAGCACTAACAGCACCATCAACTAAACCAAAGTCAGATTGTAAAACACATATTTTTTTCATATTTATTTCGCCTTTCTAAAAGTAACTTGATAGTCACTACCATATCCTAATTTATAAGTTTCACAAAAGTTACCCATTGAAACAGCAAGTGAAACTTTCATTAATTCATTATTGTAAATGATTGGTTCTCCTTGTTTAGCCATTCCGAATGATTTATGGAATAAAACATCTTGGTTAAACTTTTCAACACCATTATTTGTAACAACTACATTTAAATACTCGCCATACTCAAAGCCTGCAGCTTTTAAATCTCTGGTATGAATATTTGTCCATAAGTTACCAAAGTTTGGATCGTTAATCTCAAAGATTCCAACGACTTCATTATCTTTAATGGAAGGTTCTAAAATATCATAAGTAATAATTTCGGATACAGGATAACTCATACCAACTTCTTCAAATGTGATAATGTTAGCCGCTAATCGAGCTCCACAATAAGAGAATAAATCACGACCATGGAAGATAGCAACATCCTCAGTATCTTTACCCTTTAACCGATTAATACTCTCATCAATTTCTCTAATTTCTTCAATTCCCACATATTTAGCAAGGTGAGTTAATGATCCATTATCAGGAGTTACCACATAATATCCGTTAGTAGTTTTAGCAACTGAAGCCTTTCTTGCTGTTCCTACTCCTGGATCAACTACTGAAACAAAAACAGTTCCCTCAGGCCAAAACTTCATTGATTGATATAAACGATATGAAGCACTCCAGATATCATATTGTGGTATTTCATGTGTTCCATCAATTATATCTAAACTACGATCAACACTTTTGACTACTCCATACATTGCGCAAACTGCACCTTCTTTATAAGTGAAGTCAGTTTGAAATACTAACATAGCTTTTTCCATAATTTCTCCTTAAAATTATATAAATGGATTATAAAATAACCCCTTATTAACAAAGACTCTAATATAAATACAAAATAATAAAATCGTGAAACAAAATAATAATGATAAATAATCATCCCTTCCTAAAGGTTTATATGAATACCAGGTTCTAGTTTTGTATTTTCCATAACTTCTTAATTCCATTGAATTAGAGATAGCTCCAATTCTATCTAAAGTTGAGAAAATTAAAGGGGATAGTATAGATGCAATATTCGCTAATCTTTTTGTCATCTTTTCTTTACTGCTCATGTTAAGACCGCGAGCTTGTTGAGCTAATGAAATTGTATTGTAGTCTCTTTGAACATCAGGGAAGTATCTAAGTGTTAAGGATAAGGTGGTACAAACTTTATGATTAACCTTTATCTTATTTAACGAAGATGCAAATTCACTGGGATTAGTAGTTAAGAAAAACACGATTCCTAAGGGAACAACTGCTAAGTATTTTAGAAACTTTGAACCTTGATAGAATAATTGCTCCCAAGTTAGAACATAGATTCCTCCAAAATCATAGATAGGATGGCTTGTTCCGAAAATCTCAGTTCCATAATTTGGTTGAAATAAGAAAGAAATAAATAAATTAGCAAACAAGAAAATAAATACATATACTAACATAAGTTTAATCTTACTAGTATTTATTTTTGCGATTTTAAATAAAATCAAAGATAAAACTAAGATACCAAGGAAGATACGATAATCATAAGTAATCATAACTGTTGTTGTTAAAAACAAAAAACAAATCAACTTAGTCAAACCGCTTAAACGATGAATGAAAGTATCTAATTGATCGTAAGTGAATACTTTAATTTTCATCTTCATTTACCTCCTTTTTATCATAATTTATAAAACATTTAACAAAGTTCACTGGATCATCAATACCAGCTTTAGTAGCTAAGGTAAACAGTGATGTTTCTTTAAGACTAGCTTGTTTAACCAACTGTTGGTCACATAAAACTTTATAAGCATCAGTATCTGCCATCTTATTAGCATCCGCTAGCACAACAGCACGTTTAGTATACTCTAACATCAAGTGCATATCGTGAGTTATTAAAATAATTGTTTGACCATTCTCATTTAATGTTTTTAAGAATCTCATTATTTCTGAATAGTGATAAAAATCTTGTCCTGCAGTAGGCTCATCTAAAATGATGATTTTTGGATTTAATACTAAGATAGAGGCAATTGTTACACGCTTCTTTTGTCCGTAGCTTAAAGCGCTGATTGGCCAGTCAATAAATGGTGCAAGGCCACAAACCTTTAACACTTTTTCAACTCTTTCTCTAATTTCTTCTTCTGGTATTTGACGAATTTGTAATCCTAGAGCTACTTCATCGTAAATCATATGTTTAGAAATCATTTGATTTGGGTTTTGTAGCACTATTCCAACTTCTTCAGCTCTTTCAGTAACATTTAAATCACTAATTTCTTGGCCGTCCAAGTATAGGCTACCACTGTCTTGATTTTCAAACCCAACAATTATTTTGGAAAGGGTAGATTTACCAGCACCGTTTTGTCCAACAATACTTAACATTTCTCCGTTGTAAATATCTAAATTAATGTCATTTAATACTTTTTTAACACCATCGTAACTGAAGTTAATGTTATCCACTTTTAATAGGGTAGTTTCTTCTTCAGTTGGTTTATCTTTTTGATTTGAATCGTACCATTTTTTTAATTTGTTAGTCACTTTATTGAAATCAAGAGTATCTAAGTGTCCAGGTCTCATTTCTGGAGTTAGCTTTATTCCAGCATATTTACAAGCAGTAACATATAAAGGTTCTCTAACTCCGACTGCTTCTAAAAGGTCGCTACACAATACTTCATCTGGTGTACCGTTTGCAATAATTTTACCATCATTAACAACAACGATTTTATCAATGTCACGATATAAAACATCTTCTAAACGATGTTCGATGATAATGATTGTTTTTCCAGATTTATGAATTTGATCAATTAAGTCAATAGCAATTTCACCAGTCATTGGATCTAAAGAGGCTAAAGGCTCATCAAACAATAGAATATCTACATCATCTACCAATACCCCCGCTAATGCGACTCTTTGTTTTTGTCCACCTGATAATTCAAAGGGGTTTGATTTAAGCAGTTCAGTCATATTAACAAGTTTAGCAACTGAATTTACACGATTTTTCATTTGTTGTAAGGGAACATTATCATTTTCTAATGCGAAGGCAATATCTTCAGCAACACTTAAACCAACAAATTGTCCATCTGAATCTTGCAAAACAGTCCCAACATTCTTACTGATTTCAAAGACACTAGATTCTTTAGTGTTAATTCCATTGATTGTTAAATCACCTTCAATTGTACCGCTATATACATAAGGGATTAATCCGTTGATACAATTACCAATTGTGCTCTTACCAGATCCAGAAGGTCCGATAATCAGGATCTTTTCTCCCTTATTAATTTCTAAATTAATATTTGTGATAGTAGGCTCACTCTGAGCTTTATATTGAAAACTATAATTTTTAAAACTAATAATAGGCTTTGTCATGTTTTTCTCCTAAAATATAAAAAGCAACTATCCGAAGATAGTTGCTTAAAGATAATGAATTACTTTTTCTTACTTAAAGATCCAACACTCACTTTTGTATTTGAGTATGCTAAAAGAATAGCTCCTCCAATAACAATACTACATAAAACATTTAAAACAAATGCCATGAATCCTTGAGTGAATACAAAGTTAGCAGGTTCAGCATACATTAAAATGTCAAGAATTGGAGCAATCCCAACCCAAGCAACAAAATTAGCTACTAGTGTCCAAACAACAAATTTGATCATATCTTTTTTGTTTAATTTTCCATCTTCAACATTTAAACTGAAGAATACCATACCAGTAATTAATCCTGAGAAACCAGAAGCAATTACCCAACTCCACCATGGTGAACCGTAAAAGATAAAGTCATTTAATGCATGTCCGATAAATGCCACTAAGAATCCGCAAATAGGTCCGAATACAGCAGCAAAGAAAGTTGAAATACCATAAGCGATTTGAAGATTAGTAGAAGGTACTGGTGAAGGAACTTTTACATACATAAATAATACTAAGAATAATGCAGCTCCTAATCCTGTAGCAACCATAGTCTTCGTAGAAAATAGTGATTTTTTCATTGTGTTCTCCCTTATCTATATTTTTAAAAAATATTTCCTATTATACAAACTAGAGATAATTAATTCAATAAAAAATCTTAACTTTTTTAATTATTTTTGTTAATATAAATAAGTTGAAATATTGTTATATCAAGTTAGTTTAAAAGTGTTTACACAAAGCTATAAATATGATAATATATTTAGGCATTATCCTAGTAGTTCCGCTGTATATAAATATACGAGCTAACTAGTCAAGTCACAAGGAGGTCGGACAATGAATTTAAATTTAGTCAATGAAGTAACTACTTCACAAATGAAAAATGACATTCCTCACTTTAAATCAGGAGCTACTGTTAGAGTGGATGTAAAAATCCAAGAAGGTAACAAAAGTCGTATCCAAGCATTTGAAGGCGTGGTAATCAAGCGTCAAGGTAGTGGAATTGGAGAAACATTTACAGTACGTAAAATGTCTTCACAAATCGGAGTTGAGAGAACATTCCCAATTCATTCACCAATCATTGCAGCTATCACAGTTCTAAGACATGGTAAAGTAAGAAGAGCAAAACTTTATTACATGCGTGGACGTTCTGGTAAATCTTCAAGAATTGCTGAAAAACGTTAATTATGAAAACTGGTCAAAAGGCCAGTTTTTTTATATTGTAAATCAGGGGTGTGTTATAATTTTTTCAAAGAGGAAATATATGTACTTACAACAACCGAAAAAAATGTTAATTGTTTTAATCTTAGAAGCTTTGAAAAAACACACTGACAAAAACCATCCGATTAGTCAAAAAGAATTATTACAGTTATTAAAAGATGAATACAACATCGAGGCTGAAAGAAAATCTATTAGAAGGAATTTAACAACTTTAATTGATTATGGTTTTAATATTGAGTTCACTGAGATTGAAAGAGCATCTGGAAAAGATGAAAATACTATCTATACTAATATTTACTATCAAAGTGAATTTGATGAAAGTGAATTACGACTATTAATCGATAGTATTATTTTTTCAAAATCAATCCCCAAAAACCAGGTAAAGAAATTAGTCAAAAAACTTGAAAATCTAACAAGTAAAAATTTTAGATCCAATATCAATAAAATCGAAACTTACAAAGTAACTGAAACCGGAAATAAGCAACTTTTTTATAATATTGAAATATTAGTGGACGCGATAAAACAAAATAAGAAAATTAGTTTTAACTATTGTTCATATGATATTGAAAAGAAATTAATGCCTCGTTTAACATCCGATGGAAAAGCACGATTATATTTAATTAACCCTTATCAGGTTGTTGCGGCTGATGGAAGATACTATATTATTTGTAACAATGATAAATACGAAAATTTATCACATTATCGAATTGATAGAATAACTAATATTAAACTAATTGAAAAAAATCTTGTATCTATGAAAGAACTTCAGAATTTTGAATCGATGGTATCATTAGAAAATTATCTTAACCAACATATAAACATGTTTACTGGTAGTGCTGAAAAAGTTGAGTTAATAATCAATCCAATTTTGATTAATGAAGTTTTGGAGAGATTTGGTTTTGATTGTAATTTAGAAGATGCGGAGGATGGACAGATTCTTGTTTCCTTAAAAGCAAGTTTAGATGGGATAAAAAGATGGGTTTTACAACATACATCTTCAGTTTTAGTTAAAAGTCCTTCGAAGTTAATTGAAATGATAAAAGAAGATTTAAAAGAATCTTTAAATAAATACCAAGATTAGTTTTTAAATTAACAAGCTTTAAATAATAGTTGTGGTATAATGTTTTCATGAAATCAAATAAAATAATAAAGGAACTATTAAGTTATCTCAAAATATTTGTAGGAACTTGGATTTTTGTTTGGTTCCTAACTACATTTTTTACACAGCCTGTTGTCGTTGAGGGAACTTCGATGTATCCTACATTAAAGGATGGGGATTTTGGATTTTCAAATGTAATTAGTGTTAAATTGTCTAAGTTGGAGCGTTTTGACATTGTAATTATCAATTCACCATTAGGTGATGATAAACTTGTGAAAAGAATAGTTGGTTTTCCTGGTGAACAAGTTGATTATATTGAAGATGTTCTCTATATAGATGGAAAGCCTGTTGAGGAGTCGTTCCTTAATCAAAATTATATGAATGAATTCTATGCCACTTCAGATACACCGTTCACTAAAGATTTTAGTGTTACTTTAGGTGATAATGAATACTACTGTATAGGTGATAATAGACCTAATTCTAGTGATTCCCGAGTTTTTGGCCCTATTAGCGAAGATTCGATTATTAGCAAAGGTGTTTTTGTGATTTTTAAAGGAGAGTAAAGTATGGAAAGAAAAATTATTGCCTATATTGCTGCTAGTTTAGATGGATATGTTGCTGACGTTGATGGAGATGTTGCATGGTTGAGTGGTGATGGGAGTGATGAGGGTAATTTTGGCTCATTTCCTGAGTTTATTGAGACTGTAGATACTGTAATCTTAGGTTATACTACCTATCACCAAATTGTTAATTATTTGTCGAAAGACAAATGGCCTTATAAAGGAAAAATATCTTATGTTTTAACTAGTAAAAATCTTGAAAGTCAAGATGATATTAAGTTTACTAATACCGACATTAAAGAACTTGTTGAAAAGATTAAGAGACAGCCAGGTAAAGATATTTGGATTTGTGGAGGGGCTAGTATTATTAATCAATTTCATAACTTAAATTTAATTGATATTTATACAGTTAGCGTTATTCCAACTATTTTAGGTAAAGGAACAAAACTATTCAAAGAATATGATAGTGAGATTAAACTCAAACTAGTTTCTACAAGAGAATATAATGGGATAGTTGATTTGACTTATAATAAGAGATAACCAGTAAACTGGTTATTTTTTATGGTAAATTAGTTAAACTGAAAAAGTGTAGTGTAGAATAATTGACAAATCAAAAATATAACTATATCATTATACAGTAATATAGAAAGGTAGTTATATGACTATAAATGATTTATTGCATTGTCAAAATGCTAAAGAAGTGGCTTTAAGTTTACCAAGCGAGGAGACTACAGAGAGGCTTGCGACAATTTTTAAGGTTTTAAGCGAACCGATAAGAATTAAGATATTATCTTGTATGGTTTGTGGTGAAATTTGTGTACATGATATTTCAACTTTGTTAAATATTTCACAACCCCGCATTTCTAATCAACTTAGAATATTAAGGAATGAAAATATTGTAAAAACTCGTAAATGTGGAAATAGTGTCTTTTATAGTTTATCAGATGAATCTTTTATAGAGATACTAAAAGAAGGGAAAAAGAGTCTATCTAAATAGAAAGAGGAGATTATGGAATTTTTAAAAAGTTTTGTTTTTAATTTTTATGACTTATTTATTGATATGTCATTTTATATTGTTATTGGATTAATTTTTACAGGAATTTTACATGTATATATTAAAAAAGAATGGATAACTAAACAAATTGGAAAAAAAGGTTTAGATTCTGTTGTTAAATCTTCTGTTATTGGAGTACCCTTACCACTGTGCTCATGTGGTGTTGTGCCAACTGCAATCCAATTAGGGAAAAGCGGCGCTTCAAAAGGTGCTGTTACTTCTTTTTTAACTTCAACTCCACAAACTGGTGTTGATAGTTTAATTGCTACTTACGGAATGATGGGTGGATTCTTTGCGGTTTTTAGAGCTGTTGCAGCTTTTGTTTCAGGTGTAGTTACTGGTATCTTTACAGATATGTTTATAAATGATGAAAAAGTTAATGATGTTAAAAGCAGTTGTGGATGTTCATCTGATAAAAAGGAAGTAAAATCATCTTCTTGTTGTGAAACTGTAGCTAGTTCTTGTTGTTCAAAAGAAGTGGTTGAGGAAAAAACAAGTTGTTGTTCTAGCATAAAAACTTCTTGTTGTAGTTCGAGCGAGCAACCGAAGAAAAAAGGATTCTTAGATATTTTTAGATATGCATTTGGAGAATTTTTAGATGATATTTCATGGAATTTTGTTGTTGGTTTATTTGTAGCTACAATTATTACTACTCTAATTCCAACATCAGCCTTACAAGGATTTGCCAATCCATTGATTACAATGTTATTGATGTTAGTTGTTGGTATACCAATGTATGTTTGCTCAACTTCTTCTATTCCAATTGCTATTTCATTGATCGCTAAAGGAATATCACCTGGCTCTGCTTTTGTATTTCTATTCACTGGACCAGTTACTAATATTGCTTCAATAGGAATCCTAATAAAAGCTCTTGGTAAAAAGACGGTTGCTATTTATATTGCTTCAGTATCGATTTGCGCTATTGCTTTCGGTTTATTGTTAGATTATTTAGTAGTTAGATGGGATATCAATATTGTTTCTAATACTAGCAATCGTATTTCGGAGTCACTGTTAATGCCTATTGTTGGTTGGATATTTGCAGTAATATTAATAAACAGTTTAATTAAAAGATTTAGAAAAAGGTAGACTAATGCCAATTTATTAATTGGCATTTTTTTATATTTATCATTTTTTATTAATGTATAATTTAATTATTAATACTTTAAGACTAATTTAAGGTTAAAAGAATATATTATTGTCAGGAGGTATATAAATGAAATTATTGTTAGTAGAAGATCAGAAACACATGGCATATGCTATTGAAGAATATTTTAAAAAGGATAAGTTTCTCATAGACTTAGCTTTTGATGGAGAATTTGCGTTAGATTTAATTGAGGATAATATATATGATGTCATTATTCTTGATATAATGTTACCAAAAGTTGATGGTTTAACAGTGCTAAAAACATTAAGAAACAATGATAATAAAACTCCTGTAATCATGCTATCTGCTAGATCAGAAGTTGAAGATAAAGTGAAAGGTTTAGATTATGGAGCTGATGATTATTTAGCTAAACCATTTATGATGGTTGAATTATCGGCACGTATTAAGGCTTTAACTAGAAGAAAGGGAAGTATTGAAGATAATATTTTTCGATTTAATGACATTAGTTATAATGTTGATGAGTTAAAACTTGAGTGCAATGATAGAATATTTACCTTAACCCTTAAAGAGAGCGAACTTCTTAAAATGTTTTTAGAAAGACCAAATAAAGTAGTTGCCAAAGAAACGATAATCAACAAGATTTGGTCGTATGATAAAATTGTCATTGATAATAATGTTGAAGTCTATATTTCGTTTTTAAGAAAAAAATTGTTAAGTTTAAATTCAATTGTGAAAATAGTTACCGTGAGAGGTATAGGGTATAAGATGGTAGGTGATAATAATGTTTAAAAATTTAAAAAGAAAAATGGTAATGCTAAATATGCTTATCATTTCAGTTGTTATGATAATATCTTTTATTGCAATCTATTTTGTAACATATAATTCTATTGCTGATAGTAATCAAGAAAAGTTATATAACTTTTCTAAAACTAATGTTTTAGATTTAATCACTCCGGATCCGTCAAGAAAACCCAAGGGAGATAATAGATACCAATCTACATTTACAATTGTAGTTGATAAAGATTTTAGAATCGTAAGTGTTAGCTCTTATGAAGATTATGATTATCAACTATATAGTGAGATGGTGGAAATGATTGAGTCAAATCCTAATGAGGATACTATCAAATTTGATGAAAAATATCTAATGTATGATGTTGATGATTTCAAAGGTTTAAGTCTTATTGATAATAGAGATGAGTATTATCGTATTTCAATAATCGATATAACAGATAGCGTTAACACATTGACAACCTTAATTCTTGTTCTTTCAATGGTCGGAATGTTGACTTTGGGCGCGATTTTTATAATTAGTTTTTATTTTGCTGAGAAATCTGTAAGGCCGATTGAGAATATGTGGTTAAAACAGAAAGAGTTTGTGGCAAATGCTACTCATGAGTTGAAAACACCGATTACTATCATGTCTACCAATTTAGAAGTAGCAATGATGGATGAAAAATCAACGATTAAAAAACAAAAGAAATGGTTAGACTATTTAAAAACAGAGCTTAGTGGAATGTCAATTTTAGTTAATAATTTATTAGAATCTGCTAAGGTTGAAGAGGAGAACTTAATTTATCAAGAAACAAACGTTTCAGAATTAGTTAATAATTTGTTATTGTCATTTGAAACTGTTGCCTATGAAAAGGAATTGCATGTAGAATCTGAAATTGAAAAGAATTTAAAATTTAAAACTGATCCTAACAAACTATCACAAATAGTCAAAATAATTTATGATAATGCAATTAAATATACAAATGAAAATGGAATTATAAAAACTTGCGTAAAGAAAAGTAAAAATAAAATATCAATTAGTATTGAAAATACAGGCATAGGTATACCAAAAGATAAGCTTCCACATATCTTTGATCGTTTTTATAAAGTTGATGAAGCAAGGACTAATGTAAGCCATAGTTATGGATTGGGGTTATCTATTGCTAAAGAGTTAAGTGATAAGCTTGGTTATAAGATATATTGTAAAAGTGAAGAAAGTAAAAATACGATATTCACTATTGAGATGAAAGTTAAATAACTTTCATCTTTTTTAAGGTTTGTTTAAGTATTGTTTCATAAAATATCTTTGTAAGGAAGGTAAAGAATGAATAAAAATATGTTTAAAAGAACCTGGTTAAATATAACCAGAAAAAGAAGTAAGTCAGCAATTATGTTTATTATCATGTTTGTGATTGCCAATTTAGTTCTAGCAACACTAGCTATTTCTAATTCTGTAGATGAAAGTACTCAATATGCTAAAGATAGTCTCGGGAGCACTGTTTACTTAAATCCAAACATGGAAGGGGTAAAAGAAAATATAGCACAAGGTGGAGTTGATAAAAATGATCCTAATTTTATGGCTGGTATGCGACCTGAAATAACATTGAGTATGGTTGAAGAATTAGGTGGCTCTGAATATGTTAATGACTATAAATATTCGACTACCGTGATTGCGGATGCAGTTGATTTTAACTATCTAGAACAAGAGTCGATTGGAAGGCCGACTATGAAAAATCAAACTACAATTACTGGAATAAATTCTTATGCATTTATTCCGGAAGTTGAAAGCAACATTATTGAGATAACTGAAGGTACTTATTTCGATGAAAGTACCGATGGCGCTGTAATAATTTCATATGAGTTAGCTCAATATAATGAATTAGCTGTCGGTGACAAAATAACATTTTCAAACCCTGAATCTAACCAAGAATACCAATACAATATAATAGGAATATTTTTAGCGTCACAAGAAGGTTTGGAAAACAATGTTTATATGAATGTAACTTCAATTGAAAAATTGATGTCAACTAACATTTATAATGATGGTGATTATATTGTTGATAGTCCAGTATATTATTTAAATAATCCTGAAGATTCAGAAGCTTTTATTGAAGCTGCTTATCTGAAATATGATTTTGATTCAAATAACTTAACGCTAGATATTGATAGTAATACATATCAACAAATGGTAGGCCCTATTGAATCGGTTGGTTCGTTTTCTTCAATTATGTTGTTAGTTGTGGTTATTGCAGCAGTTTCAATTATCACATTAATTATTAATAATAATGTTAAAGATCGTAAATATGAAATCGGGGTATTAATGAGCTTAGGAGCTACAAAACTAAATATAATAATTCAAATATTTTTAGAGTTAGTTTTTGTCGCATCAATTGCTTTTGTTTTATCAATAGGCACAAGCACAATTGTTGCCAATACATTATCAGATAACTTGCTAAGTAATCAAATTGAAATGTCGCAACAACAAAGTGATGAAAACTTCGGTAGACCAAATGGTGGTATGAATCCATCTATGGATAAACAAATGATTGGCATTCAAACAAACCAAGTAGAAGTGATTGATGAAATCAATGTGAGCATTGAAGTTGGTGAATACCTTATTTTATTTGCACTAGGTTATCTAATAACATTTATCGCAATGATTGGACCAGCTTCTAGAATTTTAAGATATGAACCCAAAACAATCTTGACAGGGAGGGATTAATGAATAAATTAGAAATAAAGAATTTAAGATATACCTACAAAGATGGCAATAAAGATAACACTGTTTTAAAAGGAATAAATTTAACCTTTAATTCTGGAAACATGTATTCGATAGTTGGAGAATCAGGAAGTGGAAAAACTACTTTGATTTCATTGTTAACTGGTCTTGATAGCCTACAGGAAGGCGATATTTTATACAACAATAAAAGCATTAAAGAAATTGGGAATCAACAATATCGTTTAAGTTATACAAATATTGTTTTTCAATCATATAACTTAATAAACTATATGACAGGAAAAGAGAATGTTGATGTAGCTATTGATTTTTCAATGATTGAGCATGAAAAAGACTATGCTTATCAAGTATTGGAATCAGTTGGGATAGATCGTGATAAAGCGGATAGATTAGTATTAAAGCTTTCAGGTGGTGAGCAACAAAGAATTGCTATCGCAAGAGCACTAGCTTCTGATGTGCCAATTGTAGTTGCGGATGAGCCAACGGGTAATCTTGATGAAGAAACTGAAGAATTAGTCTTAGATTTATTTAAAAAAATGGCAGATTCTGGGAAGATTGTTATTATTGTGACCCATTCAAAGAATGTTAGTGCTTTTGCGGATAGAGTATTTAGACTAAAGAAAGGAATTATTGAATAATTTAATATAATTTGAAATTTTAAGGTTCATTTAAGACTACTTGATTATTATATAAGTGTAAGGAAGGTGATGTGGAAAAAATAAAATCTAATTTAAATCAATAGAATTATCTTAGTTTAGTTTATCTCAGTTGGTATTAATATATAGATAGGAACTTATTATTTATCAATCATTTACCTATCAAATTAAAAAATTCAATTCCATGAAATTGTTTTAAACCAACGAACAATTAGAATTGAAAAATATGATTATTTAACAAACACTTATGAAAGGGGTGATAGTTGAAAAAATAGTGGAGTATTAAATTTTGAATTTAAGAAAACCATAGCATTATCCGATGTTAATTACTTATAAAAATCTCCCTCTTACAATAATAATTGTATACATAAATATAAGTAAATAATAAATTATTCACATTCACACTCTATTCAGCATAATGAATAGAGTGTGTTTTATTTCACTGGAGTAACTTAAAAATGAAATAAGATGTTAGTAAAAATTAAAGTTTATTATTAAATAATTAATAAATCACTAAATTATATCTTTATTTATTATTTATACTAGCTTCAATTAATCCTAAGAATAAAGGGTGGGGTTTATTTGGTCTACTTTTGAATTCTGGATGGAATTGTGCCGCAATAAAGAAGTTATGTTCTTTAAGTTCTATTATTTCTACTAAATTAGTTTTTTGATTAATTCCACTTATCACGAGTCCGCTACCCGTCAGAATATCACGATACTTATTATTGAATTCGTATCTGTGTCTATGACGTTCTAAAATAGTATCTTCATTATAAAGTCTTTTTGCCAATGTATTTTCACTTAAATCACATTGGTAGTTTCCTAACCTCAATGTTCCTCCCATATTTAATATTTCTTTTTGATCAACCATTAAATCAATGATTGGATTTTCACAATCAATATCAAACTCACTAGAAGAAACCCCTTCTATTTTGCAAACATTTTTTGCAAATTCAATAACAGCTAACTGCATACCCAAACAGATACCAAGAAAAGGAATGTTATTTTCTCTTGCATATTTGATTGCTTCTATTTTACCTAAAATTCCTCTTGAGCCAAATCCTCCAGGAACAATTATTCCATTGATGTCTTTGAATAATGCCTCTATATCATCTTCATTTACTATGTCTTCAGAGTCAATCCATTTGATATTAACTTTTGAGTTAAACTGATAACCAGCATGTTTTAATGATTCGGTAACTGATAAATAGGCATCGTGAAGTTTTATATATTTGCCAACTAATGCTATTGTTACTACATTGTCTAGTTTATCAATTCTATTTACAAGTTCTTCCCAATAGGCTATGTTAGATTCATTTTTTGCTAAATTGAATTTTTCAAGAATTATTTCATCAATTTTCTGTTTATGCATATTTAATGGAGTTTGGTAAATATTTTTAACATCTACTGCATCAATTATGTTTGAAAGTGGAACATTGCAAAATAAAGAAAGTTTAGATTTTAAATCTATCGATGATTCGAAAGGAAGTCGTAAAATTATGCAATCTGGATGAATGCCGGCATTTCTTAAGTCTTTGACACTATTTTGAGTTGGTTTAGTTTTTAATTCATTTGAACCACAAATAAAAGGAACCAAAGTGGTGTGAACAAAAAAAGTATTATTTCTTTGTTCAGTCTGTATTTGACGAATTGCCTCAATGAATGATTGGGATTCAATATCTCCAACCGTACCACCAATTTCGGTAATTACAAATTCTGCACCGCTTGTCTTAGCCGCTTCATAAATTTTGTTCTTAATTTCGTTTGTAATATGTGGGACCATCTGAACAGTTGCTCCTAAATAATCACCTTTTCTTTCTTTTGAAATCACTGCAGAATAAATTTTTCCACTAGTAATATTAGAAGTGTAGTTTAATTCCTCATCTATAAACCTCTCATAATGCCCTAGGTCTAAATCAGTTTCAGCTCCATCGTATGTTACAAATACCTCACCGTGTTGAGTGGGACTCATCGTTCCTGGATCAACATTAAAATAAGGGTCAAACTTTTGCATAAAAACTTTATATCCTCTTGCTTTCAATAATAGAGCAATACTAGATGCGGTTATCCCTTTACCTAAACCAGAAACTACACCACCAGTTACAAACACATATTTTGTCATATTCTATTCCTCCTTAAATATAAAAAAAGTGCATCTCAAACAGAGATCCACTTAGGCTCTAAAATAGTATATCACTATTCTAGTCATATTAATCAATAAATTTAATATGTTATAATTTTTGAATAGAGGGAGAGTTCATGAAATATAATAGATTACATAAAGATGCACTGAGTTGCATGATCATTGCTAACATTATTGGTAATACAATACTTTGGATAATATTAAATGCTTTGATTTTTTTATTTTATTTTGATTTTGAAGTTAAAGTTAAGATGATTTCCAATGTTATTTTAATTATAATTGGGGCATTTACGTTCGTCTCTATTTTTATCTCACCATTTTTTAGATATCAAAGATATAGATACTGTATATCGGATGAAATGATTGATATCATTGAAGGTTATCTTTGGATAAGTAGGAACATAGTCCCAATTGAAAGAATAAAACAAATTGAAATAAATAGTGGACCTATAGATAAAATTTTTAAATTGGGAAAATTGACTGTAACTACATCAGGCGGGAATGTTCAAGTTAAGTTAATAAAACTTGTCGATGCTGAAAAGATTGCGTTTGATTTAAAAGATCATATTAATGATTATGTTAAAGAAGAAAAACAACATGAAAAATCAAAAATTTAAGGAACCCTTTTCATATATATTTATTGAAAGTTTAACCACCTCATTTAGTTTAATCATTTTTATTTTGCTATTTAACATTGAATTTTTTAGTATTTTTATTAATGGTTATTTGTTATTTGGGTTATTAGGATTATATATTCTAATTTTAATTTATAAAATTATGGTGTGGTATCGTACTAATATTTTAATAACAGATACTGTTTTAGAAGTTGAAAAAAATACCTTATTCTCAAGCAAAAAAACAGTTAAAATCAGTAACGTTTCAAATATTGATTCGAGACAGAATATTGTTCAAAAACTTCTAAAGATAGCTACTGTAATTATTGATACAAATGTATCTGGATCAGAATTACAATCTATAAAGATAATTTTGACATTGAAAGATCTCCCTAAGTTTAAAGGAAGTTTATCAGTCAATGTTCCAGTTAACAAAGAAGAAGAAAAATATGATTATTATTTTGGTTATAAAACAATGATAGTCAATAGTCTTTTAAGTACTAATATCTTCTTAATCATTGTTTCTTCGGTAGCTTACTTACCAATGCTTTTTATCGATGATATATTTAAGTTCTTTAACTTATTTAGTTTTGCGATAATTCTAGTTCCTTTTCTAATATCGGTTTTAAGTTCATTATCTAAACTTTATAATTTTAAAGTAAAAATAGATAAAGATAAAATAAGTTTATCTTATGGTTTGTTTTCAACGATTAAAAATTCAATACCCTTAAATAAAATTAATGGAATTAAATTAAATGAACCTTTATTTGCGAGAATCGTAGGTAGGCAATCTGTTAATGTGATTAATGTAGGAGCAAATGCTGATGAAAATTCAATTAGTTTTGTTTTACCACTGTTAAGTAAAATTGAAATTAAGAAAAAGATGGAGCATTTGTTTCCTGAGTATAAAAACGTAGATGATTTAATTGCTCAACCTAAGACTTCTATTTTGGCGAATATATTTTCTAAGTCTATCTTGTTAATGATCTCTATTGTATTAGGATTTGTTATTAATTTCTTTTTGGGAACTTTTACAATAATATTATGGGTTGTATATTTTTTATTAAGTTATAAGTTGCATAAGATTTCGATAAGCCAAAGAATTGTCTATATAGTTAGAGGGTCTTTTAATAAAACAACTGTTGTATTTGGTTTAGATAAAGTTGAACAAATAAGAATTATTTCTAATCCAATCGCAAATATCTTAAAACTTAAAAAGTGTGAGTTCATATTATTAGCTAATAGTGTTGATACAAGGCAAATGACTGGATATTTTAATCAAGAGATAATCGATAGTTTATTAGAGCTTTATAAGTAAATTTGTATGCTTAAAAAGTTTCTTTTGAGACTTATTTAAATATTTTCATTTGTTGTTAATATTAAATTAATTTACCATTGAAAAATACTAATAAAAGAATCATTTTAATTGTTAAGTGGATAAAAGTGTTATACAATTTGAATATAAATTGATAGGAGACATACTATGAACAAAAAAGTTTTTGAGCTTATTAACGAGCAAGTTAATAAAGAATTTTATTCAGCTTATATCTATCTTGATATGGCAAATTATTATACAAATGCAGGGTTATCTGGATTTGCTAATTGGTTTAGAGTGCAAGCAATGGAAGAAAGAGATCATGCCTACATCTTTATTGATTATTTACAAGATAATGGAGAATCAGTTAACTTACTGCCAATAGGAAAGCCGGAGTATGTTTATAACGAACATATTGATCCGCTTAAATATTCATTGAAGCACGAACAATCTGTAACAGCATCCATAAATGCAATCTATAAGGAAGCGTTTCAAGATAATGATTATCGTGCTATGCAATTCTTAACTTGGTTTATTAAAGAACAAGGTGAGGAAGAAAAGAATGCAGATGATTTAATTAAAAAAATGGAACTTTATGGTGAAGACGCTAAATCACTTTATCTTCTGAATTCTGAACTTGAAGCAAGAATTTATTCCGCAGTTACTTTAGCTGACATTTAATTAATAATTAGTTGTTAAAAAATGATAATCTTCGCTGATTATCATTTTTTTATTTATGATATTAATAGAAATGTATTTTTCTTACTTAGCAATATGGTTACAATATTTATTAAAGTTTAACTTACTGTTACTTAATTCTGTGATATAAATAAAGTTCTTTAACATGATAATAAAACATAATATACTTCAAAATTACAAAATAAATGCTTTTGTATTAATGGTTAGAGTCAAATTATAGCGCATATTTACAAAATTTGTTATAATTTGAAATGATATAAGGAGTTTGAATTTGAGTAATAGAGAAAGAAAAAAGAAGATTTTTATTTTATTTGCAATGATATTAATTGCTGTTATTTATTTTGTGAAATCATGCACCAATGTCAATGGAGCATTTTATGAAGAATTGTATGCTTTTTTAGATAATAATAGTTATAATGATTTAGAAATTAATAATGATTTCTTAGAAAATAATGATTTGTATGATAATGATTTTGTATGCAAATACATTTCTTATGAAAACGGAACCTTAGAATTCATTAATTGTGTTGTTGCTGGTGAAGAAAAAGAATTCTGTACTTATGATGGTGAAGTTTTTGATTGTTCTAATGAAGCGGATGTTTCTTTATTTTCCGTTTCTTTTAGTGATGGTGATATTGATAGAGAGATATATCAAAACAAAGATGTCGGTATTGCTGTGAGCATTAATGATAGAAGTGGAGATACATTAGTTGATACAATGTACTGTGTTACTGACGGAGATGCCTGCGTTCCTGATTTAACTTTAGATGATAATTTTGTTTCTCTAGGGATAGAAAGTGCCACTAGTAAAGTCTGTGTTATGAATCAGTATGAAGATAATCTTGTTAGTGAAATTGTTTGTAGCGAAAATTATAAAATAGATAAAACAAAACCAGTTATTAGTTATGATGTAATTGGAAAAATTGGCAATAATGGTTGGTATAGAAGTGATGTTGACATCAATTATGATGCAACTGATGAATTATCAGGTATCGCCGAGTTAAGTAGCAATATATCTTCCATAACTTACAACACTATTGGTGAAAAAATAATTATATGTGCCACTGATTTAGCGGGAAACATTTCTTTAAAGGAGTTCACTTTAAAAGTTGATAAAGATATAGATATGCCAAGTGAGATAGTCATAGATGGAACTGGTGGAAGTAACGGATGGTATCTTAGTGATGTAGTTTTATCTAAAACAAATGCTAGTGATAGTTTTTCAGGTATAGAATCTGTTGTTTTAAGTGATAAAAAGATTGATTATAACACAACCGGTAAAAAAGTCAGTGTTGTTACCACTGATACTGCCGGCAATGTAGTAAAAGATGAAATGTTGATAAAAATTGATAAAGATTATCCAATTGTTGGCAATATAGTAATTGATGGAGTACCTGGAACAAATGGTTGGTATAAAAGTGACGTTAAAATAGATAAAACTAATGGAAGTGATAATACATCGGGACACGCATCTACAGTTGTTGATATTTTAAAAATTGATGATAATACAGATGGCACTATTGTCACTATAACTACTACTGACATGGCTGGGAGATCTGTTAGTAAATCTGAAACTGTAAAAATTGATAAAGCGATTCCTACTATAATTGAAAAAGAAAAGCTTGAATTTGAAGTAGGGACAAATGTTGATGTGGTTAATAATTTTATTGTTGAATTTGGAATATCTGGAGGGAATTACTATTGTGATATTGGTGATACCACTACCCTAGATGTAGGTGTTCATAATTTTTCGTGTACCGCTACTTCGAATGCAGGACTCAGTTATACACTGAATACATCTCTAACTGTTAAAAATTTAGAATATAAAATATTGGAATATATCGAAAGTGATGGTACTCAGTATATTGATACAGGAGTAATGAATACTGGGGATTATATTATAGAAGATAACTTTTTGATTACTGATAGTAGTAAAAATACTGGATCTTGGTTATTTTCTGGAAGAACAGTATTTGATTATTCGCTAGGAGTACATATTAGTTCTACTCAAGTTTTTAATGGATATGGCGGCCCGAGCCAAACTTATACTAAATACATAAGTGATAATATGTGGTATCATTTGTATTTTTCTAGAACAAAAATGACAATTTGGAATGATAGTACGACTAAAGATTACCCTGTAAACGGAAGTTTAATTCCCGAGTCATATCAAGCTACAATATTATTAGGTGGTAATTTGGCAGGTTATAGACCTGGTACTATAGACAATCGTAATTTTGTTGGAAAAAGAAAATATTTTAAGATAACTGATGCTACTACTGGTTTACTAGTTAGAGACTTTGTGCCTGTTCAACTCACAACCACAGGTGAGTATGGTTTTTGGGACCTTGTTGAAGATAAATTTTATGCCAATCAAGGCACTGGAGAATTTATTTCACCAAACTAAGAAAACACTTTAATGTTTTTTGCACCTAATCATCTTTAAATTTAATAAAAACTTGTTTGAGTTAATCGCACTGAAATTAACTCAATGTTATTGATAAAATAGAATAAATTTATAGCCTGAGCAAAAGCATTGTTTTCCATGTATTGGAGATGTATTTTACTTAGAATCTTATGTATTGAAAATATTTTATTTATTTAGAACAAATATAAATAAAAAGTATGGACCGAAGTCAATTCGGTCTTATTTATTTCATTAATTTTAATAATATTGTCACTTATTTATATAACAGATAATAGCAATATCTAATAGTTTATTATTTTAGTAGTAAAGCATGTTATAATGCAAAGTGAATAAAAAAGATATTAATACCCTAAAAAGGAGTGGATAACATTAATAAAAAAGTATCCAGCAAGATATAAAATGGAAAAGCTAAGACATGAGAAACCAACTAAGAAACATGAAAATAAAGCAATAGAGTTTATCGAAGAGTTTCATGAAAACAACTCGGTTAAAAATGGGTCTGGAGGACTTCAGAGATACTTGAATAATTATGATGAATGGTTAAATAAATTAGAAAATGATGAAAATAGAATTATGTCGGAGGAGAAGGTTCCAGCCAAAACATTTTTCTTAGTGAGAGAAAAAGATAATAAAATAGTAGGTATTATTTATATAAGATTAGCATTAAATGAGAAATTAAAAAAATACGGTGGTAATATAGGTTACTCAATTAGACCTACAGAAAGAAAAAAAGGCTATAATAAAATTAATCTGTATCTAGCATTGTTATACTGTAAAGAGAATAATGTTAAAGAAGTGTTTATAGATTGTGATAGAACTAATCATCCATCAGCAAAAACAATACAAGCACTGGGAGGAGTTTTGATTAGAGAATATTACGATTCTATAAATGCTTATTGTTTTGTTCAGAATTATATTATTAATGTAAATAAAGTTGTAAATGAGTATAGAAATGTTTATTCTCCATATATAGAAGATACTACAAAATAAATGATGTACCAAAATTAAAATATATTAGAGGTCAATAATTGTGGATATCCAACTATAAGAAATAAAATTAAAAGAAATAAAAGATATATTTGAACAAGTAGAACTATCTGAAAATAAAGTAGAAGAAGGAAGTTATTAATATGAAAATTACAAATAGTTGTCCTAAATGTAAAGGAAAAGATATTTTAATCATTCCTGGTGAAATTGGTGCCTATGGTGCAGGAAATAATATAAGAATCGGTTGGATAAATACTTCTGCTGTGAAAGTTAATAGATTTCTTTGTGAAAGCTGTGGGTATTCTGAAGAATGGATTAACAAAGAAGATATACCAAAAGTAAAGAAAAAATATAAAAATCAACAGCAAAAGTTTTAAGGAGGTCAATAATTATGGATATGCAACAAAAAAGAGAAGAACGCAAAAAAAAGAGTATCGAGATTCAAGAAGAAGGTAAAAAACAAAAAACTAACATAAATTGGTATCCAGGACATATGACTAGAGCTTTTAGGGAAATTGATAAAGCATTAAAGTCTGTTGATATGATTATTGAGTTAAGAGATGCTCGTGTCGTTGATGCTAGTCGTAATCCTGAAGTTGGAAAGCTTGCTCCTAATAAACCACGATTAATTATTTTAAGCAAAAGGGATTTAGCTGATAGTCTTGTTACCGAAAGATGGGTAAATGATTTAACTAAAGAAAATCAGATTGCGATTGCTTTAGATTTTAATAATGATGATTTAAAGATCATTACTGAAAAGTGTCAATTGTTAATGAATAATTGGTTAGAGCGTCAAATTAGAAAAGGTATTAAACCTAGAGCAATTAGGGCGATGATTTTAGGCATTCCTAATGTTGGTAAGAGTACCCTTATTAATCGTTTAGCAAAAAGAAAGATAACAAAGGTAGCAGATAAACCTGGTGTTACTCGAGCTTTGCAATGGGTTAAGGTAAATAAAGATTTAGAACTATTAGATACTCCTGGTGTATTGTGGCCAAGAATTGATGATCAAGAGAATGCTCAGTTGTTGGCAATAACCGGTGCGATTAATGATCAAATATTAGATTTAGATGATTTGGGTGAAGTTGCTTACTTATATCTATATGAAAATTATCGAGATAAGTTAAATGAAAGATATGGTGATGTACCTAATGATTTTTATCAAGCTATGGATGTAATCGCGAAAAAGCGAAACTTTTATATAAAAGACCAAGAATTTGATCATAAGCGTAGTGTTGATATTTTCTTTAAGGAAATTAGAAGTGAATTATTTAAAGGTGTATCTTGGCAATAATATGAGTGATGCATATAAAGATGTGGATAAGT
This sequence comes from uncultured Erysipelotrichaceae bacterium, assembly GCA_964369955.1. Lineage (GTDB taxonomy): Bacteria > Bacillota_I > Bacilli_A > Erysipelotrichales > Erysipelotrichaceae > CAYJFQ01. The sequence continues at coordinate 232,808 of CAYJFQ010000001.1, read as the reverse complement.
TATTTTTTGAAAAAGAGTATTGGAATAAGGGTTATCAAGTCGTCGGGTTGGATGAAGCTGGAAGAGGTCCTTTGTGTGGACCACTAGTTGTTTGCGGTGTTAGCTTCCTAGAGGGTTATATTAATTTAGACATTAATGATTCAAAGAAATTAAGTGCTAAAAAGAGAGAACAGTTATTTAAAGTCATTATTAATGATTGTCAATACTTTAAAATTGTTATTATCAATCCTCGTGAAATAGATAGATTAAATATTTTAGGTGCTACAAGGTTTGGAATGCAACTTATTGCAGATGATTTTAAGGGAGCTGTTTTAACTGATTGTGTTTCAATTGATTGTGATGTCTATGAACCTTTAGTTAAGGGTGATAGTCGTAGTTTATCTATTGCGGCCGCTAGCATTCTTGCTAAAGTTATAAGGGATAAAATTATGGATGCTTATCATATTCTTTATCCTGAATATGGGTTTAATAAACATAAGGGTTATCCTACTAAAAAACATATAGAGGCTTTGAATGCTTTTGGAGTTATTGATATTTATCGCTATACTTATGGACCGGTTAGTAAATTATTGCGACCTAAAACTTTGTTTTAGGTTTTTCTTTATTCTGTTAGTATAAATAAGTATGAAGATTAATAGAGATAAAATAATATATTATAGTTGTTTGCATGCTGGGGATTATTTTAAAGTTCTCAAAGCGATTAATAGCAAAGATTATTATAAAAAGTGTGATATTAAGGCTATTACTATTGTTGATGATGATTATCCAGATTGTTTGAGATTTTTGAAGTATCCGCCATTCTGTTTATTTTATAAGGGTGATATTTCTCTATTGAAGATGTCTAGTGTTGGTATAGTCGGTAGTAGAATAGTGGATCTAGAAATTGAGCAGGAAGTTGATTTAGTTGTTAGTAATTTAAATAAAAATTATTGTCTTGTTAGCGGCCTTGCAAGAGGTGTGGATGGTCTTTCTCACAAGTATGGTTTAAGGCATGGTTTTAAATTAATATCTGTCTTAGGTTCTGGAATTGACTACTGTTACCCTAGAGAAAATCAATGGTTGTATGATATTGAGAAATATGAACATTTAATATTGAGCGAATATCCTTTTGCTACAAAACCGGCAAAACAGAACTTCCCATTCCGTAATCGAATAATTGCAGCATTGAGTGAAAAAATGATAATTATTGCTGCAAAAATAAATAGTGGAAGCATGCACACAGTTGACTTTACTCTAGAATTAAGTAAAGATATATATTGTTTACCAAAAAATATTAGAAGTTTGTATGATGGAAACAATTATTTGATTAAAAATGGCGCAAATATTATTTGCGATATAGAAGATATCAGGAGTATATAATGAAAAATATAGTAATCGTCGAATCACCAGCAAAAGCAAAAACTATTTCCAAGTATTTAGGAGATGACTATGAAGTGGTCTCATGTAAAGGTCACATTAGAGATTTAGCCACATCAGGAAAAGATGGGTTTGGAGTGGATGTAGATAATGATTTCCTTGCAAAATATATTATCAACAAAGATAAGAAAACTCTAGTAAAAGATTTAAAGAAACAAGTAAAAGGATTTGATAAGGTTTTTCTTGCAAGTGACCCTGATCGTGAAGGTGAAGCTATTGCTTGGTCATTGGCTGAGGAATTAGATTTAGATTTAAAAGATGAAAATCGTATTGTTTTTAATGAGGTTACAAAAATGGCAGTCTCTAAATCATTGAGTATGCCACGTACTATTGATATGGATTTAGTCCACTCTCAAGAAACAAGAAGAATTATTGACCGTATAATTGGTTTTAAACTATCAAAATTACTACAAAGAAAAATAAAATCGCGCTCTGCAGGAAGAGTTCAATCAGTAGCTTTACAGTTAATTGTTGACCGTGAAAAAGAAATAGAGAAATTTATTCCGGTTGAATATTGGACTATTGAGGCAAACTTTGAAAACGAACCTAATTTTACTGCTAATTTAACTAAAATAGATGGTAAAAAAGCAGAAATCAATAACCAAACTGAAGCTGATTTAATTTTAAGTAAAATAGATAAATTTACAGTAAGTGATATCAAAAAAACAATTAAAAAACGAAATCCTAAATTACCATTTATTACTTCAACCCTTCAACAAGAAGCAAGTACTAAATTAGGTTTTTCTGCGAAAAAGACAATGAGTGTTGCTCAAAAATTGTATGAAGGAATCAAACTAAAAGATGGTTTGGTGGGTTTGATTACTTATATGCGTTCAGATTCTTATCGTCTGAGTGACGGCTTTTTAATGGCTGCTAAACAACAGATTTTGGATGTTTATGGAGAAAAATATGTTGGTTTTTATTCATCTAAAGCTAATAAGAATGCTCAGGATGCACATGAAGCTATTAGGCCTACTTATCCAGAATATACTCCCGATAGTATTCAAGATAATTTAACTAATGATGAATTTAAATTATATAGCCTTATTTATGCACGAGCTATGGCTACTGTTATGAAGGCTGCTGAATTTGAGAGTAATTCAATTATTTTAAATACAGATATTTACCAATTTAACGCAAATGGAAGCATTATGTTATTTGATGGGTATTTAAAAATATATGGAAAGTATGAAACAAATAAAAATGAAATGCTGCCAGTTTTAACTGCTAATCAGGTGTTAGAAGCAAAAGAAGTTATACCTACACAACACTTCACCGAACCCCCGCTTAGATATTCAGAAGCGCGATTAATAAAAGAATTAGAAGAAAAGGGAATCGGTCGTCCTTCAACGTATGCGTCAATTATTGATAAAATAGTAGAAAGACTGTATGTTGAACTTAAAAAAGCTAGTGAAGGAAGTAAAACTAAAGTATTTTTCCCTACTGACCAAGGGAAATTAACTGATAGTAAATTATCTGAATATTTTTCAAGCATTATTAATGTAAAATATACCTCAAATATGGAAACTCAATTAGATGAAATTGCAGAAGGTAATTTAGAATATTTAAAAGTTTTAAGAGAGTTTTATGATAAATTAATTCCTTTAGTGGATTCTGCTTATGAAGGAATGGAAAAAATTGAGGATGAAAAAACAGGAGAACAATGTCCCGAGTGCGGAAAGGATCTTGTTTATCGTCAAGGAAAGTATGGAAAGTTTATTGCTTGTTCCGGATATCCGGAATGTAAATATATAGTAAGTTTAAAGAAGAAAGTAGAACCGATTTTCGTTGGTAGAGATTGTCCTGAATGTAGTTCGCCTCTAGTCGAAAGAGTATCTCGTTATAAAACAAAATTTGTTGGTTGTTCAAATTATCCAAAATGTCGATATATTGAAAGTAATAAGGAAGAAAAGAAATGATAGTAAATGTAGTAGGTGCAGGATTAGCTGGAAGTGAGGCTACATATCAGCTTATTAAAAGAGGGTTTAATGTTCGGCTTTTTGAAATGCGCCCTGTTAAAAATACCGAAGTTCATAGTAGTGCTAATTTTGCGGAATTAGTTTGTTCAAATTCTTTGCGTTCAAATGATCCATTAAACGGAGTTGGATTATTGAAGAAAGAAATGAGTGAGTTAGATTCATTAATTATTAAGAAAGCTTATGAAAATCAAGTTCCTGCCGGAAGTGCTTTAGCAGTTGATAGAGAAGGGTTTTCAAGTTCGATTACTGAATATTTAAAAAATCACCCGCTAGTTGAGGTTATTAATAAAGAGGTAACTGAAATCCCAGAAGGTCCAACTATAATTGCCAGCGGACCTTTGACGAGTGATGCTTTTTCCAAAGCGATCGGTAAATTAATTAAATTAGATTACCTACATTTTTTTGATGCAGTTGCACCTATTGTAAGCTTTGATTCAATTGACTTAACAAAAGCTTATTTTAAAGCTCGATACGACAAGGGAGAAGCGAGTTATTTAAATTGTCCGATGAATAAAGAAGAGTTTTTTAATTTCTATCATCAACTAGTTCAAGCTAAATGTGTGGAAATTAATGAGGTAGATAAATTGACATATTTTGAAGGGTGTATGCCTTTTGAAGAAATGGCGAAGCGTGGAGAAAAAACGTTACTATTCGGGCCAATGAAACCTGTTGGGCTAGAAAAAGACGGTAAAAGACCTTATGCAGTTGTTCAACTAAGACAAGACAACTTTGCTGCTTCGCTTTATAATATAGTTGGCTTTCAAACTCATTTAACTTGGGGTGAGCAAAAAAGAATCATTCAAATGATTCCGGGTTTAGAAAATTGTGAAATCGTCCGTTATGGAGTAATGCATCGTAACACTTATATAAATTCACCTAAATGTTTAAATAGTTATTACCAATTTAATGATGATATTTTTTTTGCAGGACAGATTACTGGAGTGGAAGGTTATGTTGAATCAGCTGCTAGCGGAATGATAGCAGGTATTAATATGGCACTTAAACTAAGTGGTAAACCAATGTTGGAATTAGATAGTACCACAATGATTGGAGCTATGGCAAAATACATCAGCAGTCCACTAGTTACAAACTTCCAGCCTATGAATGCAAATTTTGGATTAATGCAGTTAGTTAAAGATGTTAAAAAACATGAGAAAAAACAAGCTTATTTAGAAACAAGTGAAGAAAAAATTAGTGCTATAATTAAATTAATATGATAGAGGTCCTAAAACAATTTTTAGAATATAGTTCAACTTATAATACTAATTCAAAACATACTAGAGATGCTTATAAAAGAGATATAACTAAGTTTATAGATTTTTTAATTGCGAACGACATAAGTGATTTTAATCAAGTTGATATCAATCTAGCAAGTGATTTTATGATGCAATTAAAAGATGGAAGGTTTAGTGAAAAACAATTAAGCAGTGCATCAATTTCAAGAAATCTTAGTTCTCTAAGATCTTTTTACTTTTTTTTAATTGAATTTTATGGGGTAAAAATTAATCCCTTTTCATTAATTAAAAATGGAAAAGGTAAAAGGAAGCTTCCAGATATCTTACTTTATGAAGAAGTAATAACATTATTTGAAAGTATTGACATTTCTAATCCAATTGGCCTGAGAAACAGGGTAATGTTAGAAGTGATGTATGCTTGCGGTTTAAGAGTGAGTGAGCTGTGTAATATAAAAGTTGTCGATGTTGATTTAAATCAGAGATTTATTAGAGTTATAGGAAAGGGGAATAAAGAGCGAATAGTTCCTTTCTATCCTTTAGTTGGAAAATTGATAAGTAAATACTTAAATGAGGTAAGAGCAATTTATTATAGTGTGTCACCTGAATTATTCATCAAAGAGAATGGACGACCACTTTCAACAAGATATGTTCAACTAATGGTTGAAAAACTTGGAAGACAAGCTTATTTGAGCGTAGCTGTTACTCCGCATATGTTTAGGCATTCATTTGCAACACATTTATTAGATAATGGTGCAGATTTAAGAATTGTTCAAGAACTTTTAGGTCATCAAAATTTATCGACCACTCAAATTTACACGCATTTAGGAATTGATCACCTTAAGAAAACATATTCCAGTTTTCATCCCGGTGCCAAAAAAGAAGAAATTTAGGTTATAATTTAAGAAATGGAAAGTAAATCAAAAATGAAGAAAAATAGTTATGATAATGGAATTTTTATCCCTGTAATATTGCTGATGACCTTTAGTATTGTAATGGTTGCCTCCGCAACTGTAGGTTTAGCGGGCGTTGAAAACAGTGCTGTTGTTAATAATTTAATGAGTCAAATAGTGTATTTTGTAATTGGATTATTGGCTTTGTTTTTCAGTTATCGTTTTTTTTCATTTAAGCTTTTTAATGGGTTAGCAACAGTTTTAGCTCTTATTGTAACTATTTTGCTAATAGTTGCTTTACTTTTTCCGGCAGTTAATGGCGCAAGAGCTTGGATTGATTTAGGTTTTTTCTCTTTTCAACCTAGTGAACTAGCTAAATTATATATTATTGTTTATTGTGCTAATTATTTTCCTAAATTTGTAAATAGTAAAAAAACTTCTGTTGAAATTGCTAAAGGTCCTATTATTCTTTTCGGAATTTGGTTTTTAATCATCTTATTTTTACAAGGTGATTTTGGGTCTGCTTTAGTTTGCCTATTAATTCTAATGATATGTGGATTGATTGTTCCTGGTAATGCCTTAAGAGGAATAAGGTTTATTAGTAAGATTGGTTTTATTTTGATTTTCTTACTACTTATTTTCTTAATGAGTCCAATAGGATTATTTATTTTAGGTGCTGTTGGGATACCTGAGTATATGTTGTATAGATTTATGTCAGTAGTTGACCCTTTTTCTAATATTTATGGATATAGTTTGCAGTTGTATAATAGTTTATTGGCTTTTGGTAAGGCTGAATTTTTTGGACAGGGTTTTGGTTCTTCTACTCAAAAGTTCGGATATTTACCTGAGGCTAGAACGGATTTTATTTTTCCAATTATTATCGAGGAGTTAGGTGTTCTTGGTTTAATTCTTGTTTTTGCTCCTTACATTTATATGATTCATCGAATATTTAAATTTTCACTATTAACAACAAACAACCACTATAAAATATTGCTTGTTGGAACTATCGGATACCTTTTTGTGCATTTTGTTTTAAATGTTGGAGGTGTTAGTGGAATTTTACCTTTAACAGGAGTTCCGCTAATCTTTATTTCAAAGGGTGGAAGTTCTACTGTTATCGCGATGATGTTAATTGGATTCTGTTTAAATGTTGTGAGTAGAATTAAGGATAATGCTTATGAGAGTTATTAGTGGAACATTAAGATCAAGAGTTCTTAAAACTTTAGATGGCAATAATACACGTCCGACTCTTGATAAGGTGAAGGGTTCAGTATTTAATCATTTGGGTAATTTGTCTAATAAATCATTCTTAGATTTATATGCAGGAAGTGGTTCGATAGGCATCGAAGCTGTCTCAAGAGGATGTAAGGTAGTTTATTTTAATGAGATTAATCAAAAGGCTATTAAAGTAATTAAAGAAAATTTGGATACTTTTAGAATAACCAATTATCATCTATCCTCCTCTGATGCATTGAGGTATCTTCAATCTTTTAAAGAAACTGTTGATGTTATTTATTTAGACCCTCCCTTTGACAGCGATTATCAAATAGTGTTGGATGAAATTTATAATAAAAATATTTTGGCAAGTTATGGTGAAATTGTTGTAGAGAGTGAAAAAGATCTTAATTTTTTAGTCCCAGATACATATAAGACAAAAGAAGTATTATATGGTAGAATCAAGATAACTTATATTAGAAAGGTGTAATCATGAAAGCAATATTCCCAGGCTCATTTGACCCAATTACCTTTGGTCATTTAGATATCATTGGTCGTGCTAGTAAGATTTTTGATGAGGTTGTTATATTATTGATGGAAAATCCAGCAAAAAACTATTCATTTACTAAAGAACAAAGAATTCAAATGGTGAAGGAAAGTGTTAAAGATTACCCAAATGTTAGTGTTGATTGTGGAGAAGGTTTAACAGTTAATTATGCAAAAGCGCATAGTATCAATATATTAATTAGAGGAATTAGAGAAATAATGGATTATGAATATGAAATGCAGCAGGCTACTATTAATATGTTGATGAACGGTGAAATAGAAACATTTTTTATGCTAGCAAAACCTGAGTTTTCTTTTTTGTCTTCTTCTGCTACAAGAATTGTTGCGCAGAATGGTGGAGATATTAGTCAATTTGTGCCTGATGAGATTAAAGATATGATATATAAGAAGTATAAATAAATAAAATGGCTCTCAATTGAGAGCCATTTTATTTATTTGATAGTAATTTCTTGATTATTAATTCTTTGAATTAAATCTTTGATTTTTTTGTCGATAGTGTTAATTGTTTTTATGAATTCTTCATCACTTTTACCACTTGGATCATCCAGTCCCCAATCTTCGCGATGACTTGATTTTAAGTATGGACAATTTACATTGCATCCCATAGTTATGACAATGTCAATTTCAGGAATATCGGCTAATACTTTGCTAGTTTGAGTAAGTTCCATATCAATTCCATAAACTTCTTTCATAAGTCTAACGGCATCTTGATTAATTTGTGGTTTTGTTTCTGTGCCTGCAGAGTAACTTTCAAACACTTTGTTACCATAGTGTTTCCCTAAAGCTTCAGCAATTTGACTGCGACATGAATTATGGACACAAATAAATGCTACTTTTGGTTTATTCATATATTTTTTCACCTCGAAGATATTATATGTTATTTATTTTAATTTGTTAAATTAATTTATATTTTAGCACATAAGTGTTGACAGTGCTAAAAATAGTGTTATAATGTTAGCAGATGCACTGATAAAGTGCTAATAGGAGGGAGGATAAATGTTAACTAGTAGACAAATATCAATATTTAAAGCAATAGTGGAAGAGTTTATCCAAACTGCTGATCCAATCGGATCAAATGCTTTGATGCATAAATACAAGCTTCCGTATTCTTCTGCAACTATCAGAAACGAAATGATGGAACTTGAAAATATTGGATTGTTAGAGAAAACACATACCTCTAGCGGAAGAGTTCCTTCTATTAACGGTTATATGTTTTATGCAGAGCATTTAATGAGTGATTCAAATGATGAAGTAATTAAAAATGAAATTGCTCAAATATTTGATTTTGATTATGATTTACAAGATGCAATTCGCAAGAGTTGCGAAGTATTATCTCAGATGACTTCACTAACAGCTGTTGTTCTAGGCCCTGATGCAAATAAACAAAGATTGGAACATATTAAATTGTTTCCAATTAATGAAAGAAGTGCAGTAGCAATTTTTATTACTGATACAGGTCACACTGAAGATCGAGTGTTTAAATTTGATAGTGATGTAAGTTTAAATGACTTACAATCTTGTACAGATATTTTAAATGAAAGATTAAAAGGAACATTAATAAGTGATGTTGTAGTTAAAATGGAGTCATTAAAACCAATACTGGCTGGTAGTATCGCAAGATATGAAACTTTATTTAAAGCTTTCCTTAATGCCTTTGCCAGATTCGCTAGTGAGAACATTTACTGTAGTGGTCAAAATAACTTAATGTATCAACCTGAATTTGCTAATCTAGATCGGCTAAGAAACATGATGAAGATGTTAGAAACTAATGAATGGTTTGAAGACTTTACAAATTCTGAGAATCAGTTGGCGGTTAAAATGAATGAAAATACAGATTTGATTTGGAGAGATGACATGGCTGTGGTGTGTAGCAGATTTAAAGTTTCAGATACTCAAGAAGGGGAGATATTCATTCTTGGTCCAAATCGTATGGAATATAATCGTGTAGTTAGTATGATTGATGCTATGGGTGAAATGTTAGAAAAGATGTATAGAAAGAGGTAGAAATGAGCGATACGAATATTGAAAAAGAACCTAATGAAAAAAAGATAGAAAAAAAATCTACGAAGAAAAATGAAAAACTGTTAAATGAGATAGAAGATTTAAAGACAGAATTACAACAGGCAAAAAATGAATACCTTAAAGCTTATGCAGATGCAGATAACTATAAAAAGAGATTACTAGCAGAACAAACAACTGCTTTGAAATATAGTGTTCAAAATATTGCGAATGATTTGTTGCCAAGTGTTGATAATTTAGAAAGAGCATTAGCAAATGCTAATGAAGAAGACCCTCTAGTAAAAGGTGTTAAAATGGTTTATGACCAGTTAATTAACGCATTATCTAAAGAGGGAGTAGTAGAAATTCAAGCACTTAATATGTCTTTTGATCACAATATCCATCATGGAATTATGAGTGAAAAGGTTGAAGGAGTAGAACCTAATATTGTTGTAGAAGTTTTGCAAAAAGGTTATATGATAAAAGATCGAGTTTTACGAGCAGCGCTTGTAAAAGTTAGTGAATAGAAGAAGGAGAAAAAATTATATGAGTAGAAAAGAAAGTAATAAAATTATTGGTATTGATTTAGGTACAACAAATTCGTGTGTATCTGTCATGGAAAATGGAGAAGTTAAAGTTATTACAAATCCTGAAGGAAATCGTACAACACCATCAGTTGTAGCGTTCAAAAATGGAGAAAGAATTGTTGGTGATGCTGCTAAACGTCAAGTTGTCACTAATAAAGATAGCGTTATTTCTATTAAAAGAGAAATGGGTAGTGATTACAAAGTTGAATTAGAAGGTAAGAAATATTCACCTCAAGAAATTTCAGCAATGATTCTTGGTTATTTAAAGTCTTACGCTGAAGAGTATTTAGGAGAAAAAGTTAGTAAAGCTGTAATTACTGTTCCTGCATATTTTAACGACGCACAAAGACAAGCAACGAAAGATGCTGGTAAAATTGCTGGTTTAGAAGTAGAAAGAATTATCAATGAGCCAACTGCAGCTGCTTTGGCTTATGGTATTGATAAAACTGAAAAAGAACAAAAAGTATTAGTGTTTGACTTAGGTGGTGGAACATTTGATGTTTCTATTCTTGAGTTAGCTGATGGAACATTTGAAGTATTAGCTACTTCTGGTGATAACAAATTAGGTGGAGATGATTTCGATAATGTTGTTGTTGATTGGATGGTAGATACATTTAAAAAAGAAACAGGTGTTGATCTTTCAAAAGATAAAATGGCTATGCAAAGATTAAAAGAATCTGCAGAAAAAGCTAAAAAAGATTTATCAAGTATGGTTCAAACTCAAATTAGTTTACCGTTTGTTAGTGCAGGACCTGATGGGCCTTTACACTTTGAACAAAACTTAACTAGAGCTAAATTTGATGAAATGACTAAAAATTTAGTAGAAAGAACTGTTGGACCTGTTAGACAAGCTTTAAAAGATTCTGGTTTAACTAAAAATGACATTCATCAAGTATTAATGGTTGGAGGGTCTACAAGAATCCCTGCAGTTATGGAGAGTGTTAAAAAAGAATTGGGAAAAGAGCCTAATAAAAGTGTTAATCCTGATGAAGTAGTTGCAATGGGCGCTGCTATTCAAGGTGCAGTTTTAACTGGTGATGTTAAAGATGTATTATTGTTAGATGTAACTCCATTAACTTTAGGTATCGAAACTATGGGTGGTGTTATGACTAAATTAATTGAAAGAAATACTACAATCCCAACTACAAAATCTCAAGTGTTCTCAACCGCTGCTGACAATCAACCAGCTGTTGATATCCATGTTTTACAAGGTGAAAGACCAATGGCTAATGATAATAAAACTTTGGGTATGTTTAAATTAGATGGTATTGCAGCTGCTCCTCGTGGCATTCCACAAATTGAAGTTACATTTGATATTGATGTTAATGGTATTGTTCATGTTAGTGCTTTAGATAAAGGGACAAATAAAAAACAATCTATCACTATCACCAATTCAAGTGGATTGAGTGAAGATGAAATTAATAAGATGGTAAAAGAAGCAGAAGAAAATAAAGCAGAAGATGAAAAAAGAAAAGAGGAAGTAGAGTTAAAAAATAAGGCAGAGCAATTTATTCACCAAATTAATCAATCTTTAAAAGATGGTGCAGATAAAATTGATGCAAACCAAAAAGAAGAAGTTGAGAAACTTCGTGATGAATTACAAGAAGCTTTAGATAAAAACGACTTGGAATTATTAAAAACTAAGTTAGAAGCTCTAGAACAAGCAGCTCATGCTATGAGTGAACAAATGTACCAACAACAAGCTCAACAAGCTAATCCTGAAGAAGCAGAAGCTTCTGCAAATGATGATAATGTAGTTGATGCAGAATTTAGTGAAAAACAATAACAATAATAGCCTAGTGAAAACTAGGCTTTACTAGGAGGAAGTTATGGCCAAGCGCGATTATTATGAAGTATTAGGAGTAAACAAATCAGCTAGTGATAGTGAAATTAAAAAAGCATATCGTGGATTAGCGAAAAAATATCACCCTGATATGAACAAAGCTGCAGATGCAGCTGATAAATTTAAAGAAGTACAAGAAGCATACGAAGTATTAAGTGATTCTTCTAAAAAAGCACAATATGACCAATTTGGACATAATGCTTTCAACCAAAATCAAAGCGGAACTGGCGGCTTCGGTGGAGGTTACGGTGGATTTGAAGATATTAACGACATCTTTGGTAGTTTCTTTGGTGGAGGATTTAATTCAGGCAGAGCAAGAAGCAATGGCCCTCGCAAAGGACAAGATCGCTTCATGAAGATGAGTGTTGAATTCATGGATGCAGTTTTTGGTAATGAGGTTCAATTTGGACTTGATATTGATGAACAATGTAGTGAGTGTTTAGGAACTGGCGCTTACAGTAAAGATGACATTAGTACTTGTCCTACTTGTCATGGTAGGGGAAGAGTAATGACACAACAAAGAACAGCTTTCGGCGTTTTCCAGCAAGAAACAATCTGTCCTACTTGCAAAGGAACGGGAAATGAGATTAAACGTAAATGTAAAAAATGTAAAGGTTCTGGATACGAACATAAACATATTAAAGTTGATCTTAGGATTCCTGCAGGTATTCAATCTGGGCAACAATTAAGAGTTTCTGGCAAAGGTGAAAAAGGATCTAATGGCGGACCTAATGGAGATTTATTTGTTGAAATTATGGTCAAAAAGCATAAGAATTTTATTAGAGAAGGAAAAAATATTTACATCACAGTTCCAATTAGTGTAATTGATGTTGTGTTAGGGTGCAAGGTAGATATACCAACAGTCTATGGAGATGTAGAATTAACTATTCCAGCTGGAACTCAGCCTAATACTAAATTTAGATTAAAAGGAAAAGGTGTTAAAGAATTAAGAAGTGGTGTTGTTGGGGATCAATATGTTGAAGTAAATGTTGAAATTCCTGATAAACTTTCTAAGGAAGAAAAAAAATATTATCAAGAAATTAAAAATTCTTCTAAAGGAAGGAAATCAGTATTTGATAAGTTTAAAGATTCGTTTAAATAATTAAATAGAGGTTATTGTTGAATTATTTTGACAATAACCTTTTTATTATGAATAATATTTGTAAGAGACTTGATAGGAGAAGAATATGAAATATTTTAGTTATTATAAGTCATTAATCGGTAAACTAACATTAATTAGTAATGGAGAGAAATTAAATGTAGTCAAAGGAGAAACACATCGTTTTTATGATAATTTTTGTGAGGGAATAATTGAAAATGATAATTTACCTGTATTTGTTGATACTAAAAAATGGTTGGATCGATATTTTAATTGTGAAAATCCTAGAATAGATGAGTTACCAATTGAGTTAAATGATACAGATTTCAGAATAGATGTTTGGAACTTACTTTGCGATATACCATTAGGTAGCGTTGTTACTTACGGTGATTTGGCTAAAAAAATGGCAATTAAAAGAGGAAAGAAAAGAATGTCGGCGCAAGCTGTAGGGAATGCAGTTGGATTAAATCCAATTTCAATTATTATTCCTTGTCATCGTGTAGTTGGTGGGAATGGTAGTTTAGTTGGTTATGGTGGGGGTATAAGCAACAAGATTAAGTTGTTAGAATTTGAAGGGATCGATACTAGTGAATATACAATTCCAACCAAAGGAAATGCTTTGTAGAATGGAAAAAATAAGATGTAAATGGTGCAACCCTAAAAACCAAAAATATATCGAATATCATGACTATGAGTGGGGAGTTTTAAACTTGGATGAAGAATATCTATATGAAATGTTAATACTCGAGTCTTTTCAAGCTGGTTTATCTTGGGAATGTGTCTTAAATAAGCGTGAAGCTTTTAGAGAGGCTTTAGATGGTTTTGACATTAACAAGATAGTTAATTATGATGATGATAAATTTGAAGAACTAGCAAACAATCCAAAAATAATAAGAAATAAGTTAAAGATAAAAGCAACTATTAATAACTCTAAAGTGTTTAAAGAAATAGTAAAAGAATTTGGAACTTTTAAAGATTATCTCTTAACATTTACAAATAATGAAATATATTATGAAGTTAATAAAGTGAGCTCTAAATTATCAGATTCATTATCAAAAGACCTAAAAGATAGAGGAATGAAATTTGTAGGAACAATAATTATCTATTCATATCTTCAAGCAATAGGAGTAATTAATTCTCATGAATCATCTTGTTTTTTAAATAAGGAAATTGATGATAATTAATACAGGTACAAGAACTGATATCCCAGCATTTTACTCTAAGTGGTTTATTAATAGGATTAGAGAAGGCTATGTATTAGTTAGAAATCCATATAACCCACAGCAAGTAACAAAATATTTGCTAAACCCTAATATTGTCGACAGCATTGAATTTTGTACAAAGAATCCTGAACCAATATTAAAATATATTGATGAGTTTTCACATTTTAATCAATTTTGGTTTGTGACAATTACTTCATATGCTAAAGATATCGAACCTAACGTACCACCTAAAAGTGAAGTAATTAGTAGTTTTCAAGAATTATCAAATAAGATCGGAAACAATTGTGTAGGTTGGAGATATGATCCAATATTTTTAACTGATAAATATGATATCAATTACCACATCACTAATTTTGAAAGAATAGCAAAAAAATTATCTGGATATACAGAAACGTGTATCATCAGTTTTATTGATTTGTATGAAAAAGTCAAAACTAATGCAGGTAATTTAAAAGCTCCATCAATAGAGGAAGAATTAATACTAGCTAGTGCTTTTGTAGAGATAGGTAATAGATACAATATTAAGATTAAATCTTGTTGCGAGGGTACGCATTTAAAAGTTGTTGGTGTAGACATTAGCGGATGTCGTAATAAAGATACTATTGAAAAATCTTTGGGTTATTACATTAATCCACCTAAAGTTAAAAATATCAGAAAAGAATGTGACTGTCTAATGGGCAATGATATTGGTGCTTATGATAGTTGTCAACATTTTTGTAAGTATTGCTATGCTAACAGTAGTAATCAAAATGTTGAAATTACAGTTCAAAGTCATGATGTGAGTTCACCATTACTAATAGGGAATTTAGCAGATGGAGATTATGTAACTGTTTCTAAGCAACAATTATGGAAAATCAAGAATAAACAAATTAGTTTGTTCGAATAAATATACATATTTCTATTGAATTATTTAGGATATTTTAGCTTTTCTCCCTATAAATAATTAAGAAAGGAGGATAAGCTATGTTAACCTATGTAGCCATTGGAGCTGGAATTGTTGCGATTGTAAAAATTTTTTTCTCTAGTAGAGGCAGAATTAAAGTCCCTGGTGTTAGTATAGGCTGGGGTTAAATGCAAAGAAAGGATAGTATTAACTATCCTTTTTAAAAATTTAAAATGAAACTAAAAGAACTTGCAAGTGGTGAAAGGCCACGGGAAAAAGCAGATAAATTTGGAGTTAAGGTATTAAGTAATCGTGAATTATTGGCATTGTTAATAAGGAGTGGATATCGTAATAATTCTGCACTAGATATAGCTGACAAGTTATTAAAGAAGTATGGTAGTCTAAGAAATTGTTTAATACTTGAATTAAATGAGTTGATGTCTATTAAAGGAATTAAAAAGGCAAAAGGTTTAGAGATTTTGGCAAGTATCGAACTTGCGAAAAGAATGATTTATGAAGAAATGGAAGATAAAGATATTATCACTTCACCAAATTCACTGTATAGCTGGTTGCAATTACAATTTGGGCATTTGAATTATGAACAGTTTGTTGTTATTTATTTGAATACTAAGAACCATTTAGATGGTTTTGAAGTCGTATCAAAAGGTAGTCTTGATTCTACAACAGTACATCCTCGTGAAGTTTTTAAAAACGCAATCAAAAAATCTTGTGCTAAAATAATATGTGTTCATAATCATCCGTCTTTTGATGTAACACCATCAACGGCAGATATTGAAGTAACAAAAAAACTAGTGAAAGCAGGAAAGACTTTAAACATCAATATCTTAGATCATGTAATTATTGGGGGTAAGAATTTTTATAGCTTTAAAGAGAATAGATTATTAACTGATTAGTATTTTATGATATAATTTAAACATGAAAAAATGTATAAAAATATTATTAATCATTATTCTAACTGCTTCAGTAGCGGTTGGATGTAAGGTCGAAAAAGTAAGAGTATGTGGAACAATTTATCCAGTGCAATATTTATTAGAGAGAATTGGTGGCAATAGAATTAATACTTGTACGCTATCTGATAATCAACAGGTAATTAATAGTCAAATGGTGCCAAACTATAAATCATTAACTCAAGATGTAGATGCGATTTTTCATTTAGGAGATGTTGAGCCATTTTTAAGTTTATATACCGCCGAATTCAATGCGCAAGAGATTCCCCTAATTAATGTTTCTGCGAATGCTTTAGTGAATAATTTTAAATACTATTCAGTTGAAGAGGTTAATGGCGAAGATCAATATGTAGAAAAAGACTGGTATGATGGAGCTGCTGCTTTTGAAGATGTTGATATGTATAGTATTGATCCTTATGTTTGGTTAGATCCAATTGCGTATACAAGTGTTGCGAAAAATATAACTGATTATCTAATTAAATTAGCTCCGCTTGATAGAGACTATTTCAATAGTAATTTTGTAGATCTCCAAAGCGAGCTTTCGACTTTAGATGCTCAATTGAATGTTTTTAAAGATGAAGGAATTTCTTTTGTAAGTATAACTCCAAGTTTTGGCAATTGGCAAAAGACTTATGGAATAGATGTAGCGCCAGCTATTCTGTCAAAGTATGGGGTTACACCTAATAGTAATCAATTAGCTGTAATTACAAATTGGATTACTGAAAATAAAATTAAATATATTGCTTTTGAAGACGGATTAAACGATTCACAAAAAGCTACTTATGATTATTTAGTGAAAGAACATAAATTAGAACCTATCAATTTATATAATCTTAGTTTTATAACTGAAGAACAATTAACTCAAGAATTAGATTATCTTGATTTAATGTACCGTAATTTAGATGCACTAATTGAAATGAGTAAGTAATGAGAAAAATATTGTTAATTGATGGCAATTCAATGTTTTTTAGAGCTTTTTTCGCTAGTAGTTATGGAAGTAGAATGACTACAAGCTTTAATGTTGAAACAAATGCAGTATATACATTCTCAAATATGATTTTTAAAGCCATTAGTTTATTAGAACCAACTAATATTCTGGTGGCTTTTGATAGTGGAGTTAAGAGTGTTAGAAATCAATGGTACCCAGAATATAAAGGAACTCGAAAAGAAGTTGACCCTTCTTTAATTGGTCAAATACCTATTGCTTATGAATTTTTAGATAGTGCAGATATTAAACATTGTCATATTGATGGAGTAGAAGCTGATGACATTATTGGATCATTAAGTGTTAATTTTCCAAATGACAAAATTATGGTTCTTACAAGCGATAAAGATTTACTTCAATTAATTAGTGAAAACGTTGATGTTTATTTAATGAAACAAGGAATTAGTGAATTGTTAAAGGTAGATACTGAAAAATTATTTGAAATGTATACGCTAGCTCCTAAGCAAATCATTGAATTAAAGAGCTTAATGGGTGATAGTTCTGATAATATACCCGGAGTTAAAGGTATTGGAGAAAAAACAGCAATCAAACTATTAGCTCAATATAAGGACTTAGATGGCATATATCAACATATTGATGAAATTAAAGGAAGTTTACATACTAAACTTGTCAATAATCAAGATATAGCTTTTCTTTCTAAGAAGCTTGCGACAATTATTACTGACATTGTAGTTGATATTAATATTGATGATACCAATTATGATTTAAATAGAGGAGAACTATACAAATTCTATGTTAAATATGAAATGAATTCTTTGGCTAGTAAAATTGGAAAAAATGAAGCCGTAAATGAAATTAATTACACTATCATAAATAGTTTGGATAATAGATTTATTGATGAAAAAGTAAGTATTTTTGTTGATAGAGACACAGTAACTAATGATGTTTATGGAGTTGCGATTAGCTCTAAAGAAGGAAATTACTATTGCTTAATTGATAATGCGAATCTATCGAAGATACTAGAATCCAATGCTCAAATAATAGTCTATGATTATAAAAATATTTGTCATATTTTTAATTTGGAGAAAGACAACAAAAATATTGAAGATTTAATGATTGTTTCTTTCTTAGTTGATTCACAAATAAATAACTTTGAGAAGTTAATGGCTAAAAATTGCGTTGCCCTTACTCAAAATAATTCGACTTTGTACGGAACTGCTTCAAAGAAAAACTTAGGAGATATTGAGTTACGTGCAAAACACTATTGTTTGATTAGTGAAGCTATCTTTAAGATATTTGATAACTACTATCAACAATTAGTCAAAGATGAAATGTTAGATTTATATAATGGTATAGAAAGACCTCTAGCATTTACACTCTATAAGATGGAGAGAGAAGGTATTAAAGTTGATGTTAATATATTAAAAGAAATCGCTAAAGACACATTGACACTAATTGAGAATTTAACAAGTGAAATTTATTTATTATCAACTATTGAATTTAATATTAATTCTCCAAAACAATTGTCAGAAGTTTTATTTGATAAGCTAGGTTTAAAAGCTAATAAAAAAAGATCAACGAGTCAAGAGGAATTAGAAAAGTTGAAGTTTTCACATGAAGTAATTCCACTGATTTTAGAATATCGCAAATATCAAAAATTATATTCTACTTATGCAGAAGGGTTACAAAAATATGTTAAATCTGATGGTAAGATTCACACTACTTTTCAACAGTGTCTAACACAAACTGGAAGATTGAGTTCAACCGAGCCAAATCTCCAAAATATCGGAATAAGAAGTGAAGAAGTTAGAGGAATTAGAAAAGCTTTTATTCCGGAGCATGATTATATTTTAAGTGCTGATTATTCACAAGTTGAGTTGCGTTTTTTGGCACATTTATCTCAGGATCAAGAAATGATCAAGAATTTTAATCAAGATTATGATATTCATACAGCCACTGCATGTGCAATTTACAATTTTGAACCACAAGAATTGACTCCTTTAATGCGTAGAAATGCTAAGGCCGTTAATTTTGGCATTGTTTATGGGATTAGTGATTTTGGTTTGGCTAATCAATTGGAAATTACTAGAAAACAAGCTCAAGAATTTATTAATCATTATTTTAAAGTGTATCCAAATATTCAAGTTTATATGAATAAAGTGATTGAAGAATGTCAAAAAACTGGATATGTAACTACAATGTGTAATCATAAAAGAATGATTCCAGAAATTAATGATAAAAATTATGCAGTAAGAGAATTTGGTAAACGTGCTGCAATGAACGCTCCTATCCAGGGTAGCGCAGCTGATTTAATTAAGATTGCAATGTTAAATATCGATAAAAGATTAGAAAAAGAAGGATTAACAAGTAAAATGATTGTTTCAGTGCATGATGAATTATTGTTTGATGTTAAAGAAAATGAATTAACAACAATTCATGATTTGGTTAAAGAAGAAATGGAAACGGCTATGAAATTAGATGTCCCTTTAAAAGTTGACATTTCTTATGATAGAAATTGGTATGGTGCTAAGTAATGCCTGAACTTCCAGAAGTTGAAACTGTCGTTAGAACACTTGAAAAAGAAATTAAAGGAAAAACAATTACTGATGTTTTAGTGTTGCATAAAAACATAATTGACAATTTGGATGTCGATGTTTTTTGCCATTTGTTAGTCGGTGAGAAATTTAGTGAATTCAAAAGAAGGGGTAAGTATTTAATTTTTGAACTCACTAAATATAATTTAGTTGTCCACTTAAGAATGGAAGGTAAATTTTTTATCAATGACTTAGAAGATTCAATAGATAAGCATACGCATGTCATCTTTACTTTTAATGATGGTAAGCAATTAAGGTATAATGATGTTAGAAAATTTGGAAAAATGTATTTATATTCAAAATTAGACTCTATGACTTGTCTTGATGGTTTAGGATTAGAATTTCATGATTCTGAAATGAGTGTTGATTATTTATATAACTTAACAAAAGGCTCTAGATTGAATCTTAAACAATTTTTATTGGATCAACATTTAGTACTTGGGATCGGAAATATTTATGCTGATGAAATATGTTTCTTAATGAGAAAACACCCCACATCATTAGTTAGTGAATTTGATAAAAAAGATTTAGAATCACTTCTATCCTCTGCTATAACGGTTTTAGATAAAGCTATTGAAGCTGGTGGTACCACAATTAGGAGTTATACATCATCTTTAGGAGTTACGGGTAGATTTCAACAGGAATTAATGGTTCATCAACAAGAGGGAAAAGCTTGTAAAATTTGTGGTTACACAATTGTAAAGGATAGAGTTGCAGGAAGAGGGACTTATTACTGCCCTAATTGTCAGAGAAAAAGCTATCATTTCATAGGGTTGACAGGTCAGATGGGCGCTGGTAAATCAACAGCAATAAAGTTGTTTAAAGAAAATGATTTTAATGTAATTGATTGTGATAAAATAGTAGATAATCTACTTAAAGAAAATAATATTCTAGACAGTGTAAGCAGTATTTTGAATATTAAATTTACAGACAATCATAAAGGTAATAAGTTAAGTATTGCTAATGTGATTTTTAGTGATGAATTGCTTAAAGATGAATATTTAGCTTATCTTTATCCAATAGTTATGAATGAAGTTTTTAAAAGTAAGAAAGCTTATAACATTGTTGAAATTCAAAAATTGTTTGAAAGTAATCTTGAAAAGTATTTTGATACTACGATTGCGATTGTTTGTGATGATAAAATTGTTAGAGAGAGATTACTTGCAAGAGGAACAACTATACTAGAAATAAAAAGAAGAAAGCAAAGCAGTAATGCATATTTTAGAAATAAGGCTATTTTTATTATTGATAATTCTTACGATTTTAATTACTTAAAACAGCAAGTTAATAAATTGAGCAAGATATTGAAAGGGTGATAAAGATGTTAAATGGTAGTGATTTATATCATGTTGAAAATAAATATGAACTAAGCGGATACATGGATAGTTTAATGGAGTTGTATCAACCAATAATTGGTTCAGATGCAATCCTTTTGTATTTAACTCTTAATAATCAAAAAGATGGATCATTTAAAGATTTAGGCATTCTTATTAACAAAGATTTGACTACTATTGAGAGATCAAGAATTAAATTGGAAGAAGTTAATCTCTTAGCGACATATCAAAAGTCGAGTAATTATATTTTAGAATTAAAACTACCACAGGGCTTTAATGCATTTTTGAACCATGAAGTATTTGGTAGATTATTAATTAAAACTATGGGTAAAGATTATCATCAAGCTTGCATGAAAAGATATCCTCAAGTGAGCAAGGTAGATTATGTAAATATAAGCGCTACAATTCAAAAAGATTTTTTAAATAGTTTCACTCCAGCAATGGAGAATGCTTTTCAGGCAAATAAATCAACTAAAAAGATTGCAAGTTTTACCAAGAGACAGTTATTTACTGGTGTTTCGAATTTTGTTTTTCCGCTAGAGCAAAGAACGACTACTAATATTAACTTAATTATGGAAATTGCTGATCTTTATGATATACCACTTGATACTATTAAAACAATTGCATTTAGATCAATTGATAGTGAAACTGGACTATTTGATGAGAATAAATTTAAGAGTCGTGCACGAAGACAAAAAACTGAGAAAGAAGTCAATCACCCTTATGATATGTCTTGTTCTAGATTCTTATCTCAATATCAAAGTAGTGGAAATGTGCCTGATAGTTCAAAGAAATTTCTTGAAGATATTAAGGGTAAATATGATTTGAAAAATGAAGTTATTAATGTGGTTATTGAGTATGTTTTAAAGAATTATAATATGGATTTAAATAAGGGTATTATTGAAGCTATTGTAAGCAAGTTTGATCGATTAAAAGTTAGTAATTATCAAAAAGCACTAGATTCTCTAAAGGCTGTAAAAACTACCAATAATTATAAATCTAAAAAAGTGAAAGTAGAAACTCCAGAATGGATTACAAGTAATCCTGTTTCCAAGAAAGATGTTGTAGATAATTCACAAGTTGAAGATGATAAATTGAAAGACATGTTAAGAGGTTTGAGCAATGATTAATGTTAAGAACTACATTTTAAGTGATGAAGCAAAAAAAACTAAAGAAAATAATATTAAAAGAATTATGTCGGATAGAGTTATTGTTGAAATGATTAAAAGTTCAAATTTGAACACTGAAGTAATTGAAAGAAATTCTCAGGATTTTATTGAATATCTAGATAATTTGGAAATTTGTAACAACTGTAAAGGCATAATGGAATGTAAGCATAGTATTAGAGGTTTTTTGCCAAGTCTAAAATTTGATCATGTACTAAGAACTGTACTGATTCCTTGTGAATTTAACAATAATGAGAAAAAAGCAATCAAAAAGAATTTTTTACATCGTGATTATCCTGATGCTTGGCTAGAATATGATTTTAATAATTTAATCATTCCTAATACTAATGCTTATAAAAATTCATTAGTAAAAATTGTTGAGAATATTAAAAAACCAGACAAAGGATTATATTTGTATGGTGATGTAGGAGTTGGAAAAACAAGATTATTAGTATGTATAGCAAACTATTTTGCGGCTAAAAATAAAAAGATTGCCTTCTTTAATATAGCAAGTTTGACAAATTTGGCAAAAAGTTACATTACTTCGCCAAATAATATCACCAATTTAATGAATGACTTAAAGAAATGTGATATATTACTATTGGACGATATTGGGGCATCTAAAGTTAGTGAATGGATAAGAGATGATTGGTTAAATGCTATTTTGAATTATCGCTTAGAGAACAAAAAACTAACTTATATCAGTTCTAATTTAGGATATGATGGTTTAAGAAAATATTTTACTACAGTTGATGGTCAAGATTTGGATGCTGTTAGATTATTGGAGAGAATTGAAGCCTTGACAGATCCGATTCAAATTGTGGGAAAAAATTGGCGTAGAGAGGTAGTGTAATGATTAAAAAAATTGCAGTATTAACTTCCGGTGGAGATTCACCAGGAATGAATGCCGCTATTAGAGCGGTAGTTCGCTCGAGTTTGGCAAACGGTATTGAAGTATATGGAATTGAAGATGGATATCGTGGAATGTATGAAAATAAGATTCGAAAACTAGTTCATAGTGATGTTTCAGATATTATGATAAGAGGCGGAACTATTTTAGGGTCTGCTCGATTACCAGAATTTAAAGAAGAAAGTGTTATGGACAAAGCTATCGAGAACCTAAAATCTTGGGGCATTGAGGCTGTTGTTACGATTGGTGGAGATGGCACTTATCGTGGTGCTGTTGAGTTAACTCGAAAAGGCATAAATTGTATCGGGCTACCTGGAACAATTGATAATGATATAGTTTCAACTGAGCGCACTATTGGCTTTGATACTGCTTTAAATACAGTTATAGAATGTATTGATAAGTTAAGAGACACATCAGCATCTCATCATCGTTGTTCAATTGTTGAAGTAATGGGCAATAGATGTGGAGATTTAGCTTTATATGCTGGTATTAGTTCAGGTGCAGAAATAGTAATTACTGCAGAAACTGGTTTTGATGAAGTTGAAGTATTAGATCGCTTGAGATTGCTTGATTCAATTAAATCAAAAAGACATGCGATTGTAATAATATCGGAGAAAATTACTGATGTTGAAGTACTTGCTCAGAAGGTGTCATTCGCGACTCCTTTCTCAGGCAGATCAACTGTACTTGGACATATTCAAAGAGGTGGGTCTCCTACTGCTGAAGATCGTGTTCTAGCTACTAGAATGGGAGATTATGCAGTTCAGTTATTGATCGAAGGAAAAGGTGGACAGTGTGTTGGTATAATAAATAACCATATTGTTGGAACATCTATTGAAGATAGTTTAAAAACACCTAAATATTCAAGAAAAGAATTATACGACTTACATAAACGTTTAGTATAGGAAAGAGGAAATATGCGTAAAACTAAAATTATTTGTACAATTGGACCGGCTAGTGAAAAGCCAGAAATGCTAAAGCAATTAGCTAATGCGGGAATGAATATCTCTCGCCTTAATTTCTCTCATGGATCTTTTGAAGAGCATGGGAATAGAATTAAAAATATCCGTATCATCGAAAAAGAAATTGGTAAACCAATTGCTATTCTGTTAGATACTAAAGGTCCAGAAATTCGTTGTGGTGAATTTGAAAATGGTGGTATCTCGGTTAAAAAAGGGGATACTATTGATATTGTAAAAGAAGTTGTAATGGGTAATAGTGAAAGATTCCATATTCAATGCCCTGAATTATTCTCTGACTTAAAAGTTGGCAATTATTTATTAATTGATGATGGAAAAATGCGTTTAACTGTAATCGATGTTAAAGATGGAGTTTCGGCTACATTGAGAGTTGAAAACAATGGAATGTTAAAAACTAAAAAAGGTGTAAATGTCCCTAATGTTAATTTATCAATGCCTTTTGTTTCAGTTAAAGATGATGCAGATATTAGATTTGGTTGTCAAAATGACGTTGATTATATTGCAGCAAGTTTTGTTCGTCGTGCTGATGATGTATTACAAATTCGTAAAATTCTTTCAGAAGAAGGAAAAGATAAAATTAAAATTATTGCAAAAATTGAGAATCAAGAAGGTTATGAAAACTTAGATTCAATTTTAGATGTAGTAGATGGCATTATGGTTGCTCGTGGAGATTTGGGAGTTGAGGTTAGCACTGCTCTTGTTCCTCTATATCAAAAGAAAATTATTGCTAGATGCAATGAGTATGGCAAACCAGTTATTACTGCAACACATATGTTAGAGTCGATGATTACTACTCCTCGTCCAACACGTGCTGAGGCTGGAGATGTTGCTAATGCAGTGTTAGATGGTAGTGATGCCATTATGTTATCTGGTGAATCTGCTGCTGGTGATTACCCAGTTGAGGCAGTTAAAACTATGGATTTGATTGCTAGAGAAGTTGAAAATATTTTGGATTATGAAAAATTCTTAGATAAAGCTAAAAAATCTTCTGAAGCTACTATTCAAGATGCAATTGGGGCTTCTGTTTCAAATGCTTGCTTAACTTTGGAAAATGTCAAGGCAATTGTAGCCTTTACTCAAGGTGGTTCAACTGCTAGAAGAATTTCTAAGTTTAGACCTAAAGCACCAATTTTAGCTGTAACTTTCACTAAAGAAACTCAACATAATTTATTAGTGCATTGGGGTGTTGTGCCTATTTATTCTGATATTCAAAATGATATGCATAATGATGATGAGTTAGCAAGTAAGGCCGCTTTGGATTTTGGTTTGAATAAAGGTGATTTAATTATCATTACAGCTGGTTATCCTACTGGTGAGGGTACTGCCAATATGATGAAAATTGTAGAAGTTAAATAATTAACAAACACATATAGGGAGATAAAATATGAAATACTATTTAGGGGTTGACTTAGGCGGAACTAATGTAAGAGTTGCTAAGGTTGATGAAAATGGAAGTATTGTTGAAATGGCTAAAAGTGAAAGTGATGGTATGGCTGGTCCTGAAGTTGTTTTAAAAAATTTATTTGATTTGGTAAAATCGATATCTGGATGGCAAGAGTGTTCTGGAATTGGAATTGGTGTTCCAGGTCCTGTTGAAACTGTAACTGGTACTATGACTTTATCTACTAATTTAAAAGGCTTTACTGGATTTCCGCTAAAATCCACAGTTGAAAAAGAGCTAAATTTACCTGCGTTTATTGATAATGATGCTAATGTTGCTGGTTTAGCTGAATCGCTTGTTGGTGCAGGAGCTGGTGAAAAAATCGTTTATTACAATACAATTTCTACTGGTATTGGAGGAGCTTTAATTGTTGATGGCAAAGTAATTTCTGGCGCACGTGGTTACGCGGGAGAGGTTGGAAATATTATTGTCGATAGAAATGGTCCTGAACATGATTTTGGTACAAATAGAGGCTGCATGGAGGCTGAAGCCGGTGGTCGTTCAATGGAGATAAAGTCAAAAGCTATTTGGGGTGATAGAATACAACATACAGGCAACTTCTTTGAATTGTGCAAAGAAGGAGATAAAAAAGCTCTAGAAATGTTAGAAAAATTTACCGAAGACTTAGCTATTGGCTTTAGTGCAATAGCTCATGTTGCTGATCCTAGTTGTTTTGTAATAGGTGGTGGAATGCTAAAGAGTAAGGATGTATGGTTTGATAAGTTTAAAGAAAAATTCTATGCACGAGTGCACAAGGGCATGAGAGATATTGATATTAGAACTGCTAAGATTGAAGAACCTGGTTTGATTGGTGCTGCAATGTTACCAGTATCACATGGGGTATAATATGAATGAAAAATTACTAAAAAAATATGCAAATCTAGCTGTTGTAAAAGGAGTTAACATTCAAAAAGGTCAATTATTAAAAATTACTTGTCCAATTGAAAATGCTGATTTTGGTAGACTTTGTGTACAAGCTGCTTATGATAACGGAGCTAGAAAAGTAATTATTAACTATGTTGATGAGTTAACTACTAAAATTGAGTTTGAGTCTGCTAGCACAGAAACTCTTTGTGAGTTCCCTGAGTATAAGGCTAAGGAAATGGAATATTTCATTGATAATAATTATGCAGTCTTAAATATTTATGCAGAAACTCCAGGATTATTAAAGAATATTGATTCTGATAAAATGCAAGAAGTTATGATTTCTAGATCTAAAGCAATGAAACCTTTAAGAGACTATTCAATGAGTAATAAAGGTCAATGGTCTATTGTTAGTGTTCCAACAATTGGTTGGGCGAAAACAATTTTCCCTGAATTAGATGATGAAACTGCTGTTGAAAAATTATGGGAAACAATCTTATTTTGTTGTCGTGTTGATGAAGAAACAGATCCTAACAAGAATTGGGATAAACATAATAAAAGTATGGTTAATCATAATAATATTATGAACGATTATAATTTTGACTACCTAACTTTTAAGAATAGTTTAGGAACTGACTTAAAAGTTCACTTGGCTACAAATCATAATTGGGCAGGTGGGTGTGAAGAAACGACAAATGGTGTTGTATTTAATCCTAATATTCCAACTGAGGAATGTTTCTGTATGCCGTTTAAAACTAAGGTGTTTGGGAAAGTTGTATCTACTAAGCCGTTAAATTACCAAGGTAAATTAATTGAAGATTTTTTTATGGTATTTGAAGATGGAAAAGTTGTTGAATATGATGCTAAAAAAGAAAAAGATGCATTAAAGAATTTAATTGAATTTGACGATGGATCTGCTTATTTGGGTGAGGTAGCATTGATTTCCCATGATTCACCTATTTCTAATAGTGGTATTTTGTTTTATAACACATTGTTTGATGAAAATGCAAGTTGTCACTTGGCTCTAGGTAATGCATACCCTATGAATATTAAGGGTGGTACTGAAATGAAGGAAGAAGAACTATTTGAACTAGGGTATAATAAATCTATGGTTCATGAAGATTTTATGTTCGGAAGTTCTGATATGGAAATCAAGGGTTATACTTTTGATGGTAAAGAAGTAACTATCTTTAAGGATGGAAATTTTGTATTTTAATAAACAAGGGTTGACCTTGTTTTTTTTAATAAAAGTAGGCACAATTAGTGCAAACTACTTTAATTTTTATTGATAATGATTTATAATAAGAAAGTTAAAAGGAGAACAAAATGACAAGATTTAAAGGAACAAAAACAGAGAAAAATTTAATGGAGGCATTTGCTGGCGAATCTCAAGCTCGCAATAAGTACACATACTATGCTTCTGCAGCTAAAAAAGAGGGGTATGAGCAAATTGCTAGTCTTTTCTTAGAAACTGCTGAGAATGAAAAAGAACATGCTAAATTATGGTTTAAATTATTACACGATGGAGTTGGCAAAACTGCTGATAACTTAGCTGATGCTGCTGCTGGTGAAAATTTCGAGTGGACTAATATGTACGATCGTATGGCAAAAGAAGCTCGTGAAGAAGGATTTGAAGATGTTGCTAAAATGATGGAAGGCGTTGCTAAAATTGAAAAACGTCATGAAGAACGTTACAAAGCACTAGCTGACAATATTAAAAATGGTTTAGTCTTTGCAAGAGCTGAAGATAAACCTTGGGAATGCCGTAACTGTGGACATATTCACTTTGGAACAGATGCACCTAAAGTGTGTCCAGTTTGTTTACATGAACAAAGTTATTTCATGATTGAAGCAGAAAATTACTAAGATTAAGATAATAAACAAAAACAGGTAACTTATGTTACCTGTTTTTTTTATTTTATGTAAGCTACTATTTTTCTGTTTATTTACTATTTTTACTTACAAACGTGCCAATTATTGTAAATGAAGTTACAACTCAAATAGAGGTCAAAAGTTCATTCTGAAGCGATACGAAGAATATTTCCGTACCTAACTGTTGTATGTATCATTCCTCTTCATTACGTCGTCTATACCAATTTAAAATAGGGCATCAAAAATAAAAGAAAAACGATGAATAATATTCATCGTTTACTTTTTATCGCAAGGATAAACAATACCAGCTTGTTCACGACACTCAGTGATTGCTTTATGGATTGCTAATGAAATATCAAATGTCATTAAGTCAGATTCAGTTTTACCAGCTTTAATGCTATCAGCCATTGATTTAATTTGATAAGAGAAATTAGCATTCAAATCTCCACCAATTCTAACTCTACCATTTGGATCGCCAGTTCCATCGTACATACTTCTATTTTCGGTAGCTCTATTTATTAAATAAACTTCTCTTAGAGTGCTTATAACATCAATGGTTATAGTTCCATTTTCACCACAAATTTCACTTTCAATTGATGTATCACTAGCTTTAGAATAACTTATAGAAACATTGAAATCATCATATACAAAGATGCTAACACCAGAAACATCAGCTCCAGTGTCTAACAATGAAGAAGCACTCATAACTTTCTTTGGAGCACCAAATAAGCCAACACATACACTAATTGGATAAACGCCTAAATCCATAATTGCACCATTAGCAAGTTCACTTCTAAATGTTGTTGGATTTTCACCTGCCAAATAAGCGTCGTATCTAGAAGAATACTTTGAATAATTAAATGTTACTTGATGAATAGGTCCAAGATCTTTTAATGCATCTTTAATTGCAGATAGATTAGGGTTAAATAATGGCATTAAACCCTCGTGCAAATATGTTTTATTTTCTTTGGCACAATCGATCATTTCCTTTACTTCACGATAATTACCTGCTAACGGCTTTTCGCAATGAACAGGTATTTTTCTTTCTAAAAAATATTTACTAATTTCTAAATGTAATCCATTAGGTACTGCGATATAGACAGCTTCAACAATATTAGCATCATACATCTTTTGGTAAGCATCAAAGCGATATTCAATATTATACTTATCAGCAAATGCATTTGCTTTATCCATTGTAATATCACAAACTGCTACAACTTCACTACCTTCAACTTCCTTTATTCCTTCCATGTAAAAATCAGAAACAAAGTTGGTCCCTATCATTCCTACTTTCATAATCTATCCTCTTTTCTTATAAATTTATTTTAGCATAAAAAAAAGTGCTAAATCGCACTTTATTATTACTTTTTTATTCCTTAGGAAGAATTAAGTTAAGAACAATTCCAACAATTGCCGCTAAAGCCATACCTTGCAAAGAAACTAGGTTAGATAATTTTAAAACTGCTCCACCTAATCCTACTACTAGCATTGCAGACGCAATGATTAAATTTCTTTGTTTAGAGAAATCAACTTTAGATTCAACCAATACTCTTAAACCATTACTAGCAATAACTCCATATAAAAGAATAGACATTCCACCTAACACTCCAGTAGGAATTGTTTGAATAAGAACTGTAAGTGGTCTAAAGAATGATAGCAAGATTGCGATGCAAGCTGCCCCAAATATAACATAAACACTACCAACTTTAGTTAAACCAACAACACCAGTATTTTCCCCATATGTAGTATTAGCTGGACCACCTAAGAAAGCAGAAACAGCAGTTGCAATTCCATCTCCTCTAATAGTTTTATCTAATCCAGGTTCTTTAATAAAATTACTTCCACAAATTTTACCTAATACAGTATGATCCCCGATATGTTCAGCAATAGTAACAAAAGCTATAGGGATAATAGCCCAAACTTCAGGACCGAAATAAATATTGTATGTATTAAAATCCATGAATTTAAAAGGTAAGTAAAATTCAGGGAACGCAAACCAGCCACCAATGATAGGTTGACTAAACACATCTTGTACTGCTGTAAAATCTACAACACCTAATATTAATGCAAAAACATAACCACCAATGATGCCGATTAAAAATGGCACAATTTTAAGAAAACCTTTAGCTTTAGTAGAGATAATGGCTACTATTCCGAAAGTAACTAACGCAACTAATGCATGCTTGTAATCAAATGCATTTGCTGATAGTCCAGCATTTGCAATCGCTGTGCTAGCAAGCCCTAAACCAATAATCGCAATCATTGGACCGATAACGATAGGAGGCAATAGTTTTTCTAGCCATGATTTTCCAGTAAACTTAATAATTATTGAAACGATAATATAAATAAAACCAACTGCCATTAATCCTGTTAAAGCTGCACTAGGATCTCCACCCATAGCTTCTTTAGCGAAGACAACAGCACCAATATAAGCAAATGATGAGCCTAAGTAAACTGGTACTTTAAAGTTTGTAGTAATTAAATAAATAATAGTTCCCAACCCTGAAGCAAATAAAGCAACAGAAATAGGCATACCTGTTAAAATAGGAACTAGGATCGTTGCTCCAAACATTGCAAACACATGTTGAAAGCTTAGGAAAAACCATTTTTTAGGTGATGGCTTTTCATTAATACCGATTAATAAATTTTTGTTTTTTTCTGACATATAATCATCTCCTTCTATATTGACAGATGACTTTACAAAAAAAGACCCACTAATCTGGATCTTTAAATTTGGCTTACATAAAAAATATCGCCTTAACAAACTCTCGGTTTGTCTTAAAGGTCCTCTGTTCTTTAGTAATATATCATAATCCTGTTAGTGAATCAATACCAAATTAATGTATAATATAAATATGAAAGTTATAATAGTTGGAAGCTCAGATAATTACAATCAAGAGTTTGAATATCGAATGCAAGAATTGAAAGAACTATGCCATGCTTTAAATTTTGAAGTGGTAGATAGTCTTTTTCAGAAACTTCGCAAAAGAAATCCTAAACATTATTTAAATCATGGAAAGGTTCTAGAACTTAGAGAAATGGTTGATAAAGAAGAGGCTGATGGGGTTGTTTTTTTAGATGAGTTAACTGGTTCTCAAATTAGAAACTTAATTGAAATGCTGGAATGCACGGTTCTTGATAAAACAAATTTAATCTTAGATATTTTTGCCAAAAGAGCTAAGACCAAGGAATCTCAAATTCAAGTGAAGATTGCGACAAGACAATATGAAATGACAAAGTTAATCGGTAGAGAAACATCTATCTACTCTCAACAAGGTGGTAGTGGATTTCGTGGTAAAGGAGAAAAACAATTAGAATTAAATAAAAGAGATATTAAGCATAGAATAACTATTTTAAATCGCCAGTTAAAAGATGCGGTTAAACAAAGACAAACACAAAGAAAACAAAGAAGTCATAATGACATCAAACAAGTTGCTTTAGTTGGTTATACAAATAGTGGAAAATCAACAATGCTGAATACTGTTGTAGATGACCAAAACAAAGAGGTCCTAGCTAAAGACATGTTGTTTGCAACTTTACAAACTTCTAGTCGCATTTGTTTGTGTGAACCATTTAGTTATATCTTAACTGATACAGTTGGTTTCATTAGTGATTTACCAACATATTTAGTTAAAGCTTTTAGATCAACTTTAGAAGAGATAAAAGAAGCTGATTTGCTTTTAATGGTTATTGACTTAAGTGACCCTAATTATGAAAAACATATTGTTACAACTTTTGAGGTATTGGAAGATTTGGGTTGTTTAAATGTTCCAATTGTTAAAGTATACAACAAAGCTGACTTAGTTGATTTATCGGAATATCCAATTGAAGATAACTCAATTGTAACGTCTTGTAAAACAGGGTATAACATTAGTGAATTAAGAGATTTAATTAGGGGTGAATTATATAAAACGAAGGTGGTTAAAATGTTGATACCTTTTGAAGATTACAAATGGTATCAAATAATAAGAGATAATTGCTTGATTTTAGAAAATAAAGAAGTGGAAAGTGGGTTAGAATTGGTTTGCGAAATAAAGATTGAAGATGTCCAGAAGTATAGTGAACTAATTCTTAAATAGTTGTTAAATGGACTGTTATTTTATATAATATTTTAATGAAAGGATGGTGGATTATGTTAGTAGAACCGCAACAGAGTAGGTTATTAAACAATGATATAAGATGCCATCAGGTTATTAGCGCGTCTTAACTGAAAGGGGCAATAATGATTAAATACTATAAAACTATAAATGGTAAAATCAAGGAACAAAAGAAATTTACCATTGATTCATGGATTCATGTAGTAGCACCAAATGAAGAAGAAATAATGTTCCTAGTTAAGAAGTTTAAACTAGAACGTGAGTTTATTACGGCTGCACTTGATATTGAAGAGATGTCACGTGTAGAAAAAGAAGAACAAGACACTCTAATAATTATTGATACACCAATTACTGTATCTGGTGATAAGAGTGCTAGATACACTACTGTACCAATAGGTATTATTTCCACTAAAGGTGCGGTAATTACAATAACAAGAAAGAAAAATCAAATATTTGATGATTTCATTAATAATAAAGTTAAAGATTTAAATACTGGTTTAAAAACTAGATTTATCTTGCAACTTCTTTTTAAGAGTGCAACTTTATTCTTAAAGTATCTAACTTTAATCGATCGTATGAGTACTGCTATTGAAAATAATTTAAGAAAATCAATGAAAAACAAAGAGTTAGTTCAAATGTTAGAACTTGAAAAATCATTAGTATATTTTAATACATCATTAAAATCAAATAGCAATACTACAAGAAAACTTACTACAGGTAGGTTTGTAAAACTATATGATGAAGATAAAGATTTACTTGACGATGTTTTAATTGAATTTTCACAGGCAAGTGAAATGGCGGGAATATATTTTAATATCTTGTCTGAAACAATGGATGCCTACGCATCAATAATTTCTAATAATTTAAATGTTGTAATGAGAATATTAGCTTCAATTACTATAGTTATTTCAATTCCTACAATTGTCTCAAGCTTTTATGGTATGAATGTTGCTGGAATTCCTTTTCCTACATTTTGGTTTCCATTAGGTTTATCTTGTGTATTAATGTTATTAATTGGGTTACTGTTATTTAAAAAGAACATGTTTCAATAGTTGTAAGTAAGAGGTATTAATGATAAGAGAGATTAATGTAAGTAAAGTAAAAGAAAAAATAAAGGAACTATTAATAAAAGCTAATTTTGACATTGGAGCTGATAAAATAGTTTCTTTTGATGCGCTTACAAAGGAAGATGATAATCCTATTTTAAAGGATTTATTAGATAATTATACAATCGCAAAAACTAACCAAATCGCTATTTGTCAAGATACTGGAATGGTTATTGTTTTTTTAAAAATTGGTCAAGATGTTCATTTAGTTGGCGGAAGTTTAACTGATAGTATAAATGCAGCTATAAAAGAGGTTTATCTTGATTATTTTTTAAGGAAATCAATTGTAAATGACCCATTATTTGATAGAGTTAATTCTAG
The DNA here is from genome assembly GCA_964369955.1 of uncultured Erysipelotrichaceae bacterium. Classification (GTDB taxonomy): domain Bacteria; phylum Bacillota_I; class Bacilli_A; order Erysipelotrichales; family Erysipelotrichaceae; genus CAYJFQ01. Next base: position 199,274 of record CAYJFQ010000001.1, on the reverse strand, counting down.
AGATAACACGCCTGCAATTATTCATACAGAAATAGTTGAAGGGGATAGTATTGAGGTAATGGTAATGCCTAAGGGCTTTGGTTCGGAAAATATGAGTAGAGTTAAAATGTTTTCTCCTAGTGCGGATAGTAATGAAGTAATAGACTTTATTGTTGAAACAGTTAAAGAGGGTGCTGTTAATGCATGTCCGCCTATTTATTTAGGCATAGGTATTGGCGGAACTTTAGATTATGTAACGATATTAGCTAAAAAAGGACTGTTGAAAAGAGATAAACACTTAGATTCAAAATATTCAAAGATGGAAGCGGAAATTTTCAAAAGGGTAAATGATTTAAATATTGGACCTGGAGGATTTGGTGGTAAAAATACTTGTTTAGCAGTTAATATTGTAGATTTTCCAACTCATATTTCAGGGTTGCCGGTGTGTGTAAGCATTTCTTGTCATGCCAATAGACATTGTGAAGGTATAATATGAGAAAAATTAAAATACCTATTAATGATATAGATTTGAAAAAGTTAAAATCTGGAGATAAATTGTTGTTATCTGGATATCTATACACGGCTCGTGATGCTGCTCTTAAAAGATTAACTAATATAATTGAAAATAATGAAGAATTACCATTTGATTTAGTTGGTCAGTGTATTGCTTTTGTTAGTTCAACACCAAAAAAAGAAGGAGAAATTGTAGGGAGTTTAGGCCCTACTAGCTCTTATCGAATGGATAAATATATGGAAAAATTAGTAGATTGTAAAGTAAATGTTACTATTGGAAAAGGGAAAAGAAGTGGAGATGTAGTCCGTTTATTGAGAGGTAACAATTATTTATACTTTGGAATGGTTGGAGGATTGAGTGCTTTATTCAATAAGTGTGTAGTTAGTAGTGAACTGATTTGTTTTGATGATTTGGAAAGTGAAGCTATCTATAGGTATAAAGTTATAGATTTGCCAGTAGTTGTAATAATTGATTCAATGGGAGGTTACTTATATGAAGAATAAGAAAAAAATATTATCACAAATATTGTCGATATTGTTTCTAACAATTTTTGTTTTAATTGTTACACAAGTTGTTATGGAAATTGTTCCTTTCTTAAGAAAAATAACAAATAGTGATGAAGCAGGATTAGAACTTATCGTTGAGTCATTTAGAGATTCTGGTCTTAGGGGAATAATCTTTGTAGTCTTATTACAAGCTGTACAAGTAATCACTGTCTTTTTTCCAACATTGGCAGTACAAGGGTTTGCTGGGTTGTTGTATGGTGTTGGTACTGGAGTGTTATTAAGTGTTATTGGATACTTTATTGGGAATTTAGTTGTAATGATTTTAGTGCGTTCTTTCATTGAGGTAATCGAGAAATTTGTTAAACCAGAAAATGATAAGAAGAAAAATTATAGCATCTTATCAATTCATTCACTAAATAATATGAAGAGACCTGAATTTGTTTCATTTTTTATGTTTTTAATTCCAGGTATCCCTAACGGTGTACTTCCTTATATATTCGCTAGGAGCAAGGTTAATATTTGGACTTATCTGTTATCTGTTGTAATAGCAGTTATTCCTGGGGCTATTCTTTGTACTTGGTTTGGTGAAATTGTTTCAAGAGAAGATTGGCTTTCTGTAGGGATATTAGTTGTAATAGCGATTATTGGATTTGTGATAGTAGTAAAAAATAGAGATAAAATAATGAAAAAGATTGAAGAGATAACAAAATGAGAAAAATAATAATAAATGGTGAAGATTTAACAATTGATGAGGTAGCAAAAGTTGCTAAAGAATATTATATTGTCGAGATTGATGAGTGTGTTAAAGAAAAAATAATTAATGCTGAAGAAATGGTGCATCAGATACTTGAAGATAAGAAGGTAAGTTATGGTATAAATACTGGTTTTGGTAAGTTTTCTGATACGGTTATTTCGAATAAAGATGTCGAAATTATGCAAAGAAATCTTATAGTTTCACATGCCTGTGGTGTTGGTGATGCTTTAAGTGAAGATATTGTTAGATCGATGATGTTATTAAGAATAAATAGCTTAATAAAGGGTCATTCTGGTATAAGGTTAAGCACAATCAAAAGTCTGTTAAAAATGTTAAATAATCGAGTTTTTCCAGTTATTTATGAAAAAGGTAGTCTAGGAGCATCTGGTGATTTATGCCCTTTATCCCATTTAGCGCTAGTTTTAATTGGTGAAGGGGAAGCTTTTTATGATGGAGAAATAATTAAGGGGAGTTTAGCGCTTAATAAAGCTGGATTAACTCCAGTAGTTTTACAGGCTAAAGAGGGTTTAGCATTAATTAATGGTACTCAATTTATGAGTGCGATTGGCTGTAAGCTTGTTTATGAAGGGCGCAAACTATTGAGAAGTGCTAATTTAACTTTATCCTTATCTATGGAAGCTTTAGAAGGAATAATTGATGCATTTAATTTAAAAATTCATAAAATAAGACCACATGTGGGACAAGTTTATTGTGCTAATGAAGTATTAGAAAATTTAAAGGGTAGTTTAAGAGTTACAAATCAAGGTGACAAAAGAGTTCAAGATCCTTATTCGTTAAGATGCGCTGCACAAGTACATGGTGCTATTTATGATGCTGTTGAGCATTTGGCGGATAAAATTACAATTGAAATTAATTCAGTTACTGATAATCCTTTGATTTTTGTTGATGATGACCTTGTATTATCTGGTGGTAATTTTCATGGTGAAAGCATTGCGATGGCTTTAGATTATGTTGGTATTGCTTTGGCTGAAATTGCAAATATTAGTGAAAGAAGATTAGAAAGATTAGTTAATCCACAACTAAGTTATGGACTTCCTGCTTTCCTTGTTGAAAACGGGGGAGTTAATTCTGGATTTATGATTGTTCAATATACAGCAGCTGCTTTAGTTTCTGAAAATAAAGTATTGGCTCATCCTGCTAGTGTAGACTCTATTCCTTCTAGCGCTAATCAAGAGGATCATGTTTCAATGGGGGCTATAGCTGCAACGAAAGCTTTAAAAATTTTAAAGAATAGTCAAAATGTAGTTGCTTTTGAGTATTTGGCTAGTTGTCAAGCTATTGATTTAAGAGAAGGAAAGAAGTTAGGTATCAATACTGAGAAGGCCTATAATAAGCTTAGAAGTAAGGTGCCGTTTATTAATGAAGATCAAATTATGCATAAGATGATGTATGAAGCATATAAATTAATTAAGGAGGGCAAGCTATGCGATTAGATAATATTCCAAATGAAATTCCATGTTTTATTGAGGGAATTAGAAGAGCTCCTAAAAGAGAGAGTAAGCTATCAAAAAAAGACAAAAAATTGGCAATTAGAAATGCTTTAAGATATATCCCTAATCAATATCACCAACAATTAATTCCTGAATTTCTTGAGGAGTTAGAAACTAAAGGTAGAATATATGGTTATCGTTTTCGTCCATCAGGCAATATTGCTGCTAAGGGGATTGATCAATATAAAGGTAATTGTATTGAGGGTAAAGCATTCCAATTAATGATTGATAATAATTTGGACTTTCAAACTGCGCTTTATCCATATGAATTAGTGACTTATGGAGAAACTGGACAAGTATGTCAAAATTGGATGCAATACCTATTAATTAAAAAATATTTAGAAGAATTAACAGATACTCAAACGTTAGTTATTGAGTCAGGACACCCACTTGGTTTATTTCATAGCCCCACTTCGGCACCGCGTGTTATTATCACAAATGGTTTAATGGTAGGTGAAGCTGATAATCTTGAAAATTTTAAAAGATTTGCAGCTTTAGGTGTTGCAAATTATGGACAGATGACGGCTGGTGGTTGGATGTATATTGGTCCTCAGGGTATTGTTCATGGTACCTATAATACGGTTTTAAATGCTGCTAGAATGTTGAAACCGGACCAAAGTGATATGAATTTAATGTTGTTTGTATCAAGTGGACTAGGTGGAATGTCAGGTGCACAAGGGAAGGCTGTTAAGATTGCAAATGGTATTGCAGTTATTGCGGAAGTTGATATTTCAAGAATTGAAACAAGACATCAACAAGGTTGGGTTGATATTGTAATATCTGATTGTCAAAGAGTATTTGAGGAAGTAGAGAAATATAGAGCAAATAAACAGCCTGTTGCTATTGCGTACCATGGCAATGTAGTTGATTTATTAGAGTACGCTGCAGATAATAATATTGTTATTGAAATGATTTCTGATCAAACATCATGTCATGAAGTTTATGATGGTGGATATTGCCCTAGCGGAATTAGTTTTGAAGATAGAACTAAACTATTAAAAGAAGACTATGCTAAGTTTAAAACTTTAGTTGATAATAGTTTAAAACAACATTTTAGCGTTATTAAAAAATTAACCAATTCAGGAAGTTACTTTTTTGATTATGGAAATAGTTTTATGAAGGCAATCTTTGATAGTGGAGTTATTGAGATAAGCAAGAACAATAATGATGATAAAGACGGTTTTATTTGGCCTAGTTATGTTGAGGATATTCTTGGGCCTTTGTTATTTGATTATGGATATGGGCCATTTAGATGGGTGTGTTTATCTGGAAAACAAGAAGATTTGGATGCAACAGATGAAATGGCAATGAATAGCATTGATAAAGACCGTCGTTTTCAAGACTATGATAATTGGAAATGGATTAAAGAAGCTAATAAAAATAATTTAGTTGTTGGAAGTAAAGCAAGAATTCTTTACCAAGATGCATTTGGAAGAATGAACATTGCCTTAAAATTTAATCAAATGGTAAGAGATGGGAAAGTTGGACCTATTATGTTAGGTAGGGACCATCATGATGTATCTGGTACTGATTCTCCTTTTAGAGAAACTTCAAATATTAAAGATGGAAGTCAATTTATGGCAGATATGGCGACACAGTGTTTTGCAGGAAATGCAGCTCGTGGAATGTCATTAATAGCACTGCACAATGGTGGAGGAGTTGGTATTGGAAAATCTATTAATGGTGGATTTGGTTTAGTTTTAGATGGCTCAAAAAGAGTTGATGAAATTCTTTACCAAGCTATGTTGTGGGATGTTATGGGCGGGGTAGCTCGTAGAAGTTGGGCTGGCAATGAAAATGCTCTAACAACTAGTGTTCACTATAATCAGATTATGAAAGAAAGTGATGCTATTACTATTCCTTATATTGCGGATAACGAAATGATAGAAAGATTCTTTAAGGGGTAAGATAATGAAAAAAATAGTAGAGTGTGTGCCTAATTATTCGATAGGTAGCAACTGGGAAGTTTTAGATAAGATTGTTGAGCCGTTTAAAATTAGTGATCAAGTTAAATTACTTAGTGTTGAGCCTGATGATGATTATAATCGTACCGTTGTAACGGTGTTGGGTGAAGTTAATGAAGTTATCAAAGCGATGGTTAAGTCTGCAAAAATTGCGTCTGAATTAATTGATTTGAGAGTTCATCAAGGTCAACATAAGAGAATGGGAGCGATTGATGTAATTCCTTTAATTCCTATTTCTAATATTGATGTAAGTGAAACAATTGAATACACTAAACAGTTAGCTGATTTAATTAATAAAGAAACTAATATTCCAATATTTCTTTATTCATTAAGTGCTACTGCTGATAATCGTAAGAGTTTACCAGATATTAGAAAAGGTGAATTTGAAGGGATGGCTGAAAAAACAAAGCTTGCTGAATGGAAACCTGATTATGGAAACGGAAGTCATGTAAGTTGTGGAGTTACAGCGGTTGGATGTCGTCCATTGTTAGTTGCCTATAATATAGATTTAGATACTAAAGAAATCGCAGTAGCAAGAGAGATTTCTAAAGCTATTAGATTCTCTTCAGGTGGATACCGTTTTATTCAAGCAGGCCCTGTACAATTGGATAAGAGAAACATTGTGCAAGTTACTATGAATGTTACCGATTATACAAAAACAAGCGTTTATCGTGCCTTTGAGGCTGTTAAAATGGAAGCTAGAAGATATGGGATTGAAGTTAAAACAAGTGAATTTGTAGGTTTAGTTTCGTTAGATTGTTTAAAGGATATTGCGGCATATTATTTAAAATTAAACAGTAAAGATGATGTTAAGCTTGAACTTGATGAGATTGTTAATATTGTAACTAAAGAGTTAGGACTTTACGGATTTGATAAAACTAAGGTCATAGATTATTATGTCGATTAAACTTTATGCGAATATTTCAAAAATCTACACTTTAAGTGGAGAAGTGAGAAAAGGAAGAGAATTAAATAATCCTATGATTCTTGAGAATGCTTGGATCTTAGTTGATGGTGAAAAAATTATAGAGCTAGGAACTGGAAAGTGTAAATTAAACTATGATAAACTAATTGATTTGCAAGGAATGGTAGTTATTCCCGGACTGATAGATAGTCATACTCATTTAGTTTTTTCTGGAGATAGATCTAATGAATATAGTGCAAAGATAGCTGGAGAAAGTTATCTAGAAATTCTACAAAAGGGTGGCGGAATATCTTCAACAACAAATGCTACTCGTTTAGCTAAGTTAGATGATTTAGTTAATAAAACTAATAATACTTTGTCTAAATATTTGAGTAATGGGATTACAACTTTAGAAGCTAAGAGTGGTTATGGTTTAGATTTAGAAACTGAGATAAAACAGTTAGAGGTTATTGAGGTGTTAAATAATATCCAACCTATTGAATGCCTATCTACCTATATGGGTGCTCACTCTTTACCTAAAGAATATGATGACAGAGATAAGTATCTTGATTACTGCATAAAAGAAGTGATGCCATTAGCTAGAAAAAAAGCAGAATTTTGCGATGTTTTCTTAGAGGAAGGTGTTTTTGATTATCAACAAGCTAAAAAATATCTAAACGCTGCAAAGCAGTTAGGATTTAAACTAAAACTACATATTGATGAAATGGTTAATCTACAAGGATCAGAATTAGCGTGTGAACTTGAAGTGACTTCTGTTGAGCATTGCATGGTTACTACACCATCTCAGGCAGAGAGTTTAGGAAAGAATAATATCCCAATGATTCTTTTACCAATGACCTCTTTCAATTTAAATAAAGACTACGCAAAAGCAAGAGATTTTATTGACAGCGGAGCTATATTAGGACTTGGAAGTGACTATAATCCCGGTAGTTGCCCATGCGATGATTTTATATTAACAATGAGAGTAGCAAGCAGAGCGTACAGATTATTCCCAAATGAAATATTAGCGATGTCAACTATCAATAATGCATTTGCATTAGGTAGAGATAAAATAATTGGCTCTCTAGAAAAGAATAAACAAGCAGATTTTGTTGTATTAGATTGTGATAATTTTGATCAAGTAATAGCAAGACTGGATTTTAATCCAGTCACAAAAGTAATTAAGAAAGGTGAAATAGTATATGACATTAATTAATGAAGGACTTATAAGTTTAATCAAAGAAGTTGAATCAAATAATCCTACACCTGGAGGTGGTAGTGTTAGTGCCTTAATAGGATCGTTTGGAGTTAGCTTAGCAAGAATGTATCAAAATCTAACTTTCAACAAAAAAGCATTCAATAGCCTAGATGAAGAAACACAAAAACAATTCACATTAACATTTGAAGAGTTAGAAACAATTAACAACAAGCTTTTAGAAGCAGTTGATATCGATGCCCAAGCTTATAATAAAGTAATTAAAGCCTATAAATTACCTAAAGAAAGTGAAAAAGATAAAGAATCTAGAAATAAGGCTATTTATGATAGTACAATATTTGCGACACAGTCGCCATTAAATATAATGTCTTACTGTTTAGAAGGTCTACAATTATTAGCAACTATCCATGAAAATGGGAATAAGAATGCAATTAGTGATGTTGGAGTAGGTGCAATTTTACTATATGCCGCTTTAGAAGGTGCTAAGTTAAATGTTATGATTAACTTAAGTGGTTTTGAGGAAGAAACTAAAAGAACATTCCAAAAACAAATCAAAGATATTGACATGGAAGCATTTGATTTAAAAGAAAAAATTATTACTTTTGTTGTTGAGAGTATAGTTTAAAGGCTATTTATTTTTAATTTGATATTTACCAATGAGGAGTTATTATGAAAAAACTTACTGAAAAAATAAGAGAATTTGTGGAAGAAAGAGATTGGCTACAGTTCAATACACCAGAGAATCTAGCAAAGAGCATTTCTATTGAATCAGCAGAATTACTTGAATGTTATCAGTGGAATAGTAATGCAGATTTAAATGAAGTAAAACAGGAATTGGCTGACATTCTTAACTATACTTTATTAATGTGTTCGCAACTAAATTTGAATCCAGAGGAAATAGTCTTAGATAAATTAGAAATTTCTAAAATAAAGTATCCAATTGAAAAATGTAAAGGTAAAAGTGACAAGTATACTAAATTAGGTGATTAAATGGTTGATATTAAAACTCTAAAATTTGATAGCGAAATTTTAGCTAAGGCTAAGAGTTTTAAGTATGGAACCAATTGGCCTGTGGTTTATATTATTAATAATGATAACGAAGCTTACATAGGCGAAACTACAAATTTTGGCATTAGATCTAATCAACACCTTGCTAATGAGGTGAGAAAGAAATTAAGTGAAATCAGTGTTATTGGTGATGATACTTTTAATAAATCATCGGTTTTAGATCTTGAAGCATTTTTGATTAAATATATGTCTGCAGATGACAAATTTAAACTACAAAATAGTAACACTGGACTTAAAAACCATAATTATTACCAAAGAAAGATGTACGAAAGTAAATTTAAAGAAATTTGGTATCAATTAAAATCTAAAGGATTGGTAAATAATGATTTGAAAGTAATTGAAAATAGTGATTTGTTCAAGTTTTCTCCCTATAAAACATTAACTACCGATCAATATATGATAGTAAATGATATTCTTGGTGTTTTAGCACATGATGTTAACTTAAATGAAAATTCAACTTTTCTTATCGAGGGAGGTGCAGGCACCGGAAAGACAATTTTAGGAATTTATTTAATAAAACTACTTTCAGAGTATAAGAAAGATAAAAACATAATTGGTGACGAACAGGATGATCGTGATTTAAATAATATATTAACTATTCATAATTCAATAGGAAACTTAAAAATAGCTCTAGTTGTTCCGATGGAAAACTTAAGATCCACTTTGAAGAGAGTGTTTAAAAGCATTGATGGACTATCACCAAGCATGGTGTTGAGCCCACACGATGTAGCTAATAGTGACTATATTTATGATTTGCTGATAGTTGATGAAGCTCATAGATTAAAAAAACGCAAAAACTTAACTCAGTATGCAACATTTGATCAAAATAACAAAAATTTTAGATTAGGTGATAAAGGTACTGAATTAGATTGGATTATTTTAAAAAGTAAGTATCAAATTTTGTTTTATGATGAAAAACAAAGTATCAAACCCAGTGATGTAAATAAAGAGAATTTTGATGAATTAATGCTTAATAAAAATTATCATCCCTATAAACTAGAAGTACAATTAAGATGTTTAAATGGTGGGAACGAATATGTTGATTATGTAAACTCTATCTTTAGTGATAGCCAGCCAAGTAAATTTATCGAATTTAAGAAATATGATTTTAAAATCTTTGATAATGTCAATGAACTCGTTGAAGAAATTAAGTACAAAAACAATGAATTAGGTCTTTGTCGTACTGTTGCTGGCTATGCTTGGAAGTGGACTAGCAAAGATAGTAAGTTACCACAAAATTTAAAAAATAAAACTACTAGTGAGTTAATTGACGCTGGTATTTACGACTTAGAGATAGATGGATACAAATATATTTGGAATTCTAAAGCAAGTGATTGGATAAACTCACCTAACTCAAAGGATGAAATAGGTAGCATCCACACTACTCAAGGTTTTGATTTAAACTATACTGGAATAATTATTGGTAACGAGTTGAAATATAATCTAAATGAAAACAAATTTTTAGTTGATAAGTCGAATTATTATGATGTTAAAGGAAAAAATGATACAACTGACCAACAGCTATTATCCTATATTCTTAACATTTACACTGTGATGTTTACAAGAGGCATGTTGGGAACGTATGTATATGTTTGTGATCCTGGATTAAGAGAGTATTTAAGTAAGTTTATTAAAAGCAATTAAGATAATTAAAAAAAGAATAAAACTAAAGAGCTTCAATACACTTAGAGAGTTTATTCTTTTTTATTTATCTAAATTTGTTCCAAGGTAATCGGTAATAAATATGTAGTCATTAAAAGGGATTTTCTTTCCGTCTTTAAGGATGTTGCTTTCATGGCCTTTGCCTAATACTAGTAATGTATCACCAGCTTCCGCAAGTTCTAAACCTTTGATGATTGCTTTTTTACGATCTTCAATTAAGTAATAGTTGTTACCAGGTATATTTTTTATTAAGTCTTTTGAAATGTCTTGGAAAGATTCAAATCTTGAATCATCTGAAGTTACAATGAATATGTCGGAGTGATCATAAATGATTTTTCCATTTTTAGGTCGCTGACTTACATCTCTACTTCCGGCGGCTCCAAATAAGGAGATAATTTTACCTGTTTTATTCTCATTAAAATAACTAAGAACTTTTTCTAGTGAGTTTGTGGTATGAGCATATTCAACAACTATTTGGATTCCCAAATCATTTTTTACAAACTGCATTCTTCCATCAACTTCTAGTTGTTGACACTTATCAATTACTTCTGGGTTTAGAAGACTTAACTTATCAATGACCGCTATTGCTGCTGTTAAGTTATATTGATTATATACAGCTATTAATGAAGAGTTAATCTTTTGATTGTTTATTTTGAAGTTTCCTCCATTAGGATTAACTGTAATTTGATAATCCGAATCATCTTGCCCATAAGTTATAATTGCTCCATTAGATGCATTAATAAAGTCTTGATGATGTTTATCGTCAATATTGATAATACAGTATCCATCTTTTTTTGTTTGTTTGAAGAGTTGTTGCTTACATAATGAATAGTTCTCTAATGTTTTATGAGTATTTAAATGATCTTCAGTTAAGTTAGTTAAGATACTTACATCAAACTCCAAACCTTTAACTCTTCCGTGATAAACAGCTTCAGAACTAACTTCCATTGCTACAAATTCTAAGTTATTTTCTACAAATAATGAAAAATAGTAAAATAATAAGTCAAGAGGTGGTGTAGTATTTTCGGGTTTAATTTTTATGTCATTGTAAAATATTCCTAGAGTTCCAATGTAAGCCATCTTGTTTTTCCCAATTAATTGTTGAATAACACTACATGTAGTAGTTTTTCCATCAGTTCCTGTTACTCCAATTAATTTTAATTTATTGAGAGGGTAATTATAAAATTTATTACAAATATCAAACAAAGTTTGATCAATATTTTCAACCTTCACGTAAGGAACATCAAAATCAATATCTTTAGTTGTGATAATCGCTACAGCACCATTATTAATCGCATCTTCAATATAGTCATGTCGATCAATTGTTTGACTACTTGAACAAACAAATAAAAAACCAGGTTCAATGGTTTTAGAGTTAATACGTATACCTTTAATTTCAATTTCTAGACTACAATTAATTATTTCATTAAGCTTCATGTTTAAATTATACAACAAACAAATTATAAATGCCTTTATTTTTTGAAATGAAGTAATTAATTGTGTATAATAATTACATGAAAAAAATGTCTTTGAGAGAAAGAATTGATAATTGTTACTTAGTAAAAAAAATACCTTATGAAGAATATGTGTATTACAATTCTATTGATGAAGCGGTAAATTACTGGGTGAATAATTATGCTGAAAATTTAGAAGAAAATATTTTTAGTTCATTTATCTACAAAAATGATAATGGCTACTATTTAAGTGAAACTTACTTAAGTTTACCTGCGACAAATAATGATTTATCAACTTCAAAGAATGGTTTTCAAATGGGGATGCTTAGAAATACTAGCAGAAGATTATCTGTTAAGAAATATGGTAAAATTGAAGCATATATTCACACTGTGTTGACCAGTGATAAATTTAGTGGTTATCAAACTATCGAAGATTTAGAGTATGTTAAAAATTCTAATTTAAAAGGAAAAAAGATCTTTGTTGTTAATAACAATCCTGATTTTATGATCAGTCAACAAGTTTATTTTAAAGAAAATATTATAGTTAACACTATTACTCAAGGAGAAGGTAGGACAGTGGAAAATAATTTAGATAAATTAAATAAATGGGATAAAATAGCTGACTTTTTAAAACTCGCTCCTAAAGGCAGTGATATTCTACTGAAATGTGGTGACTTAAAGTTTTTTATATACCGATATGATAAACATCATAATGATGGAATATTTAAAACTCAAATAGTACTTAAGACTGGCCCTATTTCTGATGAACATATTGTTTTTAATGATATAGATGAAATGATGGATAAGTATTTTTATAAAAATGAGTCATTAAGAAGCATTATTGAAAAATCTGATTTTGTTTCTATCGGTAAAATTATCGATAATTAAAATTTAACTTGAAAAATAAGGCTAAATTGATATAGAATTAAGATAACTGAATTGAGAAAAATCTGAAAGGGGATTTTATTGTGGATAATCTACAAAATAATAAATGTAGTATCGTAACAGAAGGAACGATAATTAATGGAAATATCCAATCAAAACTTCCAGTTGTAATAATTGGTGAAGTAGTTGGAGATGTGGTTAGTGAAAGTGATGTTGAAGTTATTGGCTCAATTAATGGAAATATTAATGGTTTAAATGTAGTTTTAAATGGTGGTAAAGTTAATGGGGATATAATTGCAGAGAAGAATATTGAGTCTGATAGTAATTCCTCAATATTTGGTAACATTAATTGCAATGATTTAACTTCTTCTGGAACAATTAAAGGTAGAATTGAAGTAACTAAATTAATTACCTTAGATACATCGGCTATATGTGAGGGTGAAATATCAGCATCGTTAATCAATATTAAGACTGGCGCTAGAATTAAAGGTCCTATCACAATATATGAAAATGAAGAGGTTGTTAAAGAAGCTAAAAAGACAAAAAATTAATGGTCGAGTCCAAAAGAGGGGATACAGAGTAGATACCTCTTTTTTGTCTTAATGGAATGTTGTATTTTGAGATGGAGCACATTAGATGATTGAAGAAAAAAAAGACAATAAGGTTCAAAAAGTTTTAATTACCGCTACTATGTTAAGCGGTGGTTTTTTCATGCTTGAATCAGCTCATTCTGATATTATAAGTGGCTTCCAATCAATAAGTTTTAAATCTGAAAATCAAAAGATAAATATTTATCAAACACACATCAAAGAAGTTGGGAAAAATTATTTGATTCTTGATATTTCAAGCTTTATATATGATTTTAAGGATGAAGATTATCAAATCTCAGTTAAATTTAAGAAAGAAAATGGAAAACTTGCGAAAGTCACTACTGACTCATTTTTCAATTTAAATAAAGAAGAGACGAAAGAAAAGGCAGAATTTATTGTTCCAAAGAAATCTAAAAATGCTAGCGGTTTACCTTCTGAAATAAATATTGGATTTAATGAATTTAGTGACATGATTATTAGTTCAGATAGTGATGATTACATTAGATCGATTGAAACTATCTTCTTGTCTAATTATGCCTACAGTGGTTGGATGTCAGTAAGAGAGAGTGATTTAATTAAATATAGTGGTAAAAAAATTGCAATTCCACACTATTTATTTATATCTGCTTTTGGTGTACCAAACGGGGTTTATGATGTAAGGATTGAAGCTAATAACTATGATATTTACACTGCTTATGATGGACTAGAAATAATTGATGGTTCAAGTGTTTTTACTAGTCAAATAAAGATTTATCAAAATTTATACAATGAAAAAGTAGTAAATAATTTTGTAATTGAAACAAATGATACAGATTGGCTAAATAAGATTTATGAAATTTCTTTATTCTATGATGATATGAATTTAGCGGATTTGGCAGTTAATAAATATCGTGACTATGTCAATGATGATAAGTTAATTATTGATGATAAAGAATTTGATCAATTATTCCCAGAAATCGCCACTGGTGATTACTATTTCAAAATTAAGGCAAATGGATATGCGGAATATACTACACCAGATTTGATTCCAATCGTAACTAGTAATAAGATAACTGTTAAGAATGAAATTTCACTTGTTCAAGTTGAAAATAATAATCTTGTTTTAACCGCTAGTGATAAAGATTGGTTAAACTATGTCTATGGTATTACTTTCCATAATAATGTGAATGAAAATTGTGGAACTATTGACTGGCGTAATAATAATAGTTTCATTGAAAAGAGTGAAGACAAAATAGTTATTGGTTATTCAAGACTTGATTTTGATATGGAAATTTTAGAAAGTATCTATGGCTATGAAATATTATCTTATCGTAGCGAAGATAATTTTTTATCTACAAACCCATTAATTGTTATGTTATCAAAATTGGATATTGATTTTGAATACAATATTTATCAGAACACAATAGGCGACTTAGTTATTGAATCGCAAAACTCTCACTGGATAGACAATATTTATTCAGTATCATTAGAAAATGAAAATTGTGAATATACATTCCTTGTTGAAGATTGTAATAGATTTTCAACTGAAGTTATTTTACCAGTTAAAGATATCATCGAGACAGCAAGACTAATTGCTGATACGTATAGATTGAATATTGTAGCTATTGGGTACCATAGATTTCCTGAAAATACTGAACTGAAATTAGAGATTGGACTACCTGAAGCCACCGTTAATAAACAATTAAACATTTTTCAAAATTCTAATAACGATTTAGTTATTGAATCTAATGATATTGATTGGGCAAATTCCATTGAAAATATTATCTTTAGAAATCAAAACAATAATGAATATATAGTAAAAATAAAGAAAAATATTGGTGGATATCAGATCGTTGACGGCCTATTTATTATTTCTAATCAAAGGTTAATACAGGACGGAATTGTTAATGGCGATTATTCTATTGAAATAGAATCACTTTCATTTCAAAATGTTAAGTATTTACAACTTGTGAAACTTAGAAATTGTGCCGATGCTAATCCGGAAGATTTGTTTGTTTATCAGGATCCGTTTGGCGCTATTCAAATTGTTACTGAGAGCAGTAAATGGTTAAATTCATTGAGTAAGATACGTTTTTATACTAATGAAAATGTTTTTAAGTCAATAAAAGTTATTGATTTATTAAGTGCTGAAAATGGAGTATATGTTTCTGCTAACACAATGCATATCCCTTACATTAATCTATTGAAGGAAATCGGAATTGTAAAAGAAGAAATAGTTGATATTGAATTATTTAATTTATCTGGTCAATTATGCAGTTCGCATGCCATTTTTATTAATACTGCAATTAAAATAAAAAAAGCACCAGAAGATTTATTAAGTTATCTATATCATAAAGATGACCTAGTAATTGAAACTAAAAACTCGAGTTATTTAAATTCCATTAGATCACTTAAAATTTCCAATAGTGAGTGGTATCTGTCGGGCAATACTATAGTAATCAACAAAAGCAATAATATTAGTATTGAATCTAAGCGTTTAGTAGTTGCAAAACAAGAGTTAACTAAATATGGTGTCGGATTTGGCAAAATATTTGTGACTATTGTTGCTGATCATTATGAAGATGCTTATATTGATTTCGATTCAAACTTCAGTGCTGAAGTTGCTCCTACCGATGTTAATGTTAAACATTTAGAAAATGGCGATTTTGAGGTAACAAGTAGTGATAATCAATGGTTAAGTAATATTAGGGAATTGATTTTTGAAACATTAGAATCTACTGATGATTTTTGTGTTGGGAATATAGTTTTCAATGATAACGCTAGTATAGAAACTTATGATCAGAAAATCATTATTAGAAATTCACGTTTAAACAAAGATGTTAATGTTAACAGTGGTGAATTCGCAGTAATTTTTAAAGTTAATGGTTATCTTGATACCCAGATTAAGTTCAATTTTATTAAGACTTTAAATAAGAACTACCGCTTGGTGAATGTATATCAAGATGTTGATGGTGATTTTACTATTGAAAATGATGATATAGATTGGGTAAGTAATATTTCAAAGATTGAATTCTACCGTACTTTTGATAGAAGTCATTTTAAATCTAGTCTAAGCCTTACTGATGATAGTTATGGCATTCAATTTTATAATAACAAAATTATTGTCAATAAAGATATTTTGCTAGGTACAGCTGAATTAGAGACTGGATATTACCAAATGTCTATTAAATCTTTTGGTTATGATGACTATCGTTTATGTAGCGTTGTAAATATTGTTAAAGGGTTAGATAATTCAGGTTTTTTAACATATATTTATGTTGAAGATTATCCTAAACAAATGGTTGTTAAAGAACTTCAACAACCAAATTTAGCTGGATTAACTGTCTATGCACAATATAGTGATGGGACAATCAATGAAATTGATGATTATAAATTAGGGGAATTCAACTCAACTCCCGGGTTACAAGATTTAGATATTTATTATCATAATAAAGTAACTAGCTTTAAAATAGAGGTTTTAAAGAAATCAATATTAAAATTAAGTGTTAGTAAATTACCGATTAAAATACTATATCTTGAAGGTGATAATCTTGATTTAACAGGTTTTGAATTAACTGCATTCTATGATAATGATACTAGTGAAATTCTTGATGACTACGTTATTAGTGGATATGATAGTATACCTGGATTGAAAAAATTAAAAGTTTACCATAAAAATCACATTGCTGAGTTTAATGTTAAGGTTGTTGGTAGTAAGCCTGTGGAAATCAGAATTACAAGAATGCCATTTAAAACTAAATATTTAGAAGGTGATGCTTTTGAAGTAGATGGTTTAGAAGTGTCTGTTTATTATAATAACAATACTTCGCGTGTTGTTAATGACTATTTATTAACGGGATTTGATATAACTCCTGGAACTAAAGAGATTACTGTTCTTTATGAAACAATACAAACAACTTTTAAAGTGTTTGTCAAAGAGAGCGAATTGATTAGTATTAAAGCTGAGCCTATTGTTAGTCAATTGAACTTTATCGAGGGTGCTGAGTTTGATTCAGATAAAATTAGAGTTACTGCACTATATAGTAACAACACAACAAAAGAAGTAAAAGATTTTGAATATAGTGGCTATGATTTTACTCCTGGCATTAAATCTCTTCAGATTGTTTATCAAGGAAAAAGTGATGTTATTAATGTTAGAGTTTTAGCTAAGAAACTAGAAAAAATTAGCGTTGTTACTCTTCCGTCGAAATTAGACTATTTTCAAGGTGAAATGTTTGATTGTAGTGGAATTAAAGTTGAGGCGTACTATGATAATGGTAGTAGAGAATTCATTACTAATTTCGATGTATTGGCGAATTTAACTACCCCTGGTCAAGAAAAAGTTAAAATAATACATCAATCAAAGATTGATTTTATAGATGTTGATGTTAAAAAGCGAGAGTTAACACATATATTTGTTACAACCAAACCGAATAAATTTATGTATTTGGAGGGTGATGAATTTGACGCTACCGGAATTGTGGTCACTGCATTTTATAACGATAACTCACATGCAGAAGTCAAAGATTTCCATTGTTCTGGTTATGACAGCCTACCTGGTATTAAAGAGATAACTGTTATTCATAATTTAATGAGTGATTGTTTTGATGTTGAAGTTAATGCTCGAGAATTGATTCATATCCAAGTCACAAGTCGTCCTTTTAAGATTGAATATGATGAAGGTGATAATTTTTCTGATATTGGTTTGAATTTAACAGCTTATTACAATAACGGAACTACAGAAACTATAAATGAATATACAGTATCTGGCTATGATAGTTCACCTGGATTTAAGCGCATTACCGTATCTTATTGTGGAAAATCAGATTCGTTTGAGGTAACTGTTAAGCAACGCAAGTTAACTAACATTAAAATTATTACTTTACCAACAAAAACACATTATATTGAAGGTGAAAAGTTAGATACTTCTGGAATTGAAGTAATGGCTTATTATCGTAATGATATTAAGAGTTTGATTCGTGATTTTGTAGTGGAAGGGTATAATGATCTACCTGGAACTAAAAGAATTACAATTTCTTATCAAAATCAAACCGACTCTTTCAATGTAGAAGTTTCTAACAAGCAGGTTGTTAATATTTGTGCGAGTTTGAAAACTACGAAACTTAACTATCTTGAAGGTGAATTATTCGACCATCGAAATCTTCAAGTTGTTGCTTTTTATAACAACGGAACTGATGAAATTATAAATAACTATCTTGTTAGTGGGTATGATTCAACTCCGGGTTCTAAGGTTTTAACTGTTAATTATGATGGGAAAACTGACACTGTGAGTATTGATGTTTTACCTAAGACAATTATTGGCATTAAGGTTATCGCAAAACCGTATAAAACAGTATATTTAGAGGGTGATGAATTTGATAAACACGGAATGATTGTTTTTGTAATTTATTCAAATGAGACTACTGAGGAAATAGTTGATTATACTTATAGTGGGTATAATAATTTTCCAGGTGAAAAACTAATTCAAATTGAATATCAAAGCTACATTGATTCATTTAATGTGAAAGTAGTGGAAAAACGATTAGAAAAAATAGAGGTAACTAGCAAACCTGCTAAACTAACATATTTAGAGGGTGAAGAGTTTGATAGTTTTGGTATGATTGTCACTGCTTATTACAATAACTCAACTAATGAAAATGTTATTGGTTATTTATTAAGTGGTTATGATTCTAATACAGGAACTAAAAAAATATCTGTAACATATAAAGGCTTTTTTGATCACTTCAACATTACTGTAATTCAAGCAACATTGATTGGAGTTTCTGTTTATAAACTGCCACACAAACTTAGTTATTTAGAGGGTGATTTGATTAATGTGGACGGTCTAGAAGTAAGGGCTCTTTATAATAACGATACTTTTAGAACACTAAGTGATTATGAGTTAACCGGATATAATAGTTATCCAGGTACCAAATCTCTTCAAGTTGTTTATAATGATTTTTCTGATTCATTCAATGTTGAAGTTTTACAGAGAGAAATTATCGGAATAAGCGTTACAAGGAAACCTGAAAAGTTAATCTATCTAGAAGGTGAAAATATTATTTTAGATGGAATGTTGGTTACAGCTTTTTTCAACAACAATACTAAAGAAATAATTTCTGACTATTTAGTAAGTGGATATGATTCACTTCCAGGGAATAAGAGTATAGTTGTTTCTCATAATGAAAAAACTGATATATTTAATGTAAGTGTAATAGCGAAAAAAATTAATACAATTGAGATAACTGAAAAACCAAATAAATTAGTTTATCTTGAGAATGAAGAATTTGATTCTATTGGATTAGTGCTTACAGTTTATTATGATAATGGCACTAATGAAACAGTAGATGATTATGATATCTCTGGTTTTGAAGATACTCCTGGAAAGA
The DNA here is from genome assembly GCA_964369955.1 of uncultured Erysipelotrichaceae bacterium. Classification (GTDB taxonomy): domain Bacteria; phylum Bacillota_I; class Bacilli_A; order Erysipelotrichales; family Erysipelotrichaceae; genus CAYJFQ01. The sequence continues at coordinate 179,899 of CAYJFQ010000001.1, read as the reverse complement.
AGAGAATTTTAGTTACTTACAGAGGCAAGGTGGATTTTTTCTATGTTGATGTTTTAAGAAAAGAGATTAGTTATATTGTTGTAAGTAAGAAACCAGATAAGCTTATTTATATTGAGGGAGAAAATTTTGATGCGACTGGAATGGAAGTTGTTGCACATTTCAATAATGAAACTAGTGAAGTAGTTACCAATTATGACATAGATGGATTTGATGCGTTGCCTGGACATAAAGAATTGATAGTCAGCTATCAGGATCAAGTTGAAGTAATTTATGTTAACATTAATGTTAAAGAAATAGAATCTATTAGTGTTATCAGAAAACCAAACAAGCTTGTTTATTTAGAAGGTGAGCAATTAGATCTAAGCAATATGCTTGTTAAGGCGACTTACAACAATGGCACAATTGGAGATCTTGAGAATTATTCCGTTTCTGGATACGACTACAAGCCTGGAACTAAGCGAATTGTTATAACTAGCGGAAATGCTAGCGATACATTTATTGTAAGCGTGAAAAAGAAGGTAGTATCTCATATAGTTGTTGTAAAACCTCCTGAGAAGTTAATTTACATTGAAGGTGAAACTTTCAACTCCAGCGGGATGTTGGTAATGGCAATTTATAATAATGGAGAAGAAAGACAAGTTGAAAATTATGAAGTTAATGGTTTTGACTATACTCCTGGAATTAAAACAATTACAGTGGTATACAAAAATACTGTTGATAAATTCCCAATTGAAGTCGTAAGAAAACAACTTGTTAAGATAAATGTTGAAAAGAAAGTTTCTAATCTAGAATATGTCGAAGGAAGTACTTTTAATCCATTAGATTTTAAAGTTATAGCTCATTATAATAATGACACTAGAAATGAAATAGATTACTTTGAATATGATGTTGATGGTTTTGATTCGAAGGTCGGTGTTAAATACCTTAAGTTTACTTATTTAAATAAGTGGGCTAATATATCACTAAACGTTAGACACAAAAAAATTGCTAGTTTATCAGTTGTTAAAAAACCAAATAAGCGAATTTATGAAGAGGGAGAGAATCTTCAAATAGAAGGTATGATAGTTGAGGCTTCTTATGACAACGGAACAAAAGAAGTTGTTTATGATTATGCACTAGGCAGCTTTAAATCAACACCTGGTGATAACAATATAACAATCACTTATCAAGGATTGCGTTGTATTCTTAAGGTAAAAGTTACCAAAAAAGTCTTAGATAGTATTTCAGTAACAACTCTACCGAGTGTTATCGAATACTTAGAGGGAGACGCTTTTGACCCTAGTGGAATGATGGTTACTGGATATTATAGCAATAAAACTACAGATTTTATCAATGACTATACAGTGAGTGGTTATGATGCTAGTCCGGGAATTAAAAAGATTGCTGTAGAGTCGAAAAATAAAAAGGATAGTTTTATAGTTAAAGTTAATTCAAGAGAACTTACATATATTGATATAGTGGAGAAACCAGAAAAGTTAGTATATATTGAAGGTGAAAAACTTGATTTAACAAATTTGATTGTTCGTGCAAGTTATAATAACAATACAATAGAACTTATTGATGATTATAAAGTTGAAGGCTTTGAATCAACACCTGGTTCTAAAAAACTTATTGTAAGTTATATGGATAAAATAACCTCATTTGAAGTTATTGTTCGAGAAAGAGAGTTGTTTGCAATCACTGTATCTAGTGATAAACCTGTTGCTTTTGTAGAGGGTGAAAAATTTGATAGAAGTACTATCAAAGTATTAGCTACTTATAACAATAATACTAGTGAGTATGTAACTAATTATAATGTTAGCGGTTATAGTGATACACCTGGCAAAAAACAATTGATAATTACTGTTGACGGTAAAACTGGAACTTATAATTGTGAAGTGATCCCTTGTAATTCGATGGGACTATCCATTGCTCAATTACCTGAGCGTACCCTATATATCGAGGGTGAGAAGTTTGATAAAAAAGGGCTTGAAGTACTAAACTTATTTAAAGATGGAACTAGTGAAGTCGTTATTGACTATACTTTAGAAGGATATGATTCAACTCCTGGAGAAAAAACGATAACCATTACTTATACTTATCGTTTTGATTACTATGGAAGTTCCTTCCATACAGGTTACGGTAATTATTTGGAAAAAACTTTTACTACTAATTTTGTAGTTCAAGTGCTTCCGAAAGTTAAAAAAGAAAAATAATAAAGGAGAAAAAATATGGGATTATTTGGAAAAAAGAACACAAGAATTGATGCAAAATCTTTTGCGATTAAGGTTGACGAAGTATTTCAATCAGTAGGAAAAAATATCTTTGATGCGTCTGACATTCAAGCAATGTTAAAACAATCAGCTTTATTTAGAAGTAAATTGACTGGTTTATTTATGGCTGGGTTAGAGAAAAAAGACTATACTACGGAAGAAGTTAAAAGCTTTGCTGACGGTTATTTAGCAAAAAATGGGATTGCTTTAGACGAAGATTTCATAAAAAATCATTATCAAGAAGCAGTTGATGCATTAAAGGATGCTGGTGAATTAACTGTTGCAGATATTAGTGCTGCAGCTAAAATCACAATGAAAGATGTTAAAATGGGTGATGATATGTTTAAGAAAACAGTAGATAAGGTGTTAAAAAACTTAGGTTAATCCTAAGTTTTTTCTTAATTATGAAAATTTTTATAAGCGATATTGATGATACTATTTTTTCTCATAAAACTATAAATATTCACCAATATACTAAAGAAATGATCGCTAAACTTCAAAGTAATAATATTCCAATTGTTTTTGCAACAGCAAGAGTTTTACATGGAGTTGATAGCATTATTAGTGATTTAGATTTGAAGCCTGACAATGTCTATATTATCGCAAGTAACGGAAGTGAGATATATGATTATCAAAATAAATGTTACCTTTGGAATAAATCATTTGCAAAAGAACAAGTAGAAATAGTTTATCAAATTAGTAAAGAGTATGGTTTTAATATGGGTTTTGAACAAGGTAATAAATTAGTTTGTACAACTATGGATGAGTCTTTTAATCGTGATCGCATTCATTTACCGATTGACGTTTATATACCGTCTAACTTTTTAAGTGGATTAGTTAATCCAACTCACAAATTATCATTAACATCAACAGCTGATAAAATTGATGAATATTTTGATAAGGTGGTTGTTGCTTGTGACAAATTTGCAAGTGTTTCAAGAGCAGCTGGGGATTACATTGATATTGTATCTAAAGATATTTCTAAAGCTAGTGCTCTAACTAAACTTCTTGAATTACTGTCATTTGAAGAAGCTACAACTTGTTATATTGGAGATAGTTATAATGACATTCCTCTAATTGAAATTGCCGATATATCTGCCACTGTAGGTAATGGAAAAAAAGAAGTAAAAGAATTGGCGGACAAAATTTATGCTAATTGTGAAGATGGTGGAGTTGGAGAATTTATAGCAGAGGTTTTTTTTAATGAGAGGTAAACAAGAACTGCTAGTTAAACAAATAAATGTTATTGCTAGTCAATTATTAGAAGAATATCAATGGGATCATTTGAAAGTAAAGTATTCATCTGTAAATTTAAAAGTAAAAGAACTTAGTAAAAAAATAGAGGAGCTAAAAGAATTACTAGATTAGTTTGACAAATATTGGTTTTAATTTATAATAATTCTATAGACGAATATAGGATAAGATATTAAGTGATTTGATGTAGAGAGAGTAATGTTTGGTGAAAATTACTTGAGAAGCTTAATATTACTACCTATTAGTTATATCTTAATCGATATCGTAACTTGGCGTTAACAGGATAGAGTATAATTTAAGGTGGTACCACGAAGCTTTCGTCCTTTGCGAAGGCTTTTTTTATTAGAAGGAGAAAAAATGATAAATATTAAAGAAAATGAAGCATTGAGTCAACTGAATCATTCATGCGCTCATGTTTTAGCTCAAGCAGTTAAGCATCTTTATCCAAATGCAAAATTTTGGGTAGGCCCTGTTATTTCTGAAGGTTTTTATTATGACATTGATTTAGGAGATATTTCTTTAAAGGAAGAAGATCTTGAAAAAATTGAAAAAGAAATGAAGAAGATTTGTAAAGATGGAAAAAGAATTACAAGAGAAGAAATTTCTAAAGAAGAAGCATTAGAAAGATTTAAAGATGATGAATACAAAACTGATTTAATCAATAATATGGATAGCGATTCAACAGTAATCACTTGCTATAATCAAGGAGATTTTTGTGATCTGTGTAGAGGCCCTCATCAAGCAACGGTAAAAGACTGCAAGAACTTTAAGTTATTAAAAGTTAGCGGAGCTTATTGGAAGGGTGACGCTAATAATAAAATGTTACAACGAGTTTATGGAGTTTGTTTCTTTGAAAAAGAAGAATTAGATAATCACTTATACTTGTTAGAAGAAGCTAAGAAAAGAGATCATCGTAAACTTGGTAAAGAGTTAGAATTGTTTACTTTTAGTGAATTTGGCCCAGGTTTTCCATTCTGGTTGCCAGATGGGATGGTCTTAAGAAGAATTCTTGAAAATTATTGGTATCAAGAACATACAAAAGAGGGTTACAAATTTATTCAAACTCCAATGATGTTATCTCAAGAGTTATGGGAAACATCTGGTCACTGGTATAATTATCGTGAAAATATGTATATTAATGAGATTGATGATAAAACTTTCGTTGTTAAACCTATGAACTGTCCAGGTGGTATTCTAGTTTATAAAGAGGGCTTGCATTCATATAAAGATTTACCTTTAAGAATTGGTGAATTAGGTATGGTTCACCGTCATGAGGCAAGCGGAGCACTTAGTGGCTTATTCAGGGTGCGTAATTTCACTCAAGATGATGCTCATTTATATATGACTTTTGACCAACTTGAAAGCGAAATTGTGAGATTAATTAATTTCATTGACCGCGTTTATAATGTTTTTAATTTAACTTATAGTATTGAATTATCGACTAGGCCTGAAAAGTTTATTGGCGATATCGAAGTATGGAATAAAGCTGAAGAAGAATTGGCGAAAGCTTGTAAAAAAGCTGGTAAAGATTACAAAATTAATCCGGGTGATGGAGCTTTTTATGGACCAAAATTAGATTTTCATATCAAAGATTCACTAGGAAGAGTTTGGCAATGTGGAACTATTCAATTGGATATGAATTTGCCTGAAAGATTTGATATGAACTACATTGATTCAAACGGCGAAAAACAAAGACCTATTATGTTGCATCGCGTTATCTATGGTTCAATAGAAAGATTCATCGGGATTTTAATTGAACATTATGGTGGCAGTTTTCCTTTGTGGCTAGCACCTAAACAAATAACAATCATCCCTGTTCATCCAGAAAATCACCTAGAATATGCTTCTAAGTTAAAAAATAGGTTAGATAATCTTGGATATCGCGTTGTTTTAGATGCTAGAAATGAAAAGTTAGGATATCGTATGCGCCAAGCGCAAATCAAAAAAACACCTATTCAATTAGTACTTGGTGATAATGAAATTGAGAACAACAGTGTTAATTTAAGATATCATGGACAAAAAGATTCACATATTATGAGTGTTGAAGATTTCTTTGAATTAATCAACGAGAAAGTAGAATTAAAAAAATAAAAATTGTTTATCAAATTTTATCTTAAATGATATAATTACTTTGATATAAAAAATAGGAGCGAAGAATGGAAAAAATTAATGGAAAAGCATTAGCTCAAATTGATGCGATTGTTGAAAAACATCGTGGTCAAATGGGTCCTGTAAAATTGATGTTACATGATGTACAACATGAATTAGGTTATATACCTTTTCAAGCGATGGAAAAAATTGCTGATGCATGTGATGTGTCATTATCTCATGTGTATGGAGTTGTTACTTTTTACACTCAGTTCACTACTGAACCTAAAGGAAAATATGTTATCAGTGTATGTATGGGTACTGCTTGTTATGTTAAGAGTTCACAAAAATTATTAGATCGTATTTGTCAAATTACTAGTTGCAAACCAAATACTACAAGTGCAGATGGCTTATTCTCAGTAGATGCTACTAGATGTTTAGGTGCTTGCGGTCTAGCACCAGTTGCTGTTGTTAATCAACAAGTATTCGGTTCAGCTTTAGATAACAATAATCTTGAAAATTTCTTAAAAGAATTAGTGGCGAATAAATAATATGAAGTTAAAAAATATACTTGAATTAGTCAATGCGCAGGAGTTAACAATTTGTGACCCTGAGATTCTAGATTATGATTTTAAGTATGTTTTTGCGACGGATTTAATGTCGGACGCTTTAGCTATGTTACATAAGCATCAAGAAGATACTTTATTATTAACAGGCCTTATTAATCAACAAGCTATAAGAACGGCTGAAATGTTAGATGTTAGTACTTTAATATTTGTTCGTGATAAAACAGTGTCAGATGATGTTATTGAATTAGCCAAAGAAAATAAAATGAATATCTTTAATTCAAAGATGACAATGTATGAAGCTTGCGGAATCTTATATAAAGAAGGTTTAGATTCTCCTTGTAAGGAGACACTATGATAAGTTATCAATACCAAATAGCGGCTGATGATTATTTGAATGCTGGTAAAGTTAGTAGTCAAGTTAAAACAATATGTAAAGAGTTAGCTGTTAGCCCAGATGTTTTAAGGAAAATAGCAGTGGCCTGTTATGAGGCTGAAATTAATATGATTATTCATTCAATGGGCGGTATCATTAATTTCGAAATAAATCCAGAAACTGGATTTTTAACACTATCTTTTGAAGATGTTGGTCCTGGAATAAAGGATATCGAAAAAGCTCTAACAGCAGGGTTTTCAACTGCTAGTCAAAAGGCTCGTGAATTTGGATTTGGAGCTGGAATGGGTTTACCTAATATTAAGAAAATGGCAGATGAATTTTCATTAGAGTCAAGTGAGAAAGGGACTACATTAGTCACAAAGTTTAAGATATGAGCGGAGTAATCAATTATACATTAGATCGTTGTACTAAATGTCTAAAGTGTATAAGGTCTTGTCCTACAGAAGCGATTCATGTTCGTAATGGCAAAGTTGTAATTAATCAAGATAATTGCATCTACTGCACCAAGTGTATTAACGCTTGCACTTCTAAAGGTTTAGCTGTTGATGGGATTAATTTAGAGTTTTTAAATAGTTCAGATTATGACTTGAAAATTGCTTTGATTCCAAGTGCGTTATATAGTATGTGTTCAAGTTTGAAGGAAGCACAGAGATTAGTAGCGGCAATTAAGAAAATTGGTTTTGATGAAATAGTAGATTTAAGTGACATAGAAGGTGCTTTGTATCAAAAACAAATTGAATTTATCGATAAATATCCCGATAATTGGTTTGTCTCATCTTTTTGTCCGAGTATGAATAAAATGATTAGGCTTAAATATCCGATGCTAAGTAGCCATATAATGCCTTTAGATTATCCGGCTAATATAAAAGCTAAACTCTTAAAAGAAGAATATAAAGGAAAAAAAATTGGAATTTATTATTTATGTGAATGTGCTGCCAAAGTTCGATTAGCTAAACATCCACATGGTAGTGAAGCTAACCCAATTGATTATGCTGTCAGTATTACAGATATATTTCCGTTAATTCAATCAAATTTAAGTGATGATTTATACCCATTTGAGATAGCGGCTGATGGGTTAAGAAATTCAGTTACAAGTACAATACGACATCAAAGAAAAAGTCAATATGTCTTAGCTGCAGATGGCTTAGAAAAAGCAAGTAGTGCTTTAGATTTATTGGAGTTTGATTTATTAGAAGATGTTAGATATTTATCACTTACATTATGTTTGAATGGTTGTATAGGCGGTAACTTGTTGTGGAGTAATCCATTTGTCGGAAGAATGAATGTTGAAAAGCTACTACAAGAAGCGACAAAACCCAATATGATCTTAAACGATGAAAAATTGTTGATGAAGAATTATGAAGTTGAGACTCAACAAAAAAGCATGTTAGATAGAATTGAAGAATTTAAGGCAGTTAATCGTTATTTAGATTTATTACCTAACTATGATTGTGGAGCTTGTGGTTATCAATTATGCTCAACATTGGCGCATGAAGTTTACGCAAATAGAGCAAAGATTGAAGATTGCGTACTTCTGAAAGGAGTTAATAATGAAAGTTAAAGATTTAATTGAGAAAATTAATTTTAAAGTTATTGCGACAGAAAAAGCCTTAGATAGAGAGATTGACGGAGTGATTGTTGGCGATCTATTAAGTTTTGTTATGGGTAATGGTCAAGATAATAATATTTGGATTAGTGTTCAAGGACATTTAAATGTAATTGCGGTCGCTTTATTAAAAGAATTTAGTTGCTTAATATTAGTGGGAGATATTGAACTTGAGGAAGAAGTGCTTGCAAAAGCTAAAGAAGAGAACATTGCAATCCTAAGAACGGAATTAAGTGCTTATGAAATGTGTGGAACACTAAAGGATATAGGTATTTAGGTGTACTATGATTTACACATTCATTCTAATTTAAGTCCTTGTGCTGATGATTTAATGAGTGTTAATAATATTGCCAATATGGCAATATTAAACGGATTACAACTTATTAGTGTTTGTGATCACAACTCCACTTTACAACAAGAAGTTATGGCTGAAGTGGCTAAAAAAACTGGGCTTCAATATTTGTACGGAGTAGAAGTTTCGACGATAGAAGAAGTTCATGTGCTTTGTTATTTTCGAGAATTAGAACAAGTTAAAAAGTTTCAAACTTTACTTGATGCTAATATGTTACCTGGAGAGAATGATATTAATTTCTTTGGTGAACAATTGTTATTTGACATAGACGATAATGTAATTGGTCATGAAACAAGATTGTTAAGCGGAGGCTTAATGATTGATATTAATGATTTAGTTGATAATGTTCACAAACATGGTGGATGTGCAGTGTTAGCTCATGTTTTAGATCGTAGGAATAGTATTACCTTTCAATTAGGCTTTATTCCGATGGATTTGAATGTTGATGGTATTGAAGTTAAAGATTTAACTCAACAAAAGAAAGTTTTAGATAGTTATCCTTTTCTTAAAGATAAAGTGTTTCTATTTAATTCTGATGCGCACTATATTACCGATATTTGTGAAGCTGGTAATTATTTAACTAATGATGATTACAATAAATTATGGAGAAATAGCTTATGATGCAAGATTTATCGATGCATATCTTAGATGTTTGCTACAACAGTGTAGCTGCTAAGGCTAAAAATCTTTATATTCGTATTGAAAAGAATTATAAATTAGATGTTTTAAAAATTCTAATTATAGATGATGGCTTTGGAATGAGTGAAGAAACATTAAAAAAGGTAACTAACCCATTCTATACAACCAGAACTACAAGAAAAATTGGACTGGGTGTTCCTTTGATGAAGGAAACTTGTGAGATGTGTAATGGCTCGTTTAAGATTAGCTCTAGACCTAAAATAGGGACAGTTATTGACATGAATTTACAACTAAGTCATATCGACTTAATGCCAATGGGAGATTTGGGTCAAACAATTTTCACTTTAATTAATGCAGACCCAAATTTAGAATATCAACTTGAATATATTTGTGATGATAAAAGCTATATATTTAGTACTGTTGAAGTTAAAGAAGTTCTTGATGGTGTTGACATTAATAGTCCAGAAATATTGTTGTACTTAAAGGATTTGATTAATGAGAATATTAAAGAAGTTGAAAAGAGGTAGTTTTAAACAAGGAACTTGTATTTAGTGCTATTAAGGTTAATAAAAAAATAGATTAGTGTTAATATTAATAGTGTTTAAATATTTTATTATAAAAAATGAATTGTTAAGAGAATAGAAAGAGGAAATAAATGAAATCGTTAGATGAATTGAAAAAACTTCGTGATCAAGCGAAGAAAAAACTTGATGTACGCGATAAAGATGCGCGCTATCGTGTAGTAGTTGGTATGGCTACTTGTGGTATCGCTGCTGGTGCTAGACCTGTTTTAAATGCTTTAGTTGAAGAGTCTACTAAGGGTGATTATTCTTGTGTTGTGACTCAAACAGGCTGTATTGGTATGTGTACTTTAGAGCCTATTGTTGAAGTTTTCGATCAAGATGGATCTAAAACTACTTATGTAATGATGGATGCTGCTAAAGCTGTAGATGTTTTAAAGAAACATGTATTAAACAATGAAATTGTAAAGGAATACACAGTTGATTCTGTGAAGAAGGGGGCTTAATGGAAAGAATTGATGTCTTAGTCTGTGCTGGTACAGGTTGTCACTCTTCTAAATCTGAAGAAATTTATGAAGCTTTCTTTGCAGAATTAAAAGCTTTAAATATTGAGAATGAAGTAAAAGTCATTAGAACTGGATGTTTTGGATTATGCCAAAAGGGTCCTATTGTTGCTGTTTATCCTGATCGTATTTATTATGCTCATGTTAAACCAGAAGATGTAAAAGAAATTGTTAGTGAGCATATCTATAAAGGTCGTATCGTTCCAAGAATGGTATTACAAGATGATGAGATTGAAAAGGTTGAAGAAATTATTGATATCAACAAAATCCGTTTCTATGCTAAACAACAACGTATTGCATTAAGAAATTGTGGGGTTATTAATCCTGAAGATATCAATGAATATATCGCTAGAGATGGTTACATGGCTTTAGGTAAAGTAATTACTGAAATGGAACCTCAAGCTGTTATTAATGAAATGAAAGAATCTGGTCTTCGTGGTAGAGGGGGCGGTGGTTTCCCTGCAGGTTTAAAATGGCAATTTGCTGCTGATCAACCAAAAGGTCAAAAATATTTTATTTGTAACGCTGATGAGGGTGATCCAGGAGCATTTATGGATCGTTCAATTCTTGAGGGTGATCCGCATGCGGTAATTGAAGCCATGGCTATTGGTGGTTATGCAATTGGAGCTAACCATGGTTATGTTTATATCCGTGCTGAGTATCCTATTGCAGTTGAACGTTTATCAATTGCATTAGATCAAGCACGCGAATTAGGAGTTTTAGGTAAAGGTATTTTAGGTACTGATTTTGATTTCGATATCGAAATTAGATTAGGTGCTGGTGCCTTTGTTTGCGGTGAAGAAACTGCATTAATCGCTTCTATTGAAGGAAATCGTGGTATGGCTAAACCTAAGCCACCATTCCCGGCTATTAGTGGCGTTTGGGGCAAACCTACTGTTATTAATAATGTTGAAACATTAGCTAACATTCCACAAATTATTAATAATGGTGCTAAATGGTTTAAAGGTATTGGTACTGAAAAATCAAGTGGTACAAAGGTTTTTGCTTTAGGTGGAAACATTATTAACACTGGTCTTGTTGAAGTTCCGATGGGAATTACATTAAGAGAAGTTATTTATGAAATTGGTGGCGGATGTCCTAATAATAAAAACTTCAAAGCTGTTCAAACAGGTGGACCTTCTGGTGGATGTTTAACTGAAAAACAATTGGATATCGAAATTGATTTTGATAATTTAGTCGCTGAGGGTTCAATGATGGGCTCTGGTGGAATGATTGTTATGGATGAAGATAACTGTATGGTTGATATTGCACGTTTCTATATGGATTTCATTGTTGATGAGTCTTGTGGAAAGTGTACAGCATGTCGTGTAGGTACTAAGCGTCTGTTAGAATTATTAGACCAAGTATGCGAAGGCAAGGGAACAATGGACACATTAACTGAATTAGAAGCATTATCTGAAACGGTTAAAGAAGCATCTCTTTGTGGTTTAGGACAAACTGCACCTAATCCAATCTTATCTACTCTTAATCATTTCCGTGATGAGTATGTTGCTCACGTTGTTGAAAAGCGTTGTCCGGCTGGCGTATGTAAAGGTTTATTAACTTATACTATCGATGCTGAAACTTGTAAAAAATGTTCTTTATGTGCAAAGGCTTGTCCTACTGATGCTATTAGTGGTGAGCCAGGCAAAACTGTATATGTAATTGATCAGAGCAAGTGTATTAAATGTGGAGCTTGTGAAAGTTCTTGTCGCTTTGGAAGCGTAGTTCGTAAGTAGGAGGTAAGTAAAGATGGCGAATGTAAATATTACAATAAATAATAAAGAGTATTCTGTAGATAAAAGTCTTACTATACTTGAAGCTTGCGAAAGTGTAGGAATTAAAATTCCAACTTTATGTTACTTTAAAGGTTTTGTAAAAGGTGGAGCATGTCGTGCTTGTGTTGTTGAGGTTAAAGGTGCTAGAAGTTTATGTGCTGCGTGTATTTATCCATTAAGTGAAGGTATGGTTATTTATACTCACTCTAAAAAAGCGATTGAAGCACGTCGTTCAATCGTTGAGCTAATCTTATCAAACCACTCTAAAGATTGTTTAGAGTGTACTAGAAATCAAAACTGTGAACTTCAAACATTATCAAATGAGTTAAATGTTCGAGAAGTACCATACCAAGGTGCTAGAACTAAACGTCAAGTTGATGATTTACCTGATGGTATCGTAAGAGACACATCTAAGTGTATTGTTTGTGGAAGATGTGTTGCTGTTTGTAAAAAAGTTCAAGGTTTAGGAATCTTGGATTACCAAGATCGTGGTTTTAAAACTACAGTAGGTCCTGCTTTAAATTTAAGTTTTAAGGATGTTAACTGTATGCAATGTGGTCAATGTGTTATTTCTTGCCCAGTTGGAGCATTAAGTGAAAAAGAAGAATTAGACAAAGTAGTTGATGCGTTAAACGATCCTAACAAATTTGTAATCGTTCAAACAGCTCCTGCAGTTAGAGCTTCTTTAGGTGAAGAGTTTGGTATGCCAATTGGAACTAGAGTAACCGGTAAAATGGCTGCTTCATTAAAGAAAATTGGATTTGATAAAGTTTATGATACTGATTTCGGTGCTGACTTAACAATCATGGAAGAAGGAACGGAGTTTATTAATCGTTTAACTAAAGGTGGAACATTACCAATGATTACATCATGTTCTCCTGGTTGGGTAAGATATGCAGAAACTGAATATGGAGATTTATTAGATCATTTATCAACATGCAAGTCTCCTCATATGATGTTAGGGGCTATCTGTAAAACATATTTTGCGGAACAAAAAAATATTGATCCAAAAAATATTTACACAGTTTCAATCATGCCTTGTACTGCTAAGAAGATTGAAAAAGAACGTCCTGAAAATCTTGTTGATGGTGTTAAAGATGTTGATGCTGTTTTAACAACAAGAGAATTAGCAAAATTAATTAAGTTATATGGTATTGACTTCAATAGTTTAGCTGATGAATCTTTTGATCAAGATTTATTTGGTGAATATACTGGTGCTGGAGTTATCTTCGGTGTAACTGGTGGTGTTATGGAGGCAGCATTAAGAACTGTTTATGAAGTAGTTGAGAAAAAAGAGTTAACTGATGTTGATTTTACTGCAGTACGTGGAGTTGATGGTTTAAAGGAAGCGACAATTACTGTTGGTGGAATTGACGTAAAAGTTGCTGTAGCTCATAGCATGAGTATAGCAAAACCATTATTGGAGGAAATTAGAGCTGGAAAATCACCGTATCATTTTATTGAAATTATGGGATGTCCAGGTGGTTGTATCAATGGTGGGGGGCAATCAATTATCCCTGCTAGCGTAAAGAATAGTATCAATGCAGTTAACTATAAAGAACTACGTGCAAAAGCGCTTTATGATGAAGACAAAATTATGACTAAACGTAAAAGTCATGAAAATACTCAAATTCAAGATTTATATAAAAACTTCTTAGGCGAGCCTTGCGGACACAAGTCTCATGAGTTATTGCATACTCATTACAGTGCTAAACCTAGATATAACAATAAGGATTAAGAAATAAGGGTTATTCAACCCTTTTTTCTTGTTTTAATATGAGATAATGTTATAATTTGTAGGTATGTAAATGATATCTTAAATATTGACTTTAAGGTAATATTTATATAAAATAATTAGGTAACTAAAAGAGGTGGATATGTTAAATTTCAATAAAGTTGATTTATTTAGAACACAACAAGTTGAAATCGATGAAGAAATCGAATTTAGTAAAGCTACTTTTGCGAAAAATCATTTATTAAATGAAGTTAAAAAAACAAAAGTAGTTGGCAAAGGTTACTATGATCAAGATTTGGATATCTTTATAGTTAATGCAGATATTCGAGGAACTATGGTTGTACCATGTGCCATAAGTTTAGTAGATGTTGATTATTTATTTGAGATAGATTATGAAGCTACATATAGTTTTAATTCTAATGATGATCAACACATTTTAGTCAAGGGTGATAATATTGATTTATTACCAGATATATTCCAATCGATATTACTAGAAGTACCACTTAAAGTAGTGTCAAAAAATGCAGTATATCAAAAAGGAGATAACTTCGAGGTTATTCATGAAGAGAATTACCACAAAGAAAGTATAGATCCTAGACTAGCTAAATTAAAAGAATACAAAGTTCAAGATGATTAGGAGGTGTTAAGATGGCAGTTCAACAAAGAAGAAGTTCGAAAACACGTAAGGCAAAACGTCGTACACATTACAAAATATTTGCGCCTACGTTGGTAAAATGTCCAGCTTGCGGTGAGTATAAAAAACCTCATTATCGCTGTGCTTGTGGCAATTACGAATCTAATAAAGCATAATTAAATCAGCTTAGGCTGATTTTTTTTATGTAATTATACCAGATTGTCAGCGATGCTAATTAGTTGGAATGCAATGCTCTAAATTTACTTACAAGTAAAATAATTAGTTAGTACCGAATTAATCATTGCATTTTTATAGATATTTACAAAAAGAGTGAAAAACTCTTTTTTTTTATGCATTTTTGTGTATAATAGTGGTAGATAGTGGAAATAAGTGGTTGAAAGTGGGTAATATCAATGTTTATGGGAGAATTCTATCATTCGATAGATGCTAAAGGAAGAATAGTTATTCCGTCACGTTTTCGTGACTTTTTTCCAACTGATAAACTTGTAGTTACTAAAGGATTTGAAGGTTGTTTAAATATTTACACTATTGAACAATTTAGTAAGATAGCTGAAAAGCTACAAGCGTTACCGTCTACAAAGAAAGATGCTCGTGATTATATGCGTATATTCTTATCTAAAGCTAGTGAATGTGAAATTGATGGACAAAATAGAATTAATATTTCATCAGGATTAATTAGACTAGCAAACCTTACTAAGCAATGTGTTTATATAGGGGTAAATGACCATGTAGAATTATGGTCAACTGATAACTGGGAAGCATATAATGATTCAATTGGTGATTCATTTGAAAGTATTGCAGAATCAATCACGGATTTAATGGTGTAATATGAAACATTTTAGCGTGTTACTGAATGAAGTAATAAATGGTCTTGATATTAAGGAAGAAGGGATCTATGTAGATGGCACATTAGGCAGAGCAGGTCACTCTAGTGAAATCTTAAGAAAAATTAGAACTGGACATCTTTATTGTTTTGATCAAGATATTCAAGCGATTACTGAAAGTAAAGAAAGGTTAAGTAGAATTTCAAGTAATTTTACTTTAATCAACGATAACTTTTCAAATCTAAAAATTCGTTTAAATGAATTAGGGGTGGATAAAGTCGATGGAATATTATTAGATATCGGTGTTTCTTCACCACAGTTTGATGATCAAGAAAGAGGGTTTTCATATCGTTTTGATGCAAGACTTGATATGCGAATGAATCAACAACAAGAATTAGATGCTCATTATATTGTTAATAACTATGATGTAAGTGAGTTAATTAGAATTTTACGTGAGTATGGTGAAGAAAAATATGCTAAGCAAATAGCCTTTAGTATCACTAAAAATAGGCCAATAGACACAACATTTGATCTGGTTGAAGCGATTAAAAAAGCACTACCTGCGAAAGTTCTAAACAAAAAAGGACATCCTGCTAAACAAACTTTTCAAGCGCTAAGAATAGAAGTGAATAATGAATTAGAAGTTTTGAAAGAAGTAATTGAACAAGGACTTAATTTACTGGCGGTAGAAGGTCGACTAGCAATAATTACATTTCATTCATTAGAAGATAGAATTGTAAAACAAAAATTTAATAGTGTTTCAGAAATAAAAATAGATAAAAGATTGATAATCAAAGAAATAGATTATCCACAAGCTGATTTCAAGCAAGTTAACAAAAAACCAATTCTAGCTGGTGAAGAAGAATTAGAAGTTAACCATCGTTCAACATCAGCCAAATTAAGAATAATAAAGAGGGTAAAAGAATGAAAAAAAGAAGATTAAGTTTTGAAGGTGTTATTGGAGTAATGTTATGTTTTTCTTTTGCTCTTTTTCTAGGTACTAGAATATTTTTAACTAGTTATAATGTACAATTAGAAATAGCTTATCAAAATAATCAGGAGTCAATTAAAGAAATATCAAGTCAGATTGAAACCTTACAATTAGACTTGCAAGGAATGACTACTTTTGATAGAGTTAAAGATATTGTAGAAGATGATGGTTTTGTCTTAAATCAAGATAGTTCAATTACAATAGTCAATTAATTATGAGAAAAAATAAAACTAATAAAAGAATAAAAAATATCCGAAAAATTATGGCTTTAATATGGACAGTGATAATTATCAATGTCCTTTTTCTTTCGACCTTTTCATACCATATTATTAGTGCGACTGATTTCTCAGGGCATTTAACAAATGTAATAATTAAAAATGATATCCAAGCAAAAAGAGGTAGTATTTTGGATAGAAATGGAAACATTTTAGCAAAGACTGTTGAAAGTTATAAAGTTATTTGTAATATTAATCCAGATCGTATAAATGAGAGCGATACTCCTGCCTATGTAGTTGATAAACAACATACTGCGGATTTATTATCTCCAATTTTAAAAACAACTTCCGAAGAAATTTTTGGTTATTTAAGTTTTGAAGATGTTGAACAGGTTGAGTTAGGATTAGCTGGAAATAATATAACCCCTGCTCAAAAAGAAGAGATTGAGGCATTAAATTTACCTGGTATTGAATTTGTAGATAACTATGATAGATATTACCCTAATAGTGAATTAGCGGCCCATCTACTTGGCTATGTAGGAGTTTATGATGGAGAAACTGCAATTACAGGATTAATGGGAATTGAAGAAAATTATAATGATGTTTTAGACGGTAAAGATGGTAAGGAAACCTATCAACAAGATTCTAATGGATATCGTTTACCAGGGAGTTCTTATGAAATACAGAAGGCTGTTAATGGAAGTCATATTCAGTTAACATTAGATATTGGTATTCAAGAAACATTAGAGTTAGCTTTGAAAAATTATTGCAATAAAGTTGATTCGAATGAAGCTTGGGGAAGCGTTGTAGAAGTTGATACAGGTAAAGTTCTTGCTTGGGCACAATATCCTAGCTTCGATTTAAATACTTTAAATATTGAAAACTATAATAACATTGGCATTTCGTTACCTTATGAAGTAGGGTCAACAATGAAATCATTTACTTATGCTGCTGCAATGGATGCTAATCCTGATTTTAATATGAATGCAACATTTGATAGTGGACCTTTCTATATAGATGAAGATAAATATGGGAATATTATCCGTTCAGATACTTATAAGTCACTTTTTGGTTCAATTAATAATTACGCTAAACATGACTATGGTGTAATCAATTTTTGGGAGGGTTTTAGTCGTTCTGCAAATACCGGTATTGCAACATTGTTAGCGGATTATATCGATCCTTATCTATATGAAGAATATTTACATGATCTTGGTTTTTTTAGGGAGATAAACACTGATGGTTTTGTGAGCGCACCTGGCGTTAAACAATATACTTATTCAAGTGAACAAATTACAACAGCTTATGGACAAGGTTCTACTGCTACAATGTTGCATATGATGCAAGCTTATACTGCTTTGTTAAATGGTGGTGATGTAGTAGAACCATATTTTGTTGAAAAAATAATTAATCCACTTACTAATGAAATACAATACGAAGCTAAGACACAAGTAGTCAAAGAGAATGTAATTAGTGAAGAAAGTTCAAAGCGTATTATTGAAGCAATGAAATACAATGCCGATGATCTCTATGGCGTTTCAAAATCTTATAAAATAAATGGTGTTAGTATCATTGCGAAAACAGGTACAGCTGAAGTTCCTGATGGAGATGGATATGGCAATGATACTATTATGTCAATTGCTATTGGAATGCCTGCTAATGACCCAAAAGTAATTTGCTACTATGCAGTTAGAACAGATACAGGTCACAATGTTCATAACTATCCTCAATACTTCAAAAGCGTATTACTGAAAACTGCTTCTACATTAGGGTTAAGTGATAAAGTAATTCCTGATGATGATGAAAATAAGACAAATGTAGATGAAGATAGAGAACGAGTTATTGGTAACTTTAGCAATCATTCACTTGAATATAGCAATAAAATAATAAATAATATGGATTGTCAAATAGTTGTTGTTGGTGAAGGTAACACTGTAATAAATCAATATCCACAAGCTGGCGCTTTTGTAAATAAAGATCAAAAAGTCTTCTTGTTAACTGGATTTGAGAATATAAGAATGCCAGATATGATAGGGTGGTCTAGAAAAGAAATTAATGGTTTTTTCTCCCTATTAAATAATTTTAATGTTAAAATAGTTGGGAATGGAGTTGTTGAAAATCAAAGTTTAGAAGTCGGTCAGATAATTTCTGAAAATACTGAAATTACCTTAAATTTAAAATAGGAGAAAATATGCATATTATAACTGTAGCTTTACTATCATTTGGAATTACTTTTTTTATGATTCCAGCCTTAATACCATTTTTAAAAAGATTAAAATTTGGACAATCCATAAGAAAAGAAGGGCCTGAAAATCATCAAAAGAAAACTGGAACTCCGGTTATGGGTGGAATTGTTTTTATAACTGTTCCTGTTATCTTATATTTAATCTTTGGGTGGGAATTTGTTAGTGATTGGAAAGTTCTTGTGGTCTTAGTGGCTTTTGTTGGCTATGGTATTATTGGATTGATTGATGATTTACTTGTCATTGTTTATAAATCAAATGATGGTCTAAAGCCTAGACATAAGTTCTTATTACAATCTTTGTTGGCAATATTTTTAATTTCAATAGCTTGGGCTAGGTTATCTACAGAGATTTTTATCCCTTTTACAAATATTCAAATTGATTTAGGAATTATGTATCCAATTTTTGCCTTTTTAATGTTTACTGCAACTAGTAATGGTGTTAATCTATCTGATGGATTAGATGGACTGTGTGCTGGTTTGTGTAGCATTGCTTTGTTTGGTTTCTTCCTAATTTGCTATAGAATTGGTTACTATGAAATTGCGATGTTAATAGGGGGAGTTATTGCCTCTTTATTGGCTTATCTTTATTATAATAAAGCTCCTGCTAAAATATTTATGGGAGATGTTGGTTCACTTGCTTTAGGAGGCTTAATTGCAGCTATAGGACTTGTGACTCATCACGAATTAATGGTAGCTATACTTGGGGGAGTTTTTGTTATTGAAGTTTTATCAGTTGTTTTACAAGTTGGCTCATTCAAGTTACGCAAAGGAAAGAGGATTTTTAAGATGGCGCCTATTCACCATCATTTTGAGTTGTCAGGAATGAGTGAAGGGTCTGTAGTTTATGCCTTTTGGTTTGCTGGGATGATATTTCTTGTATTAGGACTTGTTTGGGAATTCTTTATATGATGAAAGTTTTAGTTTTTGGAGGTTCAAGGAGCGGAGTTGCAGTTTCAAAATTATTAATTCAAAAAAATTATGATGTTACCATTACTGACTATGAACTAATGCCTGAAAAAAAAGAATTAGAAAGTTTAGGAGTAAAAGTTATTGATGGTGGTCACCCTGAAGCATTAATGAATCTAGAATGGGAATTTGTTGTTAAAAATCCAGGTATTAATTATCAAAATAAATTTATTAACTTTTTTAAAGAAAATGATGTAAAAATATACAACGAAATAGAAATAGCACTTTGGTATAGTGACTTTAAAATAGGCGCTATAACAGGAACTAATGGTAAGACTACAACAACTAGTTTACTTAAAGAATTGTTGGAATTAGAATATGGAATTGCTTATGGAGTTGGTAATATTGGCTATCCTTTATCGGCCTTAGTAGCAAGTGGGGTAACTACTGGATATATAGCATTAGAAATTAGCGCATTTCAGTTAATAGATACTTATAGTCTTAAGGCAAACTGCAGCACTGTTATCAACCTTACTCCTGATCATTTAGATTTTTTTGATAACCTTGATGATTATTATCAAGCAAAATTAAGAGTTACTTTAAATCAAGATAATAGTGATTACTTTATTTATAATTGTAACGATTACCAACTATCGAAGCAGTCTAGCTTCTTAGAAGGGGTAAATGTAGATTATTTAGACTTCGAGAAAAATAGAGATATTTATTTAAAAAACAATCAAATTTACTATCAAAATGTGAAATTATTTGAGGTGAAAGATTTAAAATTAGTTGGCAAACACAACCTATTAAATTCAATGATAGCCGCTACTATGGCTTATCATATGGGAGTTAGTCCTGAAAACATCAAAAAAGGCATCTCTTTATTCAAAGGTGTAGAACATCGAATCGAGTTTGTTAATTCTTTTTCAGGAGTAGATTACTATAATGACTCAAAAGCAACAAATGTCGAGTCGACACTTGTGTGTTTGGATGGGCTTAAGGATAGGAATGTTATCTTATTAGTTGGTGGATATGATAAAAAACTTAGCTTTGAAGACTTAAAAGATAGTTTGATCGGTTTGAAAAGAGTTATTGCGTATGGGGAGACTGCTGAAAAAATTGCAGAATTAAAAGAAGGAACGATAGTTGTCTCTAATATTCAAGAAGCGGTAAAAATTGCTAGAGAGCTGGCTATTGTTGGTGATTGTGTTGTATTATCTCCTGCTTGTGCAAGCTATGACCAGTTTAAAAATTTTGAACATCGTGGTGAAGTCTTTAAGGAATTAGTCAATAGTTTTAAGTGATATAAGCGTTATGTGGTAATAACGCTTTTTTAATTTAAAATAATTAAATCGATTTTATTTATGTGATATACTTATTTAAAAGGTGGATAGATATGATTACATTTTGGATTATTTCAATTATTGTATTTTTAATTATCGAATATATGACATTTGGTTTGACAACAATTTGGTTTGCGATTGGATCAACTTTTAGTTTAACAGCAGCATTATTTAATGTAGATATTACACTACAAATCATTATTTTCTTCATTGTTTCATTGATGATGTTTTTCTTTACTAGACCTGTTGTTCAAAGATACTTTAACAAGAATTTAACTGCAACTAATGTAGATGAAGTTATTGGTGAAAAAGCCATTGTTATTGAGGCTATAAATAATCTTGAAGCTAAGGGAGTTGTTGATTTAAAAGGACAAGAATGGACTGCTAGAAGTGCTGACGATAAAACATATAATGTTGATGAGGTGGTAGAAATAAAGCAAGTAAAGGGAGTTACATTGTTTGTAACAAAAGTTAAATAAGGAGGATAAGTATGGAACCATTTATTTTTATAGTATTAGCAGTAGTTGTGTTAATTATTCTTACGTCTACTATTAAAGTTGTACCTCAAACAAGAGCGTATGTAGTTGAACGTTTGGGTGGGTATTTGGAAACATGGAGCGTTGGAGTGCATTTTTTAATTCCAATTATTGATCGTGTTGCTAAAATTGTTAGTTTAAAGGAAATTGTGGTGGATTTCCCACCACAACCAGTTATTACCAAAGATAATGTAACGATGCAGATTGATACTGTAGTTTATTATCAAATTACTGATCCTAAATTATATGCTTATGGTGTTCATAATCCAATAACTGCGATTGAGAATTTAACAGCTACGACATTGAGAAACATGATTGGTGATTTAGAATTAGATCAAACTTTGACCTCAAGAGATACTGTTAACACATCGATGAGACAAGTTTTAGATGTTGCAACTGATCGTTGGGGAATTAAAGTTAAGCGTGTTGAATTAAAAAATATTATTCCACCTGCTGAAATTCAAGATGCAATGGAAAAGCAAATGAAAGCTGAACGTCAAAGACGTCAAGTTATCTTACAAGCTGAGGGTGAAAAAACTGCAGCAATTCTAGTGGCTGAAGGAGCAAAAGCTGCATTAATATTGAATGCTGAAGCAGAAAAACAAGCAACAATCTTACAAGCTGAAGCTGTTAAAGAAAAGCAGATAATTGAGGCTGCAGGAGAAGCTGAAGCTATTCTAAAACTTCAAGAAGCAACTGCTACTGGAATTAAATATATTAAAGAAGCAGGAGCAGATGAGGCGGTACTTCATTTAAAAAGCTTAGAAGCATTCATAGCTGCATCTAATGGACCTGCTAATAAAATCATTATTCCTTCTGAAATCCAAGGAATTGCAGGACTTGTTTCTTCAATTAAAGAAGTTGCGACAGACATTAAAACAAAAAAAGATTAAACTTTTAACTCACTATTCTAGACGGTAGTGAGTTTTTATTTATTTAAGATAAATTACTGATATCATTTTACATTACCTTTATATTAATCATAGATTTATTTGTCTTAATTGATGATTTATGGTAACATTTTATGGTATAGCTTAGAGGTTAGAATATGAAAAAAAATCGAATATTATTATTTACTTTAATCTGTTTTATGTTAGTAGGGGTACTAGGATTTTATACAGATGATGTAAGCAATGGAATTACTAAAGGTTTAGACTTAGATGGTGGGTTTGAAATCGTTTACCAAGTTAAACCATTAAATGAAGGAGATGCACTTCCTTCAATGACTTCTATTTCAAGAAGTGTTTCAAAAAGAATTGATATTTTAGGGGTAAGTGAACCACAAATCACAATTGAGGGTGATGATAGAATTAGAGTCCAACTTGCTGGAGTGAAAGATTTAGCAAGTGCGCAAAGTGTTATTTCAACTACTGCGAACCTATCTTTTAGAGATGTTAATGATGAATTATTGATGGATTCATCAGTCTTACAGGAAGGGGGAGCTTCATTAAGTTTTGAAAATGGAGTGCCCGTAGTTAGTTTAAAAATCGAAGATAATGATAAGTTTGGGGAAGTTACTGCAAAATTAGCTTCATCAGCTTCTGGTGAAAACTTAATTGTAACTTGGTTAGATTTTGATCCTGCTGTTGATTCTTATGCGAAAGAGAGTCAATTAGAAGACTTAGGACAAACTCCTGCTTATATTTCAGCTGCATCTGTTAGCACACGTATTGATGGTGATGCAGTAATTAAAGGAAACTTTACTGATGAATCAGCTAGAGAATTAGCGGATTTAATCAATGCTGGTAGTTTACCGGTGCAAATGGAAGAAATTTATTCAAATGTTGTGAGTGCTGAATATGGTCAAGATGCTTATTCAATGACTATGATTGCTGGTATGTTTGGTTTATTAGCGATTATGTTATTTATGATTATTGTTTATCGTTTACCTGGAGTAATTTCTGCAATAGTTTTACCTTGTTTTGTGTTCTTAAATATTGCCATTTATAATGTTATGGGTGGTGTGTTAACGCTACCTGGTATTGCAGCATTAATCTTGGGTATCGGGATGACGGTTGATGCAAATATTATTACTTTTGAAAGAATTAAAGATGAATTGTATTTGGGAAGAACTGTAAAAAAAGCAAATGAGCAAGGGCATAAAAGAGCGTTCTTAACTATTTTTGACGCTCAGTTCACAACATTCATTTCTGCGCTAATTATGTATATCTTTGGAACTGGAGCAGTTAAGGGCTTTGCGACAATGTTCATGGTTACAGTATTTTGTACATTAACTTTACAGATTTTCTTATCAAGATTATTATTATCTCTTTTAGTTAATTCAGGGGTTTTAGATAATAAGAAATCTTTATTCGGAGTAAAAACTAGTGATATCCCAGATTTAACTAAAAATGAAGAAAAAAGACATAAAGACATATTTACTGGAATTGACTTTGTGAAAATAAGTAAGAAGTTTATTATTTCAAGTTTAGCTATTATCTTTATCGGTATTGGATTCTCTACTTATCATGGTCTTAAAGGAGATAATGCTTTAAATTTAGGAATTGATTTTGTAAGCGGTACTAACATTACCGTTATATCTGATGATGCTTTAATAGATAGTGAAGTCACTGCTCAATTCATTGAGTTTGGCTATACTCCTAGTCGAGTGCAAA
Source organism: uncultured Erysipelotrichaceae bacterium (assembly GCA_964369955.1). Lineage (GTDB taxonomy): Bacteria > Bacillota_I > Bacilli_A > Erysipelotrichales > Erysipelotrichaceae > CAYJFQ01. Next base: position 155,818 of record CAYJFQ010000001.1, on the reverse strand, counting down.
TTTCAGGTACTGATGCTAAGATTGCAAATGTTACTTTAAAAGAGTCAGTAACATCAGAAAATATGGTTGCATTGAAGGAAAATATAGTAGCAACTTATGGCAATGAACCAAATGATTCAGTAGTTACGCCAGTAGTTGGTCGTGAACTTGTAATAAATGCTTTCACTTTATCAATCGTTGCTTGGATTGCAATGATGATTTATATTTCACTAAGATTTAAATGGGACTATGGAGTTTCTTGTATTATTGCTTTAGTCCACGATATTTTAATTGTTCTTGCAGTGTTTGCTATTTTTAGATTTGAAGTTGATTCAAGCTTTATTGCAGTAATTCTAGCAATTATTGGTTATTCGATAAATGATTCAATTGTAATATTTGATAGAATTAGAGAAAATGTTGCAAAATCTGAAAAAGTTAAAATGTTGCCAGAAGATTATAAAGCTATAGTAAATGATGCTATAGTTCAAACTGCAATGCGCTCAATCTTCAACACTCTAACTACTTTAATTCCAGTTATATTCTTGCTATCAATGGGTTCACCAGAAATCTTTGTATTTAATGTAGCGATTTTTATTGGATTAATTGCTGGTTCTTATTCTTCATTATTCATTGCTGCTCAAGCGTGGTTATGGATAAGAGTTCATATTAAACCTAAAATTAAAAAAAGAAAAAAAGATCACAAAAAAAGAAATGAACCAACTGAAATGACTTTCATCGGAATTAATGATTAATATTTAAATTTAAACCTACCATAAAAAATGGTAGGTTTTCTTTGTTTGTCTAGATAAATAGTTAGGTGATAACTTAACAAATAATGTATAATAACTTAGTAATAAAAAAACACATCAGTAGATGTGTGTTGTATAAGTTGGTGCCCGAGGCCGGACTCGAACCGGCAAGGTATCACTACCGGTGGATTTTGAGTCCACTGCGTCTACCAATTTCACCACTCGGGCATTGCTATAAAATTTTATCATATTCATAAGAAAGTGACAAGGTGATTAATAATAAACATGAAACAAATTATTAAATTAAATAAAATATTGAAGAGAAAGGCATTATTAAATCCTAATTTACAAGTAGCTTATCCTGATCTTTGGAATTATTTTGGGTATCCAAATGTGATTAGAACCGATAATGAAAAGATATATGTTAATCCATATCGTTTTCTAAGTTATTTAATTGAAACTAAAATACTGCCATCAGTTAATAAAAATATCGATTATAGTGAGAGTTTGAGTCAAATTAATAACTACAAGACTAGTCAGGGTGACTGGCTAAAAGAATCAATAATTTACTCGATGTTGATTAGAACTTCTACTGCTTACGATAGTAATGAATCGGGTTTTTTAGAAGATGAAAATACTGATAAGTTAAATGAAACTGGTACATTTATTAAAACTATTTTATTGTTGCCTTATTTAAAAGAATTAGGTGTTAGTGTTTTATATTTATTACCAATTACTAAATACTCAATAATTGATAAAAAAGGTGATTTAGGCTCTCCTTATTCAGTATCTAATTTTTTTGAGTTGGATAGTATGTTATCAGATAAAATGGTTGAGGGAAAGCTTGATTTAAATCAACAGTTTAAAGCCTTAGTTGAGGCATGCCATATCTTAAATATTAGAGTTGTTATCGATATCATTCCTCGTACAAATAGTGTTAACTCTGAGTTGATTAGAGATTATCCTGAATGGTTCTATTGGATTGATAGCAACACTTTAATAGATTATAAACCGCCTTATGTGCAAGGGATAGAGCAAAATACAGTTGCTGCTAAAAAGCAATTAAAAACATTGTTTAAAAGTGTAGAAGTTAGAAATCATTTATTGAAATTTAAAAATGACCCAAAAACTGAGAATCCTACAAAATGGAAAAAGGTTTTAAAGCTCGCAAAAAAGGATAGATATAAGAGTTTGAATAAAATAATTCAAGAACAATTTAATCTTGTAGTAGCACCAGCTTTTAGTGATTGTATTAATGATATTCAACCTTCTTGGGATGATGTAACTTATTTTAGATTGTATTTAGATCATCCTAAAAATTCAGTCCCTTATCTTAACAAAATTGCTGATGATATAAAACCTTACATTTTATATGATGTAGCAAAAGCATCTTTAAATCCTGGTTGTGTTATTAACCAGGAATTGTGGAACTATTTAAGCGATGTAATTCCCTATTTTCAGGATAATTTTGGCGTTGATGGTGCTCGAATCGATATGGGACATGCATTACCTAAGGAGTTAATTGATTTAATTATCAAGAAGGCAAGAATGCTTGATAAAGATTTTGGTTTTATCGCTGAGGAAATGGACAGGTCGCGTGCAAAAATTATTAAAAGAGATAAATACAATTGCATAATTGGCACTGCTTTTTTAGAATTAACAAGAGTTTATCAACAGAGGTTTAATAATTTTGTTTATCACACCAAGGAATGTGTATTGCCACAGCTAGCTTGCGTAGAGACTCACGATACTCCTCGTGTTGTTTCTAGGGAAGGTGGAAAGAACTTAGCAATAATGACTACTATTTTTAATTACTTTATTCCTAATACTATTCCTTTTATAAATTCAGGGCAGGAATTCTTTGAAATCCAACCTATGAATACAGGCTTAGATTGTTATGGTGATGAGCAATTTTCACTTCCTAATAATCACCAGTATTTTGGTAAACTTGCTTTGTTTGACCGTTATCAATTTAATTATGACCATAGTGATCGCTTTGAGTTAATTAATTTAATGAAAAAAGCAGCAATGATTAGAAATGATTATTTGAAATATCTTGTTGATTTAAAATCATCTACGATGTTGAATTTTTCAAGCCCTATTGAGTTGGCTAGTGGAGTTGCTTACAAGGTTGATAGTGGATATTTAGTAGTAGTTGCGAATCTTGATGTATTAAATGGATGTATGCATTATGTTAATTTCGAAAATATTGAAACTAAGCCTAATAATTTAGAGTTAATTTTTTCTACTTATAATGTTTTAAGTGAAAACACATATGTTGATTATTGGGCACATATTTATTTTGAGCCAGGAGAGGTAAAAATCTATAGGTTAGAACATGAAAAATGAAATACTAGCACCTGCTAAAGATTACCAAACTGCTATTGCTGCTTTTAATGCAGGAGCAGATGCAATTTATTGTGGATATACAAGCTTTTCAGCTCGTTCTAGTGCAACTAATTTTAGTTTAGATGATTTATGTAATGTCACAAATTTTGCACATCTAAGAGGAAGAAAGGTGTATTTAGCACTAAACACCATTATTGATGCTAGTAGTTTTAGGACTCTAGTTGATGTGATTGATCAGTTAATCGCGACAAATGTTGATGCCTTTATAATTCAAGATTTGGGGTTATTGTATTTCTTAAGTAGCAATTACTCTAATCTAGAATTGCATGCTTCGACACAAATGCATGTTCATAACTTACAAGCTATCAATTTATTAAAAAACTTTAATGTCTCTAGAGTTGTTTTACCGCGAGAGTTGTCTAAAGATGAAATATTAAATTTCAAGGATCATGAAATTGAATTAGAATTGTTTGTTTATGGAGCAATTTGTTTATCTTATTCAGGTCTCTGCAACATGAGTTATTTTTTAAATAAAAGATCTGGAAATAGAGGCAATTGTTCACAGGTGTGTAGACATAATTTCACTCTTTTAAAAAATGATGAATTAATTAAGACTAATGGTGAGTATTTATTGAGCCCTAAAGATAACAATCTATTAGAGCATTTAGATGAGTTAAACTTCATTGATAGTTTTAAAATAGAAGGAAGATTAAAAAATATCAGTTATGTTAAAACGATAGTTAATCAGATGTATAAAAAGGTACGCAACAATCATAAAATTGATTATTCTAATTTATTAATACCATTTAATCGTGGTTTAACCGATGCTTACTACAAATCTAGTTTTAATAGTAATTTCTTCAGTACTTTAAAACCAAACCATCAAGGAGTTAAATTAGGAGTGGTTAGCAAAGTGGTAAATGATGGTGTTTATATAAAACTTGATAACAATCTTTACCAATTTGATGGTATAAGATTTGATAATGGAAAAGAAGAATTCGGACTAATTGTTAATTTTTTGAAAGATAATCAAGGTAAATTGATTAGTTCAGCATCAAAAGGTGAAGAAGTTATAATATCACTAAAACAAAATATAAGTGAAGGAGCATTAGTATTTTTAACTAGCAGTGTATTGTTAGAAAAACAAGAGTTCGAAATTGAGAAATATCCAATTAACAGCAAATGGACCTTTTTAATTGGTGATAAAATTAAAGTGGAAGCTATTGTTAATAAATCAGTTATCACTCTTTACAGTGAATTTATTGTAGAAAAATCAGATAAAATACTTCAAATAGATAAGATAAAAGAAAAGATAAATCAAATTGGAGATACTCCATACACTTTCAAAAATCTAGAAATAGTATACGAAAATGATTTTTTTGTGCCAATTTCAATAATTAAAAATTTAAGAAGAGAGTTAATTAATCAAGTGGAAAATTATTTTTTAAAACCAAAAGATATTATAAAGAACACACTGCAATTGCCGAACATTAAAATTCAAAACAATGGGAAACTCTTTGTCTTAATTAGGAATATTGATCAATATCAATTTCTAAGGAATAGTGACTACTATTTGTATACTGATAATTATAAGTTGTCAGAAGAATGTGGTATAGCTTATCAATCGCCTCTGATTAACTATCAAGATTTAAGATATGATAATATGTCAGTTGCTAGTGAACTAGGAGCACTGTCTTCTGGTGGTATCGTTTTAAGTAGTGGTTCATTAAGTTGTGCAAATCAATATACTTATTATTTCTTAAAAAAATTTGGTGTTAAGTATATTGAGGTTAGTCATGAATTAAGTGATTCAGATTTGGAAACTTTGTCCAGGGAAATAGGGGAAAATAATTTAGCTTTGACAATTTACCAAAAGCCTTTAGTGATGATTACTAAGTCGTGTTTCTTATCAACGAGTATTTTTGGCGAAAAGAAAAGTAATTGCAACTTATGCCATCGTGATAATTATTATTTAACCACTGCTAATAAAAGATATCTAGTTGTTGGCGATGAAAATTGTAACTGTCAATTGTTTGACCAAAAAGTTGTAAGTAAACTTGAAAATATACCTTTTTATCGTAAAATCATGATAAATAATTATATAATTAAACTAACTAATGAAAATAAAGATGAATTAATAAGGATTTTTGAAGAAGTGAAGGAGAAAATGAATAATGAATAATTTTCATACCCATACATATCGTTGTTGGCATGCGAATGGTAGTGACCAACAATTTGTTGAAGCAGCTATTGATGCTGGAGTCAAAGTTTTGGGATTTTCTGATCATGCGCCAGTCCCTAACTGTTTTAAAACTGAAGACAGAATGACAAATGAAGAAAGTTATGAATATATAGATTCTATTAATTTTCTTAAAGAAAAATATAAGGATAAAATTGAAATTTTAGTTGGATTTGAATGTGAATGGTTGTTTGATAGAATTGATCATTTAAAAGATTTAAAAGAAAGAAGTGATTATTTAATCTTGGGGCAACATGAACGATATTTGATTGGGGATCGTTATGACTATACATTTTACGCTAATGATGATGCTTTAAGAAGATATCGTGATGAAGTTATAGAAGCGATTAAAAGCGGATTATTTAGTTACTTATGTCATCCTGAATATGTTTTATTAGGAAGAAGAACATTTAATTCTACTTGTGAAGAAATTTTTAATGATATCTGTAAAACTGCGAAAGAATATGATTTACCACTTGAAATTAATTTGAAGGGGTTTGAGAATAAAGGAAATTTTGATGGCAAAATTCAACCCTATTATCCATTAAGGAAATTTTGGGAGATTGCCTCTAAATATAAAAATAAAGCAATCTTTGGTTTTGATGCTCACAGACCAAAAGATATGTATCGTGGAATGTTGATTAGTGAGGTGTTAAAACTCTTAGAAGGATTAGATATTGAAATAATAGATACAATTAAATAGGGAGAAGAATATGAATAAAATATTAAACTTTTTTATTAGTAAAATCTTTATTATTGCAGTTCTTATTTTGTTACAACTAATTTTTTATGTTTTATTAATTGGGGTATTTACTTCTGTTTCACCATTGATTTATAATGTTTTACTATTGTTTAGTTTAGTGATGGTTGTTTATGTGATTAACGGTAGTCAAAATCCCTCGTTCAAAATAAGTTGGGTTATTTTAATTATGACTTTACCAATAATGGGTGGTATCACTTATTTGATGTTTGGAGATAAAAAGGTTCCAAAATATTTACAAAAACAAGCCCTGGTAAGTTTTAATAATACTCATAAGTTGTTTAAAACTGATGAGAAAGTTGTTGACGAAATTAGGAAACAAGATACAGGTATTGCGATGGAGTTTGATTATTTAAAGAGAAATGCTATTTTTCCAACATATAATAATTCAACCGCAAAATATTATGGATTGGGTGAAGATATTTTTAACGATATGTTAAAGGATTTACAAAAAGCAAAGAGTTTTATTTTCTTTGAGTATTTTATAGTTGAAGAGGGTGAGATGTGGAACCCTATTCTTAATATATTAAAAGAAAAAGTTAAAGAAGGTGTTGAGGTAAGGGTTATGTATGATGATGCCGGCTGTATTCAAACCTTGCCTGCTAATTATAATAAAAAGTTGGAAAGTTATGGAATTAGAACTGTGGTTTTTAACCCCTTAAAACCTGAGCTAGCAATTCAAATGAACAATCGTGATCATCGTAAAATACTAGTTATTGATGGTGTTGTTGGTTATACTGGCGGTGTAAATATCGCGGATGAGTATATCAATGTTAAAAACAAATACGGTCATTGGAAAGATGGTGGTGTCCGCCTTGAAGGTGAAGCGGTATATAGTCTTACAGTGATGTTTTTGCAATTATTCAATATGGGATTTAAAAAGCCGCAAGAATTTAAAAAATACCGAGTTAAACAAAAGAAAGAGTTTAAAGATGGCTATGTTTGTCCTTTTAGTGATTCTCCGACAGATAGTGAAGCGGTCGGCGAGTCAGTACACATTAATATGATTAATAATTCAAGGAAGTATGTCTATATCAATACACCTTATTTAATTTTGGATCAAGAAATGACAAACTCATTAAATTTAGCTGCCAAACGTGGTGTTGATGTAAGAATTGTTGTTCCTGGCGTACCGGATAAGTGGTATGTAATGCTAGTTACTCGTGCTAACTATCGCAAACTAATTGAGGGCGGAGTTAAAATATATGAATATACTCCTGGCTTTTTGCATAATAAAGCAATTGCTGTTGACGATAAAGTCGGGTTTGTTGGAACAATTAATATGGATTTTAGATCATATTATTTACATTTTGAATGTGGTATACTTGCATATGGTATGAAATTTCTAAAAGATTTAAAGAGAGATATGGATAAAACTTTATCTGTAAGTAAAGAAATCACATTAGATGATATCAATAAAAAAAGTTTAGTCAGCAAGGTCATTAGTGCTTTATTAAATATATTAGCACCATTGATGTAAGGAGGGTTATTGTGAAATATGGACTTGTATTAGAAGGTGGTGGTATGCGTGGTGCATACACTGCAGGATGTTTAAAATGGTTATTAGAGAATAATATTAAATTTGATCACGGATGTGCAATTAGCGCAACTGCTGTTTTAATTGTATATTATACAACTGGAGATAAAGAAGCACTAGAAAAAATTGGAATAGAGTTAATGTGCGATGAAAATAATGTTGGTCTAAAGCCTTTGTTCAAAGAAGGGTCGCTACTTGGTTACAAACATATGTTTAATGAATTATTAGTTAATGTTGTTCCAATCAATGAACAAAAAGTTAGAAATTCAGATATGGAAATGGAATTTGGAATTTATGAATTAGAAACAGATTCAACAGTTTGGGTTAATAACCAGACTTTTGACACTGAATTAAAAAGACTTCATGCAAGTTGTGTTCTCCCTATTGCAGGACGTAAAGTTAAAATCGGAAATAATAACTATATTGATGGCGGTGTTAATTCAATGATGCCAATCTTTAGATCGATTGAAAAAGGGAATGATAAGTTTTTTTGCATAACTACTAAGCATGAATCATATGTTAGAAAACCTAATAGTGCATTAATCGCAAAATTGTTGTCTTTTCTTTATCGTAAATATCCTAATATGGTAAGGAAAACAAATCTTGAGAGAGTTGATATTTATAATCGTGAAATTGATGAAGTTGAGAAATTAGTTAAAGAAAAGAAAGCAATGTTTATGAGACCTTCTGTTTTGTTTGATGTGTCAAGATTATCAGCTACCAAAGAACAATTAACCGGTTTGTTTAACCAAGGTTATATGGATTGTGAAAATAAAAAAACTGAGATTTATGATTTCTTTGGTATCAAATAATGAGAAAAAAATGGTTACTTAAAAGACAAAGTATTGACAATACATTGTTAACTATATTATTAAAAAAGACTAACTTGCCTAAAGAGCAGTTAGTCTATTTAAGTAATAGGGGTTTAATCCTTGATAATCAAGTTAAATCTTTTTTAAATCCTGTTGACGATATAGATTTTAAAAACTATCAAGATGGAAATATAGTTGTAAACTACCTTAAAAATAATCATGGCAAGCATGTTGGGATTTATGCTGATTATGATTGTGATGGCGTTTTTGCTAGCCACTTATTAAAATTTTGTTTGGAGAAGTTAGGTAATAAAGTCACTATTTACAATAATAATCGTTTTAAAGTTGGTTATGGATATAAAAAAGAAGGTGTTGACTTCCTTAACTCAATAAATGTTGATTATATTATTGCAGTTGATTTAGGGATAACTGCTATTGATGAAGTTAAATATGCTAAAGGTTTGGGGTTAGAAACTATAGTGATAGATCATCATCAACCGACAGAGCTCTTGCCTGATGCTATCGCTGTTGTAGATCCTTATCGCCATGATGATAAAAGTAAATTTAAAAATTATTGTACAGCTGCCTTGATTTATCAATTAATTGTTTCAATATTTGGTAAGCAAGTTGAACAATTATTAGGCTTTGTAGCAATTGCAACCTTAGCTGATGTGATGGAAGTTAATCAAGCAAATCGTTACTATATTAAAAAAGGGTTAGAGATCATTAATACTAGTAATTTAATTCAATACAAAGTTATTAGAAGTACATTTAAAAAGAGAATTGATGAAGACGACTTAAGATTTTATGTGATTCCTAAGTTTAATGCAGTGGGTAGATTAAATGAAAATTTAGATCTTCTTTACAATTTCTTGAATACTAATAATTTAGAAGGTGCTAATGCTTATTATCGACAAATCGAAATGGTTAATGAAGAGAGAAAAAAACTTACTACAAGTTGTTATACCAAGGCTATTACTCAAATTAATTCAGAAGATAAAGTAAATGTTATTGTTGGTGAGTTTCCTGAAGGTATAGTTGGAATAATTGCTGGAAGAATTTTAACTTTAACCGGCAAACCAACATTTGTATTGTTTGAAAATAATGAGAAGTATACAGGCTCGATTAGAAGTGTCGCTAGTTTTCCTTTAAAGGATAATTTAGACAAAGTGAAACAATTAATATTAAACTACGGTGGTCATGATTTAGCTGGAGGAATAAGCATTGAAAAAACTAAGTTACTAGAGTTTAAAAATGCCATTAACGATTTAGTTGATGATAGCTTTATTTCTGATGATATTTTGTATTTAGATTGTATTTATAATACTGAAAATTTTGATTTGAATTTAATAGATAGTTGGGATGTTTTAAGACCTTATGGACAAGGTTTTGAGTATCCTAAATTTGGTTTGATTGTAAATAATTATTCATATCAAATATTAAAGGAAAAGTATTTAAAAATTAATACTGGAAATATACAAATAATGGCTTTTAATAGTCTTGATTATTTAGATATACTTGAAAAAAAACAACCGATCAAAATGGTTGTTAAATTTGATTATGATTTTAAGGGGAATAGACAAGCAACATTGATTGAAGATGAAATTCGTAGCTTAGATGATATTGTGTAGATTATCTTGAATATATCTCTATTGTGTGCTACTATAGTCTAGGCGTTAAATGTATTTAACGTACATCACACACTAGGAATTCATTATTCCGTGCCCAAGTGGTCATTAATGTTAGAACTAGTGGAGGAGAAACGGAAAGGTAGGAAAAATAAATGTCAATCGTTTCAATGAGAAAATTATTGGAGTGTGGTTGTCATTTTGGTCACCACACAAGAAAGTGGAATCCAAAAATGAAACCATACATCTACACTGCAAAGAATGGGGTATATATCATCAATCTTGCAGAAACACAAAAGTATTTAGAAGTTGCTTACAATGCAATGAAAGAAATTACTGAAAAAGGTGGTAAGGTATTATTTGTTGGTACTAAGAAAGTTGCTCAAGAAGTAGTTATGGAAGAGGCTTTAAAGTCTGGAGCATTCTATGTTAACCAAAGATGGTTAGGTGGTTTATTAACAAACTTCAAAACTATTCAAAAAAGAATTAGAAGATTAATCGAAATTGAGCAAATGGAAGAAAGTGGGCAAATTGAACTTTATCCAAAGAAAGAAATCGCTCAAATCCGTAAAGAGTATAGCAAGTTAGATAACTTCTTAGGTGGTATTAAGGAAATGAAAAAACTTCCTGAGGCTATCTTTGTTGTTGATCCAACTGAGGATCATAATGCAGTGTTGGAAGCTAAAAAATGTGGAATCAAAGTTTTTGGTTTAGTTGATACTAACTGTAATCCAGATTTAATTGATTATATGATTCCATGTAACGATGATGGAATGAAATCTGTTCATTTTGCAATCACAATTATGGCTGATGCAATTCGTGAAGCAAAAGGTGATGGTGAGTTAGTATTCGCTCACAAATCAGAGGAAACTGATATCACAATGGAAGATGTAATCATCAGAGTTCAAGAACAAATTGAAGAAAACGAAAGAAGACGTCGTGCTAAAGCTGAAGAAAGACGTGCTGCTCAACAAAAACGTTACGAACAACGTAATAACCGTCCTCGTGACAATCGTTTCGTTAAAAGAGATGGTAATGCTGCTCCAGCCAATAGAGATAATAAAACTGAAGTTAAAACTAATAATGGAGGAAATGCGTAATGATTACTGCTTCATTAGTTAAAGAACTTAGAGATAAAACTGGTGCTGGGATGATGGATTGCAAGAAAGCTTTAACTGAGTGTGATGCTGATATTGCAAAAGCTGTTGACTGGTTACGTGAAAAAGGAATTGCAAAAGCAGCTAAAAAAGCTGGAAGAGTGGCAGCTGAGGGTTTAACAAAAATTGCTTGTAATGATGATGTTGCTGTTATTGTTGAAATGAATTCTGAAACTGATTTCGTTGCTAAAAATGAACAATTCTTAGCATTATTAAACAATGTTACTAATGAAATTTTAGATAAAAAACCAGCTGATTTAGATGCTGCTAATGCATTAGTTTTAAATGGAAAAACTGTGGAAGAATTAGTTACAGAAGCTACTGCTACTATTGGGGAAAAAATTACATTACGTCGTTTTGAAATCGTTAATAAAGATACCTCTGATAACTTTGGTATTTATACTCATTTCGATGGTAGAACATCTGTTGTTACAATTGTTAAAGATGGTAATGAAGAAATTGCTAAAGATATGGCGATGCAAATTGCTTCTATGAATCCAAGCTTTGTATCTCGTGCAGAAATTGGTGAAGATTTCATCAACCATGAAAGAGAAATTCAAAGAGGAATCATTGAGAATGATGAAACAATGTCTAGTAAGCCTGAAAAAGTAATTGAGGGAATTATTGAAGGACGTTTAAGTAAGTCATTACAAGAGATGTGTTTAATGGATCAAGTTTTCTTCAAGAATCCTGATCAAAAAGTTGCTCAATATTTAAAAGAAAAAGGAGCTACTTGTGTAAAGTTTGTTCGCTACGTTGTTGGTGAAGGAATTGAAAAGAAAGAAGATAATTTCGCTGCTGAAGTTGCTTCAATGATGTAATTTAAAGACACTTTTTGTGTCTTTTTTATAAGGAGTCAAAAATATGTATAAAAGAGTCTTATTAAAACTTAGTGGTGAAGCTTTGCAGTCTAAAGAAACAGGAGGATTTGATAAATCTGTTTTAGAGAATTTAGCTTTACAAATTAAAAGTATTTATCAAGAAAATGTACAGATTGCAATTGTTGTAGGTGGAGGAAACTTTATTCGTGGAAAGTTCTCGGAACAATTCGGAATCGAAAGAACCCAAGCGGACTATATGGGTATGTTAGCTACAATGATTAATGCTTTAGCAATTCAAAGTACACTTGAAAGATTTGAAGTTCCTACAAGGGTTCAAAGTGCTATAAGTATGGATAAAATTGCTGAGCCTTATATTTATCGCAAAGCAATTAGACATTTAGAAAAAGGAAGAGTTGTAATTTTTGGGGCGGGTACTGGGAGTCCTTTCTTTTCAACTGATACAACTGCTGCATTAAGAGCTTCTGAAATAAATGCTGAAATAATTCTAATGGCTAAAAATGGAGTTGATGGCGTTTACACTGCAGATCCGAAGATCGATTCTAGTGCTGTTAAATATGAACATTTAACATATCGTGATATTATCAATCAAAACTTACATGTGCTTGATATTACTGCTGCTTCAATGTGCGATGAGAATAATATTAATTTATTAGTTTTTGATATTAATCAAAAAAATAGTATAATAAAAGCAGTTAAACAAGAAAAAATTGGTACTATAGTTACAAAGGAGAAATAACATGCCATATTTAAATCAAGCAAAAGAAAAAATGAGCAAAGCTATTGAACATTTTAACCATCAATTAAATAATATTCGTACAGGAAGAGCTAATCCTAATTTACTTGATGATATTATGATTGATTATTACGGAACAATGACGCCACTTAATCAATTGGCACAAATTAGTGTAGTTGAAGGGACACAACTTTTAATTAAACCTTTCGACCCTTCATCACTAAAGGAAATGGAAAAAGCAATCAACACTTCACATTTAAATCTACCTGTAAATAATGATGGTAGTAGCATTAGACTTGTATTGCCACAATTAACAAGTGAACGTCGCGCAGAATTAGTTAAAGAAGTTAGTAAGCTTGCCGAGGAAGCAAAAGTGCTTGTTAGAAATGCTAGAAGAGATGTAAATGATGCCATTAAAAAAGCAGATGAATTAACTGAAGATATGCAAAAAGACATGTTGGAAAAGGTTCAAAAAGCTACTGATGAACATTCAAAGAAAATTGAAGAAATTTCTAAGGATAAAGCAGTAGAAATTAAAACTATTTAACCCACAGTTGCTGTGGGTTTTTCTATATGAGAAATATAAAACATGTTGCTCTGATCATGGATGGCAATGGTAGATGGGCAAAAAAACAAAAACTAGCAAGAACTGCAGGACATTTTAAGGGAAGTGAAAATGTTCGTAATATTACCATTAAAGCAAGTGAGCTTGGCTTACAAGCCATTACTTTATATGCCTTTTCAACTGAAAACTGGAAAAGACCTGAAAAAGAAGTTAGTTACTTAATGAAGTTACCAGCAGTGTTTTTTGAGAATTATTTAGCTGAACTTATGGAAAATAATGTTAAAGTTACAGCGATTGGCGATTTAAACAAATTGCCAAAAGATACACTTGAGGTAATGAACAAAGCTTTTGAAAGAACTAAGAATAATACAGGACTTGTTTTAAATTTCGCCTTAAACTATGGTTCAATTGATGAGATACATCACTCCATTGAGAAGGTAGTAGAGTTTGCAAAGAATGATCCTAATTATATTTATGACCGAAATGATTTTGAAGATAATTTATATACAAGTGAGTTACCTAGCATTGATTTATTAATTAGAACCAGTGGAGAACAAAGATTATCAAACTTTCTACTGTATCAACTAGCTTATAGTGAATTAATGTTTGTTGATGTAGCGTGGCCAATATTTACTGCGGATTTATTTGAAAAGTGTTTAAATGATTTTGCTAGTAGAGATCGTAGATTTGGGGGTTTAAATGAAAACTAGAGTTATTGTTTCTTTCATAATTGCTGCTATTACTTTTCCGGCAATATATTTTGGTGGTTTGTTTTTAGATTTTTTAATAGGAATTATCATTTTCTTTGCAAGTAATGAAATTGCAGGAGTAGTTAGTCCTAGAGATTCTAAATTACTTACATTATTAATTATAATTTCCTTGATTTCTACTTTCTTTATTTGGGAATATCCGATTGTTATTTTAACTCCTTTTGTTGTAATGCTTGCTTTTTTTGGTAGAGACTTTAAAGTTGGGGATTTTGTTGTATGTTTAGTATTAATCTATATTATTGCAATGGCAATTTTTGGGGTTAAAGGATTAATGAATATTTCACATTTGTTAACTTTAATGGTGGTTATCTCAAATTTTGCAACTGATGTTTTTGCTTTCTTTGTGGGCAGTACCATTGGGAAACATAAATTATTACCAAAAGTTTCTCCAAAAAAGACTGTTGAAGGTGCAATTGGAGGAGTTGTTGGTAGTTTTATTGTCACTTTGATAATTAGATATTATTTCTTTGATTTTCTTGATTGGGGATTTGTCATTGTTGTAGGTTTATTAATTCCTATTTTTGCACAAATTGGAGATTTAATTTTTTCATATGTAAAAAGAAAATATAATGTCAAAGATTACAGTTCATTATTACCGGGACATGGCGGTGTTTTAGACCGCTTAGATAGTTTATTAGTTGTTCTAGCATTAATGAATATTATTTTACTTGTAGTAAATTAGTGAAAGTTAGAGGTTTGTATGGAAATGATATATTTTATAGTTACTATCGGTGTTTTAGTAACTATTCACGAGTTAGGTCATTTAATTATGGCGAAGAGTTTTAATGTTTATTGTAAAGAATTTGCGATTGGATTTGGGCCTAAATTATTCTCTATCCAAGGAAAAGAGACTAAATATACAATTAGATTAATTCCTTTTGGTGGTTATGTTTCGATGGCTGGTGAAGAGGGTGTTGATATTGAGAGTATCGATCCTTCTCGGACGCTTATGGGTGTTAATAAAATTAAAAGAATCATTATTATGTTAGCTGGAATTACTTTTAATTTTGTTTTAGCTGTTATTTTATTTTGTTCAATATACTTGATTGAACCTAGAGTTGTTATTCCTCCTGCTCCTGTATTTGCAGAGATAGTTGAAGGTTCTCCTGCAGAAGAAGCGGGATTGTTAGCTAATGACGAAGTGGTGAAAGTTACACTAAGTGATGGTAGTTTTATTGAACCAGTCGATTATTATGAATTAAGTACTTTTATTGGTACTAATGTGGATGAAGTCACATTCGATGTTAAGCGTGGCGAAGAAGTTGTAGTTGTTAAAGTAACACCTCAGTTAAATGATGAACTGAATCGCTATATGTTTGGTGTTGAAGGATTAACACCTGAGTATCGTACTTTATCTTTTACAGAGTCTATTCTAGAAGGTTTCAAAACTACGGGAATAGTTGTATCAGATATTAGTTCTTTTGTTGCTGAATTATTTCAGGGGAAAGGGCTTGAAAACATAGGTGGGCCACTTGGTATTTATGAAGTTACAAATGAATATGCAAACGCTGGATTGATACCTTATTTATATTTACTAGCTTTTTTATCTCTAAATTTAGGTATTTTGAATGCATTACCTTTGCCAATATTAGATGGTGGTAGAGTGGTATTGGTCATTATAGAGGCAATAATTAATAAGCCTATTGATAAAAGAGTTGAAAATGGATTAATTTTGTTTTCAGCTGCTTTATTAGTGTTATTATTTATAGTTTCAACATTCAATGATATTGTGAGGTTATTTAACTAATGAGTGAAATGATAATTGATTTTTTATTGAGAATGATGCATGGTTTTAATTCGCTAACTTATGGTAATGAATTAATTGCTTTTGTAGTTTCAATGTTTCCGATTGTTGAGTTAAGAGGAGGGCTACCATTAGCTATTTCTATCTTAGAAATTGCGCCTCTTAATGCTTATATTATTTGTGTAATTGGGAATTTAGTTCCTGTTCCATTTATTTTATGGTTGATTACTCCGATTTTCAACCTTATGAAAAAAACTGATTTGTTTAGAGGTTTAGTAGAAAAAATTGAAGCTAAAGCAGATTCTAAGAAGGATAAAATTGAAAAAGTTGAATTTTGGGGATTACTGTTATTTGTGGGTATACCCTTGCCAGGAACAGGTGCATGGACCGGGTCATTGATTGCTGCTATGTTGAATATGGATAAAAAGAAGGCTCTTGTTGCAGTTACTTTAGGTGTTTTGTTAGCTGGAATAATAATGTTACTACCTTCATTTTTACTGAAAGGAATACTAGTGTAATGAAAAAAATCTTGATTTTAGGCGCTAGTGGCTCTATTGGTGAACAAACTATTGATGTTTTGAATTTTCATCGCGATAAATTTGAATTAGTGGGTTTGAGTGTAGGAAAGCGTGTAGGGGTACTTGAAAAAATTATTTGTGATTTTGACTTAAAATCAGTTTGCGTTGGTTGTTATGATGATTATTTAATTTATTCAAAAAGATACCCTAATATTAATTGGTATTATGGTGATGATGGTTTAATTGAAATTATTGAAAATACTGAATTCGAAACTTTAGTAAATGCACTTGTTGGTTTTGTTGGTTTAAAACCTACACTAAAAGCTATTTCCCTAAAGAAAGACATTGCATTAGCTAATAAGGAAACTTTGGTAGTAGCTGGTGGCTTTGTGAATGCGGAAGTAAAAAAATATGGTGTTAACTTATTACCTATTGATTCTGAACATTCAGCAATCTTGCAAGCTTTACAAGGTAATGAAGTAAAGAAAGTGGATAAACTTATTATAACTGCTTCTGGTGGAAGTTTTAGAGATAAGACCCGAGAAGAGTTAGAAGGAGTTACTAAAAAAGATGCTTTGAATCATCCCAACTGGTCAATGGGAGCTAAAATTACAATTGATAGCGCTACTATGATGAATAAAGCCTTCGAAATAATTGAATGTTTTCATTTATTTAACGTTCCTATTGAAAAGATTGAGGCCGTTATTCATCCACAGAGTTTTATTCATTCTATGGTCCTTTACAATGACGGAGCAATAATGGCTCAAATGGGTAGTTGTGATATGAGGATCCCTATCCAATATGCACTTTCTTATCCCTTAAGGTTTCAATCTCCAGTTAAAGAACAATTAAAATGGACTGATTTAACTTTCAGAGAAATTGACTATCAGAGATTTCCGTTTGTTAAGTTAGCTTTTGAGGTAGTGGAGTTAGGAGATAGTGCTGGATGTGTTGTGAATCGTGCTAATGAAGAATGTGTCTATAGTTTTTTGGAAGATAAGATTAGCTTTTTAGATATTGAAAAATATGTATTTATGGCTTTTGAGCATTTTAAATCAAGAGTAGTGAATTCTATAGATGATATATTTGCGTTAGACAATGAAGTAAGAGAGTTTGTTAAAGAGAAAATAAATAGTAAATAAAACTTAATTTGAGTTATAATTATTTTTAGATATAAGGAGTTTAAATGTTTCTTAAAAGAATAGAAATGCAAGGGTTTAAGTCTTTTGCAGATAAAACAATTGTAAATTTTAATGATGATGTTGTTGGGGTTGTAGGTCCTAATGGGTGTGGCAAGAGTAATATCAGTGATTCCGTTCGTTGGGTTTTAGGGGAGCAATCTGCTAAGTCAATGCGCGGGTCTCATATGAGTGATGTTATTTTTTCAGGTAGTGAAAAAAGAAAAGGTGTTAACTTTGCGGAAGTTAAACTTATTTTTGATAATTCTAAAAGAACATTTGATGTTCCATATGATGAAGTTGAATTGTCGAGAAGAATAAGTAGATTAAATAATGAGAATGAGTATTTTATTAATAAAAGTCCTTGCAGATTGAAGGATATCACTAATTTAATATTAGACACTGGACTTGGAAGAGATTCTTTATCAATAATATCACAAGGCAACGTATCTAGTTTTGCTGATGCTAAACCATCAGAGAGAAGAATTTTCTTTGAAGAAGCTGCTGGAGTAGCTAAGTATAAAAAAAGAAAAAATGAGGCACTAACAAAATTTGAAAGAAGTAGAGATAACCTAACAAGACTTAATGACATAGTTGCAGAATTAGGGAATCAATATAACCCTTTAAAGAGACAAGCTAAAAAAGCTAAGATTTATTTGGAGAAAAAGAATGAATTAGTTGAAATTGAAGTTTCAGTTTTAGTAAATGAAATTTTTACATTAAATAGTAAATTGGAAGTATTGAATCAAGAATTACTGAATTTAGAAAGTGAATCAGCTGTAAAGGAAGCTCAAATTAGTGTATTTGAGAACTCTAATATGACTGAAAAAACAAATTTGAAAGTATTAGATCGTGAAATTGATAAGAATTCTAGTGAAATATTACATATCACTCAAAATATTCAAATTCACGAAGCTAAGAAAAGTGAAATTGAACAAAAAAGGGAAATTAATATTTTCACTGACGGTGATACACTAGAGTTCCAAAGACTACAATTGGCTTATCAAGAAACTGAAATAGAACTAAAAGATAGAATCAAGAGGCTTGATAATTTAAATGCTAGTGTAGCATTAAGTGATAAAAATTTAGAAGATATAAAAGAAAGACTTTTAGAAATTGAGTTAGAGTATAATACTAAGTCAGAGTTATTACGCAAACAAGAAACTGAACTTAATTTTTTAAAACAAACTAAAAATAATCCTTTTGCATCGCATTACGGTGTCAAGGCTGTTATCAACAATCGCGCATTGTCAGGTATTATTGGTGTCGTTGCAGATTTAATTAATCCTGTTGAGGGTTATGAACAAGCTATTGAAGTAGCTCTTGGTGGAGCGATGTTTAACATAGTTACTGATGATCAAGATAGTGCTAGAGTGGCTGTACAATACTTAAAATCTAACAGCGGTGGCAGAGCAACTTTCTTGCCAATTAACGTAGTTAAAGAAAGAATTTTAGAACATAATATTTTGACTGTTGCAGAGAGTTGTGATGGATTCTTAGGCCTTGCTAGCGAGTTTGTTAATAGTGATGAAGTTAGTGATATTCTAAGATACGGTTTACTAAATAATATAATTATTGTAGACAATCTAATCAATGCAAATAAATTAGCGGTTATGATAAAATTTAAAACTAAAATTGTTACCATTGATGGAGAAGTTGTACATAAGGGTGGATCAATTACGGGTGGTAAAAATAAAGACGGTGCATCTCTATTGAGTTTAGAAAAGCAAATTAATGATCTAACTATAAGGGTTGATAACTTGAGACAACAAACAAGCAATCTATTGTTAGAAGTAAATGATTTGAGAGCCAAACAGTCTAAAATCAATGAAGAATTATTAGAAGGCAAACTTAATATTGCTCAAGTTTCACCAGTTATTGAAGCTAAAAAAGCTAAACTGACTAAATTAAGTTATGATATTGAAACAAGTGAGGGCAATGAACAATCAATTTCATTAGATAGCGCTGGTAAACAAATTATTGAAAAGTTAAATTCGTTTTATGGCAAAAGGGATGAAATTAACAATCGACTAAGTAAAGATAGATCAACTAGAAGCGCACTATCTAAAGATATTGAAAGCAAAGAAAACCAAATTCGACTATTAAGAAGAGAGTTAAGCGAAGTTAATATCAAGATTAAGAGTATCAGTGTTGAGATGGCAACATTCAAAGCGAATATTGATAATGCACTTTTCCGTTTAAACAGTGATTACCAAATGTCTTATGAAACTGCTTTAACACAAGCGAAAGAAGTTGACCAAGGAGCTAAAGATAAAGCTAATTTATTAAGACATGAAATTCAAGCTTTAGGGAATGTTAATTTAGAAGCTCCTGAAGAATTTGAAAGGGTAAGTGAGCGCTATGAAACACTTACTAAGGAAGTAGAACAACTAGAATCTTCTATCAAAGAGTTATTAGATTTTATGGATGAAACTGACAAGAAAATGGTTGAAAGATTCTTTACGAAATTTAATGAAATTAATGCAGTGCTACCTGGAGTGTTTGCTCAGTTATTTGGAGGAGGAAAAGCTAAATTAGTTCTTGAAAATCCTGATGATATCTTAAATTCTGGAGTCGATATTGATATTCAACCTCCTGGTAAGAGTGTTAAAAATATTCGTTTATTCTCTGGTGGTGAAAAAAGTATGATAGCTTTGAGTGTTTTATTTTCAATACTTAAAGTAAGCCCTATCCCGCTTTGCATATTAGATGAGTGTGAGGCTGCTTTAGACCCTGCTAATGTTGAAAGATTTGCAAGATATTTAAAACATTTTGCGGATGTAACACAGTTTATTGTAATAACTCATCGTCCTGGCACGATGGATAAATGTGATTCTTTATTTGGGGTTACTATGACTAATAATGGTATCAGTCAATTGTTAAGAATACAATTAACTGAAGCATTAGGAATGATTGAGAAGGAGGCGAACTAATGGGTTTCTTCAGTAATTTAAAAAAGAAGAAAAATGATAATAAATATCTTAGTAAGTTTACTAAAACATCTGAATCTTTTACTACAAAACTTAAAAAGATCTCACTTTTTTTTAAAGAAGTTGATGCAAAGTTTTTAGAAGAATTATTAATTGTCTTGTTAGAAGCTGATGTAGGGTTATCTACTTCCAATAAAATAATCGATAAGGTTAAAAGAACTTGTGATAGTCGCTCTGTTGTTGATTTTGACAAAGTTGTAGAAGTTCTACTTGAAGAAATGAATAATGTTTATCATCAAGATATCGAATTATGTTTTAAAGAAAATGCCTACGGACCAAACTTAATATTAATGGTAGGTGTTAATGGCGTCGGGAAAACAACTTCCATTGCGAAACTTGCTAATTATTATAAATCTCAAGGGAAAACTGTTATGCTAGTTGCTGCTGATACCTTTAGAGCAGGAGCTATTGAACAGCTAAAACATTGGGCAAAGGAATTAGATATTCCATGTATTTCTAAGGATGAGGGCAGTGATCCTGCTAGTGTGATTGTTGATGGTATAATTGCTGCAAAGAATTTAAATATTGATTATTTGTTATGCGATACAGCTGGAAGACTGCAGAATAAAATTAATTTAATGAATGAATTAGCAAAAATTAAACGAGTAGCAGAAAAACAGTTAGGTGGTAACTATATCAATAGTTATTTAGTTATTGATAGTACTACTGGTCAAAATGGATTAAACCAAGCAGAAGTATTTCTAGAGGCTACAGAAGTTAATGGAATGATATTAACGAAGTTAGATGGAACTTCCAAGGGTGGAATTGTTTTAGCTATCAAGGATAAATTTAATAT
The DNA here is from genome assembly GCA_964369955.1 of uncultured Erysipelotrichaceae bacterium. Taxonomy (GTDB): domain Bacteria; phylum Bacillota_I; class Bacilli_A; order Erysipelotrichales; family Erysipelotrichaceae; genus CAYJFQ01. The sequence goes on along the minus strand of CAYJFQ010000001.1, from coordinate 134,472 downwards.
TCCTGTTAAATTTATTGGAGTTGGTGAAAAAATTGGTGATTTCAAAGAATTTATTATTGATGATTTCTTGTATGAGTTAAGTGGTGATATAATTAATGAATAAATTAGAGGTCAATGTATTGTTGGATTTTTATGAAAATCTATTAACTGACCATCAAAAAGAAGTGATGGATTATTATTATCGAGAGGATTATTCTTTGAATGAAATTAGTGAAATATTAAAAATTAGTAAAAGTGCTGTTTCAGATTTACTAAAAAGAGTAGAATCAACTTTAAGAAATTATGAGAGCAAACTTGAGTTAGTTAGAAAGCATAATTTAAGAACAAAGTTATTTGAAAAAATAAATGATCAAACAATCATTGAAGAGTTAATGAAAATTGAAGAGGGAGAATAGTATGACAAAAATTATTTCAGTAAATGCAGGAAGTTCATCTTTAAAATTTCAATTATTTGAAATGCCTGAAGAAAGAGTATTAACATCTGGTATTGTTGAAAGAATTGGTTTTGACGATGCATATTTTACAATTAAAGTTGATGAAGAAAAAGTTAAAAATGTTTTGCCAATTGAAAATCACAAAGAAGCTGTTGAATTGTTGTTAAAATCTTTAATTAAGCATAATATTGTTGATGATTTAGAAGAAATTACTGGAGTTGGGCATCGAGTTGTTCATGGAGGTGAGTATTTCGATAAAACTGTGTTAGTTGATGAAGATGTAATTTCAAAAGTTGAAGAGTTAGTTGATTTAGCACCATTACATAATCCAGCTAATCTAATTGGATACCGTTCATTTAAAACAGCTTTACCTAATGCTACTCAGACGTTTGTTTTTGATACAGCTTTCCATCAAACAATTGAGCCAGAAAGTTACTTATATGCACTACCTTACGATTACTATAAAGACTTTAAAATTCGTAAATATGGTTTCCACGGAACATCACATATGTTTGTTTCAAGAGAAGTCGCTAAGTTAATGAATAAATCAGTAGAAGATTTAAAAATCATTACATGCCACTTAGGAAATGGCGCTTCTATAGCTGCTATAAAAGATGGTAAATCAATTAATACATCAATGGGTTTCACTCCTTTAAGTGGAGTTATGATGGGGACTAGATCGGGTGATGTTGATGCTCAAATCGTTCCTTTCTTAGTTGATAAATTAAATTTAGATTGCCATGGCATTGTTAATATTCTTAACAAAAAATCTGGGATGTTAGGAGTTTCTGATATTTCTTCTGATGCAAGAGATATTGAACAAGCTATTGAAAAAGGAAATGAGCGCGCAATTTTAACAAGAAAAATGTATGCCAATAAAATCGCTAGTTATATTGGATCTTATTTTGTTCAATTAGGCGGTGTTGATGTTATTGTTTTCACTGCTGGATTAGGTGAAAATGATGGTGGGGTACGAGCTGACATTATGGACTTATTAAAAGATTCACTAGGTGTTGTTTACAATGTTGAAGAAAACAGAAAAAGAGGTCAAGAAGTTAAATTATCTACCGACGATTCTAAAGTTGAAGTTTGGATTGTTCCAACTAATGAAGAATTAGTTATTGCGCAAGATACTTATAACTTAATGAAGTAATGGAAATATTAATTGATTTAATTAATAAATATAATAATATCTATATTTTCATGCATCAACATCCAGATGCTGATGCATTTTCTTCTGCTTATTCTTTTAAAGAAGTTATTGAATTGAATTTTGATAGTAAAAATGTTTTTGTTGTTGAAAGTGATAATAAAAAGATTTTAACCGATTCTTTAGGCCTTATTGTTGATTGTTCAACCGCTGATAGAGTTTTAAATCAAAATTATGTCAATTGTAAAGAAAGTATTTTAATTGATCACCACTTAAAAGATCGGCAGTATACAAATTATGAAATTGTTAATGTCGAAGCTGCCGCTACCTGTGAATTATTATTTGATATCATTAATCTGTTAGACTTAAACATTGATTCTTCAGTTGCTAATCATCTATACAAGGGTATCTTAGCGGACACTTTAAATTTTACTACTAAATCTACAACTGCAAATACTTTAAAAGTAGCTAGTGGTTTGTTGAATTATGATGTGAATATTGCGAAGATTGTTGAAGAATTGTTTTCTTTTAATAGAGAAGATTTTCTTTTAATTAATCATTTGAGGTCTAAATGTGAATTTGATAGTAATGTAATAACTGTATTTGTGACTATTAAAGAAGTTAACTATTTTAATTCAACGATGACAAAAGCTAAGGAGGCTGTTAAAGAGTTTACTAGTATTAAAGAATATCCAATAGTTGTGTTATTTTATGAGAATGAAAATGGATTATATAATGCATCTATTAGGTCAAAGAAATTGCCGATTAATTTAGTGGCTAATAAGTATGGTGGTGGTGGACATGCACTTGCATCTGGTGTTAAAGATTTAACCACTGAGCAGTGTCAATTGTTAATTAGTGATTTGAAGGAGGTAAAATAATGTATAAATATGGAAAAACTACTTATTCTAATTATAATGGATTTGATTTTAAAAAATATCAAGCATATAAAAGAAGTCAAAATGGATACAAAGGACATATCATTGCGTTTGTTGTTACAATAGCTATTTGGTTTATTTTAGATTATATATTTTATCCTGCTTACAATATTAGAAGTGTTGATAGTATTTTCTTTATGGGATTTATTTTAGGGATTTTTGGAGTTTTAGATATGATTCTAACTTTAAGTTTTAACCGTTTAGTTAAGCTTATTGTTGGAATTTTAGTAGTAGGTTTTGCAGCAACTACAGTTTTATCCTTTTTAGGCTCTCCATTTTTTCTTGCCAGCCAATATCAGCAGCAAATTAATATGGTAGAGTTAACTAACTTTAGTGAAGATTTTCAAGAAATCTCATTAGATCAAATTCCTTTAGTTGATAAAGAAGTAGCAATTAGATTAGGTGATAAAAAAATGGGTGAGGTTTCTGGTCTTGGATCTCAATTTTATGTTGACAATGAATATACATTAATCTCTTCTAATGATGATTTATATAGAGTTGCTTCACTTGAACACCAAGATTTTATTAAGTGGTGGCAAAATAGCGATAATGGTGTACCTGGGTATATTAAAGTAAATGTTACTGATCAAAATGATGTTGAATTAGTATTGTTAGATGAAGGTATTAAATACACTCCTAGCGCATATTTTAATAATAATCTATATCGCCATGTACGCTTTAAATATCGAACTGAGTTATTAAATGACTATTCTTTTGAAATAGATGATAATGGTAAACCATATTGGGTTATTAGTACATATTCTCCTGAGGTTGGTTTCTTTGGCGGACCTAGTGCTACTGGCGTTATAATTTGTGACCCGGTTAGCGGTGAAATGGAAAAATATGGAATGGATGAAATACCTGAATGGGTAGATCGCGTTCAACCATCTCAATTTGCTTGGGAACAAGTTGATAACTGGGGTTATTATGTTCATGGTTATATCAATACTATGTTTGGACAAAAGGATATGTTACAAACAACAGAGGGCTATAATTATGTAAATATTGATGGCCAAACTCATATCTTTACTGGTATCACTTCCGTTGGTGCTGATCGTTCAATTGTTGGATTTGCGTTAATTAATTTAAAGACCAAGGATGCTAAATTTTATAAAATCGGTGGTGCTGATGAGTATAGTGCCATGGCTTCAGCAGAAGGGCAAGTGCAACATTTAAACTATACTTCAACTTTCCCAATTCTCTTAAACATCGCTAAACAGCCAACTTACTTTATACCTTTAAAAGATGATGCTGGCTTAGTTAAAATGTACTCATTTGTTAATGTTACAAATTATTCAATTGTTGGTGTAGGAGAATCTCTGGAAGAAGCTCAAGCTGATTATATTAAAAAATTGGCTGGATCAGGCTCTAATGAAGTAGATCCTAGTGCAGGGTTGATAACGGTTAAAGGAGAAGTTTCATTTATCCAAACTGCAATTTTAGATGGTAATAGTTTGTATTATATTCAATTACTAGGTGATGAAAAACTCTATGTTTTACCACTTTCTTATAGTAATGAATTGCCTCTAACTAAGATCGGTGATAATGTTGAAATGTCTTTTGTTGAAACTGATAAAGATAATTCCTCAATAGTGCCTATAACTTTTGATTCATTGGAATACAAGTATTAGTCAGTTTATAGTATAATTATTGTATGGGGACATTACTATATAATAACAGCTGCTATAACTTATTAGAATCAAGTATTTCAATAAGCAAATTAATATATGTTTCAAAAAAACTCGGATATCATTCTGTTGGTCTTTGTGATGAAGGCGGCATGTTTGGAGCAATCGAGTTTTTTAATTTGGCAAAAAGAGAGAATATAAAGCCATTGATCGGCATCAGTATTCAAACACAATATAAAGATAGTTGTTTACATTTCTGTATTTATGCTAAAAATCAAGAAGGTTATCTGGCTTTAATGTATTTAAGTTCACTTGCAACTAGCAATAAGGTTATTAGGTTTATTGACCTCTTCAAATATGAGGATAATCTCGAGATTATTCTTTTGTTTGATAGTAAATATTTTGAAGATGAACGAGATAATTTAGATTACAATTCTTTAGAGATTAAACTTAAAACCTTAACTAGTAATAATGAATTTTATTTTGGAATTAGTAATCAACACCTTAAGTTTAATCAAGGAATTAACAACTTAGTGAGAAAATTTGCTCATAATAATGGCATTAAGTGTATTGCATTACCTAGAGCTTTATACCCATTAAAGAGTGATAGTGAAACTTTAAAGGCCTTAACCGCTATAAAACTTCAAACAACACTTAATGATACTCGGATATCTGTTGGTGTTGGTATGCATATGCTAAGTAAAGAGGAAATTGAAATATATTACTCTGATAATGAAATAAAGAATGCTGATTTATTAGCTGAAAACTGTCAGTATGATTTAAACATTCCGCAAGCCTCATTACCTAAGTACCAAAATAATAATGAATTATCATCTAAAAGTTATCTAATAAGCCTATGTAAAAAAGGATTAGCAAAACGATTGAATAATAAAATTCCTAAAATTTATATGGAACGATTAGAGTCAGAGTTGAAGGTTATAACTAAAATGGACTTTCAAGATTATTTTTTATTAGTTTATGATTTCATTCTTTTTGCTAAGAGGAATGAAATTGTTACTGGTCCTGGTAGGGGTAGTGCTGCTGGTTCTCTTGTATCTTATTGTTTAGGAATTACACATGTTGATCCTATCAAGTATAAATTGCTTTTTGAGCGCTTTCTAAATCCTGAGAGGATTTCAATGCCAGATATTGATACCGATATTTCAGATGTTGGTAGAGATAGGGTTGTTGAGTACTTATTTTCAAAATATCAAAATTCACAAATATCACATATTATTACCTTTGGAACTTTTAAAGCTCGACAAGCTATTAGGGATATTGCAAAAGTGTATGGCGTCAATTTGGCAGCTGTTGATCATCTTGCAAAAACTATTCCTAATGATTTGAGTATTAATTTAACAAATTTACCTGAAAAATCTACTCGTTTTGCTATTGAATTAAAAAAAGAACCTTTATTTCAGAAGATTTATCAAATGGCGAAAGAAATAGAATACTTGCCAAGACATATTTCTACTCATGCAGCTGGAATTGTTTTAAGTGATAAAGCAATCTATAACTATGTTCCTATTACTTATGTTAATGATTTAGTATCTACTCAGTATAAAATGGATCATTTAGAACAATTTGGTTTAATAAAAATGGATCTATTGGGTTTAACAAACTTAACAACTATAGCTGAAATATGTAGAGAAGTTGGCATTAATAACGTTTATTCTATACCTCTAAATGATCAGGATGTTTACAAAAATTTAGCTCTTGCTAGAACTTCTGGAGTTTTTCAATTGGAGAGTGTGGGAATGCGTCGCTTATTGAAGAAGTTAGTTCCAACTGATTTTGAAGATATAGTAGCAATTTTAGCTTTGTATCGTCCAGGTCCGATGCAGAATATTGATTTGTATCTTAATAATCGAAAGAGTCCTAGTTTAATTGATTATGGACATCCTGATTTAAAAGAAATATTAATGAATACCCATGGCGTTATGATTTACCAAGAGCAAATAATGCAGGTTACTCAAAAGATGGCTGGATTCACTTTAGGTAAGGCAGATATTTTAAGAAAAGCTATTTCTAAAAAAAATGAAAAGGAAATAATTAGCTTAAAAGCTGACTTTATTAATGGTTGTTTGAATAATGGACATACTCTTGAGATGGCTGAAAAAATATTTTCGATGATTGAAAAATTTGCGAATTATGGTTTTAATCGTTCTCATTCAGTTGCTTATGCAATGGTTGCTTATCAATGTGCATATTTAAAGACAAAATACCCATTAAGTTTTTATCGCTCCCTTTTAAATAGTTGTATTGGCAATGAAACTAAAACAAATGAATATATCATTGAAGCTAAGAGTAATAATATTAAAATTTTACCTGTTGATGTCAATAAATCTTGCGATGTTTTTGTAGTTGAGGATGGGTGTTTAAGGTTTCCTTTAACTGGTGTTAAGGGCATTGGGAATATATTTGCTCAAAGCTTCATTAGTTCAAGAAAACTGATTGGTAATTTCCAGGATGTTTATCAAGCTATTATTTATGTGGTTTCTAGCAATGGCAATAATACTATTCTAGAAAATATGATTAAAATAGGAGCTTTTGATAGTTATGCTATCAATCGAAATTCGTTACTGGCATCCTTGCCTGAGATAATGCAATATTGTCGCTTAAAAGGAAAGGAAACATCTGATCAAGGCATTCTAATGATTGGTGACGTGGAAAAACCAATGATAATTATCAAAAGTGATGATGATCAAGTAAATCTAGATAATGAAATTAAATTAACTGGTGTATATTTTAGAGATCACCCTAGTAAAGAGGTTAAATTGAAAATGAATTGTTTAACAAATTTAGCTGAAATTACTAATGAAAATAAAGTTGAAGTTGTTGCGATGTTAACTAGAGTTAAAGGGCATAAGGCAAAAACTGGAGAAGATATGGCCTTTTTGGAATTAAGCGATGAGAGCGGAACTTTAGACTGTGTCGCAATGCCGAGTGACTATAAAAAATTTGCGTCTCTAATAAAACATGGAAAAATCTTAAAGTTTTCACTATTTAATAACAATAAAGGAAGTTATCTAGTTAGAATGGTGGTAGAATAGTAACATGATTAAAATATTGATAGTAGATGATGAAATTAATATACGAAATGCAATAATTGAATATGGTTCTATTTTAGGATACACAGTTGAAGGGGCTAATGACGGACTTTCAGCTTTAAGTTTAATTAATAGAAATCACTATGATTTAGTTATATTAGATCTAATGATGCCAAATTTAGATGGTTTTAAAACCTGTGAAAAAATTAAAGAAATAAAAGATATCCCAATCATTTTTTTATCTGCAAAAACCACAGAAGATGACAAATTACTTAGCTTTAAACTAGGTGCGGATGATTATGTAACGAAGCCATTTTCAATTAAAGAATTGATGGCAAGAGTTAAAGCGGTCCTAGAGCGAAAAGATTTGACATTATTTGAAAGGTTTACTTATCGTGATTTAGTTGTTAATTTTGCTGCTTGTGTAGTAACGATCAATGATCAAAGAGTTAATTTGACTCCTAAAGAATATGATTTATTAGTATACTTCATTAAAAACAAAAATATTGCACTGAGTCGTGAAAAGCTGTTAACAACAATTTGGGGTTATTACTATGAAGGGGATGACCGTACCGTTGACACTCATATTAAAATGTTGAGAAATAACTTGAAAGAATATCGCGATCTAATTGTGACAGTTCGATTGTTGGGGTATAAATTTGAAATTTAACTTTAAGAGTATAAGGTATAAAACATGGATTTATTTTACAGTGTTTTCATTAATAATTTTAGCGATTCTTTTTGTTTTGCAATCTAATTTATTTGTTCCGTATTATGAAGCTCAAAGAAGTACTGAAACCGATACTTTTATTAATCAAGTAGAAAAGATGATTGATGAAGGTGTCCCGCTTACTCAGTTAAATAGAGTTACTTCTGGAAGTAATGTATGTACATACATTTTCAATGATGAATTTGATGTTGTTTACCAAGCGGATAGCATTGGTGATAGTTGTGTATTGAATAAGGCTAGTTTCCAAATTGAAGCAAAACTAGAAACTTTAAAAACGGAAACTTCATATATTAAAGAAGTTAATAAAGATAATGCTAACGGCTTATCTAGCTTAATTGTTGGTAAAAAAATAGAAAATAATTTATTAACATACTATGTTTTAGCAAATATGCCGATGATACCTGCTGATTCAACTCTTAACATATTGTTTGAGTTACTTTTAATCTCAACATTGTTTGTTATTGTAATTGCATTTGTTATTTCTTGGTATTTTTCAAAGAACATTACTCAGCCAATAGTTAAGATTAAAAATAGTGCTGATTCTCTTGCTTTAGGTAATTATAATGCTGACTTTAAGGTAAAGGGGTATAGTGAAGTTGAAGATTTAGCTAACACTATGGGTCTAACTGCAAATAAATTAGCAGATTTTGACAAGATGCAAAAAGAAGTACTCTCTAATATATCACATGATTTAAAAACACCACTAACTAATATTAAAGCTTATAGTGAGCTGATTGAAATAACTGATGACCAGAATAAGAGGAATCAACATTTAAAGATAATAAATGAGGAAGTAGAGTTTATGTCAAGTTTAGTTAGCGAAATGACTACTATAAGTAAAGATGAAGTTATTGATTTATATTTAGAGAAATTTAACTTATCCTATGATTTGTTGTCATTGTTAGATAGTTACTCTAAACAAGTGATGCATGACTATGTTAAGTTTGAGTCATACATTGACGATGAAGTGTATGTAATTGCAGACAAAATAAAAATTAATCAAGTTGTAAGAAATTTCATTGATAACGCAATTAAGTACAATGATAAAGATGAAGTTATTATTCAGTTAAACCTACTAAAGCGATCTAATGTAGTAATTATTGAAGTGGTTGATAATGGCTTAGGGATAACTAAAGAACAAATTCCTTTGATATGGGATCGTTATTATCAAGTTTCTTCTAACTTTCACCGAAGTAAAACAGGAAGTGGATTAGGATTAAGTATAGCTAAGAGTATTCTTCAACAACATTCTTTAAAGTTTGGTGTTGACTCTGAAATAAATAAAGGTTCAAGATTTTATTTTGAAATGGAGGTAGAAGATGGGGACGATAGTTAATGGTATAGCGATTATTGTAGGTGGTTTAATTGGTTTATTTGCTAAAAAATTATTTTCAAAAAAAATGCACGATAGTGTTATCAATATTTTAGCTCTTTGTGTTTTAATAATTGGTATTCAAGGAGCTATTGATACAACCAATATTTTAATAGTGATTACATCTTTAGTTTTAGGTTGTATTGTTGGTGAGTGGATTGATATCGATAAAATAATTAGTGATTTCTCTTTAAAGTTGGAAGAAAAATACTTTAAAAAAGATAGTGGATTTGCAAAAGGTTTTACTAGTGCTAGCTTATTATATTGTGTAGGGGCAATGGGTATTCTGGGGAGTTTTCAAAGCGCGATTGGAAATAATGATATTCTCTATACTAAATCCGTTTTAGATGGGGTTAGTTCAATTTTCTTTGCTAGTGCTTATGGTTTTGGCGTATTATTTTCTAGTATTCCTGTGGTGTTATATCAAGGTTTTTTAACGATATTTGCTGGATTTATTTCTAGTTTTTTATCTGAGTTAATGATAATAGAACTTACTGCTGTTGGTTCAGTGATGATTATAGCTTTAAGTTTGAATATGTTAGGAGTTATCAAGGTTAAGGTTGCTAATTTATTACCTGCCTTACTTTTTGTGATTGGGATTGTGTACTTTTTATAGAGATAGATGAAGGGGTATTTATGGATTTAAGAAAATATAAGGGTATTATTTTTGATATGGATGGAACTTTAGTTGATAGCGAAGCGATTTCTAAAATTGGATGGTTGAAGGCTGGCGAAGTATTTAATTTACCGATTACTGAAGAGTTTGTAAGTAAATTAATTGGTTTGTCCGCTATTACCGCTCAACCAATTTATGATAAATATATGCCAAGTGGTTGGCCTCAGAAAGAGGTTGAGGATTTTCATAGGAATTATATGTTTGAATATGCTAAGAAGAATGGTATTTCAGGAAAAACAAATCTAGTCAAGTTATTGTCCAAGATTAAAGAAAATGGTTATAAGATTGCGCTTGGAACATCAGCTGGAAGAAGTAAAGTTGATTTATATTTAAATATCTTAGAAATTAGTAACTTGTTTGATGCGATTGTTACTTATGAAATGGTTGAGAACGGAAAACCTAGTCCTGATACATATGTTACTGCTGCTAAGTTATTGAGTTTAGACAATAATGAATGCATTGTTGTTGAAGACTCTGCAAGTGGGGTATTGGCTGCTAAAAGATCTGGTAGTTTAACGATAATGATCCCTGATTTGATAGAACCAAGTATAGAGACACTAGGTAATTGTGACCTTGTTTTAAGTGATTTAAATGCTTTATTGGAATTATTGGTTTGTTAGTAGAAGTTTAAGATTTTAAAATTATTCAGGGATATAGGTGATAATTGATTTTGATATTGACTTTGAATGCTCATAATGATAGTATTATTAAGCAAGTCTGTGAAGACTTACAACCGCATAATTTAGGTAGTAAAGCATAGCGCCTAAAGTAGCGAGTCTTAAGTTAGGAGGTACTAAATGTACGCAATTATTGAAACTGGTGGAAAACAAATTAAAGTTGAAACTGGAGCAGAAATCTATGTAGAAAAATTAGAAGTTAATGAAGGGGATGTGGTTACTTTTGATAAAGTATGCTTAATCTCAGGTGAGAAGACACCAAAAATTGGTAATCCTTATGTAAAGGGAGCTAAAGTTACAGCTAAAGTTCTAAAACAAGGTAAGGAAAGAAAAATTACTATCTTTAAGTACAAACAAAAAAATGGTAGTTCACATCGTAAACAAGGTCATCGTCAACCTTACACTAAATTAGTAGTAGAAGCGATTACTGCAAGTGGTACAAGTAAAGCTGCTGAAAAAAAAGAAACAGCTGAATAAAATAACCATTAGTGGTCATGCTGGTGATGTGCCAGCTGGAGAGAATCTTGTTTGTGCAGGTGTTAGTACAGTGGTTATTGGTTTACTAAATGCAATCGACATAATGGCTGCAGGTAGTTGTAAAATAGTAACTAATGATGACAACACTGAAATTGAAATAATAAATTCAACTGACAAATTAGAAACTATTTTAAAAACAGGGATAATACAATTAGAAACAATTGAAGAAATTTATCCAAAATTCATAAAAATAACGGAGGTAAGCAAATGAAATACATTTTAAATATTCAATTATTTGCATCTAAAAAAGGAGTAGGATCAACTAAAAATGGTCGTGACTCGCAATCTAAGAGACTAGGTGCTAAAAAAGCTGATGGACAATTTACTCATGCTGGTTCAATTTTATATCGTCAAAGAGGAACAAAAATTCATCCAGGAACTAATGTTGGACGCGGTGGAGACGATACATTATTCGCTTTATGTGAAGGTATTGTTAAATTTGAGAGATTAGGAAAAAACAAAACTAAAGTTTCTGTTTATCCTCAAGCTTAATAGAAAAAATATCCCCGCAAGGGGATTTTTAATTAGAGGTGGAAAAATGTTTGTAGATTTAGTAAAAGTAGTATTAGTATCAGGAGATGGTGGCAATGGAATTGTTGCTTTTCGTCGTGAGAAATATGTACCATTGGGTGGCCCTAGTGGTGGAGATGGTGGAGATGGCGGAAACATTGTTTTTAAAGTCGATACTAACAAATCAACATTATTGGATTTACGGTTTAATAAGAAAATTCTGGCAGAAAGTGGAACTAATGGCAAAACAAAAAAGATGCATGGCGCTAGAGGTAAGGATACGATAATTAAAGTTCCTGTCGGAACGGTTATCAAGGACGCTAAAACTAATGAAATAATTGCAGATTTAACTAAAATCGATCAATCTGAAATTATTTTATCAGGCGGGAAAGGTGGTAGAGGAAACTATCATTTTGCAACTAGTAGAAATAGTGCTCCTGAGTTTGCGGAAAATGGTGAAAAGGGTTCAACTTTAGAAGCTATTATCGAACTTAAAATATTGGCTGATTGTGGATTAGTTGGATTACCTTCTGTGGGTAAATCTACTTTATTATCTGTAGTTTCTAAAGCTAGACCGGAAATAGCTGACTATCCATTCACTACCTTAAAACCTAATTTAGGTATCGTTAAAAGTTACGATGATTCTTTTGTTATGGCAGACTTACCAGGTTTAATTGAAGATGCTTCTAAGGGTAAAGGATTGGGGATTCAATTTTTAAAACATGTTGAAAGATGTAAAGTTCTAATTCATGTTTTAGATATGGGTAGAGAGAATCCACTTGAGGACTTTGAAGTAATTAATCGTGAATTAGTTACTTATAATGAGAATTTGATTAAAAGGCCAATGGTTGTAGCTGCGAATAAAATGGATGAAGAACTTGCGGAAGAGAACTTAAGTAAATTTAAAGTTGCTTATCCTAATTTAGAGATATTTCCAATTATAACTTTATTAGTCGAAGGAATTACGCCTTTATTAGCGAGGGTAAATGAATTAATTAAAGAAACTAATAATACAGTTGAAGAAATTGTTGATGATAATAGTGTTGTATATCGTTATACAGAAAAAGAAGCTGGAATAATTATTGAAAAAGATGGACCAGGAAGATTTAGAATTGTAGGGCCTAAGATTGATCGGTCAATCCAAAAAAATAATCTTAATACAGATATGGGTGTTTTACGTGCTATGAAACAATTAAGAAGTATGGACATTGATACTTTATTGAGAAAAGCTGGAGCTCAACACGGAGATACGGTTATTGTTTTGGATTATGAATTTGATTTCGTTGAGGATAATTAGAATACGGGTGGTATAATTTATATATGATAGCTTATATTAAAGGTTTAGTTACTAACATTAGTTTAAATTCTATTATTATTGAAAATAATGGAATTGGATATGAAGTCTTCTTTTCACGTCCGGAAAAAGTTTCATTAAACCAAGAAATACTTATTTATACATATCAAAAAGTCGCAGAAGATGAACTTTCTTTATATGGTTTTCTTTCTCGTGAGGATTTAACTTTTTTTAGTAAGTTGTTATCTGTCAAAGGTATAGGTGCAAAAAGTGCAATTAATATCTTATCAAAAACAAATTTAAATAGTCTTGTAAACGCTATTGAAAGTGGTGATCAGAATTATTTAAAAACTATTAACGGCATTGGTGCAAAGAGTGCTGGGCAGATAGTTCTAGATTTAAAAGGTAAGTTAGATTTTGTAAGTGAAAATACTAATAATTTAGTTTTTGAAAATTTAAGTGAGTCACTGAGATATTTAGGTTATAAAACTAATGAAATACAAGCTATAACAAAACAACTTTCTGATTATCAAAATGAAAAAGAAGAATTTATTCTTAAAAAAGCCTTACAGTTGTTAGCGGCTAGAAGGGGGTAAGATGGATAGAATTATTGATAGTAATTTAGATGTTAGCGATGATGAAATTAGTCTTAGACCACTTAGTTTAGATGATTATATCGGACAATCAGCCCTAAAGAGTAACCTTAGAGTTTTTCTTAAGGCTGCTTTAATGCGTAATGAGCCAATTGATCATATTTTGTTATATGGCTCTCCAGGGCTTGGAAAGACTACTTTAGCTCATATAGTGGCTAATGAAATGGGTAGTAATATTATTACAACAAGTGGACCAGCAATTGAGAAACCAGGTGATTTAGCAGCAATACTTTCGACATTAGAAGCTGGAGATGTTTTGTTTATTGATGAAATTCATCGTTTGAGCAAAACTATTGAAGAGATATTATATCCTGCGCTTGAGGATTTCAATTTGGATATTGTCGTTGGAAAAGAAGGTAGTGCTAGAACTATTAAAATCGAATTGCCTCCTTTTACTTTAGTTGGGGCGACTACTAGAGCCGGAGATTTAAGTTCTCCACTTAGAGATAGATTCGGAATTACCTTTAAACTTGATTACTATAATGATCAAGAATTAACTCAAATAGTTCATCGTACTGCTAAGGTTTTTTGTAAAGAGATTGATGGAGATGCAGCGCTAGAAGTTGCTAAACGTTCAAGAGGAACACCTCGAATTGCGAATCGTTTATTCCGTAGAATTCGTGATTTTGCTGATGTAGAGGGCTTAAATCGTATTGATTTATTACTTGCTAAGACAGCGTTAAATGAGCTGAAAATTGATGAATTGGGACTTGATGAAGTAGATCATAGATTATTAAGAGGGATTATTGAAAGATTTAGTGGGGGACCTGTTGGTCTTGACGCACTAGCCAATAGTATTGGTGAAGAAGTAACTACACTTGAAGATGTTTATGAACCTTATCTTTTACAGATAGGTTTTATAAACAGAACCAACCGTGGTAGAATAATTACGAGTAAATGTTTAGAATATCTTAATAGATAATTTGGAGATAAAAATGAAAATAGTCATAGTCGCAGGTGGTACTGGTGGTCATATTTATCCGGCACTTGAATTAGCGAATAATTTAAAGAATGATAATGAAATTATATTTTTCGGAAACAATAAGCGCATGGAAAGTGAAATAATTCCAGAAAGCGGATATCAATTTTTTGGATTTGATATTGATGCTATTTCAGGAGGTATTATTGGCAAGTTTAATAGCATTCTTTTAATGAGTGATGCTTATAATATTTGTAAGCAAGAATTGAAAAAGATAAAACCTGACGTAGTTATTGGATTTGGCAACTATGTTAGTGTTCCTGTAGTATTAGCTGCTAAAAAGTTGAAAATTAAAACAATTATTCATGAGCAAAATTCATTGGTAGGATCTGCAAATAAATTGCTAAGTCATTTTGTTGATAAAATAATTGTTAGTTATCCTGACTCTATGAAAGGGTTACCTTCTAAAAAAACAGTGTGTTTAGGTAATCCTCGTGCTTCTTTATTTGCAAATGTCAGAAGAAGTAAGAAAGTTCTCGAAGGGTTTGAGTTAAGCAATGACAAGAAGACCGTTCTTGTCTTTATGGGCTCTTTGGGTAGTAAGACTATCAATGATTTTATGTTGAATGCTTTAAAAGCATTTAGAGATAAAGATTATCAAGTTTTATATCTAACTGGCAGTAAATATTATGATTATTTTATTGATAATTTTAATGAGAGTGAAAATGTGAAGGTAGCCGCTTATGGTGATGTTGGAGCTATCTTACCTAATGTAACTTTACTTATAAGTAGAGCGGGCGCTACTACTTTAGCTGAAGTAACAGCTTTAGGAGTTCCTTCCATCTTAATACCTAGTCCTTATGTACCAGCTAATCATCAGTATTTAAATGCAATGAGTTTAGTTAATAATAAAGCTGCGATTTTAATTGAAGAGAGAGATTTAGATGAGAGCACGTTTATATCTAAAATTGATAGTACTATAAATGATTTAGAATTACTGAAAGATTTAAAAACCAATTCAAAAGCAATGGGCAATGTCAATGCTTGCAAAGATTTTATCAATGTAATAAATGAGGTTATTAAATGAGTAAAATAATAGAAGAATTAAGCTTATTAGGTGATATTCAAACTGAAGTGAAGTTATCAAATTTAACAACAATTAATGCCGGAGGGAAATGTAAAGCTGTTTACTATCCTGATTCGCTCGATAACTTATTATCAGCTATTAAGTTGCTAAGAAAAGAAAATGTAAAATTTAAAGTCTTTGGTAAAGGCTCAAATTTATTATGTAGTGATAATTATTATGATGGCATTATAATTAAGATGGATAGATACTTAGATAAATATGCTAGAGAATCTTACAAAATGAAAGTAGATGCTGGTTGTTCAATCATGAGTTTATCACACAAATGTGCTGATAATGGTTTATCTGGTTTACAATTTGCAGGTGGCATTCCTGGAACTATCGGTGGTGCAATTTTCATGAATGCTGGAGCCTACAAACACGAAATAAGTGAAATTGTTAATAGAGTATTAGTTATTGATGAAAATAGCGAATTCCGTTGGATAAGTTTTGATGATTGCAATTTTTCTTATCGTCATTCAATATTTCAAGAAAAGGATTGGATTATAGTACAAGCTGAGTTTGTTTTTGATGTACTAACCCCAACCCATATTAAAGAAATCATGAATAACCGTAAGAAAGCTAGAGTTGAAACACAACCATTAGATAAGCCTAGTGCCGGAAGTTCTTTTAAGAACCCTGATTCTATCCCTGCTTGGAAATTAATTAGAGAAGTAGGTTTGTGTGGGTATCGTGTAGGTGGAGCTAGTGTATCTGAAAAGCACTGTAATTTTATTATTAATGATCAAAATGGAACTGCTGAAGATATAATGAAAGTTATTAAAAAAGTAGAAGATACAGTTTACAAAAAGGAAAATATAAAATTAATCAGAGAAGTGGAATTATTTAATTGGGATGAGTAAATTAAAAAATCTTGATGTTTTACAACTACATCAAGAGAGAACAAATAAGTTGAGAAAGAAAAGAATAAGAAGAAATAGACTTATTTTTTTGTTAGCAATCATAGTTATATCTATATTATTGTATAGTTTATTTAATTCTTTATTTGGTGATAACTCAAAAATTAAAGGGGTAGAAATCACTAACAATATTTACTACACTGATGCAGAGATTCTTGAATTAGCAGATATAAATTATGATGAAAATTTTTATTTCTATAATATTAGCGAAGTTGAAAGTAACCTAAAAGACTTGATTATTTCTAAAGTAAATGTTAAAAAGAGTAATGGAAATAAAATAGTGCTAGAGTTTGATAATGAGAACATCCTATATTATTTCACTGATCTTGATCAAATTTATCTTATGAGTGATAAGAATAAACAATATACTTATAGTAATAATATGTTTAATGTATTAAGTATGGTTCCTTATTTAAATTCATTCCCTGTAGAGGATAGAAGTGAGATAACCAAACTTCTAAAATCTATTGATAAACAAACTCTAGGTCAAATATCTGAAATAGAAGATTATTCAAGTTCTTTTGAAGAAAATATGATAAAATTGACTATGGAAGATGGTAATAAATTGTTTGTAGATAAAGAATCTTTCTCAATGATTGAGAGTTATAGTAAGATCGTTGATAATTTAAAAGAAAGAAATGCATGTATATATTTTGATAAATCTACAAGTTCGGCAGTTGTTAAAGATTGTCAGGAGGGCTAAAAATGAGTATTAAAAGAACAAATGAATATGGCAACATTAATGTAAGTACTGAAGCAATTGCGACTTTAGTTGGTGGAGCTATTAGCGAATGTTATGGAATTGTTGGAATGGCTTCTAAGAAGTTATTTCGTGATGGTTTAGCAGAGTTGTTAAAAACTGAAAACTATTCAAAAGGCGTAGTAATTAAGGAAGTTAATGGAGTTACTACATTAGAACTTTACATTGTTGTTTTATATGGTGTGAAGATTTCACAAGTTGTTGTAGAGACACAAAAAAATGTAGCATATGTATTAAAGAAAGCTTTGGATTTAGAATTTGATAATATTAATATCTATGTACAGGGAGTTAAGGTGATTGATTAATGGTTAAAATTTTAAATTCAGAATTAATGAAGGGGATGTTAGAAAGTGGTGCTAATCACTTAACTAATCAATATCAACGTATTGATGCATTAAATGTCTTCCCTGTACCTGATGGAGATACAGGTACCAATATGCACTTAACTTTTGCTTCAGGTGTTAGAGATTGCTTAAGTGCTGATAGTACACATTGTGGTGATTTAGGTAAGATTCTATCAAAAGGTTTATTGATGGGCGCTAGAGGTAACTCTGGTGTAATCTTGTCACAAATTTTTAGAGGTTTTTATCAAGGAATAGCAGAGGTTGAGACAATTGACGTTAAAACATTTGCTTACGCTTGGGAAAATGGTACTAAAGTAGCTTATAAAGCTGTTATGAGACCTGTTGAGGGCACAATTCTTACTGTTATTAGAGAAACTTCTGAATTAGGAGTTAAATATATCGAGGAAAATCCAGATGTAGATTTTATTACTTTCATGGAAAATTTTTATCAATTTTCATTGACTTCGTTAGAAAACACACCTAACTTACTACCTGTCTTAAAGGAAGTTGGTGTAGTTGATAGTGGCGGAGCTGGGCTATGTGTAATTTTTGATGGTATTCTTCAAGCGTTAAAAGGAAATCCAATTGCTAAATTGGATAATGTTGAAACAGTTGTTAGTAGTGCTACAAATTTAGAGAGTGAAGAATTTGGTTATTGCACAGAATTTATTATTACCTTAAATGATGCACATCTAAGAGATTTTGATGAGAATGAACTTAAAACAAGTTTAACTAATAATGGTGGAGAGTCTATTGTTGTTGTTGCAGATGATGATATTGTAAAGGTCCATGTCCATACTTTAAAACCTGGAGATGCTTTAAATCTAGCTCAAAAATATGGAGAGTTCTTGAAATTGAAGATTGAAAATATGTCTGTTCAACATGAAGAGATCACAATTAAAGAAACGCCAAAAGAGAAAACTAAGTACGCTATTATCGCAGTAGCAAGTGGTGAGGGTATTGAAAAAGCTTTTAAAGAATTAAGAGCTGACTTCATTATTACTGGTGGACAAACTATGAATCCAGCGACTGAGGACTTTGTATCGATAATTAAGAAGGCTAATGCTGATAATATTATTATTTTGCCAAATAATTCTAATATTATTTTAGCAGCAAACCAAGCAGCATCTGCTTTTGATGACATTAACATTCATGTTTTACCAACTAAAACAATTCCTCAAGGCTTAAGTGCTTGCATTATGTTTAATCCTGAAGGTGAAATGGAAGATAATATTGCAGAGATGCAAGCTGCTATTGAAAATACAACAAGCGCAAGTGTTACTTATGCAATCAAAGATACAGTGTTTAATGGCCTTGAGATCATGGAAAATGATTATATGGGTATCTTAGAGAAAGATATCATTGTCACTAACACAAGCAAGATTTTGGTTGCGAAACATCTTCTTGACAAGTTAATTAAACCTGGATCTGAAATTTTAACTGTTATTGTTGGTGAAGATACTGTTGAAAGCGAAACAAAAGAAATTACTGATTATTTAGATGAAAAATTTAATGTTGAATATGAAGTGATTATTGGAAAACAACCAGTCTATTCATTCGTTTTTGGAGTAGAGTAGTGAATAGCTTAAAGCTAACAAAAAAACAAAAAGCCCAAATTGAATCTTTGGGCCTTTTTTCTAAAGAAGACCTAGTTAATCACTTTCCTTTTAGGTACCATGAAATTAAAGAGAGCAATTTAGCAGAAGCGCGAATTAAAGAGAGTGTAGTTTTTAGTGGAATCATTGTAAGTCAAGTAAGCACATATCGATTTGCTAAAAAAACTAGAAGTGTATTTAAAATCAAAGTTGATAATCAAATTTATAATGCAAGTATTTTTAATCGACAATGGATTAATAAATTGGTAGGAATACCTTTAACTTTTTTTGGTAGTAAACAAAGCAATGAAAGTTTGTTAATAACTAACTACAATACTAAAAGCATCTCTGAATTAGAAGGAATAGTACCTGTATATCATCTAAATTCATCTATAACAAATGACCAGTTTAGAAAAATTGTTGTTAAAGGACTATCATCATTGAATGTTAAAGATAATCTACCACAAGAAATTATTGATAAGTATGACTTTATTGACTTAAAAAACAGTTATTTAAATATCCATTATCCCAGCAGTATTTATAGTTTAAAGAAAAGTATCGAAAGATTAAAATACCAACAATTATTTTTCTTCAATCTAAAAATGTTAATCAATAAAGTAAATGCTAAATTAATAAAACCTGAAAAACTAATAAATGTGGATTTGATTAAAGAGTTTATCTCAAAATTACCTTACAAACTTAATGCTGAGCAATTATCTGCTGTTAGAGACATTCTTGAAGATTTAAGTAAACCTGTAACGATGTATCGCTTATTACAAGGTGATGTTGGAAGTGGCAAAACCATTGTTGGTTTTGTTGGTATGTATGCTAACAGTATTTCAGGCTTCCAATCAGTTTTATTGGCACCGACTGAAATATTAGCATTACAACACTATCAAAATGCCTTAAAAATTTTTGACAAATCTCAAATTATATATCTTAGTTCGAGTTTAAAAAAAGATGATCTTCAACTAGCTTTAAATGATATTGAAAAAGGTGAGAAGAAGATAATTATTGGAACTCATCGTTTATTTCAAGATGATGTTAAGTATTATAATTTAGGATTAGTTATTACTGATGAACAACAACGTTTTGGTGTAAAGCAAAGAGAATCATTAATTAATAAAGGGATAAGTGTAGACATTCTTCAAATGAGTGCTACCCCTATTCCACGAACAATAGCTCAATATTTATATGCTGATATGGATATATCATATATCACCATAAAAATTAAGAATCAACTTATCGTTACAAAATATGTACAAGAGAATTCAATTAGATCTATTCAAAAAGAAGTTGAAGATCTTTTAGATACAGGAAAGTTATGTTTTATAGTTTGCGCTTCTATCGATAAAGGAGAAAAGCAACTAAGAGATGTAACTACATTATCAGAATCTTTAAAAAAGCATTACCAAGATCGCTATAAAATTGATATTCTTCATTCAAAAGTTGATAATGAACAGCAGTCTGAAATAATTCAGAATTTTATTAAGAAGAAGACTCAGATATTAATAAGCACTACAATTATTGAAGTTGGTGTCGATATTAAAGATGCAGACATTTTAATATTGTATGATGCACAACAATTTGGTTTAAGTCAAATTCATCAATTAAGAGGTCGAGTCGGAAGACATAGTGATATAGGTCACTGTTTTCTTTTAAGTAAGAGTGAAGACCCTGAAGTTGTTGAACGTTTAAATTTTATTGCTGAGACAAATGATGGATTTAAAATAGCAGAATATGATTTTTATCGTCGTGGTTTCGGTGACATTGTTGGTGTGAAACAAAGTGGTAAATCAAGTTTTGCTCTTGTTAATAGTCAAGAGGATTTAGAGATAATTAAAAATTGTTTTTTAGACGCAAAAGAGTATTTAATGAACAATAAAGATATTAATATTGAAATCATTGAAAAGTATTACTATTAGATATTATTTTTGATAAGATTAAATAAGGAGATTTGATAATGGATATTAAGAATTTATTTAAGGAATTAGAAATTAAACAAGAACCCAATGATTTGATTAGTATTGCCTTCAATCATTCATCTTATTATTATGAAAATAAAGATTGTGTTGAATCAAATGAACGTTTAGAGTTTATTGGAGATGCAGTTATAGAGTTATGGAGTAGTAAAGTACTTTTTAATAAAAGTGACTTAGATGAGGGGAAAATGACAATAGAGAGGGCACAGTTTGTTTGTGAAAAATCTCTAGCACTTTTCTCACGTCAACTAGGTTTAGATAAATATTTAAAGTTAGGTGTAGGAGAAGAAAAATCGGGAGGGAATAATAAAGACTCAATTCTAGCTGATTTATTTGAAGCTTTTATTGGCGCTTTAGATATTTCTTATGGTGACAAATTTGCTTTTGATTTTTTAGATTTACATTTTAAAGATGCTTTAATTAATCTCCAACTTATTAAAGGTCCAAAAAATATATTACAAGAATATGTTCAAAGCGATAAAAGAAGTACTTTAAAGTATGAAACTACAAATAATTATGGACCTGCTAACAACAAAACATTCGAAGTTACTGTTTTTTTAAATGATTTAGCATTAGGATTTGGGTCAGGAAAAACAAAAAAAGCAGCTGAACAAATGGCTGCAGAAGATGCTTTAAGAAAGTTGGTTAAGTAATGCTTGCTCAATTTGATAAAATTGGAGTAGATAAGAATTATTATGAATTTTTAAAGAGTATTGAAATGGCTTCTGCAGTTCAATTTTTTAAGAAACAAAACTTAGTTAAAATATATCTTAAGAATCACGATTTATTGCCTTACCGTTGTTATAGTGAGTTGGTAAGTAAATATCAATCATACTTAAATTATACTGTTGATATTTATATTGATACCACAAATAAAGATTATAAAATTGTTGATCTTAATGATTATATTAATAATTTTGTTGAAAGTCGTTACTTTAATTCCGTTAACATCGTTAAAGAGGATAGTGGTTTTGTTTTTGAGGTATACAATGAAGATGTTTTAGATTATTTTAACGATATTAAACATGAGTTATCCAAATATTTAAATAGAGTTGGATTTACTGATTCTTTTAATTATGAAATGGTTGACTTACCCAAAGATGAAGTAAGAATCGCTGAATCTAAAACTAGAAGCCCTCAAGAAGTTTTGGCCAGTTATAACTTAACAGACATCTCAAAGTTGGAAGTTAATAATAAAACTGTTAATATTGCAGGTTTTTGTTATGGTTATGATTTTAGATTATTAAATAGTAAGAGAATGAGAAAACCTTCTATCTTAGAGAGTTTTTTTGTTGCAGATTTAAATGGTAGTGCTATAAAGTGCTCTAAATTCACTGATGTTGATTCACCAAAACTTTCACTAAAGAATAAAGGTTATTATGTTTTAACTGGTGAAGTTGAAGTTAATAGGTTTGATAGTAAATTAGATTTTAGAGTTTCCTCAATTAAACTTATTGAAGATCTATTTATTGAAAAAGATGATGCTGAACTTACGAGAGTAGAATTACATTCACACACTAAGATGAGTGATATGGATGGTGTTAGTGACACATTTGAGATGATTGATACTGCTTATAAAATGGGTTTAAGTGGAATAGCGATTACTGATCACTGTAATGTGCAATCTTACCCGGATATGTATAAAGCTTACAAAAAAATAAAGAAAAGTAATCCTGAATCAAAGTTTAAAATTATTTATGGATTAGAGAGTTATGTATCAGATCCAATTTTAAATCTAATAAACTTTAAATGCGATGGGAAGTTATCAGATTTAGAATATATTATTCTTGATTTGGAAACAACTGGTTTATCTGCTAGATATGATGAAATTATTGAATTTGGAGCTATCAAATACCGCGATGGTAATGTTGTTGATACAATTCAAATGTTTATCAATCCAAAAATAGATATTCCCTATTTTATTTCAAACAAAACTAATATTAATAATCAAATGGTTGAAAATTCACCATCTTTTAAGGAAGTAGCTAAGACAATTACTGATTTTATTGGAGATGGTGTGATTGTTGCACATAATGCAAGTTTTGACTTTCATTTTTTAAATGAGAGTTTAAGAAAAAATAATTTACCTGAATTAAATAATAATGTAATTGATACTTTAGGTTTGTCGCGTAACTTATTGACTGACAGACGTTATTTTTCACTAGGTAGAGTTGCTAAGTTTTATGGAATCACTTATGAAGATGATGCAGCTCATAGGGCTGATTACGATTGCGAAGTTTTATTAAGGGTACTAATTAAATTATTTGAAACTCTAAATGAATTGGGTATCGATACTCTAGCTAAGTTAAATAATTTTTTGTCAGAAGATTATATTAAACGAGCTAATAGAAATCATGTTACCATGTTAGTTAAGAATCAAGAAGGTTTAAAAGATATATTTCAACTAGTTAGCCAAGCTAATACAAAATACATTGCCAATGAGCCTCGACTTACAAAAGAAGCGATTAATAAATTAAGAAGTAATATTTTGATAGGATCCAGTTGTATTAATAATGAACTAATTGAAACTGCGATTAACGGTACACAGAAGCAGTTAGAAAAGTTAATAGAATTTTATGACTATATTGAATTACAACCATTAGAAGCATACAGTCCATTGATAGCTAGAACTGTTATCAAAGATAATAAACAGCTTGAATTAATACTAAACAATTTAGTTAAAACTGCTGAGAAATTTGGTAAGATGGTTGTTGTGACTGGTGATGCTCATTATAGTTTTAAATATCAAAAAACTTTCAGAGAAATCTATGTTTCTGCAAAAGGTTTAGGTGGCGTAACTCATCCACTTTTTATCAGAGATGATATCATTAGGGCAAATAACCCGATTCCTGATGCTCATTTAAAAACGACTAGATATATGTTGGATAGTTTTAAATTCTTAGGGGAAGAAAAGGCGTATCAATATGTTGTGAAAAACACACATATGATTGCCGATAAAATAGAAGTGGTTCGTCCGATTAAAGATGATCTATATCCACCTACTTACGAAAATAATGCAGAATTGCTTAAAGATCTTTGTTATAAAAATGCATATAAACAATATGGTAATCCTTTGCCCTCTTTAGTTAGTGAAAGACTTGAAAGAGAATTGAACGATATAATTGGCAATGGTTTTAGTGTTGTTTACTACATTTCTCACTTGCTAGTTAAAAAATCCATGGAAGATGGTAGACTTGTAGGAAGTAGAGGATCTGTTGGCTCATCTTTTGTTGCCACAATGGCTGAGATAACTGAGGTTAATCCTTTAATACCGCATTATTGGTGTCCTAAGTGTCATTTTAGTGAGTTTTTTGATGACGGGGTTTATAAAAGTGGTTATGATTTGCCTAATAAGAAATGTCCTAAATGCGATAGCGATCTTAAGTATGATGGTCAAGACATACCTTTTGAAACTTTCTTAGGTTTTAAAGGTGATAAGATACCAGATATCGATTTAAATTTTATGGGAGACTACCAAGAAACAGCGCATAATTATATTCGTGAAATCTTTGGAAGTGAGTTTGTTTATCGTGCCGGAACTATTAGTACCGTTCAATTAAATACAGCCTTTGGATATGTTAAGGGTTATTATGAGAGCTTAAAAATGCCAGAGCCTAGTGCTGCTTATATTAATTTCCTTGCTGAAAACTGTACTGGAACAAAAAGAACTACTGGGCAACATCCAGGTGGAATTGTTGTAATTCCTAATGATTTGGAATATAGAGACTTTACACCAATTCAGTTCCCAGCTAATGACTCTAGTTCTAAATGGATGACTACTCACTTTGACTATAACGAGATACATGACAATTTATTGAAATTTGATATCTTAGGTCATCAAGATCCAGCTGCTATGTATATGTTTAAACGTATTACAGGAATTGATCCCGTTACTTTACCTTTAAATGATAAAAAAGTTATTGGTCTATTCTCCAATACTGATTCATTAGATCTATTGGATGATAAGTTTAAAGAGGTGAATGGTGCTTTAGGATTGCCAGAATTTGGAACTACATTTGTTAGAGGTATATTATCAGCTGCTAAGCCAACCAAAGTTTCTGAATTGATTGCTATTTCAGGGATATCTCATGGAACTGGAAACTGGAATGACAATGCAGATAACTTAGTTAAAAATAAAGTTGCTACTTTGGATGAAGTTATCGGTTGTCGTGATGATATAATGTTGTACTTGATAAGTAAGGGTGTTGATCCGAAGTTATCCTTTGATATTATGGAATCGATACGTAAGGGTAAAGGGATCCGTGTCGAAGATTTAAAGGTTTTAAAAGAGAAAAATGTTGCACAATGGTATATTGATTCTGCAAAAAAAATTGAATACCTATTTCCAAAGGCACATGCGGTTGCTTATGTCTTAATGTGCTTAAGGGTTGCTTGGTATAAGGTCTATATGCCTATTGCTTTTTATGCCGTATATTTTACTTTAAGATGTAAAGCTTATGATATTGAAGCTATGCACAAAGGAAGAGAAGCTGTTGAAAATCGTATAGCTAGTATAAGATCGATGATGGCTGTTAAAGAACTTTCTTCAAGTGTTACAAAAAAAGATAAAGATTTATTAGATGTTTTTGATGTTTGTTTAGAGATGTTTAGTCGAGGTTATAGTATTGGAAATATATCTATTGATCATTCACATTCAACAGATTTTATCATCAATCCTGAGAATAATAAGGAGTTGATTCCTCCATTTATCTCTGTTGATGGGTTAGGTGAGAATGTTGCTTATGAAATAGTGACTCAAAGAGAGAAATCTAAATTTATTTCTCAAAAGGATTTAACTAAAAGAGCCGGTGTCAATAATACTGTAATGGCAAAGTTGAAACAGATGAATTGTTTAAATGGTTTACCTGTTGATGATCAACTTAGTTTGTTTGACTTTTAATCAATTAATGTGTTACTATTATAAAAACAAAGAGTGGGTAACCACTCTTTGATTTATTTAAAGGAAAAATATGGAGAAACTTAGAGAAAAAATTAAAGAAAAATTAAATGAAATTAATGTTTTATTGGTTAATATGAGTTGGTATAACCAAGGTAAAGAAAAAATTTTACAAGTGGAAATTTCAAAGAAAGATAGCCCTATTAATTTGGATGTATGTGAGGAAGCTACTAGAGTTATTGATCCGATTATTGATGAATTTATCAATGATGATGACGCATATTTTTTGGAGGTTTGCAGCGCTGGTGTTGAAAGAGAAATCACTAATGCAAAGGACCTATCAGATGTATTGGGGAGTTATGTATTAGTAAGATTTAAACAGCCGATAAAACAAGTTACTGAAATAAAGGGTAATATTGAACTTAAAGGTGAAAAATATTATTTAGAAGGATTTATCAAAGGGGTAAAAAAGAAGTTGGAATTTACTTATGATGATATTGAATATATTCGCTTAAGCGTAAAATTATAGGAGGGTAAATGGATATTAATAAAGTAATTTCTGCATTAACAGAAATTGAGAGCGAAAGAATGATTTCTAAGGAAATTGTAGTAGAGGCATTATCAGAGGCTTTAGTAAAAGCTTATCGCAAACAAGTGGAAATACCAGATGCGTTAGTAAGAGTTGCTATTGATGGTGATAGTGGAAATTTAAGACTTTTTCATCAAAAATTGATTGTTGAAGAAGTTGAAGATGATGAATTAGAAATGGATATTGAAGAAGCCTTAGAAATCAATAAAGATTATAAATTAGGTGATTATTATGAAACTGAAATTTCCGTTGATGAGTTAGGTAGAGCTGCTGCCATTCTTGCAAAGAGTGTTTTAAAACAAAAAATTAGAGAAGCTGAAAAACAAGCTGTCCATGATGAATACATTGGTAAATTACATGAAATGGTTACTGGAGTTGTGGAATCGGTTGAGGAAAAATTTGCTGTTGTTAACTTAGGCAAAACCTTAGCCATTCTTCCTAAAGTAGCTCAAATTCCAAATGAACGCTACTATGAAAGTCAAAGGCTAAAAGTTGTTATTACAGAAGTAAACAAAGACTCAAAAGGAGCGCAGGTTTTAGTTTCTCGTGCGGACGGAGATTTAGTAAGAAGATTATTTGAAAGTGAAGTTCCAGAAATCTATGAAGGAATTGTTGAGATTAAAGCAGTTGTTAGAGATCCAGGAGAAAGATGTAAGATTTCAGTTTATTCTAAGCGCAGTGATGTAGATGCGATTGGTGCATGTATTGGACAAAGAGGTCAAAGAGTTAAAGTTATCAGTGAAGAGATACTAGGTGAAAAAATTGATATTTTTGAGTGGAGTGACAATATTACTGAATTAATTAAAAATTCTTTCGCTCCTGCTAACGTTCTTGGAATCTATGAAAATGCTGATGGTCGTGGGTTAGTAGTTGTTGTTGAAGATAATCAACTATCTCTAGCGATTGGTAGAAAAGGTAAAAATGCACGTTTAGCAGTAAAATTAACTAATCAAAAGATTGATATTAAAACATTGAGTGATGTAGAAAGTCTTGGGATTGATTGGAAAATGGAATCTTTAGGATATCTAGCTAAAGTGGAAGCCGAATTAAGAAAAAAAGAACTTGAAAAAGAAGAAGCTGAAAAGAAAGTTGAAGTAGTTGTTGAAACTATTGATGATGATTTAGCTGCTCAAGAAGAACTTAAGGCTCAAGAAGAGCTGGCGCGACTTAAAGAAGAAGAATTAGCTAAACAAAAAGCTGATGAAGAGATTGAAAAGAAAATTAAGAAGGCTAAGAAATCTCTTGCTGAAAGACAAACTTCTTATGTTTCTAAATTGGAATCTTTAGCTGATAATAAACCAGCTGCAACTAAGCCGAGTGAAAAACCTAAGAGAAAATCTAGGGACGAAGAAGAACGCAAACTTAGAGCAAGTGAATTAAAGAAAGATAAGGATTTAGAGTATAAAGTTAAACCTGTTTATTCTGCTGAAGAATTAGCAGAAATAGAGAAGCAAACTAATGAAAATCAATGGGAAGATGATGTTGATTATGATGAATTTGATCAATATTATGACTTCGAAGAATAGGTTGTATGAAGCAGCGTAAAATTCCTTTAAGGAGGTGTATTGCTAGTGGAGAACAACACCCTAAGGCTGAAATGTTAAGAATTGTTGTGAATCCAGATGGCATAATCATTGCCGATTTAACTGGTAAAGTTAACGGACGTGGAGCATACTTTAAGTTAAGTAGTGCAAATATTGAAACTTTGAAAAAGAGTAGAGCTCTTGAGAGAGCTTTAGAGACTAAAGTAAGTGAAGAATTTTACTTTGAATTAGAAAAGTTAATTAAAAAATAAACAGAGAAGGGGGGTACTAGATTATGGCTAGAAGACCGAATCGAAGACCGAATAATAAGAAAAAGAACTTTACTCACCCCGTAAGTGAAAATGTAAAGGTGACAGAAATTACTTATACTGAGGGAATTACTGTCCAAAAATTATCAGAAAAGCTTAATAGAAATTCAAGTGATATTATCAAACTGTTGTTCATGTTAGGTAAAATGGTGACTATTAACAGTTCGCTTGATGATGAATCTGTGCAGTTAATTTGTATGGATTTTGGTGTGGAAGCTACAAAAGAAGAAATTGTTGAAGAATTCGCTTTGGAGGATGAAGTGGATGATGATGCTAATCTTTCTGAAAGAGCTCCTATCGTTACTATCATGGGACATGTTGACCATGGTAAAACTACTTTACTAGATACAATTCGTAAGACGAAAGTTGTTGATGGTGAAGCAGGGGGAATTACTCAGCATATTGGAGCATATCAAATTAAAGTAAAAGGGAAGCCTGTTACTTTCTTAGATACTCCTGGACATGCTGCTTTTACAGCGATGAGAGCTCGCGGTGCTCAAGTTACCGATATTTGTATTATTGTTGTTGCTGCAGATGATGGTGTTATGCCTCAAACAAAAGAGGCAGTTGATCATGCAAAGGCTGCTAATGTTCCGATTATTGTTGCTATCAATAAAATTGATAAACCGAATGTGAACTTTGAGCGAATTTTAAGTGAAATGAGCGAACTAGGTTTAATTACTGAAGAATGGGGTGGAGAGACTATTTTCTCTAAAGTTTCCGCTAAATCTGGTGAAGGTATTGATGAACTTTTAGAAACTATTTTAATTGTTTCTGAGGTTGGTGAATTAAAAGCTAATCCTGATAAGGCTGCTTATGGAACTGTTGTTGAGGCTAAACTTGATAAAGGACGTGGACCAGTTGCGACATTATTGATTAAGAATGGTACTTTAAAATACGGTGATAGCGTTGTTGTTGGTCATAGTTATGGTAAGATTCGCCGCATGACGGATGATAGTGGTAGAGAAATTAAAAATGCTACTCCATCTATGCCGGTAGAAATCATTGGTTTAAACGAAGTTCCAGAAGCTGGTGATTTATTTAAAGCTTTTGCTAATGATAAAACTGCAAGAAGTGTTGCTCAAGCTAGAGCGATTGCTAAGATCGAAGCTGATCGTAAGGAGAGCAGTGCTCGCAGTTTAGATGATTTAGCTCAAAAGATTAAAGAAGGTGATGTTGCTCAGGTAGAAGTTATCATTAAAGCTGATGTTGGTGGTAGTGCTGAGGCTTTAAAAGCTTCGTTAGAGCGTATTGAAGTTGATGGTGTTAAGGTAAATGTTTTACGTTCTAGTGCTGGTGCTATCAGTGAAAATGATGTTATGTTAGCTAACGCATCAAATGCAATTATTATAGGTTTTAATGTAAGGCCTGATGCTAATGTTCGTAAAAAAGCTGAAGAAAATAATGTTGAAATTAGACTTCATAATATTATCTATAACGCAATTGAAGAAATTGAATCTGCAATGAAAGGTTTAATGGCTCCAGTGTTTGAAGAAGTTATTTATGGTCAAGCTCAAGTACGTGAACTATTTAAAGTTAGTAAGATTGGAACTATTGCCGGTTGTATGGTAACTGATGGCAAGATTATTAAAGACTCTGCAATGCGTTTAATTAGAGAAGGTGTTGTTATCTATACAGGAAAATTAAACTCCCTTAAACGTTTCCAAAATGATGCTAAAGAGGTTTCTGCTGGATATGATTGTGGTATTACTATTGAAAATTATAATGATTTAAAAATCAATGATATTATCGAAGCATATGGTGACCAAGAGGTGGATGCAAATTGAGTATAAGAAATGAAAGAATTGCTAGCATTATTAAAAAAAATGTTGCACAAATAATTGAGTTTGAACTTAATGACCCTAATGTTGGTCTTGTAACTATAACAGATGTAGTTGTTACAAGAGATTTATCGATGGCTAAAATTTACTTTATGACTTATTCTCCTGGTAAGGAAAAGACTTTAAACTCATTAACAAGAGCGAAAGGTCATATTAGATCTCAGTTAGCAAAATTTTTAAAAACTTACAAAACTCCAGATTTAAAATTTATTTATGATGATAGCTTAGAAAAAGCTAATCATCTTGAAAATCTAATTAAAAAAGCGAATGATTAATTCGCTTTTTATTTTATTTTAATTAATTTGAATATTTAATTTCCGATACTTTCTTTTTCCCATAGATCTATTTTATCGATGTTAGATAACATTAATAAAAAGTTATCATAAGCGCTTGGGTATTCCTTATAGATATTATTTAGCAAACTCTTCGCACTTGTTCTTTGGGTGAAACCATCATTGGGACAAGTACTTTTAACTAATGGAATTTTTTCTGTTTCAATATAACTAGATATTTCTTGTTCTCGAGCATAAACAAAAGGTCTAATAAACACAGTATCTGTTCTGTCCATATACATTCTTGGTTTAAAGGTCGCTATTTTTCCGCCATGAATTGCGTTTAAGAATAAAGTTTCAATAGCATCATCTGCATGATGTCCGAACGCAACTTTAGTGCAGTTATGTTCTTTTGCTGCTGTTATTATTAAAGCTTTCTTAAATTTTGAACACAATGAGCATTTAAGTGAACCATCTTTGTTTAAATTAAGCTTTAGTATTTCATAGATTTGTGTTGGGTACTGAATAAATTCAATTTTATTATTTTCAAAGTATTTTTTAACAATTGTAAAATCCATATTAGGAAATCCCATTATTAAGTTAATAGCAACTATATCAAATTTAAACGGTGCATATCTTTTATATGTGTTTAAAGCATGGATTAAAGCCATTGAATCTTTTCCTCCAGAGATACCTACACATACTTTGTCTCCTTCTTCTATTAAATTAAAGTCATAAATTGCTCTTTTCATATTAGTTAAAATTTTTTTTCTCATATAAATATTATATAATATTAATTGATGAATGGAATAATATTAATAAACAAAGAAAAGGGATTGACTTCTTTCCAAGTTGTTAATCGATTAAAAAAAATTCTGAATGTCAACAAAGTAGGGCATTCTGGAACTTTAGATCCGAATGCTACCGGTTTGCTAGTTTGTTTTATCGATAGAAGCACTAAGCTACTACCTTTTTTTGAAGCTGCAACAAAAGAGTATATTTGCAGATTGAAACTTGGAGTTAAAACCGATACTTATGATGTGTGGGGAGAAGTTATTGAAGAGAAGAAATATGGAGTATACACACAACGACAAGTAATAGATGTTTTAAATAGTTTTTTAGGAACTTTTATGCAGACACCTCCTATTTATTCAGCTATTAAAGTAAATGGAAAAAAACTTTATCAATATGCTAGAGAGAATAAAGAGGTTGAGATTAAGCAACGAAAAGTTACAATTCATGAAATAGAATTACTTGAATACAGAGATGAATACATTGATTTTAGAGTTGTTTGTAGTGCAGGTACATATATCAGGTCGATGTGTATTGACATCGCTGAGAAGTTAAATACAGTCGGTTCAATGGCAGCTCTAGTTAGAACTAAGGTTGG
The DNA here is from genome assembly GCA_964369955.1 of uncultured Erysipelotrichaceae bacterium. GTDB lineage: Bacteria > Bacillota_I > Bacilli_A > Erysipelotrichales > Erysipelotrichaceae > CAYJFQ01. Next base: position 102,339 of record CAYJFQ010000001.1, on the reverse strand, counting down.
AGACTTTTCAATTAGTGATAGCTATTTACTATCTGATGTAAAAAGTGAAAATTTCAATATTTTAAATAATGAAGTAGTATTAACGGATTATCCTTTTATTCAATATGGTAATATTGAGGATGTTAGAAATGGAAAGAGAATTCAATTAGATACAAGAGATGATAAGGTTATGATAACTGATGAAAATGGAGTTGTTATTGCATGTTATCTAAGGGAAAGAGATAATATCTTTAAGTGTCTTAGGGGGTTATGGTAATGAAGGTGCTAAATTTAAGTCCGATCGATAATTACTTTATTGATGACATTTCATTGGCTATCGGTTACTTTGACGGAGTACATGTCGCTCATCAGAAGTTATTGACTGATGCGCTGCACTTAGCGAAAGAATTTAATTTAAAAAGTGCTGTAGTAACTTTTTATCCAGATCCTTGGGAAGTAATTAAAGAAAAGGAATTTGAACTCTTAACTTCATTAAGTGATAAGTTAAATATTTTTAAAGAAATGAACTTTGATTATTGTTTAGTTTTTGATTTTAATAGCTTTAGAAAAGTTGATAAAGATAAATTTTTAGATTTTCTATTTGACATTGGTTGTAAGTATTTAACTTGCGGCTTTGATTTTAAGTATGGGTACTTAGGGAAAGGTGATTCTAGAGATTTAGAAAAATACGCCAATTTTAAGACAAATGTTGTAGATAAAATTGGAGATGTTGAAAAAACCAGTACTACCATGATAAGTGAACTTATAATAAATGGAAATATTAAAAAAACTAATGAATTATTAGGCAGACTATATTCAATTAAAGGCGAAGTAATTAAAGGACGTCAAATAGGGAGGACGCTAGGTTTTCCAACAGCTAATATAAAACTAGATTTTGAGTACCTCATTCCTATGGATGGAGTATATATAGGTGAAATATCAGTAAAAGATGAAATGTATCGATGTTTAATTAATATTGGTAAAAATCCAACTTTTGATTTACAATATCGAAGTATAGAAGTGTTAATTTCTGAATTTAATGATGATATTTATGGTGAAAATGTGGTAGTATATTTTAAGGACTTTTTAAGAACTGAAATTAAATTCTCCAGTGTAGAGGAGTTAATTGAGCAAATTAGTGAAGACTATAAGTCCTTAAATTAAAAATATGATATAATATGGTAGGTGAGAAAAATGGCAAATGAATATATAAGTTTAAGAAATAATGATTTAAAGAAAGGTAACTATGCGATTAGCACCAGTGTTTTTGAGTCTATTGCGTTGATCGTTGCTAATGAATTTGATAATGTTGAATTATCAGAAAAAAGTGGATTAAAAAATCCAATTAATTGTCGTATTGAAGACAATAATCTAATTTTAACTATCAGTTTGAAAATTAAATATGGCAGTAACCTTAATGATACTTGTCTTCATGTTCAAAACAAAATTAATGAAGCAATTATTCAGATGACTTCAGTTAAATGTTTAGAGATTGATATTAAAATTATCGGGTTTATTATTTAATGAACAGACATGAAATGCGTGTGAAAGTAATGACTAGTATTTATCAACATCTGCTTACTGGTGCTGATATTTTCGATTCATTAGCAAATAATGTCGGTAAGGAAACTGATCCTTTTATGGATCTTATTGTAGCTGATGTTGTTAGTTGCAAAGATAAATATGTTGATAGAATTAACGCATTACTAAAAGAGTGGACTTTTGATAGGCTTGGTTTAATTGAACAAGCAATTTTATTGATGAGTATATCGGAAATTGAATTGGAAATTAATGAGAAACCTGTTGTTATTAATGAAGCTATTACACTGGCTAAAGTATTTGGCGGTGATGATGATTCTTATAAATTAATTAATGCATCTTTGGATAAACTATGAATAAAATAAGCGTAAATCAATTAGTTAATATAATTAAAGATGCAATTAATTGTCAACCGCAACTTCAAAATGTAAATGTAATAGGTGAAATTGCAAATTTAAGTGTGTCTAAAAATGGGCACATTTATTTTTCTTTAAAGGATGAACAGGCTAAAATTAGTTGTGTGATGTTTTCCAGTAGATTTAAATCTCTGACATTTAGACCTAAAGACGGAACTAGTGTGTTGATTAATGGAATTATTAGTGTTTATCAAGCAACTGGACAAATTCAAATAAATGTTTTAACTATGCAAGAAGAGGGAATTGGCAATATTTATCAACAATATGAATTATTAAAAGAAAAACTCACCAAAGAGGGACTATTTAATAGCAGTAATAAAAAGAGTATTACTAAGTATCCAGAAAAAGTCGCAGTTCTTGTTGGGTTGGATAGTGCGGCCAGTGCTGACGTTATGCATGTTTTTAATCGTCGTTGGCCTATATGCAAGGTTGATATTATTCCGACTATTGTTCAAGGAATTGGTGCACCTAGTGATATAACTAAAAATTTAGAGATGATCAAAAATGATAATAGCTATGATTTTGTAATTATTTGTCGTGGCGGTGGATCTTTTGAGGATTTAAATTGTTTCAATGACGAAAGATTGATTAGATATATTTATAAATACCCCAAACCGATAATCAGTGGAATAGGACATGAGAGTGATTTTACTTTAATTGATTTTGTTAGTGATTTAAGAGCTCCAACTCCTACTGCTGCAGTTGAGTTAACAACACCAGATATTAAGGAAGTTATAAAAGATTTTAATATTTTTAAAGAAAGAATGGAAATTGGTTTATCAATTCAAATAAATAACAATCATTTAAGTTTAAATTATATTAAACAAAATTTAATCAATAGCTTAAACAGGCGCGAAAAAGAAGTGATAATTGCAAAAGAGTTGTTCAATAAGTTTGATCGACTGGGATTAACTTTCAAACATAACCAAGACAGGGTATTAGAGTCTTATAAAGTTCAATTAGAGAAAATACTAGAGAATAACTACAATAGGTCTAATAATGATCTCAAAAGAATGGAGTACTTACTAGATGCCTTGAGTCCGCTAAAAGTATTATCTAGAGGATATAGTTTAACTTATAAAAACGATAAGCTAGTGAGAACTAGTGATGAAGTAAATATTGGTGATAAGATTACAGTTTGTTTAAATAGTGGTAGAATAGAAAGTAAAGTTGTAGGTATAGATTATGGAAAAGAAATTTAACGAAATTATTGAGAGACTAAATAAAATTGTATCTGATTTAGAAGAAAATAAAGTCTCAATGGAAGAAGCATTAGTTTTATTCCAAGAAGGTATGATACTTGTCAAAGAAGGTGAAGAAAAACTTTCAATATTTGAAAATAAAATAAAGGAAATGATTAATAATGATGAAACAAGATAATTTTGAACAATTTTTAGAAAAAGTCTTGGATAATTGTGAAGACAGTTTAGTTAAAGAAGCGATGAATTATAGTCTTCTTGCAGGTGGAAAAAGAATTAGACCCCGATTACTTTTTTCAGTAGCTAATAGTTATGGTGCTAATTATCACGATATGATGTTATGTGGTTGCGCTATAGAGATGATACACACTTACTCTTTAGTACATGACGATTTACCAGCTATGGACAATGACACTCTTAGAAGAGGTAAAAACACTTGTCATATCCAATTTGATGAAGCAACTGCAATTCTAGCTGGTGATGGTTTACTTACTTATGCTTTTGAGTTATTGAGTAATGTTGAATCAAAGAATGCGCTGATGTTAGTTAAAGAATTAGCTAAGTATTCAGGGATGAATGGAATGATACTAGGTCAAACTTTAGATGTTGAAAGCGACCATTCAAATTATCAGGAATTGGTAAAAAGTCATACTTTAAAAACAGGATGTTTATTTGCTTGTTCATTAAGAATGGGTGCCATTATCAGTGATAGTTTGAATTACTTAGATTTATTAGAAGATATTGGTTTTCAACTAGGTGTTGCTTTCCAAATTCAAGATGATATATTAGATTATCAAGGATCGATTGAAAGTGGAAAGTCATCAAGTGATATTGCAAATAATAGAAATACTGCAACAAGTGTATTAGGGTTAGAAGGCGCTATAACTGAATATAATAGAGTTTATCAAGAGCTTAGAAGTAAACTTACAAGTTTACCAAGAAGTTTTCCAGCACTTGATGAGATTATTGATCAGTTATTGACAAGAGAGAAATAAAATGGATGTTAATAAAATTAAATCACCGAATTTTTTAAAGGATTATTCAGAAAAGCAACTTACTGAGTTAGCTGCCGATATTAGAAGTTTTTTAATTGATAAAATTTCTAAAACAGGTGGTCACTTATCAAGTAATCTGGGTGTAGTTGAGCTTACAATTGCTCTAAATAAAGCATTTGACTTTAAAAAGGATCATATATTTTTTGATGTGGGACATCAAACTTATATCTATAAAATATTAACTGGAAGAGCTAAAGATTTCGATAACTTGAGAAAATTAAATGGCATCTCAGGATTTCAAAAACGTTCTGAGAGCATTTATGATCATTGGGAGGCTGGCCATGCAGGTACTTCAATTTCAGCAGCACTTGCTGATTCTATTAGTGCAAAACTTGATAACAAGAAAAGAAACTCTATTGTCGTTATTGGAGACTCTTCGATTGAAAATGGTGAATCATTTGAGGCTTTAAATCATATTGGTTCAACTCAGTCTAAAGTCATAGTAGTTTTAAATGATAATCAAATGGCTATAAATAAATCTAATAGCGCTTTCAATAGCCTGCTTTCAAATATGCGATCAAGTAAAGGTTATCAAAATTTAAAACTTAAAGTAAAAAATAATTTAAACAAATCTGATAGCGGCAAGGCTGTTACTGGTTTTTTTCATAATACTAAAGAGGTGTTAAAGAATAATTTAATTAGTGGTAATTATTTTGATGATTTAGGATTCGAATATTATGGACCAGTTGATGGACATAATTTTAAAGATTTATTAAAAGCTTTTGATTTTGCTAAAAATCAAACAAAACCAGTCTTATTACATATTAGAACTACTAAGGGTAAGGGTTTTGAACATTCTGAGAAGGATGAGAATGGAATTTGGCACGGTGTTGATTGTTTTGATGTTGATTCAGGTGAATTCATTAAAAAAGTAACAGGAAACCAAGTAACTTGGAGTCAGGCTGTTAATGATATTTTACTAGATATCGCAAAGAAAGATAAGAATTTACTAGTACTAACTCCAGCGATGGCTTTAGGAAGTAAGTTAGGCAAGTTTGCGGAAATGTATCCTGAAAGATTTTTTGATTGCGGAATGGCTGAGGAGCATGCTGCAACATTGGCTGCCGGATTTGCTCAAGCTGGAAAGCGTCCATTTATTTCACTGTATTCCACTTTCTTACAAAGAGCTTATGATCAAATTAATCATGATATTTGTCGTATGAATTTGCCAGTTATTATAGGAGTAGATCGTTGTGGTCTTGTCGGTGAAGATGGAGAAACTCATCATGGAGTTTTTGATGTCGGCTTATTAACACCTCTACCTAATATAGTTATAGGGCAACCATCAAATTATCTTGAATTAGAAAGCATGTTACATAAAGCCCATAAAGCTAATCATCCTTTTGTCATTAGATACCCAAGAGGTGTAGTTGAGAAGAGTGAAATATCTAATGTTGAAAATATTGAAGTTGGAAGTTGGAATCTAATTAAAGTTGGGGATCAACCTGAAAAAATCATTATCACTTATGGAGAGAATGTTCTTAATATAAAAAGTAAGTTGGAAAAAACTGATAAATCTGCATATTTAATTAATGCTCGTTTTATTAAGCCGTTAGATGAAAAAATGTTAGTTAAGTTAGAAAAAATAAATCTACCTTTTTATATTCTTGAAGATGGCGTAAGTGTTGGAGGTTTAGCTAGTTTAATTGGTAGCTACTATTATAAAAATAAGAAACATGTTGAAATTAATACTTTTGGATTAGTGAATTATGTTCAACATGGTAAAAAAGAAGAAATCGAAAAAATTGCTGGTATTGATGCAGGTAGTTTTTTAAAGAAAGTTTTTAAATAATGCGATTAGATGTGTATGTTTTGGAGAACTTTAATGCTAAATCAAAATCTTATGCTCAAGAATTAATTAAAAATAGTCTTGTGAAAGTTGATGGTGCCATTGTAACTAAATGCGGTTTTATGGTAAAACCAGGGGTGAGTATTGAGTTGATTGATGAGTTGTTTACTTATGTTTCAAGATCTGGTTTAAAATTACAACAAGCAATTAAGGAATTTTCTATAGATGTTAGTAATAAAGTAGTGATAGATGTTGGTTCATCTACAGGCGGATTCACTGATTACTGTTTAGAAGCTGGTGCAAGCAAAGTTTATTGCATAGATGTTGGCACGGATCAATTGTCAGAAAAGCTACGCATCGATGATAGAGTTATCGTGATGGAAAATACTGACATCCGTTCTGTCGTTAAAAGTAATTTTAGTGATTCAATTGATTTAATTGTTGTTGATGTAAGTTTTATTTCTATTTGTTTAATACTTCCTAAGCTCTTTGAGCTAGCTGATTCTAATTGTGATATAATAATTTTAATAAAACCACAGTTTGAGGTTGGTCAAAAAAATTTAAACAAGCATGGGGTTGTTAATAATCAAAAGGCAGTTAAAGAATCGATCACTAGAATTTATGATCAAGTCAGTTATTCGAATTTTATAGTTAAAAATTTTAGTAAAACTGATTTAATTGGAAAAAAAGGTAATCAGGAGTATTTAATGTTAGTATGTAGAACAAAAGAAGGGGAAAAGAATTTAGAAAGTATAATAAAAAGATTATGATTTTATCTATTTATGTTGAAAATTACATTATTATTGAAAAAGTAACACTAGATTTTAATAGTGGTTTTTCGTGTTTTACTGGTGAAACAGGTGCAGGTAAGTCATTAATTATTGATGCCCTAGACATTTTGCTAGGTAATCGTTTTTCTAGTGACTTAATTAGAAAAGGAAAGGATTTTAGTCGTATTGAGGCTACTATTGAAATAAATTCAGAAGAAATAAAAGATAAATTATTGGATTCTGGATTCACTAAGGAAGACGTTTATGTATTTTCTCGAGAAGTAAACAAAGATAATAAAGGTATCAATAGAATTAATGGTAGATCTTGTACCATGACTTTTATGAAAGAGATTTTAAATCCAATTATTGATATTCACTCACAACATGATAATCAATATTTATTGAGTAAAAAATATCATTTAAATTTACTTGATAGATATATCGATAGTCCCTTATTAGAAGAGGTTAATAATAGGTACAAAGAATATAACAATTTAAAAATATATCTTAATGAATTAAAAGAACAAAAGTATAGCAAGAGTGAACTAGATTTTTTAAAGTTTCAAGTGAATGAAATTGAAGAGTTAAACTTACATGAAGAAGAAATTAATGAGTTAGAATCAAGATTTAAGTTGATTTCTGCCTTTGAGAAATCTGCGTCTAAAATTGATAATGCTATTAATATTTATGAAAATAATAATTTGAAAGAGCAACTTTGGCAGATTGTTAGAGAAATAGAATCTTTCACAGATGAAGAAATGATTTCAATTGTTTCTGTTTTTAAAGATGGTTATTTTGCGATTGATGATTCTTTCGCTAATTTAAAAAAGTTTAGAAAGTCGATTGATTTTTCTGATTTAGAAGTTAATCAAATTCAATCAAGACTTTATGAAATTAAAAAGGTTCAAAGAAAATTTGGTGATACCTACCCAGAAATTATTGAGAAGAAGAATATGATGTTACAGTCAATTCATGAGATTGAAAATTCTCAAGAATTACTTGAAAAGCTAGAAAACGATTTGTTAAATGCAGAGAGAGCTTTTTTAGATATTGCTAGTGAATATAGCGAATTAAGAAAAACAAAATCTTTAGATCTTGAGAATGATGTTTTAAAACATTTAAAGGATCTAGATTTACCTAATAGTACTTTTAAAGTTAGCTTCAATTTAAAAGAGGGGAAAGTTGATGGTATTGATGATATTGAGTTCTTATTGAGCACTAATGTAAATATCGATCCCCGACCAATGATTAAAGTGGCGAGTGGTGGAGAACTATCGCGTATAATGCTAGGTTTAAAAATAATATTCTCTAAGTTACAGGGAATTGAAACAATTGTTTTTGATGAAATAGATACAGGAGTATCTGGCACCACAGCTTTTTCAATAGGTAAGAAGATGCAAGAACTTGGAAGTGATATTCAAGTTATCTCGATAACACACTTAGCGCAAGTTGTTGGTTGTAGCGACTATCATTATTACGTTAATAAGTTAATTGATAATGGCGAAACCATTACAACGGTTAAACAACTAAGTTATGAAGAAACAATTCAACAACTTGCAGTATTAGGTGTTGGAATGATAAATGAAAATTCTGTGAATGCAGCTACACTTTTATACCAACAAGGTCGTAGAAATGGATGAAATTAAAGATCTAATTGATAAATATATCAAACATATTTATATGGTTGAACAAAAAAGCCAAAATACTAAAATCTCATATGAAAATGATTTAAAAAATTATTCTACTTTTTTAGAAAAAAACAATTATCAGTTAAGTGATATTACTAATAATATTGTTAATGAATATTTAACAACATTAAATAATAGTGGAGTTAAATCTATAAATCATAGTTTATCCACCATTAGAAACTTTCACCAATATATTAATCGTTATCACCAAGAAAAGTTGCCTTTAACCATTCAAATTAAAGGAGCTAAAAAGACAAGACATTTGCCTGTTTTTTTAAGTGAAAATGAAGTCTTTGCGATGATAAAAGCCTGTGATAATGAATTAGATAAAACTTTGATCGCGTTAACCTATGCTTGTGGCTTGAGAGTAAGTGAACTTACTAATCTTAAGATAAGTAATTTATTTCTAGATTACGGTTATTTACGATGTATTGGTAAGGGTGAAAAAGAAAGGGTAGTGCCTATTTATCCCGAGGCTATTACACTGGTTAGAGAATATTTAAATCAACGCAAACAAAATGTTAACAAATCAGTGTACTTATTTATTAACTCTAAAGGGAATCAAGTTACTAGACAATATGTTTACACTTTAGTCAAAAAACTGGTAAGGGGACTTAACCTTCCAGAAAACATTACTCCGCATTCTCTAAGACATACTTTTGCGACTCATTTATTAGATAATGGAGCTGATTTACGTTCAATCCAAGAATTACTCGGTCACAGTGATATAAGCACTACACAGATATACACTCATGTTCAAACAAAAAAATTGAAAAGTAGTTACGATGCATTTCATCCTGGTAAACATCGAAAAGAGGATATTTAATCCTCTTTTTTTCACATCAAATTATTACATAATATACATTATGCGAACTATCTAAAATAATCATGATAATTAATATCTGAAATAACATGCTGTGATCTCAGTGTTTCTTCAATAACTTTCCATCTGTTATTTTGCCATATTTTTTTATTTTTTAGTTGATTAGTTATTGCGTCTTTATTAACAAATCTAATTAATTTATTCGGATCATTAATTGGCACCTTACTTATAACTAGTGGTTTTCCTTGATATTCAACAAAATTGGATGCTATCCATATTCCCTTGATTGAATTTCCGTTAACTATACGTCTTCTTCCGCTTAAACACCCACTAATCTTTCCAGATACACGATACCATGTATTTAATCCGTTTAATTTCTCTTCATAAACTGTTTTATAGACAGTGTTTAATTTATGAAATAAATAGTTTTGATGTACTGATGAGCAACTATCACCAAGTCTTGCTTGTTTAAAGTTAGTTCCAGGACCTGTTCTAACTCTCAAATAAGATTCATCTATTACTCTTAACTCTGTATCAATCAAATTTGAAGTAGCAGAATATTGGTATAAACCTATTTCTTTAACAATAGGAGTTGATATTGGAAAGTAAATGTCTACTATTCCCTCTTTTTTTGAGTTATTAGCAATAACTTTTAAATAAACACGATAATCTTCTCTTGTGATTAATTCTCCTAATGGTATTTTTACAGAAAATCCCACATTTTCATATTTGTAATTGCAGGTTGTAGATTTTTTATTATAATTTGTTAAGCTGCAGTACTTGCCGGAAGTGGTATAATACATTAAATTTGTCTGGCTTGCATTAAATTTATTGAAGTTTTCATCTCCTACTTCTATTTGATCATTCACAGACTTTAAAACTAATTTATAGCTGTGATCATCTTTGCTTAGAAAATGCTGAGTTTCATGCAGAAATGCCCAACCTTTAATTGTTAAAAATTCACCATCAAATCTTATTTCTTGAATTTCATAAGGTAGATCTTTCTTTGCGACTGTCTCTAATGCGAAAACATCTGTATTTCTTGTTAATAGTCCTAGAGCAATTATGATAGTAAATATTAGTTTCATTATTGAATCTCCTTTCTTACTTATTTATAAGGAGATTGTTTGTTTTTTCCTAGAAAAAAAGTAGATTTCTCTACTTAATCTCTACCTCTACTTATTAGCACTAATCTTAGTATAGTAAGAAGAGTGCTAATTAGTGCAGCTACATATGTGAATGCTGCAGCATTTAACATTTCCTTTGCTTGTGGGACTTGTTCTTGCTTAACATATCCACCAGCTGGCAATAATTTTAGTGCACGCTTAGACGCATCAAATTCAATAGGTAAAGTTAATAATTGAAATAATGCGATTACAGAAATTAATATTATTCCAATATTAATTAAATTTGGACTGCTGAAAACAAACCCTAACATAATGACACCCCAACTAACATTACTAGATACAATCGCAAGTGGTAATACAGTGTCTCTAATTGATATTCCAACATATTTTGTTTTATGTTGGATAGCGTGTCCAACTTCATGAGCTGCAACTGCTGCAGCAGCAATAGATTTTCCACTATATACCTCCGGTGATAGATTAACTGTCATATTACTTGGGTTGAAGTTATCTGATAAAACTCCTTTTGAAGTTTTATTTACTTTTACATCAGTATATCCTTGTTTATTTAAAATATCAGTCGCTATTTGGGCGCCAGTCATTCCTGTTAAATTTTCTAATTTTACATACTTTTTATAAGTTGCATTAATTCTAGAACTTGCAAATAATGCAATAGCTGCAGCTGCGAAAATTAATATTAACTGCGTACTATCAAATTGTCCAAAATACATTTTTATCCTCCTATTAAGTTTAAAAAAAGAGAATTGTTAAATTCCCTTTTTGTGGTAATTATTTAACAACGTCTTTTAAAGCTTTTCCTGGTTTAAAACCTGGCGCTTTAGAAGCGGCTATAGTGATTTTTTCCATTGTTTTAGGATTAATACCTGTTCTAGCAGCTCTTTCTTTAACAATAAATTTTCCAAATCCTGCAATATCAACTGTATTTCCTTCTTTTAAAGAATTCGCAATCGAATTAAACACTGAATCAACAATTTCTGAAGCAGCTTTTTTTGATAAATCAAAATCATTAGCAATAACTTCAGCCATCACTTTTTTATTCATTACATCAGCCATTATAAAGCCTCCTTTTTCAATATAATAATAACATTAATACAATAATAATCAATAAAATTAACCAACATTTTAGTGCTTTGTAATACAAGAATCGCATAATCCCACAAATGAAACAAGTGTTTTATTAACTTCAAAGTTGCCGAGATTATAATCGATATCCTCAATATCAACATCTGATATTGAACCACATTTCTCGCAATAGAAATGTCCGTGGTCATGAGTGAACATATCATACCTTTCACAAGTACCGAATGACGCAATTTTAAGAATAGTTCCTTTATTGCTATATTCTTCTAACAATCGATAGACTGTTGGTAAACTGATTCTAACTCCATCTTCCTTTAGAATTTCATAGACATCTTGAGGTGAAGGATGAGTATCAAGCTTATTTACTAAATTCAAGATAGCTTCTTTTTGTTTAGTTTTTCTCATGCATTTATTCTAATACAAATTATTTAAAATGTCTATTAATATATATCATACTTTGTTAAAATAACATTATGATTATTACCGGAATAATTGTTGAATACAATCCATTACATAATGGACATATATATCATATAAAGAAAGCGAAAGAACTAACTAATTGCGACATTTTAGTTGCAATTATGTCTCCTAATATTGTGCAAAGAGGAGAATTTGCGGTAATTGATAAATATCGCAGAACTGAATTCGCATTAAAAAATGGAGTTGATCTAGTTATAGAGTTACCTAGCATTTTTGTCTTACAAAATGCTAGTAAATTTGCTTTTGGAGCAATAAAACTTCTTTCAAGATTGAATCTTGATTATTTAGTTTTCGGAAGCGAGACTAACGACCTTGATTATTTAAGGAAATTAGCTAATGTTAATATCAATTTAGACTATATGAAAGAAATAATGAAATCTGGTGTTAGCTATCCTTCGGCCTATGGGAAACTAACTAATGAACTATATCCAAACGATATTCTTGCAATCTGTTATTTAAAAGAATTGAAAAAGTACCCAAACATCACCCCTTTATGTATCCAAAGAACAAATGATTATAATGGCATGGATATAAATAGTGACATCGCAAGCGCTAGCGCTATCAGAGTAGCGCTTAAAAGTAATGAAAATATTTCACACACCACCCCAATGTATTCCCTATTGCTTAATTATCATAATAATAATGATAATTACTTTGCATTAGTAAAATACATCTTATCTACCAGTGAAGCAAATGAACTAAAAAAATATTTATTGGTTGATGAAGGTATAGAAAATCATTTAATTAAACAAATTCAATTTAGTGTTACTTACCAGGATTTTATTAAACGATGCACAACAAGACGCTACACATCTAGCAAAATTCAAAGAACAGTATTAAATATTCTCTTAAAAAATAAAAAGAGTGGTCAGAAAAGTCTTGAAAAGTTAAAACATTTAAGAATCTTAGGTTTTAACAATAAAGGAAAAGAACTGCTTAAAAATTTAAAAAACTATAGTGTTAAATTTAATAAATTGCCTAGAAAACAAAAAGATTTAGAATTTAAAATCGCACGACTTTATGCATTATACTATCAAGATCAAGATATAATAAACAGAGAAAAGAAAGGTCCAGTATTTGACAATAAGATAATTGTTGAATAAACTATAAATATGAAAATATTAGAGTCATCAGAAAATTATTTAGAGTGCATCCACATGTTGAAGGAAGAAAATGGTTATGTTCGCTCAATTGATATAGCTAATAAATTAAATTATAGCAAGGCTAGTGTCAGCATAGCGATGAAGAATTTAAAGGAGAATGGTTTTATTTCCATAACCCCTTCTAATAATATTGAATTAACAGATGCAGGAATTGAAATCGCAAGAAATATGTTTGAAAGACATACCACAATTACTAAGTTTTTAATTAAAATTGGCGTTGATGAAAAAAATGCAGAAATCGATGCGTGTAAGATTGAACATGTTATTAGTAAAGAAACCTTTGAAAAAATTAAAAAGTACACTTGTGAGTAAAAAGTTATTGACAAGTGTCTTTTTTTTTATTAATATTAGTTAGTATTAACTAACTAGTTTGGAAGGAAATTTATGATGAGTTTATTAGAAGCGAAGTTTGGACAAAATTATACTATTGAAAAAATTCAAACAGAAGATGAAGATCTTAATAATTTCTTATTCTCTTTAGGTTGTTATGAAGGTCAAGATATTACTGTCGTTTCTACTATTAGTGAGAATTTTGTTATTTCAGTAAAAGATGCTCGTTATAATATTGATAGAGATTTAGCCAAAGCTATTTTAGTTGTTTAATTTTTTTATGCATGAGTTAGTATTAACTAACTAAGAGGAGGAAAAGATGAAAATTGCCTTAGCCGGTAATCCCAATAGTGGGAAAACGACGTTGTACAATGCTTTAACAGGTAAAAATGAACGCGTTGGAAACTGGGCTGGTGTTACTATTGATAGTAAGCAAAGCCCACTTAAAAATAATTTCAAGAAAACTAAAGATGTTGTTATGGTAGTAGATTTACCTGGTGCATATTCTATGTCACCTTTCACTTCTGAAGAAAGTATTACTTCTGATTATGTAGCAAATCAAGAACCTGATGTTATTATTAATATCGTTGATGCTACTAACTTAAGTAGAAGTTTATTCTTTACAACACAATTATTAGAACTTGGTACCCCTGTTGTTATTGCATTAAATAAGAGTGATATCAATAAAAAGAAAAATACAGAAATTGATGTTAAAAAACTTGTCTTGGAATTAGGATGTCCTGTTGTTGAAACTGTAGCTTCTAATATAGACGATAAAGGTATCGTTAATTTAATTGAAAAAGCTGTTTCAGTTGTAGGAAATGCACAAAAAGCTCCTTTCAATCCAGGGAAAGTTGATTTAGATAAAAAAGATTCAGTTAAAAAAGCTGATACGAAAAGATTTGATTTTGTTAATGAAGTAGTTAAAGTTGTTGAAAAAAGAGAAGTTTTAACAAGTACTAAAAATTTCCAAGATAAAATTGATGCAGTTGTAGCTAATAAATATTTTGGTATTGTAGTCTTTGCTGTAGTTATGTATGGTGTGTTTGCAATTTCTCAGACTTACTTAGGACCATTTATTGCGGATTACTTAGTAGGTTTAATTGAAACTTTCCAAGAGACAGTTAGAATTTCTCTTGAAGGTAGTTCACCATTTTTACAAGCATTACTTGTTGATGGTATTATTGGTGGTGTTGGAGCTGTAATTGGTTTCTTACCACTAGTCATGGTAATGTACTTCTTAATTGCTTTATTAGAAGATTGTGGTTATATGGCTCGTGTAGCCGTTGTTATGGATCGTTACTTTAAAAGGGTTGGACTATCTGGTAAATCAATCATTCCTATGGTTATTGGTACTGGATGTGCAATTCCAGGCGTTATGGCTTCTCGTACAATCAGAGATGAGCGTGAGAGACGCACAACTGCAATGTTAACGCCATTTATGCCTTGTGGCGCTAAGTTACCGGTTATTGCACTAATCGCTGGTATTTTCTTCAAAGATGCTGATTGGGTTGGTACTTCAATGTATTTACTTGGTATTGTAGCAATCTTTGTAGGAGCTTTATTAGTAGGTAAAATTACAGGACACAAATTTAAAAAGTCTTATTTTATCTTAGAATTGCCTGAATATAAATTCCCTAGTATTAAAAGAGCATTTATGTCAATGATGTCTAGAGCAAAATCATTCATCATTAAAGCAGCTACAATTATCTTAGTATGTAATGCTGCAGTACAAATTATGCAATCATTCAATTGGAATTTCCAATTAGTGGCTGAAGGTATGGAAAGCACTTCTATCTTAGCTTCACTTGCTAATCCATTCGCAATTGTATTGTTACCTTTAGGATTTGGAGCTTGGCAATTAGCTGCAGCTGCAATCACAGGATTTATTGCAAAAGAAAATGTTGTTGGTACATTAGCTGTAGTTTATGGAATTACTAACTTCATCGATCCGGATGCTTTAGAATTATTAGGAGGAGCAACAGAAGTTGCTGCAGTAATGGATATTACAGCAGTTGCTGCCCTATCTTACTTAATCTTCAATTTATTCACTCCACCATGTTTTGCTGCTATCGGAGCAATGAATGCAGAGATGAATAGTAAAAAATGGTTAATGGGTGGTATTGGATTACAATTCGCTACTGCTTATATCCTTTCATTCTTCACTTATCAAATTGGGACATTGATTGTAACATCTCAATTAGGAGAAGGATTTGTATTCGGTTTAGTTGTAGTAGTATTAATTGTTCTTTACATCCTATATTTAATTAATAAAACAAATAAAAGTTTAAAAGAAAGCGTGTAAATATGACAGATTTAATTATAGTTATTGTAATAGCTATAATATTAACTTTAGCTATTAGATATATCATCAAACAAAAACAAGCAGGAGTTGACTGCATTGGCTGTCCAGCATCTTCTTGTGGAAAGAAATGTCCAGTAGTTAAAAAGAAGTAGCATTAAAGTTCTCTAACCTCTCATACCAGAGGTACTCTTAACAATATTGGTTATCTAAACTGGCCAGATAACCAAGTAAAAAGCATCGTTATGAGAGCGATGCTTTTTTTCATTACCTATAAGAGCGATTGTGAATATTATAAAAAAACTACCTAACATTTCAGCTAGGTGGAAAGTTTTACTTATTTGCCTTCTCTTATAAATCACAAATCCAAGTCCACAAATTGAGATGAGTACCAACATTTTTCATTTTGTACCCCAATATCAATCATAATGATAAGTAACATAATTTTATTTTATCATAAAAATTGTATTAAGGTTTTAGTTAAAATTGATATCTCAAGTAATAAAACAATGATATACAAACTAATATCATTGTTTTATTGAAAGTATTACTTCACAAACTGCCCCACTATCTATATTTGATAGTTTAACTTGACCATTATGTTTATCAATTATCTTTTTAACTATTGATAGACCAATATTAGATCCATCGTAACTTTCAAGTTTATTTCTGCTAAATGGGTCATCTAACAATTCAGGTGTAAAGCCTCTTCCATTGTCAGTAACTTTAATAATTATTGTTTTTTTATTATTTGAGCTAGTTATTACAAGTTTATCTTTTGTGTGTTTTAGAGCATTGCTTATGATATTTGTGAATGCTTTTTTCAACATATCTTTATCACCATAGATAGTGATATCATTTGAGATGTTGAAATCTACATCAATATCATTGATTATGATTAAACTTTCAACACTAGTTACTGTTTGGGATAATAATTCATTTAAATTAATTGGTTTGAATTCTATTGTTTCATTAATTGTTTCTAACTTACTAAGATAGATCATGTTTTCTATTTGTTTCTTTAAGTTTTGGCACTCATCAATAATAAGATTTAGAGCTTCTTCTTGATTATGAATTATTCCACTCTTTACCCCTTCTGCATATCCACTTATTACAGTAATTGGTGTTTTTAGGTCATGTGAATAATCTTCATAGAATTTCTTTTGTTCAGAATCGGTTGATTGTAATGTTTTTGCCATCTTATTTAATTCTTCTGCTAGTAAATGAAATTCATCTTTAGTGTCTACTTTAATTAATTTATTGAATTTCTTTGTTGAAAAAGCTTTGATTGATTTAATTATCGGATTTATTGGTTTCAGTATTTTTCTAGAAACAATACTAAGAATAATGATGATTAATATACCAGTAATAAGGATCGAATACAATAAGACACTAATGATTTCATTAGCTATTTTATTGACATCATTATTCTTAATTGCAGTTATTACAGTATAATTATTATCATTAAATTTAATATCTACTGGATATGCTAATAAGTCCATTCCGTTTGTATTAATTGAAATGAAATTTCCACTATCAGCTTCTGATGCTTTATTTACAACTATTCTTTTATCAAAGTTTCCTTTTGGGTTTTTAACACTGGCAATAATATTGTCATTATCAATATCATAAATATAGGCGTATACAAAATTAGTTGAACTAGTTTGTTTAAAGTGAATTTCCGCTATCTTTTCTCCACTTTCAAGTTTTGTGCTAATAATTTCATTACTAGAGATTAAATCATCTTTTATATTCTCTAAGGTATATGAATTAATTCTACTGATGATCAACACAGCAAGTAGTGTCATCGCTAATAAAGTGACAATAACATTGGTGATTATAAATTTACGAGTTATTTTCATACTAGTTGCTCACCTTATATCCATAACCCCAAATAGTCTCAATTTGGAATTCACAATTAAACTCTAATAGTTTCTTTCTAAGTCTTTTTATCATATTATCTACTTGTCGTGATTCACCAACATAATCATATCCCCATACAATCTCAATAATCTTATCTCTAGAGAATGCTTGATTAACATTTTTAATAAAGAATTCTAGTAGTTCGTATTCTTTAGTTGTTACAGAAAATTCTTTATTGTTGATCATCACTTCCCTACTAACTGTATTTAGTTTTAGGTCTTTACAAGTAAGTATCTTATTATCAATTGTTGTTATCTTCTCAAATCTTTTTAAAATATTTCTAATTTTTATTGAAACAGCACGTAAAGAAAAAGGTTTAGAAATATAGTCTTCACTACCTAGTTCTAATCCGATAATCATATCTATCTCTTCATCACGTGCAGATATCATAATAATTGGTATATCTGAAGATTTCTTTATTTCTTTACACAGTTCATATCCATTAAGCTTAGGCATCATAATATCGGTTAAAACTAAATCACATGGTTTAATATTAAATGTATCTAATAAGTCTTTGCCGTTATCAAAAGTAGTGACTTGATATCCATCACTCTCTAATTGTTTCTTTAACAAGTTACATATATTAATATCATCATCTGCAATGTAAATAGTGTTCATCAAGATCTCCTTCTTTAATTAAAAAACATTATATATAAAATTAAATGGTGCAAAGGATAAAATACATAGAATCCATACTTTGAAAGAATGCTACTTTTACCTCTTTTTCCATTATACATCATGATAAGTGGTAATGAGAATAACATCCCAAATACATACCAAGAGTGTAGTCCATAGTTTAGTAAGTGAAAAACTATTGAAGAGTTTCCTGCAAGTAAAGTTATCAGAACAAAAGCCACTGCTTGTTTTTTGAAATTATTTCTATAAATTCCGAAGAATAAAATCCATAAAACTACCAACATATCATAAGTAGATACCAAAGATAAGATCAAACAAATAGTCATCAAACAATTCTTAGTAAAAGTGTTAATATCTTTACGATGATAAAAACTAAGTGCTATAAAACCTAGTATCAATCCCCAAATAATACTAGTTGTTTTCCACCAAGTAGCATTAAACAATAAAACATATGGAACATGAGATACTAACGCAAGTATTACTAGTCTTTTTAAATAGTTTCTTTTGTTTGAAGTATAGTGGTACCCTTCAGCAATTAAATAACATATTATTGGCGCAGTTATTCTGCCAGGTATTAATAAAAACTGATATATAACAGATGATGAATTAACCATCGGTATGACACAAGTAAATACATAAACTAAATGATCAAATAACATCGCTAGTATTGCGATTAGTTTAATTGTATTGGCGGTTAAATTATATTTAGACACTTACTATAAACTCTCCTTTTTTTAACTCCTTATTTATAACAAGTGTTTTTATCTAGTTAGTGTTTATTTTGTATCAATATTGTGTCATTTTTAATAAAGAAAAAAGAAATCCTAAGATTTCTTTAGATTATCCCATTTGTACATTATGATATACATTTTGCACATCATCAACTTCATCAAGTAGATTTAACAATCTTTGGAATAGTTCTTTGTCTTCTCCATCAATTGTAACATATTCAGTTGGTAAATATGTGATTTCAAGTACTGCAAATTCACATTCAGGAATTAATGTTTCAACCGCATCTTTTGTCTTATAAAGTTCAGTTGGTTCTACATATAAAGTCATAATCCCATCTTCAACTTCAATCTCTTTAACATCACAATCATTTTCAATTAAAGTATCTAGCATTGCTTCTTCATCACTGAAATTAAAGCTCAATAAGCCTGTTTTTTCATATGAATGACTTACAGCACCAGCAACACCTAACTTCGCGTGAGACTTGTTAAAACAAGCTCTAACATCAGCTATTGATCTGTTTGTATTATCAGTCAAACACTCAATTAAAATAGTTGCAGCACCGCCACCAAATCCTTCATAGATCACTTCGCTATACGATTCACCAGTGCCGCCTTTTGCCTTTTCGATTGCTCTTTTAATTACATCACCAGGCACCTGATTAGCTTTAGCTTTTTCAATAGTTCTCTTTAATGTTGTATTCATCTCCGGATCTGGAGTTCCTGCTTTCGCAGCCATATAAATTTCTTTACCAAAACGACTGTAAACTTTAGCTTTCGCTAAAGAAGTTTTAGCCATTGAGGCTTTTCTAACTTCAAACGCTCTACCCATTATCATTTTCTCCTAATTATTCCTTTAACATTTTACCTTATTTTACCTTATTTTAAAATACTAATTAGATATTTGTAGTATAATAAGCAAATATGAAAAAAATCAAAATAGAAATACTGAGTACTATCAAACTATTAACATTCAAAAAAACAACGATAATTCTACTAGGTTCGCTTATTTTAACTTTTACACTAGATAATATTCATAATCAAATGAATTTAACTGAAGGCGGTATTTTAGGTCTCTTATTATTAATGGATAATGTTTTTAATATATCTCCTTCTTTTATTATGCCCATATTTGATTTTTCTTGTTTTTGTTTAGGGTACCGTTACTTAGGTAAGGACTTTTTAAAACTTTCAATCATAACTACTATCATTTTATCTTTTTTCTTTAAACTATGGGAAAGCATTCCACCAGTATTCATAAATGTTGAATTAAACCCCTTACTATTCTCAATAATCGGAGGTTTATTAGTAGGTATATCAGTTGGCATAATTATAAAGGAAGGTAGTAGCGCTGGTGGTGATGATACTCTCGCCTTAATAATTTCAAAAATATTTGGTTTAAAACTAAATATTTCATATCTAGTTATGGATTTTACTATACTAGTACTATCTTTGTTTTATATTGAATTAAGTCATCTTATATATTCATTAATAACTGTAATAATTTCTTCAAATATTGTTTGGTTAATTAATTATCATAAAGAGTAACTATTATTCTTCTAATTTTATTAAGTATCGAGTTTGTTATCTAAATTATAATAATTACTGATTTACTAAATTAAATAAAATACTTAATAATGTTTATTTTTTAAAAACATAACATCGTTCAAATAACTTAGATATTTGATATCCAAAAAAACATTGAACTGTACTATTCAATGTTTTTTATATCTATTTATCTCTTATATTAGCGTTTAACTTACTTCTAAGTGAAGACATGACTTCAGAAATAACTGGGTCAATATCTGATTCTCCTAATGTTTTTTCATTAGATTGGAATGTTAATGAAACTGCAATTGATTTGCTACCTTTTTCAATTGCTCCTCCTTTGAAGATGTCAAATATTTCCACTTCACAACTTGTTGATTTAGTTGCTTTTGTAATGCAATCTATAATCTCTTTTGCAGTTACTTCATCCTTAACAATCATTGATAAATCAAATTTTACACTTGGATACTTACTAATTGGTTTATATTTGATTTTTCCAGGATTTAAATTGTAGATTGCTGATAGATTTAATTCACCAATTACACAACTATCAACATCATACTTCTTCATTTGTTTAGGGTGAATTCTTCCAAACACACCTACTAATTCACGATCAATATATATCAAGGCACTACGTGTAGGATGGAAGTTAGTAGTATCAAAATCGTTTTCTTTATAGAAGATTCTTTTTAAGTCAAAACCAAATTCAGTTAATACTGATTCAATTCTTCCTTTTAAGACAAAGAAGTCAGCCTCAAACTTAATTTTTTGCCACTTAGAAAGATTGATTGAATTACTGATTCCTAGAGAAAGTCTCTCTTGACTTAAACCTTCATCACTATAAACATTCGCAATTTCAAAGAATGAATAATTAGCTTGGAAACGTGCTTGATTATAGCTGATAACATCTAACATGCTTGGTAAAAGACTAGTGCGGTAATATCTTCTTTCATCACTTAATGGATTCGCTAGCTCTACTGGTTTACCAACCGGATTACAAGCATCATCTAATAATCTTTGGCCAATTAATGAATATGTCATTATTTCAGTATTGCCTAATCCATTTAGAATACTTTTAACCATGTAACGACGATCTTCATTTTTTGCTAGTTTTCCAATAGTAGTTTGCATTGTTGGTAATTTGCTACCAATACTCCCATAACCTAATAATCTAACAACTTCTTCAATTAAGTCTTCTGCTAAGTGTAAATCCATACGGTAACTTGGAATCTCAACTTTAAAGTTACCTGAATCAACAGAGTAATTAAAACTTAATCTTGTAAAGACACTAGCAATTTCTTTTTCAGTGAAATTACTATTTAATACTGCATTACATTTTTCAACACTTAACTCAACAACTTTATCGTTTTGTTTATTGTTGCCATATTCAACTAATTCTTCAACTACTTCTAAATCTGCATATTCAGTTAATAATTGAACAGCTCTACTGATTGCATAGTTAGTATTATAAGTGCTTATTCCTTTAGAGAATCTAGTAGCGGCTTCTGTTGTTAGATTTAAACGGCGACTTGTTAGACGTATACAAGCTAAATCAAAGTTAGCACTTTCAAGTAAAATATTAGTAGTATCAGTTGTGATCTTTGAGTCATCTCCACCCATAATACCAGCAATGCCAACTACTTTATCATTACATTTAATTACTAGATCACCTTTTACAAGGTTGTAAGTCAATCCATCTAATGCTAGATATTCTCCTTGATAATCATCAGCACAAACTAATTCAGCTTTTTCTAAGCAATCTAAATCATAGAAATGCATCGGTTGCCCTGTTTCTAACATTACTAAGTTTGAGATATCTACAACATTATTGATAGCTTTTATTCCATATGCTGTTAAAACATTTTTAATCCATAATGGGCTTTCCTTAATTTTAACACCCTTAACAATTCTTCCTAAAAATAAAGGACACTTTTCAGTTGTAGAACCAATATTTAAATTTGTTTCTAAACCCTTCACTTCAGTGATTTCAGGTAATTTAACAGGCTTTTCAAGAATTGCACCCACTTCTCTTACTAAGTCATAGAATGCATTACAATCAGCTCTATTAGGTGTTACACTAACATCTAAAATTACATCATCCAATCCTAAGTAAACTAAAGGATTAGCACCAACTATACAACTATCATCAAGAATCTCAATACCAGATATTTGTTCTTCAGATAACTGTTTTTTATCAATTCCTAATTCTAATAATGAGCATAGCATACCACTAGACTCAACACCTCTAACTTTTGCTTGCTTAATTTCAATTTCAGGTAGTTTAGCACCAACTAAAGCAGTTATTACTTTAATCCCTTTTTTAACATTATTAGCACCACAAACTATATTTAAAACTTCATTTCCAACATTAACTTTACATACATTTAAATGATCACTATCTGGATGATTTTCACATTCTAAAACTTCTCCAACTACTAAATTAGTAGCACTACACATTGGATCAATACTTTCAACCTCAAAACCAGCATTAGTAAGTTTATCACCTAACTCTTCTGTGCTTAAATCATAATCAATAAATGTTTTTAACCAATTTATACTTAATTTCATTTTATTCTCCCCTACTCAAATCTCGTGAACTGTTTTAAGAATCTAACATCATTTAAATAGAAGTTACGAATATCATCTACACCATATTTAATCATTGCTACTCTTTCAACACCAACTCCAAACGCAAATCCACTATATTTTTTTGAATCAATACCAGCCATCTCAAGTACTTTAGGATGCACCATACCAGCTCCCAATATCTCAATCCAACCAGTTTTCTTACAAATATTACAACCTTTACCATTACAGTTAAAACAAGTAACATCTACTTCAACTGAAGGCTCAGTAAATTGGAAATAACTAGGTCTAAATCTAATCTCACGACTCTCACCAAACATTCTTTTTGCCAATACTTCTAATGTTCCTTTTAAATCTCCAAGACTAATACCCTCTGCGACAACAAGTCCTTCACATTGAATAAACTGATGACTGTGAGTAGCATCATCATCATCACGACGATAAGTCTTCCCTGGACAAATAACCTTGATTGGAAGATTATTACTCTCTTCTTCTAAAACTCTAGTTTGAACAGCAGTAGTATGAGTTCTCAATAATCGATTAACATCAACATAGAAAGTATCTTGCATATCACGTGCAGGATGATTAGCTGGAATATTAGCTCTTTCAAAGTTATATAAATCTAGTTCAACTTCAGTATTTTCCGCAACACTATATCCCATAGAAACAAATAGATCTTCCATTTCTTTAATGATATAGCTTAATGGATGCAATGAACCATTTTGAGGCTTAATACCTGGCAATGTAATATCTATCGCTTCACCACTCATTTTCTCGATAATTGATTTCTCAACTACTTCATTCATTTTTTCTACTAATCGCAATTCAAGTTCATTTTTAAGTAGATTAACTGTCTTTCCAAATTCTTTCTTTTCTTCAACTGACATTTCGCGCATTTGTGTCATCAAACCCGCAATTTCACCTTTTTTCCCTAAAATATTAGTTTTAAGTTTCTCAACATCAATTATTGTTTGAGCTTCATCTAACATCTTAAGATAATCATTTTTTAATTTAATTAAATCCATATCTTCTCCTTATCAAATAAAAAAACCACGACATTCAGAAACGAATTATCGCGGTACCATCCTGATTTGTTTATTAAAATAAACACACTCTAAGTTTTTAACGCAAACCAAACGTAAGCTATTAACCTCTCCTATAAAGTGAATTCAATTACATCCAACAAGCACTCACACCAACCGTACTCTCTCTTTAGATTTCATATAATTTACTATTCTTTAATCATAGATTTACTGAAATATTATAACATAGTTTTTCTAAAAGTTAAGTCTTAATTACTTTAATTGATATAAACATATACTAGCAGCACTTAAGACATTTAAAGAATCAAAACCATTGTCCATTTTAATTTTAAAAGTAAGATCTGATATCTTTAGCACTTCTTCACTAACTCCAGAACCTTCATTACCAAATACTAAACAGAATTTATCGTTCTTTTTAATATCTTCAAGACTATTTTCTGCTTTAAGGTCTGTTGAAATTATCTGATATTGCTTTTGTTTTAAATCTAACAAACATTCTAAAACATCATCTCTTATGATATTTAATTTAAAAATAGCTCCCTGAGTAGCTTTAATTAACTTTGGATTATAAATATCAACACTATGATCAGAAATCAAAACAGTGTTATAACCCAAAGCTAAAGATACTCTTAAAATAGCTCCAACATTACTAGGATCTTGAAGGTTTTCAAGAACCACTATTTTATTTGATAGTTCATTGTTATCATTTGTGATAAATCGACAAACTGCAACTATATTATTTAACGATATATTTGTCGATATCTTTTTCATCACCTCTTTAGAAACATATGTACAAGCAATTCCTGGTAATTTATAATCATAACCAGCTAAAATAATTAACTCTGATACAATTCCGGCTTTACAAGCCTCAACAATTAAATGTTCACCTTCCACAATAAAAGATTCAAACTCTTTACGATATTTTGATTGTTGTAATTTAGTCCATTTTTTTACTTGTTCATTATTTATAGAGGTAATTAACATTATTTATTTCTCAACCACTACGAATTCTAAATTAGAATCAGTTTTAATTTCTAAGGATTCATCAGTAATTAAATAAGTGTCTAAAATCTCTAGAGAGTTATTTTCAATCATTCCATCACCACTTAGCACTACAATAGAATTCACTTTATCTTTATTAAAACTTAAAGTTGTATTCTTTGAAATATTATACTTAACAACTCTAAAATAAGGGCAATCAATTAATAACTGACTGTTATCATCAATTTTAACTAACTTATCACTGGTTAAATTAATCTTACTATAATCAATGGCATTCAACCCTTTTTCTAAATGCAATTCTCTTTCTAATCCATCTGCTCCAACTCTTTTATAGTCATATAGACGATAAGTTGAATTTGAAGATTGTTGAACTTCTAAAGCGGTAATACCGGCTCCTAAAGCATGAATAGTTCCAGCTTCAATATAAAAGAAGTCACCTTTTTTAACTTCAATCTTATTTAAATAATCAGTTAAATTACCATTTTCAATAGCTTGTTGTAATACTTCTTTTGTTGTTACTTGATTTAACCCTAAATAAATAAAAGCTCCTGGTTGGTGGTCAAGAATATACCAAACTTCGCTTTTTCCATTATCATTCTCTAAAATATTAGCCATTTCATCATGTGGATGAACTTGAACAGAAAGCGCTTCTTTTGAATCAAGAACTTTTGTTAAATAAGGAGCATTATTAACTATTTCAACAAGTTTAGAGTCATTACCATCCTTATGAGTTGAAAAAAGCCAGGCTTCTGCAACTATAGTTAAGTCTGTTTTTACATTATACTTATCCTTCAAATTTGTTCCACCCCACAGATAATCTTTGTATTGTGACTTTACTTTATAAATCATAATTATTCCACCATTTCATTTTTACTTATATATTTTAGCACTATTTTAGTATATTTATAAAGATATAATATATTTAATCAAAATTATTAGTTATAATTAAAATATAGGGGAGACATAAAATGAAACCAAATAAAAAAGCTATTGAAATGAGCGCAAATGAACTAGCAAGTTACATTGACCACTCAGTATTAAAACCTGAATTTAGTATTCAAGAAGCTACTGATATTATTAATGAGGGAATTAAATATAATTGTAAAGCTGTCTGCGTACAAGGGAGTATGATAGATCTTGCTTTAGAATTAACTAAAGGTACAAATACAATTGTAGCCGCATGCATAGGATTTCCACAAGGAGTTAACACAACTGCAGTTAAGTTATTTGAAACTGAGGAATATTGTAAAAAAGGTGTACCAGAATTAGATATGGTCGCAAACTTTGGATGGATTAGAAGTGGCATGTACAAAGAGGTAGAAGAAGAAATTCGTTTAATTGCTGAAGTTTGTCATAAATATGGAGTTATTTTAAAAGTAATTCTAGAGACTGATGCTCTGACTAAAGAAGAAGTTGAAAAAGCTACACAATGTGTAATTAACGCAAAAGCGGATTTTGTGAAAACTTCAACTGGATTTATTACTGGCGTACCATCAAATGGCGCAACAATTGAAATGATCGAAACTATTCAAGCTATTGTTAAAGATCAAATCAAAATTAAAGGTTCAGGCGGTATTAGAACTAGAGAACATTTCTTAAATTTAGTAGATATGGGTATTGATAGAATGGGAGTTGGTTATAAATCAACACCATTAATTTTAGAAGGATCAGCTTGTTCAACTGACAATAATGACACCTATTAATATTAAAGAAATTGTATTAGCTGGAGGATGCTTCTGGGGTACTCAAAGTTACTTTAAGAATATAATCGGAGTTATAGATACCGAGGTTGGTTATGCGAATGGAAATTGTGAAGAAACTGACTATCAAGCAGTCTGTGATAATCTAACTAATCATGCAGAAGTTGTAAAGATAATTTACGATAATAACATTATTAATCTTGAGAAGTTGTTAGAATACTATTATCAAGTTATAGACCCTACATCACTAAATAAACAAGGTAACGATATTGGACAACAATACAGAACTGGAATCTACTATATAAATGAATCTGATATCCTAACAATAAGACAATCATTAAAAGAATTACAAAACAAATATAGATCTAAAATAGTTGTAGAATGCTTACCGCTATTAAATTACTGTAAAGCTGAAGAACATCATCAGGATTACTTAGATAAAAATCCAAATGGATATTGTCACATTAGTAAAGAGTTAATTGATTCAGTGAGATAATTAATTATTAAACAATTTAAAAAATAAAAAAGACTGATAACTTCAAGTTATCAGTCTTTATCTTTTGTATCTACTAATTATTCAACAAATGTAAGTTCTGCAGTATCAACATCAGCAGCGCTAACACCTAACATCCCTTTTACAGTTCCGTTTTTAACAAGACCGCTAAAGTTAGTTACGTAGTCACCTGGAAAACCACCAAATGTGTAGAAACCATAAACATTTTTACCAGCAAAATCAGCTGTATCTAAGAATGTTTGTAATGGATTAGCTGCAAATCCGTTCCATACTGGACCGCCAACATAAATATTATCATATGCACTAGCATCAAAATCATATTCAACTAAAGCAGGTAATCCTTCTTCTCTTTGAGTTTCAACTAACGCATTTAATTCATCTTCATCAGTTGGATATTGATCAACTACATCAAGAACTAATACATCTGCATCAAGTTCTTCTACAAGTCTTTCCGCAAGTTTAACAGTTGTTCCTGTTAACGAATAGTAAACAACTAGATTCTTTTCAGCAGTTGTTTCACTAGTACACCCTACTAAACTAATGCTTAACAAAATTAGTAATAATACACTGATAATTTTTTTCATTTTTATCTCCTTTATTAACACACTTACAATATATAATAAATGATTAATTGTTGCAAATGATTTACACTAAAATAATATTAACTTAAAATTTCATGACATCTAGGACATAAATGGTCAGGATTGTCATTAATGCTAATGTTCCAACATCTAGGACACACTTCACCAGTAGCTTTTTCTACTTCAACCTGACAAATATCATATTGTTTTAAAGTTTCACCTGTGAATTCAAGTTGGGAAACAATAAACATTTGTGGAATGTTAGTGAAAAGTTGTTCTAACAACTCTTTATCTTCATTACTAAGATTTAACTTAACTTTAGCTTCTAATGACTTACCAATTACTTTTTCTTCACGTGCGTCTTCTAAGGCTTTGAAAACATCTGCTTTAATTAAAGTAAATCTTTCAAAGTCTTTAACTAATTGTTCTTGTGTTAAATTATTATCCTCCATAAATGATTGCAAGAAAATAGATTCGCTTTGATTTTTACCAAAAGTATCCCAAATCTCTTCCATTGTGAATGACAAAATAGGCGCCCATAATCTACTTAAAGTGTTTACGCAATGGTATAAAACTGTTTGAACTTGTCTTCTTCTTAGTGCATCTTTCTTTTCGATATAAAGTATATCTTTTGTAAAATCGAGATAGAAAGCACTTAAAATATTTGTCATAAAAGTAAATAAATTTGAAGTAGCTTCTAAATAATTGTATTTCATGTAACTTTCTTTAACATCACTATTAATTTTATTTAACTTAACTAACAAGTATTTATCTACTTTTTCTAAGTTTTGATAGTCAACAAGGTCATTTTGATAATTGAAATCTGATGGATTAATATTACCTAACATGAATCTAAAGTAATTACGTACTTTGCGATAATTATCTGATATTTGTTTAATCATATCATCACCGATTCGCATATCTTGCTTAAAATCTACTGAAGCTGCCCAATACCTAAAAACATCAGCCCCATTTTTATTCATGATGTCCATTGGATTAACAACATTACCAACTGATTTGCTCATTTTAAAACCTTTGGCATCATTAACATAACCATGGCTTAGTACACTCTTATATGGTGCCACTCCCGTTGTAGCAGTCGCAACAATCAATGAAGAATTAAACCAACCACGATATTGGTCCTGTCCTTCAAAATAGATATCACAAGGATAAGGTAGTCCTCTTGCTGATAATTCATTAAATGAGCTTCCAGAGTCAAACCAAACATCCATAATATCTGTTTCTTTAGTGTACTCACAACCATCTTTTACAAAGTCAGCAGGTAGTAATTCTTCAGCATCTAATTCAAACCAAACATTTGAACCTTTTTCTTCAAACATTTTTGCGATATTTTCAAAGATTTCGTGATTAATCATAGGTTTTTTATCTTCATAAATAATTGGGATTGGAACACCCCAAACCCTTTGACGTGAAATGCACCAATCACCTCTTTCTTTGATCATATTATAAAGACGTGCTTCACCCCATTGATTTTCCCATTTGACATTAGTAATTTGATCTAATAGCTTTTCTCTAATCTTATCAATTGAGGCAAACCATTGAACGGTAGCTCTAAAGATTATAGGTTTTTTCATTCTGTCATCATGAGGGTAACTATGAGTTACAAACTCCAACTTTAACAAGTGTCCTAATTCGTCCAATTTCGTTGTAACTGTCTTATTTGCAACATCAACATGTTGACCTTTTAGAAATTCTCCAGCTTCTTCTGTCATACATCCCTTTTCATCAACAGGGCAATAAGCTTTTAAGCCATATTTTTGACCGATAAAGAAATCATCAGTTCCATGTCCTGGTGCAGTATGAACGCATCCAGTACCGTCATCAGCAGTAACATGGTCTCCTAGGATAATTAGAGATTCACGGTCATAAAGTGGATGCTTTGTTGTAATACCTTCAAGTTGTGAACCTTTATAAGTGTTAACTACCTTATACTCTTGGATTTCAAATTTCTCCATTAAAGTCTTCACTAACTCTCTTCCAACAATTAAATTACCTTTATTAGTTTTAACTAAAGCATACTCTAACCTTGGATTTAAACAGATTGCAAGGTTTGCAGGAATTGTCCAAGGTGTAGTTGTCCAGATAACAAACTTAGCATCACTTAATACTCCTTTTCCATCTTTTACATCAAATGCAACAAAAATAGTTGGATCTTTCTTATCAATATATACAATTTCACTCTCAGCACAAGCACTCTCGGCTGCATATGACCAGTAAACAGGTTTTAATCCTTGAAAAATTAAACCATCACAAGCCATTTTTGCGAAAGATCTTATTTGCCTTGCTTCAAATTCTTTATTTAATGTTATATAAGGATTGTCAAAATCGGCAAAAGTACCTAATCTTTTCATTACAGATTTTTGATCAGCAATTTGTGTTCTTGCAAACTCCTCACATAAATTTCTAAAATCAGGTTTGCTCATTTCTTTACGATTATGACCTAATTTTTGAATAGCATTTTCAATTGGTAATCCGTGAGTGTCCCAACCTGGGAAAAATGGTGTTTGAAATCCATTCATTGCATGTGTTTTTACAATGAAATCTTTAATAACTCTATTCATTGCAGTTCCAGCATGTAAAGAACCGTTTGCATACGGTGGTCCATCATGCAATATGTATAACGGCTCTCCTTGATGCACTTCTAACATTTTGTTGTAAATGTTATTTTCTTCCCACCTCTTTACATAACCCGGTTCTTTTGTAGGCAAGTTCGCTTTCATTTCAAATTCAGTTTTTGGCATTAATAATGTGTCTTTGTAATCCATATATCCTCCTAAACAAAGAAAAAACGTCCATCTAAGGACGTTTTCACGCTCTACCACCTTAGTAATGGTAACAGTACTTAACGCGTACAAGACGGTCATAAACTACTCCAAAGTGATATCTTAATTATTATCATGTTAAGTTCCACCAAACCTTAACTCTCTATAAATCAAATAAATAAAACTTGTCTTTTTCAATGTATTTAATATTAGTCTTTATTATCCAAATCAATATCGCCGCTTACATCACTCTTTGGCGAACAAAGATAAACATTCGAATCAATTTTTTTGATCGTCCCATTAAATGCATATATAACACCAGATAGGAAATCTATTGATCTCTGTGCATATTCAATTTGTAAACGATGGAAATTTACAATGCAAGCCTTTCCGTTTACAAGCTCAACAGCAATACTTTGAGAATCTTCAAAACTTCTAGGCTCAAATAAGACCATTCTAGCATCAGCATCTACATTAACGCCTTTACCTTTAGGTTTTTCATACCCATTCTTTCCAACTATCGGGGTTAATTCACCCTCATCTTCCTCTTCAGGTGCAATAAAATCTATTATTTTTTTTAAACTCATATTCTACCTCCTAAAAATTATAACATACTAATCATCAATTTCAATAAGTCCATAACCACCTTTAACTCGACGATAAACGACTGCATACTTTTCATTCTCTTGATCTAAATAAATAAAGAATGAATGTCCTAGCATTTCCATCTGTAAAATTGCTTCTTCTAAATCCATAGGTTCAGGAGAAATAGACTTGGTTCTAACTAAAATCTCATCACTATTTACAGGCTCACCATCTTCAAAAAACGCTTCAACTAGAGCAGTTCTCTTCTTGCGATTAAGTCTTTGCTTATTTTTAGAAATTTGGCTATCAAGCTTTTCAAGAATAATTTCTAAAGCTTTATTTAGATCTTTATCAGAAACTTCGTTTCTCAATAAACCTGCTTTAGAAAAAACCATTATCTCTACTTTATGAATATCTTTTTCGAGGCTAATTGTGACATGACATTCAGTAGAATCATCAATAATAAAGTACTTATTAAGGAAGTTCATCTCACCCATTATTTTTTCACGCAACAAATTTGATACATTAAAATCTTTACCAGTAAAAGTATATTTCATATTAACACGCTCCTTTTTATTTATTATACAACATCTTTCAAACTTTTTAACAAAAATCTATAAATTTCAATTAGCGCGTAACTATCTTGACGACAATATTCTAATAATGAAGCTTTAACTTTTTTATCAGCAGTTCTTTCGTAGATTCTCCACTTAAATATGGCCTCTCTTCCATCAAAAACCTCTAAATCTGAGTAACTTAAATCACCAATTGAACTAATAATACTTTTAAGAGAAAAGTTTCCATTTAAACGTGAATCATAAATAGTACCAGTAGTAAAAGGTAAGCTAATATCAACCATCCGTTCAATAATCTTATCTATTTTTTTACCATAGGATGGATACTGCCTTTTTAGTTCTAAAAGTCTTAACTTTTCACCGCCATCAACATTAAAAGCAATAATACTACCCTTTCTTGGTAATTTTCTAATTAATTCCTTTAAGAACTTCAAACGACAATCATCTGTTCCTAAAAAATCATAATGCTTAACACCACCTATTTTTCTAAGAACATCAAGAGAAAATTGAAAAGGTATTGTATCTAGTGTTTTCATCCCTTTATATGGCGGAACATTAAAAGTATCCCACTCAAAATCTACAAAGCTTAAAGGATAAACAAAAGAAGTATTAAGCCAATGTTTTAACGCTAAAACATCTACGTGTAATCCGCTATTAGCAAGTGCCATTTGTTTAACAAACTGCATCTTTCCATCACCGCGATCATCTTTAGCGGGTTTAAAATCACCATAACATTCAGAGTAATGTGAACAAGCCGGTTTCCTTAAGCAACGATTTGCAGAATTTCTATTAGGTGGATCACCTTGTAAACATTTTTCCATGTCATTAGTAATATCTGAATAATCAGTCATTTTTTCCATAACCCAGCTACTAACATGTTCCTTGGGATTATGATTACTGTTATAAAAAAATTCACTAATCTCTAGCAATTGCTTATAATCAACAATCTTACCCCTCACGTAATTAGGATTTAAGTGTATCAAGTATATGTTTTCGACATAAAAACCTAAATTCTTTATTGCTTTTATCGTTTGTGTATAAGTCAATACATCAGTAGCTGTTGGATTAGGTAATAAAACTAAAAAATAAACATCAACATTCAGTTCATCTTTAACATTTAATAATGGCAATTTCAATCGTAAGTTGCCGCTTTCATATCTTGCGTTATACAGCCATTTATAAGTCTTTAACGCATCAAAAAGTTTGCTAGGCTCATCTCTTACTTTACCAACAAACATTTCGTCTATATCAAGTTTTCCCTTTATTAATTGAATTTTATCGTCATTACATCTAAGCATATTCAAATGCCTAACACTAACATCACTAAAATTTTCTAAGTAAAACAATCTTTTACATCTTAAATATTTTTTTATATCACTTATATGAAACATGGTAATATTATAACTTAATTGTCAAATAATTAATACAAGAAAATCAAAGCACCTATGAGTTATAACTTATGTCTTAATGATAATTCAAAAAAAGACTAACAAGAAATGCTAACATTCTTATCAGTCTTAGAAAATATAATTCTATTTTTTTCTTTTAATCGCAGCTTGAGCAGCAGCTAATCTAGCAATAGGTACGCGATAAGGTGAGCAAGAAACATAACTTAATCCAGCATTATGAAAGAACTCAATACTAGAAGGGTCCCCGCCATGTTCACCACAAATACCCAATTTAAGATCACTACGTGTTTTTCTACCTAAATCACAGGCTATTTGAACTAATTTACCTACACCAGTTTGATCAAGTTTTGCAAACGGATCAAACTCATAGATTTTCTTATCGTAGTAATCTTTTAGAAAGTTACCAGCATCATCTCTTGAGAAACCAAATGTCATTTGAGTTAAATCATTAGTTCCAAATGAGAAGAACTCTGCTTCTTTAGCAATTTCATCTGCAGTAATAGCGGCACGAGGAATTTCTATCATTGTACCAACCATATATTTAAGATCAACACCCTCTTTTGCAATAATCTCATCAGCAGTTTTTACAACTACATCTTTCACATACTTTAGCTCAGCAATTTCGCCAACAAGTGGAATCATAATTTCAGGAACGATATTATATTCAGGATGTTTACGATTTACATTGATGGCAGCTTCAATTACAGCTTGTGTTTGCATTCTAGCAATTTCTGGATAAGTAACCGCTAAACGACATCCACGGTGTCCCATCATTGGGTTGAACTCATGTAATGACGCAATTACTGATCTTAATTCTTCAACAGTTACATGCATATCTTGAGCTAATGTTGCAATATCATAACTTGTAGTAGGCAAGAATTCATGTAAAGGTGGATCTAAGTAACGAATAGTTACCGGGAATCCTTGCATCGCCTCATAAATTCCTTCAAAGTCAGCTCTTTGAATTGGTAATAATTTAGCAAGAGCTCTTTCTCTTTGCCCTGGAGTTTTAGAAATAATCATTTCTCTCATCGCTTTAATACGATCTGATTCAAAAAACATATGTTCAGTCCGTACAAGACCAATACCCTCAGCACCAAATTCACGAGCTTGAAGTGCATCTTTTGGAGTGTCTGCATTAGTTCTAACTTTTAAAGTACGAGCATTATCAGCCCATTTCATTAGTCTATCAAAATCACCTGAAATACTAGCGGGGATTGTATCAATTCTTTCGCCATAAATATTTCCAGTGGTTCCATCTAATGAAATATAATCATCTGATGTATATTTTTTACCACCAAGTTCAAAATAACCTTCACCAAATTTAATATCACCACAACCAGATACGCAACACGTTCCCATACCTCTAGCAACAACAGCCGCATGAGAAGTCATACCCCCACGCGCAGTTAAAATCCCTTGAGAAACATGCATTCCTTCGATATCTTCGGGACTAGTTTCTAAACGTACAAGAATAACTTTCTCTCCCGCATTATAACGAGCTGTGGCTTCTTCGGCAGTGAATACAACTTTGCCACAAGCAGCTCCCGGAGAAGCTGGTAAGGCATTTCCAATTACTGTTGCATTTTTTAATGATTTCGGGTCAAATTGTGGATGTAATAAAGCATCTAAGCTTTTTGGGTCTACTTGCATTACTGCATCTTCTTCATTTATTAAACCTTCATCAACTAAATCACAAGCGATTCTCAAAGCAGCAGCTGCAGTTCTTTTTCCATTGCGTGTTTGTAACATGTATAGTTTGCCATTCTCAATGGTAAATTCCATATCTTGCATATCACGATAGTGATTCTCAAGAATATGACAAATTTCAACAAAACGATCATAAGCTTCAGGCATTACATCTTTTAATTCTTCTATATTTTGTGGAGTTCTTATCCCAGCAACAACGTCTTCACCTTGTGCATTAATTAAAAATTCACCATATAATTTGTTTTCTCCAGTAGATGGATTACGAGTGAAAGCAACACCAGTTCCGCAATCATCACCCATATTACCAAATACCATTGATTGAATATTTACAGCCGTTCCCCAATCGCCTGGAATATCGTTCATACGACGATAGAATATTGCGCGAGGGTTATTCCATGATTTAAAAACCGCTTCTACTGACCCTATTAACTGTTTATAAGGATCATTTGGAAAATCTTCATTAAAATTCTCCTTGTAGAATGCCTTAAATCTAATAATCATTTCAGCTAAATCATCTGCAGTTAATTCTGAATCTATCTTAACATTCTTTTCTTTTTTCATTTCATCAATAATTTCTTCAAAACGATGTTTTGATAACCCCATTACAACATCTGAATACATTTGAATAAAACGACGATAAGAATCATATACAAAACGAGAATTACCTACTTTTTCTGCAAAAGACTTAACAACCTCATCATTCAACCCTAAATT
The DNA here is from genome assembly GCA_964369955.1 of uncultured Erysipelotrichaceae bacterium. Lineage (GTDB taxonomy): Bacteria > Bacillota_I > Bacilli_A > Erysipelotrichales > Erysipelotrichaceae > CAYJFQ01. The sequence continues at coordinate 66,544 of CAYJFQ010000001.1, read as the reverse complement.
TAAAATTGTATCCATCATTCCTGGCATAGAAGCTCTAGATCCAGATCTCACAGATACTAATAATGGATTATTAACATCCCCAAACTTCTTCCCAGTTTCAACTTCAAGTTTGTTCAAATACTCAAAAATTTCTTTGGTGATTGTTTCGTCAATTTTACCACCATCCTTGTAGTAACGATTACAAGCTTCAGTAGTAACAACAAAACCATTAGGAACAGGAATACCTAAGTTTGTCATCTCTGACAAGTTCGCGCCCTTTCCACCTAAAAGTTCGCGCATTTTACCGTTTCCTTCGGCAAACATATAAACGTATTTTTCTGACATAATTTCCTCCAATTAAATCTGTCCAATTAAATGTATTATATTACAAATTCGAAAGCTTTTCTATTAGTAATTCAGAATATGTAAGCGTTTTAGCAGAATATGGTATTAACAAGCCCTTATCAATATCTAGTTTTTCTGAGATAATTTTAATTTGGTTATTCTTTTGGTTATTAGATAATTTATCAGATTTATTTAAAACACAGATAAATGGAATGTTTGAGTCATTGAACCAGTCTAACATATCCAAATCATCTTGATTAGGAGTTCTACGTATATCTAAAATCCAAATTATTAATTTTAAATGATCACGACTTCCAAGATAATCTTCCATCATTTTTCCATATTCCATCAATTCTTTATGACTTCTATTGGCAAAACCATAGCCTGGAGCATCAACTAACATAAACTTATCTTTTACTTCAAAGAAGTTTAACAATCTAGTTTTACCTGGAGTTTTACCCACATAGGCTAGTTTTCGATTTCTGAAGATAGAATTTATAACACTACTTTTACCAACATTACTTTTACCAACTAAAAGCACTTCAGGTAACTCACTTATTGGCCATCCTTTTTTTGATGCAGCACTAGTCAAATAGGTAACAGAAGAAAAGACTATCATACTCTGATAGCCTCTTTTAAAACTTGCTCCATATTAGAGACAGGAATAAAATTAATTTTATCTTTAACTGTATCCGCAATATCCTCTAAATCTTTAATATTTCCTTTAGGAATTAAGACAACATCAATTCCAGAACGATGTGCTGCTAATGATTTTTCTTTCAAGCCGCCAATAGGTAAAACATTACCTCTTAAAGTAACTTCTCCGGTCATTGCAACACTTGAATAGATCGGTTTTTTTGTTATAGCACTAACTAATGCAGTTGTTATTGTTATGCCAGCACTAGGCCCGTCTTTAGGAACCGCTCCTTCAGGTACGTGAATTTGAATATCTTTAGTTTCAAAAAATTTACTATCGATTCCAAACTTATCTGCATTTGCTTTAACATAACCAAAAGCAACTGTTGAAGATTCCTTCATAACATCACCCAATTGACCTGTTACCACTAAGTTTCCTTTGCCAGGATAGTGAGTTACTTCAATTGGTAAGATATCTCCACCAAATTGTGTATAAGCTAATCCGGTGGCTACGCCAACTTGATCCTTAACTTCTTTCCTTGAATAATCAAAGATGTCTTTTCCAAGCATTTCATTAATAACTTTTTTTGTTATAGTGATGCTTTTCTTTTCTTTTTTAAGAATTAATAAAACAGTTTTACGACAAAGCGCTCCAATTACTCTTTCTAATTGTCTAACTCCAGCTTCGCGAGTAAAACTTCTGATAATGTAAAGTAACATATCATCACTTACTTTGAACTGTTTTTCTGTTAAGCCATTATTTTTTAATTGTTTTGGAAGTAAATGTTCCACAGCAATACTAACTTTTTCATGTTCAGTATATGAAGAGAGATTGATAATTTCTAATCTATCTCTAAGTGCAGCAGGAATATCTTCCAAATAATTTGCTGTACAAATAAACAAGACATTAGATAAGTCATATTCTTCTTCGATATAATGATCTTGGAATAACTTGTTTTGTTCAGGATCTAACACCTCTAGCATTGCACTTGTAGGATCACCTTTAAAATCTGAACTCATTTTATCGATTTCATCAATTAAGAATACTGGATTAGTTACTCCTGCTTTCTTCATTCCTTGAATTATTTTTCCAGGCATTGATCCTAGATAAGTACGACGATGACCTCTGATTTCAGCTTCATCACGAACTCCACCAACACTTATTTTAACAAACTCGCGATCTAATGATCTAGCAACAGATTTTCCTAATGAAGTTTTGCCAACTCCAGGAGGGCCAACTAAACAAATGATTGGTGAATCAGTTTTTTCTGCATACTGTTTAACTGCAAGATATTCTAAAATTCTTTCTTTTGGTTTTTCTAAACCATAATGATCTTCATCTAGACGCCTACCAACTAATTTAATATCCTTGATATCATCAGTTTTTTTCCACCAAGGTAGTTTAACAACCCAATCGATATAACTTCTAACCACTCCACTTTCACCAGAAGCTCTTGGCAACATTTCATATTTTGAAATTTCTTCTAAAAGTTTAACTTTAATATACTCTGGATAATTTTCAGTTTCAATTTTAGTTCTTAGTTCATCTATTTCATCATTTTTTTCTGCAACATCACCTAATTCTTCTTTGATGGCACGCATTTTTTCTCTAAGATAGTAATCCTTTTGATTTTCATCAATTCGATCTCTCACCTTATCATTAATTTCTTTCTCTAGATTACTTAAAGTTTTCTCAGCCTCAAGTTCTTTAGCAACTAATAATAAACGCTCATTAACATTAATTGATTCTAGAATAGCTTGTTTACGTTCAATAGGTAAACTAAAATGTTGAGCAAATTGATCAGCGAGACGAGGAGCACTAACCCCTTGTGCTAACTGAGTAATTATTTCAGGTGGAAAATAAGTAGCAATACCACTTAACTCCTCTAAATCTTTAGCAACTGTTCTCACTAAAGCTAATTCTTCTAAATTTTCTCCAGATTCATCTTTCAAGATTTGAATATCACCTAAATTAAAAGTAGTAGAACTTTCAACTCCTAATAATCTAGCTCTCTCAATACCTCTAAAACTTACCTTCATATAACCATCTTTACGTTTTACACTATTAATTTGACACAAAGTACCTACTTCGTAAATATCAGTTAAAGTAGGTTCTTCTTGCATCAAATTTCTTTGACAAACTAAAAATACAAAACTTTTGTAATTATTTAAAGATTCATCAACAGCAGCCATTGACAATGCCCTACCTACCTCGATACGAATTTCATTATCAGGGAAGATAACAACACCTCTTGTCATTATGACTGGTAAAGAATGAATACTATTATTTTCAAAATTCATTTACATCACTCCGTTCTATTTAGAAACAGAATTATTGATTATATCCATTGCCTTTCTTAAAGCTACATCATTTTTTAAAGTCTCAGGACCGATTGCTTCCTTAACTTTGTCTAACTCCATTTTATATTGATCAGCAATTTTCTGATATTCATCATTAATTTCTACTTCGTCCACTACTACATTCTCTGTTTTTGCAATAGTTTCTAAAACTAAGCGTAATTTAACTTTATTAAAAGCATCTACACTTAATTGTTCTCTTACAGATTCTTTCGTTTGACCTGTAAATTGGAAATACATTTCTTCATTAATTCCTTGTTGTGCAATATTACTTGTGAAATTTTGATATAAGAACTCAATTTCATCATTAACCATTTGTTCTGGAATATCAACCTCACTACCTTCTACAACTTTTGCTAAAAGATCATTTTCAAACTTAACATTAGCTTCTTTTTCAGCCTTTTCAGTTAATTCATTTTTAACGCTAAGTTTTAACTCTTCAACAGTTTTAGCATCATTTTTATTTAACTCAACTACAAATTCATCAGTTAAAGTTGGAATCTGTTTTTCTTTTATTTCATTAACTTTAACTTTAAAAACAACTGCTTGACCAGCAAGATTCTCAGCTTGATATTCAGCAGGGAAAGTTACATTAACTTCTTTCTCTTCTCCCAATTTACAACCAATGATTTGCTCTTCAAAACCCGGTATAAAACTTCCAGAACCAATTTCAAGTGGATAATTTTCAGCGCTACCACCTTCAAAAGCTTCATCATTTAAATACCCGGCAAAATCAATAACAACAGTATTGCCATCAACAACTTCACCTTCATCTTTAACGACTAATTCGGCCATTTGTTCGCAGTACTTTTTGATTTCAGCATCAACCATTTTTGCATCAATTTTAACTTTATCTTTTTTAACTTCTAGGTTTTTATATTGACCTAACTTAACTTCAGGTTTAACAGTACACTTAAAAACGAAATCTACACTATCTTTACTAATGTTATCAACACCTAATTCAGGTCTTGCTACCAATTCAATACCTTGCTCTTCTAAACCAACAATTAAACAATCGCTAGCTACTAATTCTACTGCTTCCATTAAAATTCCTTGTTCACTGATTTGTTTTTCAATCATTTTTTTTGGCGCATGCCCCTTACGGAAACCATCTATTTTAACTTCTTTAGCTAATTTATCAAAAGCTTTCTTTTGAGCTGTGGCCCATTTATCACCTGTGCAAGTTACTTTTAACTCTCCTGTTGATTTTTCTAATATACTCCATGTGGAATTCATCTGTTTTCTCCTTCTTAGCACTCTAATGTGTTAAGTGCTATATTCATTATATACTATTACAGTATCTTGTCAATTATAACACATCTAATTAACTGATATTATCTAAAATTTTACGATATTTTAAGTAACAATCATAGTAATCTTTTGTTAAGTTTTCTTTATTACCAAACATATTATTTACCTTGAAAATAATAGCTTTATATAAGTAATCATCTTTAGTTATTTCGCTAGGTAAAACTTGATATCCAACCAAAGCTAATAACTCATAAGAAATAGCTAGTTCCCCTAGATTATCATCACTTAGCAACTCGTTTAATTTATTTTCGCAATAAATAAAACCTTCACTACAATTTACACTAGTTAACGCACTGGGATTAATTTCTAAAGTTTCCCCATCTTTAATCAACTTAATGACATAATTTAAATCTTGATTAATCAAAATATCGAGAATTAGAGATTTAAAAATAAACCTACTATCACTTATAAAAAAATTTTCAATTAAATCTAAGTAGTTGCGGCAATTAAGTTTATTTAAGTTTGTAATCGCTAATAAGGTACGATCATCGTCTCCAGATAATAACTCACCAAGTTCTCGAGGGTCATTAATCAACCTCTCAACTTTAAGAGTATTAAATAAAGGTAAAAGATCTTTCAATTCTTTTTCAAAGTTATCTGGAATATAAGGCATTCTTAGTTCTTCATCAATAATTTGATATGCCTCATCAAGTTGATTCTGATTGATAAGGAGTGTAATTTCTTCTAATTTATTTTGGTAGTAATCTTTCATATTTATCTAATATACTATCATTTTAAACAATAAACAATATCAACTAAACCAATAATTTAAATTTTTATTTAAAATATTCTTGTAATAGGTCGTTAGATTTGATATTATAATATAGCATTTTGTCCATGTAGCTCAGTTGGATAGAGCATGCGCCTTCTAAGCGCACGGTCAGGGGTTCGAATCCCTTCATGGACGCCATTTGAATATAATATGACTCCAAAAGTTAGAAAATTGGGTATAATCCAATTAACTGATAGGAGTCATTTTTTTAATATTACTTCGAAATAGAAATTAAAAATGGAAAAATATATTTAAGAAGCATCTACCTATTATATATACAAGAGAGAAGGAGCCTAATTAATGATACAAATTCATCCGATTCTCTTCTATTTTTGTTCCGTTTATAAAACTAACATATGTTGCTTATCTTTTGACGCTACTTAGAATATAAGTCTTATTCTAAACGATATTATAAAGCATATCTTTTGATATTAAATAACTATAGTAGGGCTTATTGTAGTAAATGTATATATTATTAAAGATTAATTGAATAACTTTATCCAAAATTACAACATGTCTTCATGATAGTAATCATCTTCTTCAGTGTTTTCTTCTTCAAAATTAAATACTTCGTAATTCCCTTTTCTAGCTTCAGATTTCTCTTGTTCATTTAGTTCATGTAATTTCATTGCTTTTTCTAATTCATTATCAGAATTGCTACTTTTATTAACCACAAATGCACCATCAATAATATCATTGGTTTTTAGCACTTCTTTACCTTGACTATTATGTTGTATTTCTTTAGTGGTCTTAAAAAAATCTTCAAACATTTTAAAAACACCCTTTATCAATAGAACTAATGCAAGGATAATCCAATATACCACTTTAGCCAAGGCTTCCGATTCTTTTTTTCTTCTTCCCATAATTACCTCCGATATTGATTAAGAGTTATCATATTGATAAGTGATCCATAATTACCTATAACAACAAGTATTAACGCACCTCTACAACAGATAACAATACATTTTGTGCATTCTATTCATTTTTTTACACTTCTTTTTATGTTACATACTCAACTCCATGATCTAAACATAAAACATTGGAATTAGAATTTTTTTCAATAGATTTTCTTACTAAATCATCCATAGCCTCAGATCTAGAAATTGAAACAATCATCATATATTCGTTACTTTTTCTAGCGATATTATTTACCAGAATATTATTTTTAATTTTAAGTACTTTACTGTCATAAAAATACTTTAGAAATTTCAACCAAACATAAATGTGGCAATGAGAAAAATAAACAAGGTATCAATAACTCTGCTTAAATTATTATAATTATATGCTATCTAACAACTTAAAATATGAATAACCAAAATTAAATTAGAAACAAAAAGCAGAAATAATAACTAAGTCTCTAAATCATTGTATCTAAGAATATTGACTGAAATAACTTCTCCATTTACAACTTCTAATATCATATAACTTGGTGAACTCCCATCACGATTATTTCTAAGTGAACCAGGATTCAATAATAAAACGCCTTCAGCTTCACTGATCAAGGGAGAGTGCGAATGACCAAAACAAACGATTTTGCACCGTAGTTTCTTAGCCTTCTCTATTAACTTACCTCTTCCATAATATCGATGTCCATGAGTTAAAAGTAACTTAATGCCATCAACATTCACAATTCTTTCATCAGGTAAATCCAACAAATAGTCATTGTTTCCTGCGACAGAAAGAAAATCATACAATTGTTCCTTAGATGTTTCACAATCACCACAATGTAAAAATAGATCATAATCCTTATAAACTTCTTTTAATTTCTTTAAAGTTGAAAACTTTCCATGATTATCACTAGTTACTAGGATTTTCATGTTTGTGCACTCTTAATCTTAATTTTTAAACCATATAATTTTTTAACTTGTTTTTCAGTATTGCTTGGATCCCCTGTTGTATATACTTCAATAAAATCTTGTAGACTTGTAAAGTTAAAGTCATAATTTGAAGCAGCAATGTTTGAGTCAAAGATGTCAACCCCTAAAATCTGTTCAATTTCTTTTTTGACAATTGGATAATGTGTACACCCTAAAACAACTCCTTCTACTTTATCAATGTACGGTTCTAACTCTTGCTCTAAATACTTACTTATTATTCTTCTATTTTCGTTATTTTCAATCATCCCAGCCAATTCTTTTAATGGATGCTGATACACATTACAGTTAGGTAGATATTTGTTAATATTTTCTAAATATTTTTTGCTAGAAACAGTAGCAGAAGTTGCTAATACTAATAGATTATTATAATCTGTACCCATTAATTGTTCACAAGTCATATCAATAATTCCGATAAGTTTAAGGTTTGGAAATTCCGGCTTTAACTCATCTAACACTAATGAAGTTGTTGTATTACAAGCTAGTAAAATTTGATTCACACCTAAAGATGCTAACCACTGAATATTATTTCTCGTTATCACTTTTAGTGCATCTTTATCTTTATTTCCATAAGGTGCGTTTTTTTGATCAGCTAAACATATTGCTTGAGCTCTTGGGTTTGCCATTAATATAGCTTTAAATACCCCAATTCCACCTAATCCTGAGTCTATTATTCCTACTTTCATAATTTTATTATATCACACATCTAATTTCTTAAATGTTTATAAAGTGCCTCCCCTACTTTTTCTCCTAATAAATCTTGAAGTTCATTAATTGTTGCTTTTTGTACTTCTTTGATGTTTTTGTAATTATTTAATATAATTTCCTTGCGTGATTCTCCAATCATTGGACAATCATCTAACAATGAAAAAGTCATTGCTTTACTTCTTTTTTTCTTTTGAAATGTAATGGCAAAGCGATGCGCTTCATCTTGTAATTGACTTAAAAATAGAAATGCATCTTGAGATTTATTGACATTCAATTTATTTCCTTGTTCATCAATTACTTTTGAAGTTTGATGTTTATCATCCTTGCTTAAACCGATAATCTTGAAGTCTAAATATAAGGCATCTCTAATTTCTTTGGCTACTTTTACTTGCTGAAAACCGCCATCCATTACTAACAGGTCACAAGGATGATTATTTTTTTCAGATTTTGCTTTTAAAAAACGTCGATAGACAACCTCTTTGAATGAATCTAAATCACTTCGATATTTATCTAAATTGTAAAGTCGATAATCTTTTTTTGTAAATACTCCAGATTGATTAACAACCATTGCTGATACATTATTTGTTCCACTTAAATGAGAATTATCAAACATTTCGATTCTTGAGAGTTTTACTTTTAATATTTCTTCTAATTCTCTAATTCCATTTTCAATTATTTTTAATTTACCATCGCTTAAATCAACTTTTTGATAAATGGCAATTTTTGCATTTTTAGCCGCTAAATCTAAAAGATAATCATACTTACTTTTTTTATAAGAACTAATATTTTCAAAATTAGAGATATCAATTTCATTGGGCACAATAGTTTTTACATCATTCATTCTTATTTTTAAGTACTGACTAATAAAAGATTGGAAATCATCCTGCAAGTTACCATAATATGAATACACTCTTACAATTTTATCGAGTAACATATTTTCTCTAATCATTAAAACTTGAAATGCAATAAATCCATGACTAATAGCATAATTAACTATATCGCTATCTACCATTTTGATAGTTTGCACTCCTTGTCTTGTTGCAACATCTTTTAAAGCTTCTAAATTATTTTTGTACTTTTGGGCAATTTCATATCTTTCCGATAGCGACGCTTCTTGCATACGTGATTCAAGCAATGTCACTAAATCTTTTTGATTATTTTTTAGTAATGCTTTAATTTCAATTAGCATATTTTGATAAACATCATTACTTATTTGATATTCACACATTCCCAAACATTGTCTAAGGTGATAATAAAGACAAGTTTTTTTAGGCATTTTTCGACATTTTTTTAAAGGGAAAAGTTCATTAATAATATTTACAATCAAATTAGCATTAGTTGATTTGGGGTATGGTCCAAAATATAACGCTTTATTATCTTTTTTTGATTCCCTAACTACAGTTACTGTCGGATATTTTTCATTTGAAATTTTAATATAAGGGTAAGATTTATCATCTAACAAGAGAATATTATAAATTGGACGGTGCTTTTTAATTAGATTACTTTCTAAAATGAGTGCTTCTTTTTCGTTATTAGTAACAATGTAATCAAAATCGGCAATATTACTCACTAATTTTGTAGTTTTATAATCATGTGCACCTTTAAAATAACTACTTACTCTGTTTTTAAGATTCTTTGCTTTTCCAACATATATAACGTCTGAAGAACTATTCTTCATTAAATAACAACCTGGATTATCAGGCAATTGAGCAATTTTATTTTTTAGCATTTTTATCCCCAAAACTAACAACAGTAACGCCGCTGAAACCTTCATAAATTTCACCTAAGCGATATTCACTTACAAATTTACACTTATTCAATAAATCCCAAACTGCCTTTTTCAGAGCCCCTGTACCTACACCATGGATGATTGTTGCACTTGGATAATTATTTAATAAACAATCATCTAAATATTTGCTAACTTCAGGTATTGCTTCATCAACCCTTAGTCCAACAATATTTAAAGATAAAGCTAAACCAGATTTACTTTTTGGACGACTTACTAGAGATTTTTCTTTTTTAACTTCATATTCAGTTTTATCTAACTTGTTTGTTTTAGTCTTTAACTTAATTCCATTGACTTCTACTACAACATTATTACCTTTCACTTCAATTACTTTACCAATTTGTCCAGTGCTCTTTATTTTAATGTAATCATCAACCACGAAAATATCATTTGCTTCATGTGTAGATTCAATACTAGCTAACTTATCTAATTCTCTTTGAAGTTGGATATTCAAATGATCTTGTTTTGTAGTTTCATAATTTTCAAATAATTTATCAGCTTGTTTTTTTAAAGTTAACAACTGTTGATTATATAATTCATGATACTGATTTTCTAATTCTGATCGATAATTTTCATATTTTTTTGATTTAAGTAACAACTCCTCTTTGATCAAATCAACTTCACTCTGTTGTTTATTTAATTGCATTTCTTTCTCATGCAATAATGAAATTCTTAGATTTAACTTTTCAATTAAGATGTCGGTATCACTAGTATTTTCCTTCAAATATTCAAAAGCTTTTTTAACTATTTCTTCTTTAATTGCATATTTTCTCGCAATCAATAAACCATAAGAACTTCCTGTATGATCTTTAATTACTCGATAAGTAGGTAATTGTTTATCTAAATCAAACTCCATTGCAGCAATATCTAAATCATTTTTGCTTAAGGCGTATTCTTTTAGTTGATTAAAGTGAGTTGTAATAACTCCATAAGATTTGTGTTCTAATAGGTAATCTAAAACTGCTAATGCAAAAGAAGAGCCTTCATTAGGATCGGTTCCATTACCTATTTCATCAACTAAAACCATTGATCTCTCATCACAATTATCCACTATATCTTTAATAGTTTTTAAATGCGAAGAAAATGAAGACAGTGAAGAAGCGATTGATTGTAAATCACCAATATCAATAAACATCTTATTGAACTTACCTATTGTTGCTTGGTAAGCAAGAACTGGTAAACCATAGTAAGTAGCAAGTAAACTAATAGCAATTGTTTTTAAACTAACAGTTTTACCTCCGGTATTAGGACCACTTATTAATAACATTCTTTTCTTATTGTCTAAGTAGTAATCATTTCTCACTACTTGCTCAATTGGTATTTCAAAATGACGAGCACCAACTAAATCTAAAACTAAATCATCACTTAAACTAGCATTAATTGCTTTTTGATCAGACATAAAACGAGCTTTCGCAAAATAAACATCAATCATCACAAAATGCTCTTGATTTACCCTTAAAGTTTCACCACTTTTACCAATCAATTCAGTTAATTCCTTTAAAATGCGTTCCACTTCGTTATTAAACTCTTCTTTTAACTCAACAAGTTTATTATTTAATTCAATAATGATATCTGGTTCAAAATAAATAGCTAACTTTGAACTGGATTCTCCTAAAACTATTCCCTTTAAATTACGGTGATGACTTTTTAAAAGTAAGCAGTAACGATTATTCCTTTGATAAACAATGTTCTCCATCAGTTTATCAAGATTATTCTTTTGATATGTCATACAGGTATTATTGATATTTTTAACTAATGCACCTATTTTTGAGTCAAGTTCAATTAATACCTGTGAACAATTAACATTAAACTCCCCAGAAGATAAAAACACACGATCAATTGCCTTTAAAAGTGCGCTGTCCTTTTTGACATTTTTAAAGATATTATCAAATCTTAACGATTCTTCTTTCTTATTCTTATAATAATCATCTACCTCTATAGCTTTTAATAAATGATTTCTAATAATTAAAAACTCGGAATTAGTTAAAACAATATGCTTATTAGCTTTCAATAGTATCTCATTGATGTTTAATAAACCATAAAAACTTAGGTCACCTTCTTTAGATAGAAGATTATAACACTCATCATTAGTTAAAAGTACTGACTTATTCAAATCAAAATCTTCTATAAAATCTGCATTAATTATGTCTTGTTTTGACAAATCAAAAGATGTAGAGTTAGCAACTAACTCTACATATGAATCAAAATTTACACTATCTACATTTACAAACATTTTATTCATAAATAAATGAATCTAAAATATCCTTAGCCTCAGTGTCAGTATAACCATTACTAATTAACCAATTTTCAACATCTTCTCTTCTATTTTCGATTACAAAAGCTGGATTATTAATTAATTCTTGAACTAACTCACTATTGTCAAAATAGCTACCAACTATTGAGAAGCCTTGTTCAGTAATATTATCTAAAACTCTTAATAGTGTTTTATCTTTAAATTCAACACCATTCAAAAACAGAGGTGTAGATAATAGAAAGCTAGCAAACACTAAAATTAAAATAGATTTAATAGCTCCAAACACCCCGCCCAAAAAACGATTAAAGTGTTTTAAAACCGGAAGTTTACCTACCCTATTAATAATAATTTTCAAGAAACTTAAAAGAATAGAAACAATAATAAAGATAATTACAAACCAAATAAACTGGTTCAAATTATAATTAACAACATCAGATAAAGCAGTGTTATCAATATACTCTGCTGCAAAATTATAAATAAGAATATTCTTTGCTAGTACAGGTGCATATAAATAGGCCGCCAACAAAGCGACTAATAAAGATAATAAGTTTAAAAGTTGGATTAAAAATCCTTGCATAACACCAAAACCTACACCCGCAATTAGGATAAGAATTATTGCTATATCAAAAAATGCTACTAAATCATTTGTTAAATACATATTTTATACCTCTAATTTATTGTAAATTAAATTAGTTATTTATGCAATTATTTGATAAAATAAACTCATGATTAAAACACTTACACTTAATAAACAACAACTGAACCAACTACAATTCGAACTTAAAGATGACTTGATAGATAAGGAGATTCCTTATTCAGCTTTTGTTGCAAAAGTTCTTGAGACTCAAATTGTTGGATATAACAGTGGCAAAGTTGTTTTCCAAGGTAAAGATCTTGAATTAGTTTTTCCTAAATACCAAAGAATGTTTGAGCCATTTTTTGAAATCATGGCTGGAAGTGACGAAGTCGGAACTGGAGACTATTTCGGCCCAGTTGTTGTTTGCGCTTGTTTTCTAGATAGAACTCATTATCAAATAATCAGAGACTTACAAATTGATGATTCAAAAAAAATAACTGATTCATTAATTTTAGAAATAGGTCCAATTTTATACTCTAGAATTCCAAATTCATTATTAATTCTGGATAATAAAAAATATAACGAAATTCATAAAACTTGTAACTTAAATAAAATAAAAGCTCTATTGCATAATAAAGCCTACTTAAATCTAAATAACAAAGTTAAACTAACCAAAAATAATATTATTGACCAATTTACACCTGAAGCTAATTACTATCGATATCTGAAAGATGAAAAAGTAGTTTTCAGAAATCTAATATTTCACACTAAAGCTGAAAGTAAATTTTTAGCTGTAGCTTGTGCTTCAATTATTGCTAGATATACATTTTTAAGAGAGTTTGAAAGAATGAATGATAAATATAACTTTCACTTTCCTAAGGGTGCTGGTAGTGAAGTTGATAAGGCAATTGTTTTATTTAATAAATTGTATCCTAATAAATTAGGAGATGTCGCTAAAATGCATTTTAAAAATACTCAGGTTATCTTATAAACATTAAAAGGATATTGTTGATTGTAAACCAGTATTCTTTTTTTATTGCAATGTTTCTCTCATTGAAAATAAAGTAATCTTTATTATTGTATAAAACATCTTGATAGGTAACAGTAAAATCTTTATTAAATCTTTGATAGTACTTTAATTTATTAATGCCTTCATCAAGTCTGAAGTTCATCATTATATATTCAAACTCTAATTGTTCTGGCGTAAGTATCTCATCAATTTGATTATTTTCATTTTTTAGATATTCCTGGATATTAGAAGTGTTGATATAACGTCTATTACCCTGCTTACCAGAGGCATTTACACCAAGTGCTAAGTAGTCATCGTTATTCCAATAAACTTTATTGTGCTTAGCTATATAACCATTTATTGCAAAATTAGATATTTCATAGTGGTGATAGTTATTTAAAACATTTTCTATTTCTAAATAATACTGGTGAAGAAGTTCATCATCAACTTCTTGATAACCATTTTTGCCCCATATTGAATTCTCTTCAATTGTTAAGCTATAGATTGAAAGATGAGGAATTTTTAACTGTTTTACTTCGTTAAGTGATTTATTCCAAGTTTTAATTGTTTGATTAGGTAACCCATAAATCAAATCAATTGAGTAGTTATTGAAGTGTCGGGCAACTAATTCTAGAGCAGTATAGATATCCTTTACCAAATACTTACGATTACAAAGTGATAACTCCTCTTGATCAAATGATTGAACACCAATCGATAATCGATTGATTCCATATTTTTTAAATAGTAATAGTTTCTCTAAATAAATATCTTCAACATTACACTCGATAGTGTACTCACCCATAGTTTTGCCAACTAAATTACTCAATAGTTTTTCTGTTTGCGCCAGACTTAAACAACTAGGAGTACCACCTCCTAAATAAATTGAAAAAAAAGATTGATTAGGTATTTCACTAACAATCTTTTCAATATATTTATCTACTAGAGGTTCGCGATAAAAAACACGACAAAAATCACAGTAACTACAAATATTTCGACAAAAAGGAATATGGATATATAAACTATTCTTCATAATTTCTTTCTTTTACCTCAAGCATTTTCTTGTAACAAATATCATTGGCGTCTAAGCCTAAATCATCAATTAAAATTAAAGTATACATTAAGACATCAGCTAACTCACTTTTAACATCAACAATATTTAAATCACTAGTATAAAAACACTCTAACAATTCATTAGCTTCAATAACAATTGACTTTGCAAGAATGTTAGGATTATCAGTCTTATCCCAACCCTTTTCTTTACGCATCTTACTTATAGCGGTTATAAGTTTATTCATCGTCCATTGATAAAACAGCCATAAATGCTTCTTGAGGTACCTCAACATTTCCAACTTGTTTCATTCTTTTCTTTCCTTCTTTTTGTTTCTCTAGCAATTTACGTTTACGAGAAACATCTCCTCCATAACATTTTGCTAAAACGTTTTTACGTAGAGCTTTGATGTCTGAACGAGCAACTATTTTAGAATTAATAGCAGCTTGAATAGGGATTTCAAACTGTTGTCGTGGAATCAATTTTTTTAACTTTTCAGTAATTGACTTTCCACGTGCATAAGCAAAATCACGATGAACAATTGTTGATAGTGCATCAACAATTTCACCATTAAGTAATATATCCATCTTAGCAAGCTTACTAGTTTCATAGCCAATTTCTTCATAATCTAAAGAAGCATAACCCCTTGTAGCAGATTTTAAAGCATCAAAGAAGTCATAAACTATCTCACCTAAAGGTAATTGGTAAACTATGTTACTTCTTAGATCATCAATATACTGCATATCTAAGTAAGTTCCTCTCTTCTTCTGGCATAACTCCATAACAGCTCCAATATACTCTTTAGGAACCATAATGCTAGCTCTTACAATAGGCTCTTCAATATGGTCAATTTTAATTGATTCTGGCATCAATGAAGGATTATCAATAGTCAACATGCTACCATTAGTTAAATAACAATGATAAACAACTGAAGGAGCAGTAGCGATTAATTGTAAATTAAATTCCCTCTCTAATCTTTCTTGAATTACATCCATATGTAGTAAACCTAAAAAACCACATCTAAATCCAAACCCTAAAGCAACTGAAGATTCAGGCTCAAACTGTAATGCTGAGTCATTTAATTGCATTTTAGCAAGAGCATCCTTCAAATCTTCATAACGATTTGATTCTATTGGATACAGTCCGCAATAAACCATTGGTTGTAAATGACGATAACCACTTAATGGTTCATCAGCTGAATTATTTAACAATGTAATAGTATCACCGACGTTAACATCAGTTACCGACTTAATTGAAGCACTTAGCCAACCAACTTCACCACAATTAAGCATATTTTTCTTAACTTCTTTAGGTGTTCTAACCCCAACTTCTAAGACCTCATAAGTAGCACCGTTAGCCATAAACTTAATTTTATCACCAACTTTAACGCAGCCATCCTTAACACTAATGAATACTAAAACTCCTCTAAAAGTATCATAGAAAGAATCGAAAACTAACGCTTTTAGTGGATTAGTGTTTTTACCAGATGGTGCAGGTACATTAGTTACAACCTGTTCCAATACATCTTGAATATTTAAACCATTCTTCGCAGAAATTAAGGGAATATTTGAAGCATCCAACCCAATGACTCTCTCTATTTCTTCTTTAACGCGATCCACATCTGCAGCGGGTAGATCAATTTTATTGATTACCGGTAAGATTTCTAAGTTATTATCTAAAGCTAAATAGACATTAGCTAGTGTTTGAGCCTCAATACCTTGCGCCGCATCAACAACTAGAATTGCACCTTCACAAGCGGCTAAAGAACGTGATACTTCATAAGTAAAATCAACATGACCTGGTGTATCGATTAAATTTAAAATATACTCATTACCATCAAGTGCAATATATTTTAGTTGTACAGCATTTAACTTAATCGTTATCCCTCTTTCTCTTTCCAAATCAAGAGAATCAAGAATTTGTTCTTTCATTTCTCTTTTTTCAACAGTTCTTGTCAATTCTAAAATTCGATCAGCTAATGTACTTTTACCATGATCTATATGGGCAATTATTGAAAAATTACGAATGTTTTCCTGTTTCATTAACAATTCCTCTCCATCTCTTTTTAACAACATTAACAATACCAAAAGCTAATAATAGACTTACAGAACCTTGAACTAAATTAAGTCCAAATGCTGGAATAAAAACACTGAAGCTATTAGCAAAAAATACTTCAACTAATGCATAACCTAATATCATATTTAAAACACCAATTAAACAAGCATCTAAAAACCTGAACTTAAAACGATGAATCATATAAGAAATCATAGCCCCTTCCAAAGATTTAATAACTAAAGTAAAGAAAGCATATTGACCATATCCAGCAAGTAAGTCAGCTAATGAACTACCAATTCCTGCAATGTATAACATGGCGATCGGATTAAAGAAATAAGCGGCAACCATAATAACTGTATCGCCTAAGTTAATATATCCTAATCCAGTAACTGGAAAGGCTAAAAACATAGTAACTATAATAACAACCCCCATAAATAAACCAATAACTGAGATCTCTTTAATCTTCATTGAATACCCTTTCTATTAAACTTCTTCCTATACCATTTTTAAAATCCTTAGCTGATGTTTTTTGTTTACCTTCAATCTGTAAAATGGAAACACCAAGTATTTTATTATCTACAGCAATTCTTAGATAATCATCTTTAAAATCAATAATAGTTCCACTATCTTTATTTGTAGTACCTTCTAGTTTTTTAACATCATAAAATTTCATTTTTTTACCTTGAATATATGCATATCCAACAGGCCAATCAATTAATCCTCTAATGTGATCGTAAACCTCTTGATAAGGTTTTTTAAAATCAATTAATTCATCACTTGATTTAATAATATACGCTAATGTTCTTAATGAATCATCTTGATCAATAAATTCAATATCACCATTTAAAATTTTATCTAAATTTTCAGATAGGAGTATCTTAGCTATTTTTATTAACTTTTCTTGTAAAGTGTTGACAGTGTCATTATCATTAATCTCAACCTTACCAAAAGCACAAACTGGACCAGCATCCATTTTTAATTCTGATTTCATTAATGAAATACCAGTTTCTACTTCTCCATTCATTATCGCTCGATGCATCGGAGCTCCACCACGATACTTTGGTAGTAATGAAGCGTGAATATTTATCACTCCGTAGTCAATAATTTCTTGGGGTAAGAATTGACCATAAGCACAAGTTAAAATTAAACTCGGCTCTAGATTCAATATTTCTTGAAAATCATCTTTGATAGCAATCGGTTGAATAACTACAATATTATTCTCTATAGCGAATTCTTTAATCGCTGAAAAAACTAACTCTTTTTTTCTTCCCACCCTTTTGTCCGGTTGAGTAACAAGTGCTGATATTTTATAATCATTTTCCACTAGATACTTTAAGATTTCTAAGGCAAAGTAACTAGATCCCATATATACTATATTTTTCATAACATAATGTATTATAGCATATTTGAATTAAAATATTGCATATTATAAATAGTTTTGATATAATACGATAGCGTAAAAATAGGAGGTTTAGTGTGCCACAAATCAAATCACAAAAGAAACGAGTATTAACTAACAACAAGAAGAATTTAGTTAACAGTGCATTAAAATCAAATCTTAAAACAACTATTAAATCTGTTTTAAAAGCTGTTGAAGAGAATGATAAAGTAGCTGCTGTAGCTGCATTCAACTCAGCGAATGAAAAGTTAGATAAATTAGGGAGTTCTAAAATTTATCATAGAAACTACATCGCTAGACAAAAATCTCGTTTACAAAGAGCTATCAATTCGATTGCTTAATTGATTCTTTATATACAAAAGGTGATTCGCATCACCTTTTTTATTTATTCTTCAATTTTAATTTGTGTTGCAAGTCCACCTAGTGCTGTTTCTTTTAATTCAATAGCAATTTTATTTCCGGTATATTTCATAGTTTCTACAACCATATCAAAATTAACACGATTTGCACGTATAGATAACAATGTCTTGCTAAGTAAAGCAGCATCTAAAGCTCTAACCGCTGCTACTGCATTTCTTTCGATGCACGGTATTATTACATACCCACCCACTGGGTCACAGGTCAAACCTAAATGATGTTCCATCCCTATCTCTGCAGCTGCTTCAATTTTGTTAATATCAAGACCTTCTAAATAAGCAACTGCGGCAGAGCCCATAGCACACGCTGTACCTATTTCAGCCTGACATCCACCTATTGCCCCAGAAATGGTGGCATTAGTTTTAACAATATTCCCAATCAATCCAGCAATCGCGAGAGCATTTATCAACCGATTTTTGCTGAAACCTCGCAAATAATAATGTTTCATTAGTGCTGGCAAAACTCCAGAAGCTCCCAATGTTGGTGATGTAACAACAATTTGTCCATCAGCATTTTCTTCACTAGCTGCATAGGCAAATGCCATAATCTTAAGTTTCTCAGCTTCATTATTATCTTCTGTTGCCAAGCTTTTTAAATAAATGTCTTTCGCAACTCTTTCAAGCTTTAGTTTGCCAGGTAAAATACCTGTTGCCTTTAAACCGCTATCGACAACATCTAGCATTCTATTTAACACTTTTACTAAATATTTCTTTATTTCAGGTTCATTTAGATAAACATAATCATATAATAGAATTTTATTTTCATTGCAGTACTTTTCAATTTCGTTAAAAGTATTTTGTTGATAGACATCACATTTTTGGTTTATTTGACCATTAACTTCTAAATCTCCCCCTCCTAAAGATATAAAATTAAAAATTTCTAATTCTAATCCATCTTTATAACCAACTATTGTAAAAAATAATGGGTGAACTTCTTTATTTTTATAATCAAAAACAACTTCACATTTTTTTGGGTGGAAAGTTTGAATAATTATCTTATCAGTTAGATGTCCAACACCAGTTTTTGCCAGTGAACCATAAAGCGTAACTTTATAACTATCGGCATTAGGAAACTTTTTCAAATAAATTTTCACAGCTTCAAAAGGTGCTATAGTGTGAGAACTTGATGGTCCAGGTCCAATTTTATATATCTCTTTAATTGACTGCATATTCAAACTCCATTAGTTTAATTAAAAACAATTCAAATTCTAAACGAGAATCACAATTAAAACTTTTAAACCGATAATCTAAAACTGATAAATCATTTAAAATCTTTAATAAATTATCTGCTTTGATTTTATTAACACTAGCGCATGCTAATTTAACACGATATGGATGAATTAATAGAATTTTCGCAATCTCTTCTTCACTTAAACCATTGTTAATGTAATAACTCACTTGATATAGTAGTCTAAAATTTGAAGATAATAATGCAAGTAAAGCAATTGGACTAACATTACTGATCATTAAGTCATCAATCGTCATCAAGCAGTTCTTTAGATCTTTTTTAAGAATCGTGTCCATAACTTTAAAAACATCGTCATTTACAGTCCTTGAAATAATTTTATTAACCACTTCTTCATCAATAGTGTTAGGATAACAAGTCAATTTATTTAGTTCATTCTTCCAATTTAACAAATCAATTGGTAATCTTGATAACAAAGTACCCATAGTTTTGCGATCTAATTTAATTCTGGCTTGATTTAAATCTCGTTCAACAAGTTTATTAAATTCATAATCTTTAAGTGGTGCTATTTCAACAAGTTTAGTAAGTTTAGAAATGTTCTTGACAAATTTCTTTCTTTTATCAAGCGAGCCATTTAACTTAAAAATTACAGATGTGGTTTCATTAGAATCTTCTAAATACTCTAATATCATATTTTCATGAGATTCTGTCATTTTACTTGCACTTGATAAGAATATGGAATTCTCAACAACTAATACTTTTGAATCGCCAAAAAAAGGGAAACTTCTTGCATCCGATAAAAAAGAGTCTACATCAAAATCTAAGCCATTGTAAGTAATTAGATTCATTTCATCCACTTCATCTAGCAACTGATCAATCAGTAAATTACTTTTTTCTTGTATTAAGTATTCATCTATTCCAGTTATTATATAATTCATATTTTATATTATACCAAATTTACCACTACCTGTTTGAAAAAAGTTAATTCCAAATATATTTATTATCCTAATAAATCCATCCTTTGAAGTGTCAAAGCTCATTAACTGAAATGCTTTAAGTCTTTTGATCACTTCTTCAGATGGGTGATTGTAAATATTATTCTTTCCACAACTAATAATTGATAGTTTTGGATTAGTTTCACTTAACAGTTCTTCACTAGAGGAGGTATTAGAGCCATGATGAGCTAATTTAAGAACATCTATATTATTTAGGTTATAATCATTAACAAGGCTGATTTCCCTATTTACACCAATGTCACCTAACATTAGGACATTTAAATTATTAAAAGATAGATATAAAACTAAACTATCTTCGTTATTCTTAGCTAATCCCTCAACTTCTGATATTCCCCTGAAATAGAAGTTTCTTCTATCCAAAACAAAACTATGATGATATATATCAACAACAGGAAAATCACTAATCAAGTTTATGACACCTCCACTATGATCTAAATCATCATGTGAAATAATTACTCCATCCAACCACAATATACCTTCATTTTTTAAAAAAGGAATTATTTTTCTATCAACATTATTAACAAACTCATTATCACCAACATCATATAAATAATTACCACTACCAAATGGTAAACTAATAAAAGTACAATCGTTTTGTCCAACGTCCATAAATATTAACTCAGATGAAGGATTTAGTAAATAACAGAATCTAATAAAAACAACAATTAACGGCTTTAATTTATCAATAAAATAATTTTTAACAGCTATAACAAGCAAAATTAAAATTATTAAGATTATTCCTAATTCCTTAGTAACAACAAAATAATCCAAAAAATAATCAAATGTTGTTATCATATTCCAAAAAAATTTAAAACTAAAACCAAACATAGATTCAATAAAACAAACCAACAACATTATAACTGCAAGAATTTTAAATAAACTAAAAAATATTATGCTAAATAGGTTAAACTCTTTAAACAAAAGTAAGCAGATAAACATTAATACCAATTTATTATTAACAAAGTTATCTGATAAATTTAGATAACTACAAAAATTTAATAAATATAAAAATAAGAAACTAGGATGAAATAAAATAGAATAGTCCATCACAAATAAAACAATACTTAAAAGCAATAATCGCTCATTCTTATCTTTATAAAAATAAGAAAGAAAAATGTATATCAAATAAATTAATATTGAACTCAAATACGGAAAAAAGAAATAAAGAATGGACATTAATAATAATCTAACTAAATTATAATTCCTTTTATCGACAAATAAAATCAATAAGCTTGTAACTAAATTTATTAATGACCTTAGTGTAATACCACTGCTGAAAAATAAATTGTTAATACCTAAATTCTCTATTTTATTTGAAAAATCATTAATTAAAAAATTAGAACTTATAAGATTATTATCATTGATTAATCGATACTCAATAACTTCTTTTCTTACCCTGTTTTTTATTAGATAACTCTGAAAATCAAATGTTAAGTTAAAAGGATAACTAGCTAATTGATTATACTTTATAATTTCTATTTCATCATAATAATCTAAACTGGAATTATCATATATTACAACTTTGTTTCCAAATAAATCACTAGCAATTGAATAATTTTCCCTTACATTCACAACTCTATAACTTGTATTTGTGAAATTGTTTGTAAATAGATAAACAATAATTACAAGTGGTAACAAAAAATAATACGTTTTACTAATTCTTTTAAATTTGAGTAAAAGAATAACTATTAGCATTAACGTTGAAAAGAAAAGATTGAGATAATTAATTAGAACTAGATAACTAATAAATATATAGATGTGCCAATTTTTCATAATGTAATGTAATCTTTGATTTTATTATAAGTCTTTTCTTTTATACCTTTAATTTTCATAATATCTTGGAGCTTTTGGAATAAACCATGTGTATTACGATAATCAATTATTCTTTGAGCAATCGCTTGTCCAATGCCCGGTATGCTTTCTAATTCTTCACGGTTAGCAGTGTTAATAGAAACAAGTTTTTCTTTTTTAATCGCAGGGATTGTAATGATATCGTTGTTTTTTAGAATAATATTTTGTCTTAAAAAACTAAAATCTGCATTTTTAGTTAATTTAACCTTGTCTAAAATATCAATCAATAAAGACCCTTTTTCAAGAATCAGTTTTGTTTCTTCAAAAACTTCTCCAACTACTAAAACTTCAATTGAGTTTACTTCTTCAATTTTGATTATTTCAGTATTACTTAAATTGAAAAGTACGAATATGATAGGCATTATGCATAAAAAAAGATATCTCTTCATATACTTATATACTAAGAAATATCAATTTATCCTAATTACTTAATTTCAATAATTTTTACTAAGTATGGATTAGCAATTTCAACTTTAACCGTTTCTCCTACTTTGCGTTCTAATAATGCAATAGCTAATGGAGTTACATTTGAAAGTTTTCCATTTAATGGATCAGCTTCAACACTACCGACAATTGTATAAGTTTCTTCTTGATCATCACTTAAATCAACTATAGTAACTGTTGTTCCAAGTTTAACAACTTTTGAAGCTCCTTTTTTCTCTACAATTATTTCAATGTTTTGTAACATCAATTCAATTTCACGAATTCTTGCTTCTACTTTTGCTTGACGGTCTCTAGCTGCATCATAGTCTGCATTTTCTGATAAATCTCCCATTGCACGGGCAGCTTGCAATTCTTCAATTACCTCAGCTCTAACAACAGTTACTAAATTTGAAAGTTCTGTTTCTAACTCAGCTAAACCTTCTTTTGTTACATATACAATATTTTTATTTTCCATATGAATTCCTCTTTATTTGCGCTATAAACTATAACATATTTTATCTTAATATACTACTAATTTTTGTAATCAATAAATCAATTGCAACCACATTATGACCACCTTCAGGAATAATTACATCCGCATATTTGCGTGAAGGTTCGATGAATTGTTCATGCATAACTCTAACTGTGTCAATATATTGAGTAATAATAGAATCTAATGTTCTTCCTCTTTCATTAACATCACGAACTAATCTTCTGATGAATCTTAAATCATCTGCAGTATCTACATAAACTTTAATATCACATCTTTCACGAATCTTAGGTTCTTCTAACACAAATAGTCCTTCAATAATTATAACATCTGTTGGCTCTAATTCTTCATATTTTAAACTTCTTGTGTGGTTTACAAAATCATAAACTGGCTTGCATATTTTTTGGTAACTAGATAATTTATCAAGTTGCTCAACTAATAATCTTGTATCAAATGCAAATGGATGATCATAATTAGTTTTAACTCTTTCTTCCATTTCTAAATGTTTTTGATCGTTATAATAATCATCCATCTTAATAATTAAAACAGAGTTAGTATCATCAAATGCTTCTTTTAAACTTCGAGAAATTGCCGTTTTTCCAGAAGCGCTGCCTCCAGCAATTCCAATTATTATCGGTTTTCTCATTTAGTCTAGATACCTTTCTATATTATCTAAATGTTCAGCAAAACTCTCTGCATAGTAAACGTTACCATCACTACCACCAATAAAGTAATAGTAATCAGTATCTTCATAATTTAGTACTCCTTCAATAGCAATATTTGAAGGATTTAAGATTGGCCCTAAAGGAAGTCCATCACTTGTGTAAGTATTGTATGGAGATTGGATTTCCTGATTAGAATATAATTCACATTCACTCCAATCTTCAAAATCATATAACATATAGCAAACAGTAACACTACTCTGTAATCTCATTCCATCATTCAAACGATTGACAAATACTCCTGCAATAATCGGCATCTCTTTGTAGTCACTAGATTCATACTGAACAATCGAAGCTAGAGTTATCACATCGTATAGTGATTGTTTTTCTCCTCCAATTTCAAAATTATCTATTTCTTCCTTATAAGGATTAATCACCTCTTCAAAACGATCTAAAATTTTATAAGTAATAATTTTAGCATCACTTGCTTGATCAAAATAATATGTGTCAGGATATAAGTAACCTTCCAAAATAACTCTTTGCCCATCATTAAGCATATCGTCAGTAATAAACCAATATTCACTCTTTAATTCTTCAAAAAAATCTAAGTCATTCCATGTGTCAATCATTTCTTGAGCAGTAACATTACACTTAGAAGCTATTTCTTCAGCCATATCTTTAGCCCAAAATCCTTCTTTTAATGTAACTATCACTTCATTAGCAACTGCTTGTGTAGGATCAGTTATTATCGATAATATTTGATTAACATCCATACTTTGGCTTAAATTATAAGTTCCTGCAGCAATATTGACCTTATTGGAAACGCGAGCAGCAAGAGAAAAAGTAACGCTACTCTTAATCAGATCAATGTCATATAATTCAGGTCCAATAGTTGAAATTGAAGAACCTTCTTTAACTTCATACGAAATCATGCTTTCATTACTAGGGTCAACAGCATTTAAACTATCGCTATACACAACAAAAGCTACAGCGAAAACAATCACAATAGCTATGATAAAAAATCCTAAAATTTTAACTAATATATTACTCTTCTTCTTGCTCTTCTTCATTTAAGAAAGCCTCCAAAACTTCATTAATCATTGCCCATTCCTTCTCATCTTCAACAATGTTTAACTCGCCACCTTCAGAATAGCTAGATGCAAAGATCTCTTCTTCAGCATTTGGATCAAAAAATAAAACATAATTCTTTTGATAATCTTTACTATCAAAAGTAAAAAGAATCTGCATTTCTTTTTCATTACCATTCTCATCAATAACAATTAATTTATTATCTACATCTAACATAAGTTTACCTATTTTGACTATTAATGTAGCTCTCTAGGATAAATGTAGCAGCTACCTTGTCAATCACTTTCTTTCTTTTTTTTCTTGATACATCAGCACCAATTAATAATCTTTCAGCCGAAACTGTTGTCAATCTTTCATCCCACAGTACAACTTCCATTTGCAATTCGCTTGCAAGAATATTAGCGAATATTTCACTAATGCGCCCTCTTTCACCAATGTCCCCATTCATGTGTTTAGGCAAACCAATAACCACTTTTTCACCACCAAGCTCAATGATTTTAGCCTTTACAAGCTCGACTGCCATTTCATAATCTTCACTATCAAAATAAATAGTGTCAACTCCTACAGCTATCTTTTCATCTTTATCACTTTGTGCAATACCACAAGTTTTGCTCCCTAAGTCTAAACCAATAATTCTCATTTTTTATCATCTAAGAAATAACGAACTAATTCCTCGATAATTTCATATCTTTCAACTGACTGAATAGTATTTCTTGCACCTTTATGCGAAGAAATATAAGCAGGGTCATTAGAAATTAAGTAACCTGTAATTTGATTAATAGAATTATAACCTCTTTCTTCTAATGCTGCCTTAGTTTCAGTCAAAACTTCTTTAATTTGTTGGCTTTTAACTTCATTTGTTGGAAATGCTTTTGTTTCAGTAAAATTATTAGTCATATTCACCTCTTTTTTTATTTTATCTTATTATACACTTATAAACCAAGTTTAATACTCAAATTATCTAACATTTTTTCGACATTATTGATGTTTTTGCCACCAGCTTGAGCCAAATCATCCCTACCGCCGCCATTTCCTTCACAAATTGTTGCCGCTTCTTTAATTATAGCACCTGCTTTATAACCACCAGCATTAGCTAATGCACTACAACTACATGCCAGAACTACTTTATCTGTTACTTGGTAACCAAAAACAATGCCCTGTAGTTTATCATTAATTGTAGTAACAAATCCTTTTAAATCCTTAATGTCATTGTCAACTTCAACAATTAATACCTTGCAAATGTCATTCGCTTTAGCGTTTTCCAAAACTGATGAAGCTTCTAACTTAACTAGTTTCTCTTTCATTTTAGCATTATCTAGCTTTAAATCAGCTACTTCATTTAAAATTGTATTTAGTTTGCTTTTAAGTTGTTTAACACTTCCAGCTTTGACAAGGTTAGTTAACTCTATTAGCAGTTCTTCATCTTTCTTAAATTCTCTATAAGCAACAATATTGACACATCCAGTAATTCTACGAATGCCAGAACCGATACTCTCTTCACTAATTATCTTAAAAGCGCCAATTTCCGCCGTATTATTAACATGACTCCCACCGCATAATTCAAATGACACGTCACCCATTTTAACTGTGCGTACATTATCACCATACTTCTCATCAAATAAAGCAATTGCACCTGATTCTTTCGCTTGTTCAATACCCATAGTTTGAATTTCGACTATTCTGCTTTTTTCGATATATTGATTGACTAATAATTCAATTCTTTGTAATTCTTCTTCTGTTGGTTTTTGGTAATGTGTAAAATCAAAACGCATATACTCATCACAAACATAAGATCCTGCTTGTGAAATATGTTCTCCTAAGACAACTCTTAAGGCACTTTGTAATAAATGTGCACTAGAATGATGCTTTGTGATTAATAATCGTTTATCTAAATCAACTTTTTGTTTAACTTTATCACCTAATTTAACAGTGCCATTCTCAACCACTACATGTACTAAATGTTGTTTTAGTGGAGCTTTTTTAACATCATTAACAGTAGCTTTAAAGTTAGGATTTGAAATAGTTCCACTATCAGCTACCTGTCCTCCACTTTCTGCGTAAAAGACAGTTTCTTTAAAGACAATATCACCTTCATCACTCAATGACTCAACTTTAATTCCATTTTTAAATAAACCCACAACTGTTGATTCAATAGTTAAATCATAGTACCCGACAAAATCACTTGCTTCTTTAAAGTTCATTAAATCAATTGATTGTGAGTTCATTGATTCGATATTTTCGCGAGAACTTCTCGCTCTCTCTCTTTGAACTTCCATGCACTCTTTAAAACCGTCAACATCAACATCAAAGCCTTTTTCACCAGCGATTTCCATTGTTAATTCCAAAGGAAAACCATAAGTATCATATAATTTAAAAACATTTTCACCTTTTAATAAATTGCTATCTGCATTATTTATTAAATTATTCAATAGACTCTCACCATCATTTAATGTTAAATGGAAACGATCTTCTTCAGCTTTAACAAGCTTACTTACATATTCAACTTTATCCATTAAATATGGGTAAAAATCATTCATATTCTTCGCAACAATTTCAACAAGTTGATACATAAATGATTTTTTAATTCCAATTCTTAAGCCAAATCGAACAGCTCTTCTTAAAACACGTCTTAACACATAACCTCTTCCTTCATTTGCAAATAATGCTCCATCGCTTAACGCAAAGGTTACAGTTCTGATATGGTCAGCAATTACACGATAAGCCATATCTTCACTATATCCATATTTAACAGTTGCAAACTCTTCAGTTTTTTTGATAATTGGTAAAAACAAATCAGTGTCAAAATTTGTTTCCCCTTCTTGAACAATTGAAACTAAACGCTCTAACCCCATTCCTGTATCTATATTCTTTTGCGGTAGCTCTAAGTAGTCCTTTCTAGCTACACCTTCTTTTCCATCGTATTGACTAAAAACAACATTCCAAATTTCCACATAGCGATCATTTTCTAACTCTTCAAAAAATAGTTTTTCACCTAATCCTTCAGGATCATACTTTTCACCACGATCATAAAATAATTCAGAGTTAGGACCACATGGGCCATCTCCGATTTGCCAGAAATTATCATCTGTTTTTAAGATTTTCTCTTTTGGAAATCCAATTTTATTTACCCAAATATCATATGCTTCCACATCTTCAGGATGAACACTTACATAAATTTTTTCTTTATCAAAACCCATCCACTTCTCACTAGTCAAAAATTCCCAAGCATAAGATATCGCATCTTCTTTAAAATAGTCACCAATAGAAAAATTTCCTAACATTTCAAAAAAAGTATGATGTCTTGCTGTTTTACCAACATTTTCAATATCGTTTGTTCTTATTGATTTTTGAGCATTTGAAATACGGTTATTTAGAGGCGTTACACTACCATCAAAATATTTCTTCAGCGCAGCAACTCCACTATTAATCCATAACAATGTTGGATCATTGATTGGCACAAGTGGTGCTCCCGGTTCTATCATGTGATTTTTTTCCTTAAAAAAATCCAAAAAAGCTTGTCTAACTTGATTCCCTGTCATTTTTTTCATAACTCTCTCCTTAAAATAAAAAAATTCATTCCTTCAGGAACGAATTTATCGCGGTACCATCCTGATTCACTTTACAGTGCATCTTAATTATTATCGATAACGGAATAACCCAGTTGCTTTTATTAAAGTAGCTTCATTAATTTCCATTAGAAACTTTCACCAAACGTTCCCTCTCTGTGAATTTATAATTAATTACTCATCTTTAACAACAATAAAATTTTACTCTTTAAACATTTTAATGTCAATTGATAAAGAGTAATCTCTCTACTAAAGTAGATTTTCTTTCATCTCTATCTATCTTTTTAATTGAATTCAAAAATAATCTGTAATCGCCAACTAAAATTAGAGATTTTGAACAACGAGTAACGGCTGTATAAATAAGTCTTTTTGTTAACATATATGCATCATTTTTAGAAAACGGAATAATAACAATTGGATACTCACTACCTTGAGATTTATGAATGCTGATACAATAAGCAAGTGTTAATTTGTTCAATGATTCATAATCATACTCAACAAAATTTCCATCAAAATTTCCCATAAGTTTTGATCTGTACTTTGGTGTGTTTAGTTCAATTTCGCATATTGAACCGATGTCACCATTATAAACATTTTGATCATTTAGATTCTTGAGTTGTAAAATTTTATCATGCTCTCTAAAAATACGATTACCATGTCTTAGTTCTTTTTTCATTTCACTTTCTGGATTAAATTGATTTTGAAGAATAAGATTTAAGTTATCAATTCCTGACATCCCATCATATTTACAACTTAAAACTTGAACATCTTGAATATCATAATTTTTATTAATTGCCTGATTAACTACTGAAGCTATCACATTTCTAATCTCATGATTTTCACACTTAAGAAACTTAACCTCACTTTCAAAGAAAAATTCTTCTTCT
The DNA here is from genome assembly GCA_964369955.1 of uncultured Erysipelotrichaceae bacterium. Classification (GTDB taxonomy): domain Bacteria; phylum Bacillota_I; class Bacilli_A; order Erysipelotrichales; family Erysipelotrichaceae; genus CAYJFQ01. The sequence goes on along the minus strand of CAYJFQ010000001.1, from coordinate 36,847 downwards.
TCATTTAAAATGCTATGTGCTAATTCAATAATTTCTGATCCTTCTTTTTGACGATATATTTTATCTAGTTGTATAACAGGCAAAAGATCACTTTTGATTAGATCTCTAAGTAATGCACCTGGTCCTACTGATGGCAGCTGATTGCGGTCACCGATAAAAATAATTTTTTTAACATTTTTACAAGCTAAAAGTAAGTTATACATTAACCAATTATCAACCATCGAACACTCATCAACAATAATGCAATCATAAACCAATGGATCATTGATATTTTTTCCAAAAGTATTAGTTTCTAAATTCCATTTTAAAACACTGTGTATAGTGCTACTTTCAACACCGGTTAATTCATTAAGGCGCTTAGCAGCTCTTCCTGTAGGTGCGCATAAGACACTTAGATTATTAGGAAATAGTTTGGTTAAGATATTTACGATTGCTTTTACGACTGTAGTTTTGCCAGTTCCTGGACCACCTGTCAGTATCATTGCATTTGATTGCAAACTAGATAGAATACCCATTCTTTGAATATCATCATACTCTATCCCGTATTCTTCTTGTACTTCATTAACAAGTTGAGTAAAATATTCTACATCAATGCACTGTACTTCTCCAACAATAAACTCTCTAATAAACTTAGCGATATACTCTTCAGCTTTGTATTGTGAATGATGATAGATTCTATTTTCTTCAACAAAAACTTGTTTTCTATCAGCTAACTCTTCAAGCATATAGAGCATTTCTTCATTACTTAGCTCATTTTTTAAAAATTGTAATAATTCTTCTTTTAAAATGAAAGTGCTTCCCGTTCTCATTGAGAATTCAATTAAATAAGAAAGAATGTAAGCTTGTATTCTAAATGGTGAATCTGTAGGGAAGCCAATACTATTAGCTAATTTATCAGCAATTTTAAAACCAATTCCATCAATATCCTCCACCAATCGATAAGGATTATTTTTAATTATCTTATAGCCCTCTTCACCATAAACTTGTTGGATTTTTAAAATATTTCTAATACCTATTTGATGCGCTTGTAAAAAAGAATTCAAATCTTCTTCTTCTTGCATAATCCCATCTTTAATTATTTGTTGTTTTTTTAAAGTCATTTTTTCAACTTCAAAAAGAATACCTGGATTTTCTTTAACCTTTGTGATTAAATCCAAACCTAACGTCTCAACGATTGTAACTGCAAACTTAGATCCGATAGTTGGAAATAATTGACTTGATAAATATCTAACAAGTGAATCAAAAGTAGTTAAATCTGACTTTTTATAACTTGAAACTACAAATTGGATTCCATAGCGAGGATTGTCTTTGTAATTACCACTAAATTCAAAAAGTTCACCTTTTAAACTCTTAGGTAAATATCCAACAATTGTCGTTGTTTTTTCTTCTAAGTCATGAAGTCTAATTTTAGCAACTGTATATAAATTCTCTTCATTATGAAAAAGATAATGAGTTATCTTACCTGTTATTGTAATAATTTCACTATCTACATTAAAAATATTTGACACTAGTTTAACCCTTGTTTACATTTATCTTCAATTAAGTCTTCAACTAATTTATCTTGGATATATACTTTATCAATTATTCCGCCACCTAGACAAACATTTTCATTAAAAAACACTGCTTGTTGTCCACATGTAACAGATTTTGCTCCTAATGGATATTTAACTAGTACTCCCTTGTCAACCTTAGTTACTGAAACAGGATAATCTTTTTGACGATATCTAAATTTCGCACTTTTAACTTCACTTAAATCAATATCATTGAATAGATTCAAATCTTTAACTAAACAACTTGTACTATTTAACCAAAATTCTTCATCTTTATTAGAAACAAATAAAACGTTCTTTTTAACGTCTTTCCCAACTACAAAATAAGGTCCTCTATTACCTCCTACAGCTAACCCTTTTCTTTGTCCAACTGTATAGTACATCACCCCTTGATGTTGTCCTACTACTTCTTGATAATCAATATCGTAGATATCACCAGAATTTGCGGGAATATAATTTTTCAAAAATTCTCTAAAATCTCTTTCACCAATAAAGCATATTCCAGTAGAATCTTTTTTATTGGCGATTGGCAAATCTTGTTGTTTAGCTATTAAACGGATATCTTCTTTAGTATAATCTCCTAATGGAAATAATGTTTTACTTAGAGCTTTCTGACTTATCTGCGATAAAAAATAAGTTTGATCTTTATTAGTATCCTTAGCTCTTAACAAGTAAGATTGCTCTTTATGAAGCACTTTTGCATAATGTCCGGTAGCGATCATATCATACCCATTATCCATTGCATAATCTAAAAATTTAGCAAACTTTATATATTTGTTACATAAAATATCTGGATTAGGAGTTCTCCCTAGTTTATACTCACTTATAAAGTTCTCAAAAACATCATTGTAATACTCTTTAATGTAATCTACTCTAACAAGTGGTAAGTTCAACTTCTTTGCAACTGCAACTGCATCATTATAATCTTTTTCTTGAGGACAAATATCCTCTGTTAATGTTGGATTACCTTTAATATCATTATTAATGAGACTATCCCAGTTACGCATAAAACAACAAGTAACTTCATAACCTTGCTCCTTTAAGAGATATGCTGCAACTGCAGAATCAACACCACCTGAAAGTCCTAATAATATTTTCACGCTTCTCTTACTGAACCACAAATTTCATAATTCGGACATTCATCTCCACATTTATTCATCAAACTTCTTCTTACCTCAATAGGTAAAAAGTTACTAATTTCATCATCATCATAACCAACCAATAGATTTTTTTCATTTAAAATAATCGGTCTTTTTAGTGCAGATGGATTATTTTTAACAAAGTTAATTAATTCATTCATTTTCATTGATTCTACATCTATTTTGTTCTCAATAATTACTTTAGAACGCTTTGAAATTATGTCATCAGATCCATTCTCACTTCTTGATAACAAGTATTTAATTTCCGTTTCATCTAATAAGACATTGAAGATATTCTTCTCTATAAATTCAATATTATTTTGTTTAAGCCAATTTTTAGCTTTACGGCAAGATACACATCCTGCAGAAGTATATAAAACCACCATATTTATCACCTCATGAATATTATATAACAAAAGCTATAAATAATAAATGAAAATACTTTCATCAACATTGAAAATAATTAAAATGTTTACATTTTCTATTGTAATAATTATCTAATTAAGATAAAATTAAAAATATTTATTAAGGAGAATAACAATGAAAAGTGAAATTACAAATCAACCAACTAGAAAATTTGGTTTATTCACTACTGTAGCTATGATTGCTGGTATTGTTATCGGTTCTGGAGTTTTCTTTCAAACACCAAAAGTTATTAGAGCCGTTAATGGTAACATTTTATTAGGAACGCTGGGTTATATTATTGTAGCTTTTGCAATAATCTTTGGTGGTCTAACAATTGCTCAATATGCTCAACGTGATGAACGAGTTGGAGGTATTATCAGTTATTGTGAAGTTGCTTGGGGGAAACATCTAGGATTTATGGCAGGATGGTTTCAAACCTTTATTTATTACCCTGCACTTGTTGCGGTAATTTCTTGGGTGGGAGCTAATTATTTATTTGCATTGTTTGGAATTCCAAATTTATTAACAAATGGAGGAACTTATATTGAGAATATTGATAAATACTCAGGAGCATTATGGGGCACATCAATAATAATAATTTTAGGTTTCTTTATCTTTAATATCACTAAAACAAAATTTGCAGGATTTTTTCAATCATTTTCTCTTGTTACAAAATTATCTGCACTAATATTCTTATCAGTAGCGGGTATTGTGTTTGGAAAACCGGTGGAATTAATAACTTCAGTATCTCAATATCCTGGTAGTTTTGCAGGTTTACTTGCGGTTTTAGGAGCAATTGCCTTCTCATTTGATGGATGGTTAGTCGTTCCCGCTATTGCTCATGAGATTAAGAATCCAAAGAAAAACTTAACAAAAGCTTTGATTTTTGCACCATTACTTATTACTGCTGTATATTTAGCTTTCTTTATTGGATTATGTGCCTTTGTAGGTCCGCAAGCAATTTTAGATGGTGTAGATCCTACTTCAGCTATTGCTGTTAGTTTATTTGGAGACATTGGAATGAAAGTAGTGTTAGCTTTTGTTGTTGTATCTATCTTTGGAACTATCAACGGATTGATATTAGCTTATATCCGCTCGCCATATGCATTAGCTGTCAGAAAAGAAATTGTTGGGTACAAAAAATTGGAAAAAGTAGATAAAGTATTTGATATCCCAACTAATAGCGCTATCTTAGCTTGTGTTATTTCATTACTTTGGTTATTTCTACATTTCTCTTCAATTGATGGAAACATTATGTTAGGATGGAACTTTGCTGCTGGACTAGAAATTGATGTTCTTCCAATCATTTTAATGTACTTCTTTTATGTTGCCTTATATCTTGGTGTTATTCTAAAAAAAGATGTAGTAAATAACACTTCATTTTTAAAGAAATATTTATATCCAATTTTAGCAATAATTGGGGCGTTAATTGTAATATATGGTGCATTAACAAAACCTCAATTTATCATCTATATATCTATTTCTTTATTGGTTATTGTCTTTGGTCTATTGCAAAGGCCTAAAAATAAAGTATAATTATTAATAGATACTTTGAAGAAAATAGTAGTTATTAATTTTGGAAATATAGAGATTTTGTGGGCGCTGGAAACAAAACCAAAATAATAATGAATTGGGCTTTCTGAGTAATGGTTAGCATCAGTTAATCATCGGTCGTACCGTTATCACCAATAAGACTTTTAACTCTAAAAGTAAATTGGGTGGCACCACGTTAAAAAACGTCCCTAAGGGACGTTTTTATGTTAGTGAGGAGGAAAAATGAAAAAAACAATGCTTAGTGGTATTAAGCCTACTGGTGAATTGACATTAGGCAATTACATTGGAGCTTTAAAACAATTTGTAAGTTATCAAGATGAATATGAACTATATATATTTGTAGCCAATTTACACTGCATTACTGTTTCGCAAGATCCAATTGAATTAAGAAACAATTTAAGAGATTTGGCAGCATTTTATTTAGCTTGTGGATTAGACCCACAAAAAGTAACATTATTTTTGCAAAGTGATGTAATGCAACATGCACAACTAGGATTTATTTTAAGTTGCAACTCGTATTTAGGCGAATTGAATAGAATGACACAATACAAAGATAAAGCCAGAAATACAAAAGATAATGGTGTTAATTTAACAGCAGGATTTTATACCTACCCTACTTTAATGGCAGCAGATATTTTGATTTATGATGCTGATTTTGTACCTGTAGGTGAAGATCAAAAACAACATGTTGAATTAGCAAGAGATATTGCTACAAGAATTAATAATAAATATGGAGATTTGTTTAAGGTTCCAACCCCTTTAATTCCTAAGGTTGGCGCTAAGATTATGTCACTTAGTGACCCTACAAAGAAAATGAGCAAATCTGAAGAAAGTAATAAGGGGTGCATCTATTTATTAGATGATTTAAAAGTTACTAGAAAAAAAATTATGGGTGCTGTAACTGATGACTTTGCAAATGTCCATTACGATACTGAAAATCAACCAGGTATATCAAACCTTATGACAATAATGTCTAGCCTTACTGGTAAAACTTTTCAAGAAATTGAGAGAGAATTTGCAGGTAAAGGTTACGGCGACTTTAAAAGAGCGGTTGCTGATTGTGTTTGTGACACTATTGAGGACTTACAAAGTAAGTATCATGAAATCATTAATTCCGGTATTTTAGAAAGCACTTTTGTAGATGGTGCTAAGAGGGTTTGTGTGTTAGCTGAAAAGAAACTGAAGGAGGTTCAAAAGAAAATTGGCTTAGAAATTTTCTAAATTACGTATGATATCAATCAAAAATGTCTCAAAGACATACAATAAAACAAATAAAGCAGTGGATAATTTAAACATTGAATTTAATGATGGAGAGATCATTGGATTTATCGGCCCTAATGGTGCTGGAAAAACAACTACATTAAACATGATTACAGGTATTTTAGACCCTGATTGCGGTGAGATAACAATTAATGGTTATAATATTCAAACTGATATGATCTCAGCTAAAAAGGAAATTGGTTTTGTTTCAGATAATCCCGATATTTTTTTGAAGCTTAAAGGGATTGAATATTTAAATTTTATTTCTGACATCTTTAATGTTGACCAAGAAAAAAGAAAAGAGTTAATTGTTAAGTTCTCTGAAATATTTGAAATTAGCGAAGTATTGAATGATAAAATTTCTTCATATTCGCATGGGATGAGACAAAAAATAGTGCTAATAGGAGCGCTAATTCACCAACCTAATGTTTGGATATTAGATGAACCAATGACTGGCCTTGATCCACAATCTTCTTTTAAATTAAAAGAGATGATGAAAGAACATGCCGCAGATAATAAGACTGTTTTATTTTCAACTCATGTCTTAGATGTAGCAGAAAAGCTATGTGACAAGGTTGCGATCATTAATAATGGTAGAATTTTATTTTATGGTCAACTGGAGGAGTTAAAAAGAAATTATGAGAAGAACTTGTCATTAGAAGAAATATTTTTAAAGGTAATTAGTGATGAGTAAGTTTAATAACATCAAATTATTAGTGAACTTATTTTTTAAAGATATTATCAGAGGTTCTATTCAAGGTAAAAAAACCACAAAAATTTTAATTGGCTTACTTTTGTTGTTTAGTATTGGAGTTTCGCTCATTTCATTTTCAATGTTGGGTGTAGTTTTATATGATTCTTTAGATGCTATTGGTCAAGGTGATTATTTTCTATCGTTAACCCTGAATATATTTACAATATTTATTTTTATCACCACTTTGTTTTTAGTGCCAACTGTAATGTTTTTCTCTAAAGATATTAAGAATATTCTACCACTGCCCATTTCTCCTTTTGAGATTGTATCATCAAAAATTATTGTTGCATATTTATATGAGGTCATGTTAACTTTGTTGGTTGCATCACCATTTATATTCGCATATTGTATTGGTAGCCAACCAGATTTGCTGTTTTATCTTTTATTGATTATGACCTTAATTGTTTTACCTATCTTTCCAATTTTATTTGGTACAGTTCTAATAATCTTAGTTATGAGTTTTTCTAAATTTTTTAGTAATCAGGAAAAATTTAACTATTTATCTATGGGCATTTCACTTATATTCTTATTTACATATTTATACTTGGTTCAATCATCTAATTATATTTCGCAAGTTGAACTTATGACATTAATAGTAGCTGGTAATAACACATTGGCTAATATTACAGGTGTGTTAATGCCAAGTACTTATTTTTTAATTGATGCTTTATTAAATAATAATATTATTTCATTATTAATAGGACTATTTATAACCGGTGTTGCTTGTTATGTATTTTATGTTATTAGTAAAAAATTCTATATTCGAGGTTTACTAAGAATTAGTATTTCCGCTAGCAACAAAACAAAATTAACTGATTCTAGTTTGAACAATAACACTAAAAGTAATTCTGTATTATTGAGTTACATTAAAAAAGAATTATTTATCCTTCTAAGAACACCAACATATTTTATTCAATGTTTAGTTTCACCGTTCATTTTGCCTTTTGTCCTATTCTTTTCTATGAGTAGTACATTAAGTGATTTTGATCAATTGGCAGGATTTACTACTTACTTCCAAGATTTAACTATCTTTGTTGTTTACGCCGCTATGGTAGGTACTGTTTTAGGACTTTTATCTTCAACTACTAATATTGTATCAGCTACTGCAATTTCTCGTGAGGGTAATCAAATTGGCTTTATGAAGCAGATTCCTATTCCTTTCTTTAAACAAGTAGAATATAAAAATTTAGTAGGGATTGTTCTGTGTATTATTGAGGCTTTTATTTTAATAGTTCCAATCTCAATTTTTCTTAAAATTGATTTGATCATTGTTATTGTTTGTTTACTTACTGCAATTTTAGCTGCAATAGTTGGATCTTATGTTTTTTTACTTATTGATATTAAAAACCCAAAACTAATTTGGGACAGTGAGGTTTATGTTGTAAAACAAAACTTCAATATCGTTATCGGTATGCTTATTAATTTTCTCTTAATGTTTGGTGGTGGATTTGTTATGTTTTCTTTATTGCCAAATGATAATTTGTTAGTAGTGCCGATGATTATAACAATAGAGATTCTATTAATACTATGTTGTAGAAAATTATGTCATAATGCTTCTATTAACTTTCTTAAAAAATAAGTTATTATTAAAACCACTATAAAGTGGTTTTTTTAGTACAATTTTTCACAAAAAAAGCGACAATGTCGCTTAATCTTTGATATTAAATTTGCTACCATCTCTTTTGGTTTGAGAATTTAAATAAGTTATTATTTCTGCTTTCTTATCCTTTTGGCACGGTTTGCAAAGACTTACCTTATCAACTTCCTCACCAGCAAGAGCCTCAGCAAGGCCGCTACATCCCGGATATCCACATCCACCACAATTATATCCCGGCAACATTGATATCAATACTTCAACTTTCTCATCGGGAGCAACATACAAAAATTTATTAGCTACCCCTAACACTGTTCCAAGAATTAGTCCTAGCACAACCATTAATCCAATAGCTTCAAACATTATTCATTACCCCTTCCTTTTAATTCGCAATAAGAAATATTACACCCATTACACTCAGGTGTTAGATTCTCACACCCCTCAGGTACTGGAGTATTTTTATTTTTCCAATACAGAGCTCCATATAAGCCACCTAACAGCGATATTACTATAACGGCATAAACTGTTTCCATATTACACTATTCCTGCCAAACCGCTTAATGCAAGCGCCATAATACCAGCTACAATTAAAGCGATTGGGTTACCTTGAAATGCTTTAGGTGGACTACTTAAACTCATTCTCTCTCTCAAGGTAGAGAATATGTAAAGTACCATTGTAAAACCAATAGGAACCGCAATACTATATACTATAGTCTCTACAAAAGTGTACTGTTGATTAATAATTTCATTAGCCGCATACAAAACAGCACAGTTAGTAGTTATTAATGGTAAATAAATACCCAATGACTTGTAGAGAGTAGGAAATGAATATTTAATCATCATCTCAGTGAACTGAACAAAAGATGCAATTACTAAAATGAAAACAATTAAAGACATATACTCAATACTTAAAGGATCTAAAACATAATGATACAAGAAATAAGAAATCATGCTTGAACAAAAGATAACAAAAGTAACAGCAGCCCCCATTCCTAATGCACTTGAAGTCTTTGTAGAAACTCCCATTAAAGGACAAATTCCTAAAAACTTAACAAGTATAATATTATTAATTAAAATAGCTGAAAGAAATAAAGTAATAAGTTCCATTATTTATTTTCCTCCTTCTTATTATTAAGATAAGATACAAAAGCAGCTAAGAATCCAAAAGTAATAAAAGCTCCAAAAGGATCACCAAATAGCGTAATCACAAAATCCTCAGGAATAATTTTAATATTAAAAATTAACTCATTAGTAAATGGATTATTAAAGGCAAGAAAACCAGTTGCAAAAACTTCTCTAATTACCGAAATCGCCACTAGACTAATTGTGTAACCAAGTCCCATACCCAATCCATCCATAAATGAATCCAAAACTCTATTCTTATTAGCAAAAGCTTCTGCTCTACCGAGGATAATACAATTTACCACAATCAAGGCAATAAACGAACCAAGCGAAGTGGATAAAGAAGGTGCAAAAGCATTGATTAACATTTGAACTATACTCACTAGCGTTGCAATAATTACAATATAAACCGGAATTCTAATTTCTGTAGGAATAATATCTTTTAAGATAGAGATAATAACATTGGATAGTATCAGTACGAAAATAACGCTAGCACTCATTCCAATCGCATTATTTAAACTAGTTGAAACAGCCAAAACAGAGCAAAGTCCTAAATACAATACAAACACTGGATTTTCTCTAATAAAACCATTTTTGAAGTTATCTAAACGACTATAGTTCATTACTTGTTACCTCCAAAATTATTATTAAAATCCATCAAAGCATTTTCAATAGCTGTATTTAAAGCTTGTGACGAGTAAGTTACACCAGCCATAATATCTAAGCTATCATCTTGTTTCTTTCCATCGTAGGCATTAATAAAGCTATCTTCTAGAATTTTATCACCAATTCCAGGTGTGTCGTTAAAGTAAGTAACAACAACTTTATCTATTACGCCCCCATTACTAATGCCAACCATTGCAGTTATCATATCTTTATATCCCATTTGAGAACTAACATAAATATAGCCAATATCTCCAGCTTTATAAACATTTGATATACCTTCTAAATGAGAGTCTAAAGTAACTTCATTAAAATCATCAACATCAGGGTATATTTGAACCAAAGTTTCTTTTATTTTATTAATTTTTTGCTCTTCAATAATAGGTTCAGTTATTGAATTTACATAAGCTAATGCACCACCTGCAATACCGCAAGTAATTGCTAGAAATAATGCTAAACTAAGTATTTTTTTCATTAGCAGCCAGCCTCATCTTCACTAGGGAGAACACACCCATCACCATCCTCGGTGGTTGCCTGTGATTCAGAATCGTTTGAACCTTCAACTTCACCTGTTGTTGTCGTTTCTGTATCGGTTTTACCGGTTGCGCTAGTATCAGTTTCAGATGTTGACTCCGAAGTAGCTTCAGTTGGTTCAACAGGTTTTGCATTAACTGCAACTCCAAATACTAAACTACAACTAATAATTATAAGTACAGCAATGATATATAAATTATGTTTAACAATTTCAAATTGTTTTCCATTAGTAGCTCTTTCAATATACGGTGTTAACATATTCATAATTAAGATAGAGAATAGCACACCCTCAGGATAGACACCAACAAATCTAATTAATATAGTAATAAAAGCCATACCAATCGCAAAAATTATTCTACCTGGATTTGAAGTGGGGTTAGTTACAGGATCAGTAGCCATAAAAACAGCCCCAAAAGCAACACCACCAGTACAAATACTAGCCAATGGATACCAGATACCCATTGAATGAGTTAAAGCAATCACACTAGAGAAAACAAATACACCACCTATATAAAACACAGGGATTCTCCAATCAATAACATCTTTCCAAACTAAATAAATACCACAAAGTATGATTAATAAAGTTGATGTTTCACCAATTGCTCCAGGATACATACCAATAAACAAGTTAGAAAGCCCACCAAAACTTGTCATAAATGTTGCATAAATCTCTGGACTCGAAATAATCCAACCATATCCATCTAAAGTAGTTGTAGGAGTAGCACCAGTTACAACATCACTGGCAAGTGAACCCATAAAAGTTGCAAATATAACAGCTCTACCCACAGCGGCTGGATTAAACAAATTCTTTCCAAATCCCCCAAACAATAGTTTACCAATTAAAATTGCTGAAATAGTACCTATAGTAATTGCATAATGAGAAATTGCAATTGGACAAATCAAAACGATAATAATTGCAGTTACCCATGGAAAACTATTATAAACAAATTTAAATGGATTGGTTTTTAAATAAAACTTAGCCCATAATAATTCAACTACTATAGAAGTTAAAACTGCATTTAACATTAACATAACAACTCTAAATGCATAATTTATATCTATAGTTGAATAATAATAGATACTAAAACCAAAAATAACTAACAAACATAAGGTTAAGTGAAACATTATTTTCGCAGTCGAATCATTATCTCTAACTATTGGCGAGCTTTGATACAATAGTTTCATTTTACACCTCACTTACTAATCGTTTTGCACGACGAACATTTTCAGTTACTTCTATTTTAGACGGGCACACAAATGTACATGTTCCGCACTCTACACAATCAGACGCTTTATGTCTCAAAATCATTTGCTTGTCCTTCAAACTAGCAGCTTGAGCAATTTTAACCGGTTGCAAACCTGCGGGACAATATTGTGAACATCTTCCACATCTTAGACAAGCTAAAGTATCAGGATGTTTTTTCTTTTTTAAGACAGTAATGCCATTAGAATAGCTAGTTACTGCAAACTGATCATTAATGATCGCTTTGCCCATCATTGGACCACCAGAAATAATAAATCCTTCTTCAAAGTTGTAACCGCCTAATTTCTCAATTATATCTTTAGCTTGTGTGCCAACAGGCACTAAAACATTGCAAGGTTCATTAATTCCATCACCGCCAATAGTGACAATTTTCTTAACAATTCCATGACCATATTTTATAGCCTGACCTAATGCGATAATCGTAGTAATATTGTTCACAAGATAACCCAATTCACTAGGTAAGCGATTATATCTTTGCTTAAACAACTTCAAAATCAAAGTTCTCTCCCATCCCATCGGATATAAATCCTGCATAAACTTTACTTCTACTTCTTTAGCGATTGAACTATACAGATCGATTACAGACTTATTGTTTGTTAAACGATAATTTTTAAAACAAACAATAACACGTTTTGCACCACTCATTTTAATGGCTGCCTTTATCCCCACTACAAACTCATCAAAAAGTTGATTACTTGAAACATAATCAGCAGTTATATAAGGTTCACATTCAATTGCATTAACAACGATTGTCTCGATATTATCAGCTTGATACTTAATATAAGATGGAAAACCAGCTCCTCCACAACCCACAATGCCTGCATTCTTTGTAAATTCTATTAATTCTTCCTTTGAAGCACTATCTACATCAATTGATTTAAAAGGTAGCTCTTTAGTATCTTTAAAATCATTTTCAATTATTAAGTGATCATATTTTTTTAAATCACTAGCTATAATTTTTTCGACTCTTAGCACTTTTCCAGAAACACTTGAATAAAATGGTACATATAGTTTACCTAAACGATATCCTATTAAAGTTCCAACTTTTACTATATCTCCTTCTTTAACCAAGAGGTCGTAATCAGCACATCCACAATGAAATAATGGTAAAGCAATAATTTTCGGAGAAAATTCAATCACTTTTTTATGTTTTGTTAAATTCTTATGCCCCTGGAGCTTTTTACTCATCGGACCAGTAAATAAAGCCATAATTTACTCCTTTCCTAATAGTTTGAACATTCTTTTTTTATAAACTTCCACGCCTGGTTGATCAAATGGATTAGTATCATTTAGATAAACACTCATAGCGATAGCTTTAAAGAAGAAATAAATCATCAGCCCATAACTATAAGGCGATATTTCTTCAATATTTATAATTAAATTAGGAACTCCTCCCTCTTCATAATGTGCTTCTAGAGTTCCTTTACAAGCCATTTTATTTATGAAATCTAACGACTTACCAGCTAAGTAGTTCATCCCATCAGCATTTTCTGCATCTTCAGGGAATAATTTATCCAACTGTGGTTTTTCGACTGTAAACAATGTTTCAAATAGAATTTTTTTGCCATCTTGAACAAATTGTCCCATTGAATGTAAATCAGTCGAATAATTAACACTAGTAGGAAGTAATCCTAAACCATTCTTGCCTTCACTCTCTCCAAATAACTGTTTCCACCACTCAGCAACCATTACTAATTGAGGTTCATAAGTAACAAACATTTCTGAACTATAGCCTTGCTTATCTAAAATGTGTCTAGCTACTGCATATTGATAACTTGCATTTTCAGTAATCTCACTAGATCCATACATATTAAAAGCATCGCAATATCCTTTAATAACTTCGTCAATATCAATTCCAGCAACAGCCATTGGTAATAAACCAACTGGTGTAATTGCAGAAAATCTACCTCCGATATCATCAGGGATAACAAATGTTTCATATCCCTTGACATCGGCTAAAGTTTTAAGTGTGCCCTTTGACTTATCAGTAGTAGCAATAATTCTATTTTTAGCTTCATCTTTATAAGTTTCTTCCATATATTGTTTTAATATTCTAAAAGCAACCGCAGTTTCAGTTGTAGTGCCACTTTTACTAATAACATTAAGATAAACACTCTTACCTTTAATATGATTCAAAAGTGAAACCATATATGTCGAAGAAAATGTATTTCCACAATAAATAATTTCAATATTTGAATCTCTAAAATTCCCTTTGATCATTTCAATAGCACTGCGTGCTCCTAAATAAGAACCGCCAATTCCACATACTAAAAAAACTTCACAATTTTCTTTAACTTTTTCTGCACAACTTTTAACCCTTTTGATCTCATCTTTGTCATAAGTTTTAGACCAATCAAGCCATCCTAAATAGTCACTACCTAAATAACTTTTAGCATTTAATTTTTCATGTAAATCTGTTACTTGTTGTTGATAATCACTTAACTTTTCTTTTAAATTTGCATACTCTAGATTGATGTTAATCATACCATTCGCCCTTTTCTTCTATCCATTTATTTAAATTATCTAAAACTGACTTATTGCCTAATTTATCTCCAGGCATATCAGTAATATACTTTTTTCTTCTTTGGTTTTTTTCTAGAGCCTTAATTGATAAACTTAAATGCTTTGTATCTTGGTCAACATCTATTATTTTAGCAATAACTTTTTGGTCCTCTTTAATAAAAAAGCCAATGTCTTTTACAAATTTATTTGATATTTCAGAAATATGTATTAGTCCAGTATACCCATCATCAAAAGAAACAAATGCTCCATATGGTTGAATACCTGTAACTTTCCCCTCAATTATTTGCCCTATATTTCTATGCATGGAATTATTATAGCACAATTTATTATATTTTTGTTATAATGTAGCGGAGGTGATTTATGTTTAGTTATATGTACCCATTCTGGGCAGCTATTATTGCTAGTATTACAGCACAATTATCAAAGCCTCTATTCTATTGGATAAAAACTAAGGAATGGAGACCTGATATCACTTTTGCGAGTGGAGGATTTCCTAGTTCGCACACAGCGACTTTTGCAGCCTTATCATTAGCGGTAGGAATTCAAGATAATTTTGATTCAAGTATTTTTGCAGTTACATTAATGATGTCATTTGTAATTGCATATGATGCAGCTAATGTAAGATATTATGCAGGAAAAAACATTGAACTAACTCAACAGTTGGTTAAAGATGTACAAGATTTAATGCAATTAAAATTAAATGATCCAATCTATGCAGATAAATTAAAAGAAGTGTTAGGACATTTATGGACGGAGGTTTTAGCCGGAGGAATTTGGGGACTAATCGTTGCTGGTCTACTATCCCTATTGAGGTAATATGGAAGATAAAATAATTGAAGTATTAGAAAAAATCCGTCCTTACTTACAGCGAGACGGAGGAGATTTAGAGTTTGTCAGTTATGATGAACAATTACAAATTGTATACATCAGAATGATTGGCGCTTGTGTTGATTGTATCGGAATTGATGAAACATTAAAAATGGGAATTGAAGTTTTGGTCAAAGATGAGATTCCGGAAGTGAAAGAAGTGAGGCTTGCTGATCAATAAAATAAAAGTTACAAATTTTGTAACTTTTATTTTATTATATATTCATTATCAATATCTTTAACTTCCTCTTTGGTGATTTTTCTATTCATTATAGTGTCACTGATTTCGAAAATCCCTGCAAGTAGCGGGACACCTATAATCATTCCTAGCAACCCATAAAATCCTCCTCCAACAATAAGCGCAAATAACACCCAAAACGTTGGCATACCTACTGAATTTTTTAAAACATTAGGAACAATAATATTTCCTTCTATTTGTTGTAGAATTAATATAAATATTGCAAAAAATAACGCTTGCAACGGATTGACAAACAAAATTAGGAAAAAACTCGGAATAGCTCCAATAAAAGGTCCAATAATCGGAATAAGATTAGTAACACCAATTATAAAACTAATCAATGAGGCAAAAGGATATCCAAAAAGATTTAAAAATGTAAAACAAACCAATCCAACAATCATTGAATCGATAGACATACCAATCATATAAGCACCAAACTTATTACTAAATACCCTTACAGAATAAACATGAAAATCAGCTCTTTTTTTCTTAAATAAATAATAATTTAATCTCTTTACTTGGATATCCAATTCATCTTTAAATAACAAAATATAGACAGATATCAACAAGCTAATGAAAATATCAATAACGCCTGAAGTAACGCCTAACCCTGCATTTAGAACTTTAGGTAAATAATTCAAAATAGCTGCTTGAATTTGCTCAGCATACTGACTTATTAATTCAAAGTCAAATTGAGCCAACAAATCTGCTATAATAGGATGATATTGAATGCCAATTGTATCTATCCAGTCTAAAATACTATTAGTGTAGTTAGAAGATTGGTTAAAGATATAAATAATATTATCGATAATTGTCGGAGCAATAATAACAACTATTGTAGTCATAATCCCTATCACTACTATAAAACCAGATATTGCGCCGATATACTTAGGTATTTTTCCTTTGATTTTGAACTTATTCACAAGCAAATTAATAATAGTTCTTCTAACAGGGAATGCAAGAAACGCAATCACATATCCAATTATAAACGGCCTGATCACATCTAAAAATTGTGAAAAAATAGAATTAAAAAATCCAATGTTAATCATGAATAGATAAAAACTAATACTGCCAATTCCAATCATTAACCCGGATAATATGGTTTTTTTATTTTCATAGTAAAATTTTCTCATAATTTCTCCTAATTATAATTATACACTATTTGAAAAATAAGTATATAATAGCATTGATATGAAAATAATGACATTTAACCTTCAAAATGATTATTCAATAATTACTAAGAAATCTTCTTTCTCTCAGAGAATGCCATCAATCATCAAAATCATCAATGATAATGATCCTGATATTATCGGCGTTCAAGAAATGACTTCCTTGATGAAAAAGACGTTAACTAGAAAACTTAATAAATATCATTTTGTCGGCAAAAGTAGATACAGTAAAAACATCACTACAAATGAACATAATGATATTTTAATTAAAAAGAATATTGATATTATTGAAAATAGAACCTTTTGGTTAAGCGAATCACCACAACACAGTGGATCAAGATTTAAACTATCGATATTTCCAAGAATATGCACCTGTTCGCTAATAAGTATCAATGGACAAAAGTTAAGAATTTATAATACTCATCTTGATCATTTATTCAAGTCTACTAGGAATAATCAGTTAACTAAGTTAACTAAAATAATGAAAATGCATAATCAAGAAATCCCAGCTATCTTAATGGGGGATTTTAATGCAACTATTAGTTCTAGTTCTATTGAGAAGTTTGAAAGTAATAATTCCAATCTTATATCAATATACAAAAAACTAGAGCCCTCTTTTACTCATCATAATAAAAATGGTGAATCTTACTTTTCTAAAGAACCTATTGATTATATTTATGTTTCTTATAAATTGAAACAATCAAAACCAAAAATAATAAAGGATAAACCTTTTGAGGTTTATCCTAGTGATCATTATCCATTAATTGTAGATATAGAATTTATTAATTCCAAGTAATCGTTTGAATTATCAACTTTAAATTGAGTTTCATTATTATTCATTCCACCGTAAGTAGTCTCGGATAAAGAAATTATGACAGTTGATTGAACTCTCTTATAAAAGGTTTTCTTAGCGGTATTTGTAAACCATTTAAAATCTTCAATAAACACTTGAGGGTTTTTTAAGTTATAAGCATCCATGTAGTTACTAATTTCTAAATCTTCAAATTTATTATCTAGATAACATCTTAAAACATTATTGACACCTATTTCAAGGATTAAATCTGTCAATAAATCATGATAACCCCATTTCATTGGGTCAACTTGTTTGTCTCTTAGCTCAGCACTTGGTGGAAATTCAAATACAAGTTTATTGTTAATTAAGTTTGGCAATAAGTTTGCAGGGACAATCTCTGTATTAAACTGACTATTTATTTCTCTAGATAACTCAAATAAATCTAATTTTGTTAAATCTCCAATTATTCCTAGAGCTCCTATTGAATCACCATATAAAGTGCAGTAACCCAAAGCTACTTCAACTTTATTTCCATTATTGACAACAACCCCCTCATTATTCGCTGCGAACCCTGATAGAAGATGGCCTCTAATTCTGGCTTGGATATTCTCAATAATAAACCCACTTACTTCCTTAACATTATCACTTATTTTAATTGCGGTAATTGAGTCATCAACTAAATCACTAATTTGGCAATCTCTAAAATCCATAGATAAGGCTTTTGCGATATTGTAGGCGTTATTTTTAGATGTTTTACTATTATATTCACTATAGAGATTGTAACCAATCATTCGATTACCACCTATAGCCATACTTAATATTGCTGCACTAACACTACTATCCAAACCGCCAGATAAACCAATAATCCATTTTACTTTTTTGCTAAATACTTGCTCATCAAATCTTTTAACTGCATATATTAAAATATTTAATAAACTTACTTCATTATAATTAGACATTTCTGTTAATAATTCCTCTTTAAGACAATCTAGTAACATTGTAAAATCATTGTTTATTTTAATGAATGAGTAACCAGGTAAAATAATGATGTTTTTTCCTTGGTCATAGCAACAAAAGGCATTTGAATAAACTAAAGTGTTAAATGATTGAAAATTTTTATCTTCTCTTATATTGTGATACTTCAAATATTTTTGTGAGTCTAAAATTACAACAATATCCTCTTGATAACTAACATCGAAATCAAAATCTACTCTAATTTTCTTGTCTTTGACCATAAAGATATTGCTATAAGATACTTCAATAACTCCTTCTTTAACTAAACAAATACTGCTTGAATAATTTTGATCGTAAAAAATAATTGAAATATCATTACTAAACTTTGATAGTTCATCAACTTCTTTTTCAAGATCATAATTAAAACAATTATTAAAGTTGCCACTTAAACAATTTTTTGGCAATACAATAATATCGAAACTTTGCATTTTAGCTTGTTTGATTAAATTACATATTTTATTGAAGTTAGCTTTGACTTCACCATAAATAATTTCATATTGTGCTACCGTTATTTTCATTTCTTTTCCATTAAACTAAGTAGTTCCTTAGCCCCTTCTAATAATAAGTCCTTAGATTCGCTCAATCCCAAATGTGTATAAATCTCCCCCACAAATATATTGTTGGTAAACAATTGAAGATAAACACTTCTAAATAAATCACCACATATGTCTTGTCGTTGTGCTGGTCCGAATGGATTAGCAAAATAAGTTTCAGTGATTCCTGATTCATGTGTTGTACCAAGAGCCATTCTTTTTCCAGAAATAAAAGTTTCTTGTGCTTTTTGATAGCAGTCAAATCTTGTTACGCCTTTTTTATTTGTGTAATTATTAGCGTATAACACCATATCAACTTGGTGATCACTGGCAACGTTTGCGTATGTGTTAACAGGCGTTACAACACGTGCATTATGTAATTGAGGATTAAAGAAAATCGAACGATCCATATCTCTATATGCACTACCTTTTTCTAAGTCATCTAAACGAATAAAAGCACCAATTTCAGTCCCACTTGAGACAACTTTACCATCTTTGACAAACATAATGCCCATATCATCATAAATAGTTTCTAATCTTTGGATTTTATCATTTGCAATATTCTGTAAGGCTTCAATAGATTCAGATTTGCCTGCACCACTATCACCAATCAAAACAACTCCTTTTTTTAAACCATTTTTAAAAGTAACATTAACCATTGCCCCATGAATAGGTAAATAACCTTTTCTAATCATTTTAACATTATGTAAAGTTAAAGCCATTTTTTTCAAATAACCAAAATAATCAATTCTTTCACCATAAGAAACACTTCCGATAACGATATCATTTTCTAAATCTTCATGAAACAAACAAGTGTCTAATCCATCCTTATTCCCGAACAACAGTATAATATCTGGTTTTTTACTTAAACAATCAACATCATTAGCTAATTCAAATAGATTACTAAGAGCCACTACACTGGGTAGATAATCACGATGAAAATAAATATATGCTAACAACTTCCCTATTTTTGCTGGATATATCATCCATTGATCACTATCAAATTTAAATTTATCAATAGGATTAACTTCGGTATTATCAAAAGTTCCGACTCTTTTATTACTCTTCGGGAATAGAATTAATGGGGTTCTTAACATTAAAGAATCGATAAATGGTATCTGTTTTAATGCTTTATATCTATCCGGTAGGTTTATATCATAGTCCCTTAAAACTATGGAAGCATTGGTACCAGCCTGCAGTTGACGATAAACTCGACTCTTGCATCCTCTAATTCTCTCAAGGAAGCTTCGATACATGCCAATAACTAGATTATTGAATTTATTATCATTTTCAATAAAGTTAGATACTTGAATATCCTTATCGCTACCAGCATACATTAATGAGAATCTTTGCAATTTACGCCAGTAATCATACATTTCTTCAATGATCTCATCGAAAACTTCTAAGTCATTCAATAAATAGTGCTCAATCTCGTGTAGCTTAAATATTAACAGCATCCTTAATACTCTCACTAATTCCATAGCTACGACTTCAGGATGGTCATTCTTAACTAAATAATTATAATATTCAGGCCTTTTATTTTTTAATTCAACAAGATACGAATAAACAAAAGTTATAAATTCTTTAGAATTAAGTATTTGTTGAACTTCTGTAAAATATCTTTGTGAAAAATTAAATATAATTAAATTATCATGTCTATAAATCGACTCATTCATTTTAAAACCCTCTCTTTCTCATGAATTCAAAAGCTATTACACTAATTGCAGCACTTGCATTAAGTGCATTTCTAAAGTCATTTGCATACGGAATATAAATATTTTGATTACTAATATTTTTAATTAATGAAGGTAAGCCTCTTTTTTCTCCCCCGAACCCAATTACTACCTTACTTTCTATCTCGTAATCATAAAGACTAACTGCATCACTTCTTTCGGCGCAAATTAATTGAAAATCATTATTTTTTAAATTAGTAGCTAAAACATCTACATCATCAATAAAGTAAATTGGCATTAATTCGCTTGCACCAGCACTACTACGACATATGACATCTTGTACACTTTCCCAATTTCTGCTATTTAGAAGAATGCCTTGGCATCCACTTGCATATAAACTTCTAATTGAATAACCTAAATTATACGGATCTTCCATTCCATAAATTAATGCCAAATATTGAAAATCTTTTAACTTTTCAAATTCTACACCTTCAATATTTTCAACTTCTGCAATTACATTAACTCCTATACTCTCATTGTGCATTTCATCAATTTGCATTTTAGTTAAATATTTAATAATTAGATTTCTTTTCTTAGCTATATTATCAATATATCTTAAGTTACGGTCGTCAGTTAATTTTTCTTTGTTGAAATATAAACAATTCACTTTTCTTTGACCACCTTCAATAACCGCTTTAACACTAATAGCGCCAATAAATAAATTACTCATGTTTCTTTCTCCTTAAGATATCAAACTTTCTCAATTCAATACTTGTCTGTAAATATAATTTCTTTGTAGGTTGATTAGCTAATACAATCCTATTTTCCTCTTCATCAAATAATGAATCAACAGTTAATTCAAATATTGGTTTATTAGGACTCAATACTTCTAATATGTCTTTTTGTTTAAATGCATTACGAACTTCAATAAGAGTTTTCCCATCAACTGTATCCTCTAAAACTAATGCCAAGAAATCGTGAGTTACACCTGCGCCATTAAGTCCATATAAACAATCAGTATGATCAGGCAATTTCTCAAAGAATCCACTGCTTGCTAAACGATTCTCTGCTCTTTGAATTTCAGTTTTATAATGAGGAATCTTTGAAATAGCCTGATCTGGATCTTGATAGTATTCATCAATAAAACTACGATAATTCTTCGCAAGAACCGCGATATAATAAGTGCTTTTCATTCTACCTTCAATTTTTAGTGACTCTATTCCACTGTCTATTAAATCAGATACATAGTCAATTCCTACTAAATCTTTAGAACTCATCGAAAACAAACATTCTTCGTCACTAACTAATGTGTTTTGATGAAACAATCGATATTTCCAACGACAAGATTGAGCACATCCGCCACGATTTGCATCTCTATTAGTCATTTCATTGCTTAATGTGCATCTACCTGAATAATTGGTACACATCGCACCATGGACAAAAATCTCTAAAGGCATTTTAACTTTGCTTTTAATATCTTTAATCTCTTCAATTGATAGTTCTCTAGCAAGAACAACACGATTTACTCCTAAATCCTTTAAATATTCAACATCCATAGAATTTGTAACTGATAATTGAGTACTTACATGAATTTCATAGTTTAAATTTAATGAAATAGCTAACTTGATGACACCGACACTTGCTACAATAATTCCATCAACTCCAATTTCATTAAGTGTTAACAGATATTCCTCTATACCATCTAAATCCTCGTCATGAAAGATCATATTGATAGTGACATAAATTTTTTTGCCAAGACTGTGAGCAAACTCTACTGCCTGTAAAATATCATTATCAGTAAAATTAGATGCACGCGAACGCAATGAAAAATGTTGCCCACCAATATACACAGCATCAGCACCGTAGATTAAAGCAATTTTACACCTAAATAAATCACCAGCAGGTAACAATAGCTCAATCTTTTCCATTATTTTCTACCTTTACTTTTGTTGTCTTATTAAAATAATAACCATCAGAAAAATCATGATCTAATTTAGGAAGCATTTCTTTCGCCTTAACAAGCGATATACAATTGTTTAAATAATCATTATAAACACTAACGATTTTAGTATATTTCTCTTCATCAATAAAAATCGGATCCATCCAATAATAGTTTATCTTTAATTTTTTTAAACACTTTAAACTTTCCAGTATCCAACCCGAATAAATAGAAGTGACATTCTCCTCTTGGATGATTGGCATTAAATAATCCCTAGTTTCCTCTTGTAAAAAATAATTGCCTTTATTATGAAATTTATGATTTAATTGTTTGAAGTAATTATCAAGAAATTTTCTAGCGCTATAACTCATATTTAAGTAGCCAAAAACAATTTTTCCAAATTTATTTGGATTACTTACAGTAATTTCATTAACATCATCTAAAGTGATTTCATTCGCTAGCATAACCATGTGATTTTCATCCACAAGAAACTTGGCATCTAGAGAGTTAGTCGTTAAAGTATCCGCGTGATAAATCAACTTATTAAAATTTAAACTTTTAGCAATTTTAGCTACTGCAAAGCTAAAATAAACAATGCCCTCAACTTTTAACTCTTTACTAAGGTTGATGTATTTTTTTAATAATGTTAAGTCTGCTTGGTGATAAGGGCGATTTAACATTAAGTAAACTGATTTACCTATTTCTTTAGCTTTATTTACAATTTCTATAAATTCTTTCTCATTGAAATATGAAACACAACGACAACTTAATTCATTAACACCTACATAGAATATATTGGCTTGAATCTTTGATAATGAATCTAGGTTATATGTTCCGCTAATAATATTGATTTCTTTTTTCTCCCTTAAGAATTCTACTTCAATATTATTATCTTTTAATTTGTTTAAGATAGAAAAATCATTTTTAGAAAGGTAAACACCCTCCCTTTCTTTGATGGTTTTTCTACCTAGTTGTGTTAAATAAACAATAATAATTCTACTAATTTCTAAACTATTTAAACAGCGATTAAGACTCTCCAATGAATCAAATACAATTAAGGCATCAATTTGAAAGTGTTGACTCAATTGGTTTGTTTTAATTACTTTAATATCTGCTAAATCATTCACCGATTGAATTAGAATATCTTTTTTTAAATAATCTAAAGCAATAACATCACTAATACAAAGCACTTTTGTGTATTTGTGTTTTTTTATAAAATTTTGAGTTAAGGCATGAATCAATCGTGAATCAATTAAAACATGACTAGTGACATTATTTTTTTTCATATTGTAATTATATCAAAAAATAAAATGAATTTTGTTATAATAATAATAGATAGGGGTATATCTTAATGTTAAATTTAAAACTTATTGAAAAAGCATACCATGATTGCAAACATGTTTTTAATAAAACACCATTAATTAAAAATGACAAACTATTTAATTTTACTTTATATAATAAATTAGAAAATCTACAAATAACTGGATCTTTTAAAGTTAGAGGAGCATACAACAAAATTTTAAATCTTAGTGAACAAGAGAAAGAAGTTGGAGTTATTTGTGCAAGCGCTGGAAATCATGCGCAAGGAGTTGCCCTTGCTGCAAGTCAACTTGGGATTCGAGCTACCATCATCATGCCAAAGATTGCACCACTTGCCAAGATAGAAGCTACAAAAAGTTATGGAGTTGAAGTAATTTTATATGGTGATAACTTTGATGAAGCTTATAACTTCGCAAAGCAACTACAAATAGAGCAATCAAAAACGTTTATTGAACCTTATGATGATTACTTAGTTATGGCAGGTCAAGGAACAATCGGTTTAGAAATATTAGAAGAGTTAGATGAGATTGATTATATTTTTGTACCAATTGGCGGTGGCGGTTTAGCTAGCGGATTGAGCTGCTTGATAAAAAGTTTAAAACCAACAACAAAAATAGTCGGAGTGCAGGCTTGTAAAGCTTCTAGTATGTTTGAATCAATTAATCATAATAAGATTATTGCTACTAAAAAAAGTGATACAATTGCAGATGGAATTGCAGTTAAAAAGGTTGGGGATTTAACTTTTTCAGAGTGTCAAAAATATTTAGATGAGATTGTCTTAGTAAATGAAAAGGAAATTAATCATGCAATATTATTTGCACTTGAAAAACTAAACTTAACTGTTGAAGGAGCAGGATCTGTCGGACTAGCTGCAATACTAGCGAATAAAATTGATATAAAAAAAGACCAGAAGGTAGTAAATATTATTTCTGGTGGCAATATAGACATAACTTTAATTAGTACCCTAATTGATACAGGGTTAAGAAACGATTATCGCAGAATTACTTTTGGTACAATTTTAAGTGATAAACCAGGTGCTTTAAGTAAGTTATTAGAATTATTATCAAATCAACAAGCAAACATCATTGGTGTAGTTCATGATCGTTACCATCATAACCCTTCCGCTAAGACATGTTATGTTGAAGTTACTATCGACACTTTCCATCAACAACACATCAATGATATTTTCGAACTACTAAGTCACAATAATTATGATTATCGAATTAAATAAAGTCTTCTGTGACAAATCTTTGAAGAATATCAATAACTTGTAATAAAACTATTTCATTTTCTTTTGTGAAATAGTTTTTTACTGGTGAGTCAATATCTAGAACACCATAAATTTTATCGTTTACAATTATCGGTATGACAATTTCACTTTGCGAATTACTGTCGCATGCTATATGGCCTGGAAATTGATGAACATCATTCACTATTATTGGTTTTCTTGTTAAAGCCACTTTACCACATACCCCCCTGCTAAATGGTATTAAAGTACAGGCGCTTTCGCCTTGAAATGGACCTAAGTAAAGCGTTTCTTGCTTCGCTAGATAAAACCCTACCCAATTAGTTTCTGGTAGATATTGTTTGATTACTGCTGTTAAATTTGCTAGCAAACTTATTTCTAATTGACTGTCTTGACAAAATACTTCAACTTGTTTTATCAATATGTTGCTATCGATATTTTTTTTATGATTGTACATACAAATATTTTAACATTTTTTTATTTAATTTAGATATTTTTTTGTTACAATAGTAAAGATAAATAATAAGGAGAAAATTATAATGGTTACTTGGGCAGATATTAGGTGGGAAATCATCATTGGTGGACTTGGACTATTCTTGTTTGGAATTCAATTTATGGGTGATGGTCTTAAGAGTTTCGCTGGAGATAAATTAAGAGATATTATTGATAAGTATACTTCTAAACCTATTTACGGAATTGCGATTGGTGCTTTAATTACTGTTTTTATTCAGTCATCATCAGCAACCACTGCAATTGTTATTAGTTTAATTAGAGCTGGATTGATGCGTTTAGATCAAGCTATTGGTGTAATTATGGGGGCAAACATCGGAACAACGGTGACGGCTTTCTTAATCGGCTTAAGTATTGATGATTATGCATTATGGATTGTATTTGTTGGAGCTATTGTTATCACATTCGCAAAGCGTAAAAAATTCCAATATGTTGGCAATATTATTTTAGGATTTGGTTTATTATTTTATGGTTTAAGTATAATGGGATCAGAGTTAAAGGTAATTAAAGATATACCTGAATTCCAGAATTTTGCAGTACAAATGGGTGAAGTTCCAATATTTGCTTTATTAGCTGGAACAGTGATGACTGCAGTTATCCAATCTTCTTCCGCAACTATCGGGATTGTTCAAAAAATATATGCAAGTGGTGGTATGTCATTATCAGCAGCTTTGCCATTTGTATTCGGTGCAAATATCGGTACTACAATCACTGCTGTACTAGCAGCTATCGGCGGGTCACTAGCTAGTAAAAGAGCTGCCGGAATTCATGCACTTTTCAATGTTATTGGATCTTTAGCGGCATTTATGCTATTACAACCATTCATCGTATATGTTAGTTGGATGGCTAGCCGATATGCTTTATCACCTGAAATGCAATTAGCTGTTGCTCATATCACATTCAATATCATCGCTACCGCTGTCTTCTATCCTTTCATCAGTAGTCTTGTTAAGTTAATCAAAGTTGTATTACCAGGAAAAGAAAGTGAAAGAAAAGAAGTTATTATTGAGGAGCTTGATGAAAGTTTAATTTATTCACTACCTTCTTCTGCGTTAGAGTTATCTAAAAAGAATATTGTTAGAATGTTTGAGTGCTCTATTGAATGTTTAGACAATTCAAAAAGTTATTTAATGACTTGTAACAAGAATTCAAAAGAGGAAGCTTTTCAACTTGAAGATGTAATCAATAACTTAGATGGAAAAATTACTAACTATATGACTAAAATTGGTCGTGAGAGTTTAGGAGATCATGACATGGAAGAATATAATGTTAACATGTCAATTACCAAAAATATTGAAAGAATTGGAGATTTAGTTACTAATTTAGTAGAGTTTTATGACATTGTTTATGATGCAAGGGAAGTATTCTCTGATAACGCAAAAGAAGAACTTGGAGAAATGTATGATGTAGTTGAAGGAATGCTAAAAGATGCACTGCTTGTTTACAGTAATAACTACTTTGAATTAAAAGATGGAATCTTAGAACAAGAAAATCATTTAGATGAATTAGAAATGAAAGCAAGACGTTTACACTTCGATAGAATTAGAAAGAAAGAATGTGTAAGTGGAGTCGCATCTTCAGTGTATGTAGACATCCTTGGAACTATTGAAAGAATTGGAGATCATGCATCTAATATCACAAAGACAAGTATTGATTACAATGACATCAATCACTTACCTGCTGGAACTCACTAATGAAATTGATTGATTTAAGATCCGATACAGTCACTAAGCCAACTGCTAAGATGCGACAAGCGATGTTTGAAGCGGAAGTTGGAGATGATGTTTATGGTGGAGATCCAACAGTCAAAAAACTTGAGAAATATTGTGCAGAGCTGTTTAATAAAGAAGCAGCTCTGTTTTTCCCTAGTGGAACCATGGCAAATCAAGTAGCAATTATGACTCATACTAAAAGAGGAGATCAAGTTATAACTCATGAAAACTACCACCCCGTTACTCATGAAGCTGGAGGCTTATGTGTTTTAGCTGGTGTCTTTCCTAAGACAATTAAAAATGATAATGATTTTATAAGTGTTGAAGAATTTTTACAGGCAATATCAAATGATGATATTCATGAACCACCAACCACACTTTTGTGTGTTGAAAATGCAACTTATCACGGAACTGTTTACCCTTTAAAAGACTTAGCTGAACTATATGCAAATGCTAAGAAAAATAATATCAATGTACATTTGGATGGCGCAAGAATCTTTAATGCTGCAACTGCATTAAAGTGTGATGTTAAAAATATTGGATTGTATGCGGATAGTATTATGTTCTGTCTTTCTAAAGGTTTATGCGCTCCTGTTGGTAGTATTTTACTTGGTGATAAAGAATTTATTAAATTAGCAAATCGTTATCGCAAAATGTTGGGTGGCGGAATGCGACAATCAGGTGTATTGGCAGCAGCTGGCTTAATTGCTGTTAAAGATATGTCAAAAAGGTTAGATGTTGACCATAAAAATGCAAAATTATTAGAAAAATTATTAATTGAAAACGAATATATAACCATCACTTCAAAAGTTACAATAAATATGGTATTCTTTAAAATAAATAAAAGGATTAACCGAAAAGCATTTTACAACCATCTTTTAAAGCATAAGATATTAATTAATTATAGTGATGACGAATATCGCTTAGTTACTAATAATGATGTTAGCAGAGATGATGTTGTATTTGTCTCACAGGTTATTAGGGACTATCTATGATTAAATATGGAATAATTGGAGTAAGTAGTATTGCACAAAGATTTGTTGATGGATTAAAACTAACTTCTGAGGGAAAAGCTTATGCAGTAAGTTCTCGTAGTTTAGACAAAAGTAAAAACTTTGCAGAAAAAAATGAAATTCTCGTTGCTTATGATGATTACAATTTACTAATCAATGACCCAAACATCGATGTCATCTATGTTTCAACAACTAATAATACTCATTATCAAATTACAAAACTTGCATTAGAAGCTTTTAAACATTGTGTAGTAGAAAAACCATTTACTTTAAAATTAGAAGAAGCAAAAGAATTGTTTGAGCTCGCTCGTACAAATAAGTGTTTTTTGATGGAAGGACAAAAATCTGTTTTTATTCCTACGACAAACAAAATTAAAGAAATAATTGATGAAGGTATCATTGGTAAGGTTAATTACATTTATCTTCCTGCTAGTATCCAAGCGAATTGGCCTAAAGATTTTTGGATGTATGATTTAGATGCTGGCGGCGGTGCTGTTATGGGCAGTGCTAATTATGCCCTTTCCTTTGCTAGTTACTTAATTGGTGAGGAAGTTGTTAATGTTCATTCTTTCGGAATCAATCATCCAGGTGAAGCTGATTACTTAAGTAGCTTTTCTTTCCAATTTAGTGGTGGATGCATTACTAATGCTGTGTTGGGGATGGAGATTGATTTAGTTAATCGTTGTTATATTTACGGTGAGTTAGGTTATATATATTTAGACTACTTTTGGAAGAGTAAAAAAATAACTCTTTGCCTAAAAGACAAAGAGCCAGTTGTTTATGATTTGAATTATCAAAGTGAATTTACATATTACTTAAATCATGTTAATAAAATGATAAATGAAGGTAATTTAACTAGTAATATTATGTCTGAAGAAATGACATATACTTGTGTTAAGAATTGTGAAATCATTTACAATCAGTACCAAAAGGAATTATTACATCAACAAGATCGATAGGATCTTGTTTTTGTTTAGTTAGTTTTAAGAGAATGCTTTGATAGCGTTCTTTTCTTTTTTCATAAACTAGTTGTTTTTCTTTAATATACAAATTATTCTTATCTATAGCCATTTTAAGTTGATTATAAAGATCATAACGATAAACTAGATAAATAGTTCCGCTATCTTTAATTAAGTCTCCTAGCGCCTTTAAATAACCATCTAGGTCTAAAGATATTAAATGTCTTGCAGTTGCTACTAAGTTATTATCACTAATGTTACTATTATTAAAATATGGAGGATTACTAACTATTGCATCAAATTTTTGATGATAAGTAAAATCCTTAATATTACAATTAAACAGCTGATAATTATTAAGTTTATTAAAAACACAATTAACTTCAGCCAAATCAATTGCTTCCGCTAAAACATCAACACCAACAATTAAGTTAGCCCTATTTTTATTAGCATACAACATTAAAGCTCCATTATTGCAGCCAACATCCAAAACATCTAAACCATTAAAGTCATCCATAAAATTACCAAGTAAGTTAGTATCAGTATTAACCCTAAACATATCTTTTCTTTGAAACAAAAAAATATTAGTATTCGGCAAATAGTCTAATGTACAATTATCAGGCTTGCGGAAAGAATAAGCACAACCACAATAATTTTGAGTATAAACACCAAAACTCTTCGCTCTTTCAATTGTATGATCCAATCCTTTGTTCTTTTTAAAATCGGCAAACAAAAATTTAACAGTATGTTTTTTCTCCAATTCTTCACCTATCTTGTTGATCATTAGTGAATCCTTTTCACGAGAAATACTCATAACTGTTGTAAAGTAATCATAATGATTTTCTTCGCTGTAATTATAAGCTTCATTCATTCTAGTTTTAATACAACGATGACATCTACTGCCTTTTTCTCTTTCATCTTTTAAATCAAAATAATCCATCTGATAAGAATCATCATAATTAGTTGTTATCACCTCTACACTTAATTGCGCATCATCTAAATACTTTTTTAAACTATTTAATCTTAGATTATACTCTTTTTCAGGATAAATATTATTGTTGTTGAAATATAGTGTAACTTCATAATATTTTGACAAAAAAACAACAACCCAACTACTGCAAAACCCACAACAAACATGGAGCAATAATTTCTTTTTATTTTCTTTGTTTTGCTTTTCCAATTCTTCAATCATCAAATTAAAATAATGTCTATTATTCATTAGTTATAAACATCGAATCTCCAAAACTAAAAAATCGATACCCCTTTTTAACCGCATGCAAATAAGCTTCCATCGTTAACTCTTTTCCTGCAAAAGCACTAACCAACATAACCAGTGTTGATTTTGGTAAATGAAAATTAGTAATCAAACAATCAATAGCTGAAAAGTTGTATCCTGGATACATAAAAATGTCAGTAGCTTCACTAGTAGCTTTAAAACAATTATATTTATTAAAATTTGCCTCTAACGTACGGCAACTAGTAGTACCTATCGCAATTATTCTTTGGTTACTCTTCTTTGCGCTATTTAACTTCTCAGCCACTTCATTGGAGATATTATAATATTCCTTATGCATTTTATGATCATTGATATCATCAACTTTCACAGGTCTAAAAGTTCCAAGCCCAATATGTAAAGTAATATCTAGTATCTCAACACCCTTCTCACTCAAATTCTTAAATACTTCATCAGTAAAATGCAACCCCGCAGTCGGAGCGGCACTACTGCCTTCAACTTTTGCATAAATAGTTTGGTAACGTTCCTTGTTATCCAATTTTTGATGGATATACGGAGGTAATGGAACATTACCTAACTTTTCTAATATCTCCATAAAAATACCATCATATATCATTTTAAAAATACGGATTCCTTCATCTCTTACTTCTAGACATTCAGCTTTTAATTCATCTGAGAAATTAATTATAGTTCCAACCTTAACAACTTTAGCATTGCCAACTAAACACTCCCAAATATCACCTTCCTGATGTAATAACAACAACTCAACAGCAGCATTAGTTACATCTTTTATTCCAAATAATCTCGCAGGAATAACTCGCGTATTATTTCTGACTAAAACATCACCCTTCTTAAGATAATCAGTTATATCGATAAATTTACAATCATCAATTTTTTTTGACTCTTTATGTAACACTAATAGTTTTGAGTCACTTCTATTTAACAGTGGAACTTGCGCTATTAATTCTTCTGGTAAATTAAAATCAAAATCTTTAACCAACATTAAAAGCCTCTTCCTTTTGGATCGATGATTTTATGTAATTCCATAAATTCATCCTTAAATTCCTCAAATCTATCTTCATCAATTGAAATACGAATCTCTTCCATTAACTTTATTAAGAAACGCAAATTGTGAATAGATAATAATGTTTTACCTAATCCTTCATTACATTTTTCTAAGTGATGTAAATACGCCTTAGTAAAAGTTTTACAAGTATAACAATCACAATTACTATCAAGGGTTGTAAAATCTTCTTTATAAATAGATTTTTTAATATTTATACGACCAGCTGAAGTCATAGCTGTGCCATGTCTTGCAATACGCGTCGGCAAGACACAATCAAACATATCAACACCCTTGCTAACACCTTCAAATAATGCATCATATGAACCAACACCCATCAAATATCTAGGTTTATCTTCTGGCAAATGAACAATCGCATAATCAATCATTTTATACATCGTTTCTTTATCTTCCCCCACACTTGTTCCACCGATAGAATAACCATCAAAACCTATATCAATGAGTGCTTTAGCTGATTTTTCACGTAATTCAGGATATTCTCCTCCTTGAACAATACCAAACAATGCTTGTTGATCAGGCTTTTTATGAGCATTTTTACCACGAACAGCCCATCTAGTTGTGCGATCAACACTGTCTTCCATGTATTGATAAGTTGAAGGATAAGCTGGACACTCATCAAAACTCATAATAAAGTCACTATCTAATTTATTTTGAACACGAATTGATTCTTCTGGCCCCATAAATAATTTATCCCCATTTAAATGATTTCTAAAATAAACACCCTCTTCTTTTATCTTTCTGTTTTTACTTAAAGAAAAAACTTGAAAACCACCACTATCGGTTAAGATAGGTCCATCATATTGCATAAATTTATGTAAACCACCAGCTTTTTCTACAATATCTTCACCAGGTCTCAAATGTAAATGATAAGTATTGCTTAAAATAATTTGACTACCTATAGATTTGATGTGTTCAGGAGTTAGAAACTTAACTGTCGCTAGTGTACCTACAGGCATAAAAACAGGAGTTTTAACAACACCCCTTCTAGTGTGAATCTCACCCATTCGAGCGTTACTTTTCTTAGACTTTTTTATTAATTTATATTTTATTACTGACATATTTTTTCCTCTACACTTTGTTTATTCACCTTTAAAAATCACATGCACTATTATAACAAATTCTATCTCTACAATATACATTATTTTCCTGATAATATTACTCTTAAAGTTTCCGCATCATACATGTATTTTTTTAAGTCATCAACATCATTAACTGTATTATTTAACCTTAGAAAATAATGTTCGATTAATTTATAATAACCTAAATAATCATCATTAATTTTAATTTTCTGATAATTACTATTATTGATAAAGAAAAATAAAATTAAAGTTGGTAAAATTTCTAGACATGAGGTCTCAATCCAAAAATCTAACTTATCAAAACTAGGTACAAAATTTTCAAGCATTTTTTTCATGCATATCAATCCATCATCATTAGATCGATAAATATCAACAAAAACATAATCATACTTATCTATATTCTCTTTATTGAAATGTTGAAAAGCGTCACCATGAATAATTTTTATCTTATCTTTATCTTGAAACTGAGGCAAAATATGTCTTTTGAACAATTCAATAATTTCTAAATTATACTCTACAACTGTTACACTTTTAACTTTCTTGTTATTTAGGGCTTGAAAAACAAAATATCCAATACCTAAACCGTAAGTCAAAACATCACCACACGCTTTTGATGCAAAAATATCAATAGTTTGTGATTCAGAGGGAACATTCAACATCCATATTTTATCATCTTGCCATAATGTAATTGCACTATAGTCTTGATCTAAGGCACGTAAACATAAACTATCATTGAGTTCTCTATTTGGATCAAAAATAACACTATCATAATTAAATAATCTATTCCCCAAAATTTTTAATGTTCCGTACTTAAAACCATCACAATCAATATCATCAAGTTTTATCTCTTTATAATATCTATTTTCCAAAAATTCTATAGTAGAAATAAAAAGACTAGGATAATTTAAAGGGTCATTAAATTCATAATGACCAATTTCAACTAATCTATCAATATATTCTTTCTCATTTTCATTAGTAATTTCACAATCTAAAAAATCATTGATTACAGCATTGTCAAGATTTCTTAAACATCTCTGAAAAAAATCTCTAATCTCATTATTCAATTCAATTTTCATGTGTTAATTATAGCACTTTATTCAAAAATAAAATTTATTCAATATCTAGAAAATTATAAATTAATTCAATTGTTTTTGTTGCCCAGAGGAAGTACTTATATTTCCTTCACCATATGAATACCATAATTACCAAAAATATACCAAGTAGTTACCTCAACTTAGCCTTCAATGATTCTTTCATATCAAATATCAATAGATTAAATGTTAATTCAAAAGGTAAATATCAACGTTATTTTTACTCAATCTAACTAACAAAGGTGAATGCACTTCGTATTCAATTTTACCACTGAAATAGAAAATGATAACAATATTACTATTAACATCTTTTTTTAGATAATTATCTTACTTAGTAATATTATCATCATTTAAGTCAGCTAGAACTCTTTTTATTGGCACGATAAAAATCTAACGTATGTAAATAACTAGTACAATTTAGAAATATTTAATGCTTGTTTAAATAACTAATGATTAAATTTTTTAGTTTTAAAGCAACTTTTTTCTATCTAATAATCATCAGAATCAATTAATAAATTATAAGCTAGATAAACACATATTAATAGTAAGCTTTCTTTTCTAAACACAGTAAAGAAATCGAATTTATCTATTTAATTTCAAAAGTAAATGTATCTTGATACTTAAAATAATTAAATTCTTTATTTAGTTTTTCAACTTCTTGATCCACAATCTCATCGTATTCTTTACCATCAATCTTAGGGTAAAAATTTAATTTTAACTTCCTTAGAATTATCTTTTTAATATTTAAATCTGGAAGAATTTCATTTTCTAAGATATCTTGATAAACAATTAAGTTTTGAGGGTTCAAGCTCTTTTTAATTCTAAATAAACCGTCCTTCGGCATAGGATTTAATAGCCATATTTTATAGTTTTCTTTTT
This sequence comes from uncultured Erysipelotrichaceae bacterium, assembly GCA_964369955.1. Lineage (GTDB taxonomy): Bacteria > Bacillota_I > Bacilli_A > Erysipelotrichales > Erysipelotrichaceae > CAYJFQ01. The sequence continues at coordinate 2,135 of CAYJFQ010000001.1, read as the reverse complement.
CGAAAATATCGTTAATTGTTATACTAAACTCTTCTTCAATAAACTTGATTATCCTAAGAATTGCTTTTTTAGCTGAAAGCATAGTTGCAATATATCCTTTTACTAAACTATCATCAGCCCACTTATAGATGTTATTTTTTGCATTTACATAGTTAATAAACTGAACATTTAGTAACCCAATAAACAGTAGTTTAATCTCATTTCTACTCTTTAAATCTAAGAGTTTAATTTCCAATTTTTCTAATAAATATGTTAATTCTTCTTCATTATTAGCACTTGTGTAAGTATTAAAGTATGCATTTGTAATTGTGCTGACATATTCATCTATTGGATCAGAAGCTTCTACAATTGCATTATAAATATCAAAATAATTTTCACTAATAATTTTCCAAAGCATCCTTTCCTTTTCAATAATTATTTGTGCTTCTAACATATCTGCAGTTCTCTCTGCTACATCAAAAATATCTTCATATGCTTTATGCGTGCGTGTTTGATATGGAATTTTCTTTAATTCATCGTAGACTGATTTATATTGGTCTGTAAATTGTATAACACTAAGATCAGGTTTACTACTTTCTTTTGATACCTCAACAGTAGATATTGCAAGTTTGGTGATTAGATCAGTATATTCACTCTGTAAATTTGAACTCACAAAACTTGTAAAAAAATCTGCAGGATCATCAATTTCATTAGTCAACTTATTAAACTTAACTTTAAAAGATTCAATTTCTATTTTTAAATTGTCATCATTTGTTTTATAAGCTTCAAAAGCGTCTAAGTACCCCTTAGCCATTTCTTTAATTAAATTAGTCATTATCTTATTTCCTCGCAAAAAAATCGGTACTTATCTTCCGGATTAGTCGGAGGGACAATTAAAACATTAGAATTTTTAATTAAAGATAAATTAGAATTACCTACCTCCAAAATTGTTGTTTTAATGCTATTAAGATCTTCAAAAACACTTTCAACTTCACTCAATACTTCTTGTTTTTCTAATTCAAAAGGGTTATTTACTTCTTCTAAATAACTTATAAATTCAAATATGGATTTCTGTGATGTAAAGAATAAATTTTGATTAACAATTTGATTTAAAATCAACTCTAAGTTATTACCTTCAAAGTAATTAAATAATTCATCTCTTTCTTGAATTAGTTTATTTAGTTTAAAACTATCTAAACAATTTGTCATTCTTATCTCAATATATGTTTTATATAAACATGCAATCTTTTCATAATTTGTGAAGTATTTTATTTTTTGATTTTGAGCTTCTTTTAAATAATTAGTATCGTATACTTCATTAAAGTTTTTCAAAACTTTTTCTAATTTATCTTGATATACCACTTCTACATTTGTCATTTCATTTTCTCTAGCTGCTTTTATATAAGCAGTTAATTTGTCACAAAAAGAAGCTCTTGTAGGCTCCAAATATAAATCACTATTCTTTATTTTTTCTTGAGCATCTTTAACACTTTCGGATTGACTAATTAGTTTAAGAATCTTTTGGTAAACCTCACTTTGAGCTCCACCAAATTCACCTTTTGAAAGTCTTTCTACAAATAAAGTGTATAATTCACGGATTTTCTCTGTTTCCATATGTGTACCTCTAAAGTAATTATACACAAATTAATAAATAATAAATATCGTTTTATCCTACGAGTTATCATCAGTCAAATATTACTTTTATACAATTTTAAACTGTCTATCCCTACAGTAAAAAAGATAGTGACAGTTTTGTTTTTATGAAAATTATGCTCATAACAACAGTTTAAACTACTTATTTTTATAAAATATTTTTCCAATTAGATTTCCAAAAATTGCTATAACTCCATACCCTACAATATAAACAGTTGCCGTTGAGTTATAATAAATCAATATAGTTGGTGCAAATAAGAGTGCAACAATTATTGAATAAATTATATTGAATGAATACTTTATTCCATAAACTAATGATGTTATAAAACATATTAAAGGTAATAGAATTAGCGTAACTACCATTGCAGTTCCAGTATCTTTAATAATTATAGGCATTAAATAAAAAGCCAAAATATTAATTATTAGGTACGGCAACATTTCTTTAACTTTTATCATTGACTACTACTCCTTTAATTATGAATTTTTATGAGCATTATGCTCAT